>NZ_JBSGDR010000004.1:0-538570 GCF_053602455.1 Amycolatopsis sp. NPDC004378
ACTGCTCCGGATACTTCGACCTGCGAGACACCAGGACATCCTCCCTCCAGACCACTGTCTGGAATCAAGGTGTCCGGCCCCACGGGGCAACTCCATGTGATTGAAGGGGCATCACGCCGATGCCCCTTCAATCACGCGTGATGCCTCTCCAGACACGCGTGATGCCTCTTGGCGCACGCCTTACTGGCGGTAGGACTCCACCTCGGAGACCGGGCGGGCCGACGCGTCGTCCGGGTTCTCGTGGAACTCCGTTTTCGCGCGCCGCTGCCGGAGCAGGTCCCAGCACTGGTCGAGCTGCTGCTCGACCGCGGTGAGGCGATCCTTGTCGCCGCCGCTCAGGCCCACGCCCACCGAGCGCGACCGGAGTTCGTGCTCCTCCGCGATCAGCTCGTCGATGCGGCCCAGGATCTCGCCGTCGGCCATCGTTTCCTCCTCGTGCCGGTTGTGCTCGTGCAGACGCTACCCCGGCCCCGGGAATTCCCGCCGCGCCCGCGTCGTTGACCTGGGCATGAGCACCGTGGAGCTGACCGCCGAGAACTTCGACCAGACCGTGAACGACAACGAGTTCGTCCTGATCGACTTCTGGGCGAGCTGGTGCGGGCCGTGCCGCCAGTTCGCGCCGGTGTACGAAAAGGCGTCCGAGAAGCACGACGACCTCGTGTTCGCGAGCGTCGACACCGAAGCGCAGCAGCAGCTCGCCGCCGCCTTCGACGTCCGCTCCATCCCGACGCTGGCCATCATCCGCGACAGGACGCTGATCTACGCCCAGCCGGGCGCGCTGCCCGAGCCCGCCCTCGAAGAGCTCATCAAGCAGGCTCGCGAGGTCGACATGGACGAGGTCAAGCGCAAGGCCGCCGAGGCCGAGGCCGCCGAACAGGCCTGACGACTTCCCACCACGAAGCAGCGAAGGCCGCCCCGGGCAACCGGGGCGGCCTTCGTCGTGGTTCAGGACCGGGTCGCGAGTCCGCGCAGGAAGAACGCGAGGTTCGCCGGACGCTCGGCCAGCCGCCGCATGAAGTAGCCGTACCACTCGTCGCCGTAGGGCACGTAGACGCGCATGCGCGAGCCCGCACCCGCGATCCGCGCCTGCTCCTCCGGCCGGATGCCGTAGAGCATCTGGAACTCGTGGTCGTCGTCCTTGCGCCCGTTCTCGATCGCCAGCGCGCCGGCGATCTCGATCATCCGCGGGTCGTGCGAAGCCACCATCGGGTAGCCCTGGCCCGCCATCAGGACGCGCAGGCAGCGGACGTACGACTTGTCCACTTCGGACTTCTCCTGGAACGCCACCGACTCCGGCTCGGCGTACGCGCCCTTGCACAGCCGGACCCGGGAGCCCGGGCCCGCCAACGCGCGGCAGTCCGCCTCGGTCCGGTGCAGGTACGCCTGCAGCACCGCGCCGGCCCACGGGTACTCGCCGCGCAGCTCGCGCAGGATGCCGAGCGTCGAGTCCGTGGTGGTGTGGTCCTCCATGTCGAGCGTCACGGTCGCGCCGACCGCCTCGGCCGCCGCGCAGATCTTCCGCGCGTTCTCCAAGGCGACGTCCTCGCCGTTCGACGGCAGGAACTGCCCGACCGCCGACAGCTTCACCGAGACGTCCGCGCCCTCGGCCAGCCCTTCGGCCGCCAGCGCCGACAGCACGGCTTCGTAGGCCGCGACGGTCGACGCGGCCTGCGCGGCGTCCGTGGTGTCCTCGCCCAGGTGGTCGAGGGTGATCCGGCGGCCGTCCGCGGCCAGTTCCCGGGCGACACGGACGGCGTCGGCGGTCTCGGACCCGGCGACGAACCGGCGCACCACGGATCGCGTGGCGGGCACGGCTTCGACGAGCGCTCGGATGCGCCGCGACCGGGCGGCGGCGAGCAACGGGGCACGCAACATGACGGTCTCCCTCTCAGCCCTGGTGCGGGTAGCGCACGGAGGTCGGCGGCACGAACGTCTCCTTCACCGAGCGCGGGCTGGTCCAGCGCTGCAGGTTGAAGATCGAGCCCGCCTTGTCGTTGGTGCCCGAGGCCCGCGCGCCACCGAAGGGCTGCTGGCCGACGACGGCACCGGTCGGCTTGTCGTTGACGTAGAAGTTGCCCGCGGCGAACCGCAGCGCCTCGGACGCCTTCGCCACGGCCGCGCGGTCGTTGGCGATGACCGCGCCGGTCAGCGCGTACGCGGCCGTCTCGTCGACGAGCTTGAGCACGGCGTCGAAGTCGGCATCGTCGTAGACGTGGATCGAGAGGATCGGGCCGAAGTACTCGGTCGAGAAGATCTCGTGCTTCGGGTTGTCCGACACCAGGATCGTCGGCTTGACGAAGTAGCCGACGCTGTCGTCGGCCGTGCCGCCGGTGAGCACCTCGACCGAGTCGTCGGACGCGACGCGCTCGAACAGCGCGGTGTGCTTGGCGAACGCACGCGCGTCGATCACCGCGCCGCCGAAGTGCGACAGGTCGGTGACGTCGCCGTAGGACAGGGCCTCGGTCTCGGCGACCAGGCCGTCCTTCAGCTGGTTCCACAGGCTGCGCGGGACGTACGCGCGCGAAGCGGCGGAGCACTTCTGGCCCTGGTACTCGAAAGCGCCGCGGACGAGCGCGGTGCGCAGGACGTCGAGGTCGGCCGACGGGTGCGCCAGGACGAAGTCCTTGCCGCCGGTCTCGCCGACCAGCCGCGGGTAGGAGCGGTAGCCCGCGATGTTCGCGCCGACCGTGCTCCACAGGTGCTGGAACGTCGCGGTCGAGCCGGTGAAGTGGATGCCGGCCAGGTCGCGGTGGGTCAGGGCGACCTCGGAGACGGCCTTGCCGTCACCTGGCAGCAGGTTGATGACGCCCGGCGGCATGCCCGCCTCTTCCAGCAGCCGCATGGTCAGGTGCGCGGCGAACGACTGCGTCGGCGACGGCTTCCACAGCACCGTGTTGCCCATCAGCGCGGGCGCGGTGGGCAGGTTGCCGGCGATCGCGGTGAAGTTGAACGGCGTGATCGCGTAGACGAAGCCCTCCAGCGGGCGGTGCTCCATCCGGTTCCACACGCCGGGCGAGCTGATCGGCTGCTCGGTGAGGACGCGGCGGCCGAACTCGACGTTGAAGCGCCAGAAGTCGGCGAGCTCGCAGGCGGAGTCGATCTCGGCCTGGGTCGCGGTCTTGGACTGGCCGAGCATGGTGGCGGCGTTGAGCGTGGCGCGCCACTTGCCGGTGAGCAGGTCGGCGGCGCGCAGCAGGATGGCGGCGCGGTCGTCGTAGGACAGCGCGCGCCACTCCGGCGCGGCCTTCGCGGCCGCCGCGATGGCGTCGGTGGCGTCCTGCTGCGTGGCGCTGTGGATGGTGCCCAGCACGTGCTGGTGGTTGTGCGGCTGGACGACGTCGATCTTCTCGCCGCCACCGGGGCGCTGCTCGCCGCCGACGGTGACGGTCAGGTCGATCGGTTCCGCCTGGCCCAGCCGCTTGAGCGCACCCTCGAGTTCGGCGCGCTCGGCGCTGCCCGGCGCGTACGTCAGCACCGGCTCGTTCTTCGGGGCGGGGGTCTGGGTCACGGCGTCCACGGCGGCTCCTCTGCTTTCCGGCTGGATGCCCGAACGGTAACTCCGGACACCGCCCAGCGGCTTGTTCGAGCGGCTAAAATCGCCCGTATGATCTTGGCCGATCGGATAACTCGACGATGACCTCGCTGCGGCACGTGCTGGCGACGCTCGGCGAGCCCCTGGTGGAGGTCGTCGTGGCCCCGCACGGCCTCGGCGTCCCGGTCGACGACGTCGTCATCCTCGACCCCGAAGACCCCCTCGAAGCCTCCCCCGGCGACCTGGTGCTGGTGATCGGCGCCCGCGGCCGGGCGGCGGCGCCCGCGATCCGGGCGGCCGGGCGCGGCGGGGCGGCCGCGGTGGCGGTCAAGGGCGCGACGGGCGCGGACGTCGCCGCGGACGCGGGTGTCGCGCTGCTGACCGTCGGCGCGGAGGCCCGCTGGGAGCAGGTCGAATCGTTGGCCCGCGGCGTCGTCGAGGCGGCCCGCGCGGGCGGCGAGGCCGCCAGCGGCGAGGTCCTCGGCGACCTGTTCGCCCTGGCCCAGACCATCGCGACGCTCACCGGCGGCCTGGTCAGCATCGAGGACACGGCCAACCGCGTGCTGGCCTACTCGCGCGCGGGCGACGAGGTCGACGAGCTGCGCCGGCTGTCGATCCTCGGCCGCGAAGGCCCGGAACGCTACCTCGCGATGTTGCGCGAATGGGGCGTCTACCAGCGGCTTCGCGCCGGCGAGGGGATCGTGCGCATCGACGAGCGGCCCGAGCTGGGCATCCGCCGGCGCATCGCGGCGGGCATCCACGCGGGCAAGCAGCCGCTCGGCACGATCTGGGTCCAGGAGGGCACCCAGCCGCTCACCGAACGCGCCGAGACGGCCCTGCTGGGCGCGAGCCGAGCCCTGGCACCCCAGCTGATCCGCGCGCGCACACTGCCCAGTCCCGAGCTGCGGCTGCGCGAAGACCTCCTGGCGAGCCTGCTCGAAGGGCGGCTGGACGCCGAGAGCGTCGCCGACGACATCGGCGCGGACCCGTCCCGGCCGGCGCAGGTGCTGGCGTTTTCCCTGGACCGCCCGGACAACCGGCAGCTGCGGCGGGCCGAGCTGGTGCACCTGATCGCCGTCCACACCGCGGCCTACCGGCGCAGCGCGCTGGTGAGCGTGGTCGGCGGCCGCGTCTACGCGCTGCTGCCGGACCTGCCCGAGCATTCGGACGCGGCGGTGCTGGCCCTGGCCCGCGAGATCGCCGGCACGGCCCGGCGGCACCTGGACGTCCCGGTGCGGGCGGCCCTCGGCGGCGTCGTGCCCCGGCTGTCGGACGCCGCCGCCTCCCGCGGGGACGCCGACCGCGTCCTGGCCGCGATGGCCCGCGGGCACTGGCCCGCCGACGTCGCGTCCCTGGCCGACGTCCGCGCGGAGGTGCTGCTCTCGGAAGTCCTGGCGTTCCTGGGCGGGCAGCCGCGCATCCGCGACCCGCGGCTGACGGCCCTGACCGAGCACGACGCCGAGCACGGCGGCATCCTGGTGCCGGCGGTGCTGGCCTGGCTGGATGCGTTCGGCGACGTCCGGGCGGCGGCCCGCGCGCTGAACATCCACCCCAACACCGTGCGCTACCGCGTCCGGCGGGCCGCCGAAGTGTCCGGTGTGGACTTCGACGACCCCGCGCAGCGCATCCTCACTCAGCTGCAGCTGCGGCTCCGACCCTGCTAGCTTCGCCGTGGTGGATCTCTTTTCGCGCACGTGGGCGGCGTTGCGCGCCGCGGTCGAGTCCTTGCCTTCATCGGAGTTCGCCAAGCCGTCGGGCTGCCGGGGCTGGCTGGTCCGGGACCTGGTGTGCCACCTGGTGATCGACGCGCAGGACGTCCTGATCACGCTGGTCACGCCGGCTTCTTCGGCCGTGACGCACGACTCGGTGACGTACTGGGCCCTCGCCAACACGCTCCCCTCGGGCGAAGACCCCCTGGACGCCCTGATCGTCCGGCTCGCGGCGGCCTACGAGGACCCGGCGCTGCTGAAGTTCCACCTGGACGACGTCGGCGCGGCGGCGGGCCGGGCGGCGGACCTGGCCGACCCGGCCACGCGGGTGTCGACGCAGGACATGGTCCTCACGGCGGGCGACTACCTGGCGGCGTACGTGCTGGAGTGGACGCTGCACCACCTGGACCTGGTGGCGCACGTGACGTCGGTGCCGGGTCCGCCCGCGGAGGGACTCGCGCGGTCCCGGGAGACGCTGGAGAAGATCGCGGGCCAGGCGTTCCCGGAGTCGTTCTCGGACACGGACGCACTGCTGGTCGCGACGGGCCGTCGTGCTCCCACGGAAGACGAGCGCGAGGCTTTGGGCGACCTGGCCGCACGGCTGCCGTTCGTGCTCGGGTGATCGTCTGGCTGAACGGCACGTTCGGCGCGGGCAAGACGACGACCGCGCGCGCACTGGCGGCGTTGCTCGGCGCCAGGACGTTCGACACGGAGTTCGTCGGCTACCTGCTGCGCACGGCGTTCCCCGAGCCCGCCGGCGACTTCCAGCACCTGCCGCTGTGGCGGCAACTGGTCGTCGAGAACACCGCGCGGATCCACGAGCACGCGGGCACCCTGGGTGAAGCAGTCCTTCCTGCACGCCTCGCCTGACGAGCTGCGCCGCCGGATCGACGGATCGACGGCTCCGAAGACACCGTGGCCCGGCAATGGCGGCTCGACCACATCGAGCGCTACGGCGAGGCCCTGCCGTGGCTGCGCCGGTCCGCGACCGTGGTCGACACGCACGAGAAGCCGCCCGCCGGAGTGGCGGCGGAGATCGCCGCGGCGGTGCTCGGGTGAGGCAGGGCGCCCTGCCTCACCCGGCTCACCTCACGCCCTGACCAGGCTGAACCGGCGGCGTTCCACGTCGACGCGGTCGATGCGGACGCTCAGCCGGGTTCCCGGCTCCGGGGCGGCTTCGGTCACCAGCAGCCCGTGGACGCCGGGGGCGACTTCGACGAACGCGCCGAAGGGCAGCACCCGCGCCACGACGCCGTCGAGCACCCCGCCCTCGGCGTGGGCCGCGACGAACTCCGAGAAATCGGACATGCGATTCACCTCCTTCCCGCGCACGTCCCGATGACGGAAGTACGTGCGGAGGCGGCGGACCACGGGCCCGCCCGGAGGTCACGGCTCGGCCGGGTACCCCGTCTGCTCACGGCTCGAGGCCGACCCGGCAGTCACCCGGAAACCGTACCCCGGTGGCCGGGGAAATATGCGCCGTAATATTCCCACCGGGTAGGTCGGCAATTCGGTGTCGAATCACGAAATGGGGACGCGAAGCCCTGCGAGATCGGCGAGTGCCGCGAAAGAATCGAGGCGCGCGGATTGGTCGTACGCCGCGGTCGTCACGAGGACTTCGTCGGCCCCCGCGGCCTCGACGAGCGTCCCGAGCCGGCCCTCCACTTCGGACGGCGTGCCGGAAATCTGACCGGCCAGCGTCTCGTCGAGCCGGCGGCGCTCGCGGTCGGTCATCGGCAGCGCCAAGACTTCCGCGGGCGGGTCCAGGGGCGGGAAGACGCCGTGGGAGCGCGAGTAGACCGTCGCCCACGCCTCGGAAACGAGGAGCCGGCGCGCGTCGGCCGCCGAGTCCGCCACGGCGATCGCCGACGACACCACGACGTACGGCTCGCTCGCCCACTCCGAAGGCCGGAAGCCGTCGCGGTAGCGCGTCACGGCTTCGGCCAGCGCGCGTTCGCCGCGCACTGGCGCGATCACCAGCGGCAGCCCGAGCTCCGCGGCGAGGTCCGCGCCGGACCCGGTGGCCAGCAGGAACGGCGGTACGCGCAGCCCTTCGGCCGGGTAGGCGTGCACCCCGGGGTACGGGGACGAGCCGGTGAAGAACCCGAGCAGCTCCCGGATCTGCGCGCCGAAGTCGTCGGCGGCTTCCTTGCCGTGGCCGAGTGCTTCGCGGACGCCCGCGGTGAAGCCGACCGACCGTCCCAGCCCCACGTCGATCCGGCCCGGGTACAGGGCTTCCAGGACACCGAACTGCTCCGCGACGACCAGCGGGCGGTGGTTCGGCAGCATCACCCCGCCGGTGCCGACGCGGATCCGCGACGTCGCACTCGCGACGGCGGCGGCCAGCACGGTCGGCGCGGACCCGGCGACGCCGGGCACGCCGTGGTGCTCGGACACCCAGAACCGGTGGTAGCCCAGCCGTTCGACGTCGGCGGCGAAGCCGACGGTGTCCCGCAGTGCCTGCGCGGTCCCGCCGCCGCGCCGCACGGGCGAACGGTCGAGCACGGAGAACCTCACCCCGGGTGCAACGCCCGGCGCGGGACGGGATTCCCGTCAGGGGCGCCAGCGCTCGCTGTAGTCCGGGTGGTCGGTGTAGGGCAGGGCCAGCAGGCGCAGCGTGAGGCACCAGTTGGAGCCGGCCTCGTCGGCGGGCACGTGGCAGGTCTCACACCAGTATTCGCTGCCGTAGAGCGGAAAACCGGGCACCTTCTCCGACACCGTGGTGCGGTGCGCGAGCAGGATCCGCCGCGTCGCCTCGATCTCGTTGATCATCTGGTTGACCGCGTCGAGGTCGAGGTCGGTCAGCCCGCGGATCTTCTGTTCCACGGCGACCTTCGTCTCGCCGCGGTTCATCGCGTCGCCGGCCTTCGACTTGTTGACGGCCTGCATGATCATCGCCTGCCGGGCACCCACCCGCGCGGCGAGGAATGCGATCAGGTCGTCCACGCACGGCCTCCCTCGGACTCGCCCCCGGGACATGTCCCCGGGGAGTCGTCGATTCGGGACCGCACGTTACGCGCTCGAAGCCGAAGATCGTGATCCCGGCGGCGGCCGTGCGGCATTCGTGACCCGAAAGGCGACAGCACGCGCTTGATCGCTCACTCCGGGTTTACGCCGCGCATTGCACGAGCGCGTATTCGGGCGTTTTCGGACCGGCCGGTGACGATCGGCACGGCTGTGGCGTCCATTACAGCTCGTGTCGATCACGGGCATTCCGGTGCCGCTGAGTGACGCGGTCCGTTTCAGTCGTTGCGGGCCTTGCTCGGCTGGACCCGCTTGGGCTCGCCCGGCATCTTGGGGTAATCCGGCGGGTACGGCATGTCCCCGAGCCCGTGGTCGCGCAGGTCGCGGTCGTACCACTCCAGCGCCTTCTCCAGGCCGAACGCCTCCGCGTCCATCGGGGCGTGCAGGTCGCCGTGCTCGGCTAGGAACTCCGGGATCGTCAGCACGTCGAAGTCGTCCGCGTCGACCTCGGGCAGCAGGTCCCAGGTCAGCGGCGTCGACACCGTCGCGCGCGGGGTGCCGCGGACCGACCAGCTCGAGGCCACCGTCCGGTCGCGGGCCGCCTGGTTGTAGTCCAGGAAGACGCGGCCGCCGCGCTCCTCCTTCCACCACGCGATCGTCGCCTTGTCCGGGACGCGCCGCTCGACCTCGCGGCCGAGCGCGATCACCGCGTGGCGGACGCCGACGAAGTCCCACTCCGGCCGCAGCCGCACCAGCACGTGCACCCCGCGGCCCCCGGACGTCTTCGGGTAGCCCGTCAGGCCGGCGTCCGCCAGCACTTCGCGGACCACCAGGGCGACCTCGACCGCGTCGGCGAACCCGGCGCGGTCCGGCGGGTCGACGTCGATGCGGAGCTCGTCCGGGTGGTCCACGTCCGCGCGGCGGACCGGCCACGGGTGGAAGTCGAACGTGCCCAGGTTCGCCGCCCACGCGAACACGGCGGGCTCGGTCGGGCAGACTTCGGCGGCCTTGCGGCCCGACGGGAAGGTGATCTCGGCGGTCTCGAGCCAGTCCGGCGCGCCCTTCGGCACGCGCTTGGCGTAGAACCACTCCCCTTCGACGCCGTCGACGTAGCGCTTCAGCGTCGTCGGCCGCTCGCCGATCGCGCGCAGCAGCGGTCCGCCGACGGTGATGTAGTGCTCGACGACCTGCCGCTTCGTGATGCCGCGCTGGGGGAAGTACACCTTGTCCGGGCTCGAGACGCGGACCGTGCGCCCGCCCACCTCGTACTCGACCGGGTCACCGTGCTTGGGCATGCGGCCAACCTAGCGGCGATCGCGCCCGCCGTCGTCCGGCGACGTGCCGTCGTCTGTAGGCTGGAGCGGGTGTCCGGCCGCACCAAGCTGATCGTCGCGCTCGCCGTGCTCGCCCTCTTCGTGGCGGCCGCGGTGCTCCTGCCGATCCCCGGCCCGGCCGACCTGCGCGCGTGGGCGGCGGCCACCGGCCCGGCCACCCCGCTCGTGCTGCTCGTCGCGTACTCCCTGCTCACCGTCGCGCCGATCCCGCGCACGGTGTTCAACCTGGCCGCCGGCCTGCTGGTCGGCACCGCGGCCGGGATCGCGATCGGGCTGGTCGCCACCACCATCGCGGCCGGCCTGTCGTTCGGCCTGGCGCGCCTGCTCGGCCGCGACCTGGTCACCCGGCACCTGCACCGCTCGGCCGTGAAGACGGTCAACGACCGCCTCTCCGGCGGCGGTGTCCTGGCGGTCACCTCGCTGCGGCTGATCCCGGTCGTGCCGTTCGCGCCGTTCAGCTACCTCTGCGGGGTGTCCTCGGTGCGGCTCGGCCCGTACCTGGCCGGTACGCTGCTGGGCAGCGTGCCCGGCACCGTCGCCGTGGTCGTCCTCGGCGACGCGCTCACCGGCGACACGCCGCCCGCGCTGCTCGTCTGTTACGGCGTGTTCGCGCTGGCCGGAGCGATCGGGCTGGTCAAGGTGTTCAAGAAACGGGCACCGGCGGCACCGGTCCCCGAACCGGAGCCCGCCCGACCGGCTGGCTGACGCGAACAGCACACGGCCGACCGCTACACTCGATCGGGTGCGCGAAGCGGAAACGCGCTGAGCAGGGCCACCAATCACCGGGAATTTCGTCAGGAGCAGTCGCCATCGACACCGGTCAGCTGATCGCGGGGCACTACCGCCTCGTCGAGCACATTGGTAGCGGTGCCATGGGAGTCGTGTGGCGCGCCACCGACGTGCGCCTCGAGCGCACCGTCGCGATCAAGCAGATCCTCCCCCAGCCGGGCGTCTCCGAGACCGAACGCGACAACATGCGCCAGCGCGCGATGCGCGAGGCGAAGAACGCGGCGCGGTTCCAGCACCCGAACGCGATCGTGGTGTTCGACATCGCCGAGCACAACGGCGACCCGTGCCTGGTCATGGAGTACCTGAACGGGCCGAGCCTCTCGACCATCCTGGCCGAGGAGGGCACGCTCCCCCTCGGGCGCGTCGCCCGGATCGGCGAGCAGGTCGCCTCCGCGCTGGTCGCCGCGCACCGCGCCGGGATCGTGCACCGCGACGTCAAGCCGGGCAACATCCTCATCGACGAGACCGGCACCGCGAAGATCACCGACTTCGGCATCTCGCGCGCGGCCGGCGACATGACGCTGACGGCCACCGGCCTGATCGGCGGCACCCCGGCGTACCTGGCGCCCGAGCTGGCGCGCGGCGCCGACCCGGTGCCCAGTTCCGACGTCTTCGCCCTCGGCGCGACCCTCTACCAGGCGATCGAGGGCACCACGCCGTACGGCAACACCACCAACCAGCTCGCGCTGCTCTACGCGGCGGCGAACGGGCAGATCAACCCGCCGGTGCAGGCGGGCGGCGCCACCGCGCTGCTGATGAGCCTGCTGCGCAGCGAGCCGGGCGAGCGGCCGTCGATGGCCGAGGCCCGCGAGCGGCTGGCCGCGCTGGCCCGCACCGAGCCCGGCGGCGCTTCGGCGTCGCCGCCGCTGCTGGCCGGGGGTGTCGGGGGCCGCAAGCCCGCCGGGCCCCCCGCCGACGGCGGCGACCGCCCGCCGTGGCAGCGCACCGACCAGCCCGCCCCCTCGTCGCCGCCGGTCGGCACGCCGGTGCCCGCGGGCAAGGCGCCGTCGAACCCGCCGCGCCCGACCGCGGCGTTCATGCCGATGCGGTCCCCGGCCGCGCCGCCGAACACCCCGCCGAGACCGATGCCCGCGGCCGCGCCGTCGGCCAGGGCCCCGCAGTACTCGTCGAACGCTTCGAAGCCGGACAACAAGCGCAAGTACGCGATCTTCGCCGGCGCGGGTGCCGCGGTCGTGGTGGTCGCGGTCATCGTGTTCCTGGTGCTCAACTCGAGCAGCGGCGGCACCGGCGGCACCACGAACGCGCAGTCGCCGAACCAGTCCACGGCCGGGCAGACGCCCCCGAAGTCCACTGGTTCGGACGACGCACCGGCGTCGGCCAAGCTGGGCCAGACGCCGTCCGAAGGCAAGATCACCGACTACGGCCAGGCCGGCCGCCTGCTCACCGACAGCTACTACCCGAACCCGGGCGCGGGCTGGAGCATGTTGACGCCGGCCGCGCAGGCAGTCTACGGCTCGCAGGCCGAGTACACGGCTTACTGGAACGACCACAAGGGCGAGCTCAGCGGCTGGAAGCAGGCCAAGGCGGCGGGCAGCGGCGCCGACGGCTCGCTCAACCTGACGATGGAGCTGAACGGCACCCGGCGGGCGTACCACATCGTGCTGATGAACGGGCAGCTGATGATCGACAGCAACACCAAGCTCGACGCGAACCCCGACACCGGCCTCTGAGACTTAACGCGCCGCTGGTGGGCTGGGGGACACCGATGGCTTACCGTGGAGGCATGGCCGGAGACGGAGCTTCGCTGCCGGGCCAGAATCCTCGCTTCCACGAGGACCTGGTCGGCCTGGACCCCTACGACCCCGAAGCGCGGGCGTTCGCCGAGCACCTGGACCGGATCGAGCGCTGCGGACCCAACTACACGATCGAGGCCGCGCTGGACGGCGTGGCCGATTTCGCCGACTCCAGCAACCGGCTCGGCGGGCTGCGCTACTGGGTGTCGGCCCTGATCGTGGTCCTCATCGTCCTCGGGGTGATAGTCGCCGCATGGGACATCGTGGTGCACGCCCTCGCGTGGCTCGCGGCGTAACGTGGATCGGGTGAAAGGTATGAAACCCGTTGTCGGCGCGACCCCGCGCGTCGTGAAGTCCGAGCAGGAGTGGCGGACGCAGCTGAGTCCCGACGAGTACGCCGTCCTCCGCCAGGCGGGGACCGAACGGCCGTTCACCGGTGAGTACACCGACACCAAGACCACCGGCGTCTACGAGTGCCGTGCGTGCGGTGCCGAGCTGTTCCGCAGCGACACGAAGTTCGAGAGCCACTGCGGCTGGCCGTCGTTCTACGACCCGGCCGACTCCGACGCCGTGCTGCTGCGCGAGGACCGCACGATGGGCATGAAGCGGATCGAGGTGCTCTGCGGCTCCTGCCACAGCCACCTCGGGCACGTCTTCGAGGGCGAGGGGTACGCGACCCCGACCGACCAGCGCTACTGCATCAACTCGATCTCGTTGAAACTGGTACCCGAGGCGTAAGAACCAGCAGCCTAAATCCACCTCAAGCCGACAACCACCGCCCTTCCTCGAACGTAGTCTCCGCACACGGACGAGGGAGGGCGGAGTCATGACCGACACCTGGGGCATTCCCGGACCGGTTTTCGCGGGCCTCTACCTGGGCCTGCTGGTGCTGCCGGCGCTGTACGCCGCGCTGCGCACGCTCGTTCTGCGGCGCGGCCGCCGGGGCGGCGGCTCGCCGCAGTCGGCCGAAGAGCTCGCGATGCTGACCGGCGGCCGCACGCGTGCCGGAGAGGTCGTCATCGCGCGGCTGCTGGACCAGCAGACCGTCCGGATCGACGGCACCGGCCGGCTTTCCCGCGTCAAGGGCTCGGCCTCCGACGACCTGGGCCGCGCGGCGGTGCTCAAGGTCGGCAAGCACGGCTCCTCGGTCGAGCGGGTGCGCGCGACCGTCGCCGACCACCCGGCGCTGCGGGAGCTGGAGACCGCGCTGACCGGCCGGGGGTTGCTCGCCGACGCGCGGAAGGTCCGCTCGACCCGGGTGAGCACCGCGGTGGCGTACTGGCTGCTGGTGGTCTTCGGCGTGGTCCGGCTGATCGCCGGGGCGAGCACCGGGCACCCGGTGGGGTACCTGCTCGGCCTGCTCGCGGTCGGCGTCGTGGTGGCCGTCGCCGTGACCGTCAAGGCCCGGAACTCCCCGCCCGTCAAGGCCACCGCGGCCGGCCGGGCGGCCGTCGAAGAGGCGCGCCGCGCCGGCACGCTCGTCGCGGGGCCGGCCGGCGCGGTCGCGGCGGGCGGCTTCGAAGCGCACCCCGAGAAGGACGTCCGGCTGGCCGTCGGCCGGGCCACGCAGCAGGCGGCGCGGGCCTACGCCCACCGTCCGCGCAGTCGCTTCGCCGGAGCCGGGGGCGGGGCAGCCGTCGGCTACTACGGCGGCAGCTCGTGCGGCGGTGGCGGCAGCTCCTGCGGTGGCGGGGGCGGCGGCTGCGGAGGCGGTGGCGGCGGGGGGTGCGGCGGTTGAAACGCCGACGCGAGCGCGTGCGTCTCACAGCTACGGTAACGGCAACTCACTGAGGGGAGACGGGCGATGGACGACCCGTGGGGCATCTCCGGACCGGATTTCGTGGTCCTCTACATCGCATTGCTCATCGCCGTGCTGCTGGTCCGCGTCGTCGTCTCGGGCGTCGCGAACAGCCGTGCGGCCCGCGCGGACTCCGCGCTGCCCGGCCCGCAGCCGACCGTCTACCAGCTCGCGTTCCTCGCCGGCGGCCCCGACCGGGCCGTCGACACGGCGATCGCCGCGCTGGTGGACCGCGGGCAGCTGCGCGTCAACAGCTACAAGCAGATCAGCCAGGCGGGGACGCGGCCATCCGAGCCGCTGGAGCAGGCGGTCTTCGACGTCGCGCAGCTGAAGACGACCTCGGCGATCCGCGCGCAGGTCCGCGGCTCCGCGACCATGCGTGCCCTGGAGGACGGCCTCGAGCAGCGGGGGCTGCTGGCCTCGGCGGCCCCGAAGCGGCAGGCGCGGACGTTCGGGCTCGTCCTGCAGCTGGCCGTGCTGGTCCTCGGCGTGGTCCGGCTGGCCAACGGCATCTCCCTGGGCCGTCCCGTCGGGATCCTGGTGTTCCTGGTGGTGGTCGCGGCCGTGCTGACGCTCGTGGCCGCGGTCCGGCGGTCGAAGACCGGGGCCCGGCAGCCGTCGGCGGCGGGGCACCGCCTGCTCGGCCAGGCACGGTCCGCGGCGAGCGGGCCGGTGCCGGCCGGGATGCTGGCGGGCGGCGTGCTGCTCGGCGGGGCCGCGGCCGCGGTCGCCCTGGGCGGCTGGGCGATGTACCCGGACGAGGAGCTGAGCGCGGCCCTGATGCCGCCGGTGACGTCCTTCGGCGGTGGCGGGTCGTCGGGCGGGTCGTCCTGCAGCAGCTCGTCGTGCAGCAGCGGCTCTTCGTGCGGTGGCGGCGGCTGCGGTGGAGGGGGCTGCGGTGGGTGAGCTCGGCATCGGCATCGGCTGGCGGCACGAGCTGGACCTGTCCATCGCGCGGCTGCCGGGCGTCGACTGGGTCGAGGTCGTCGCCGAGAACCTGCACGCCGACCACCTGCCGGAGACGCTCGTGGCGCTGCGGAAGCGCGGCCTGCCGGTGCTGCCGCACGCCGTCTCGCTGTCGCTCGGCGGCGCCGAACCCCTCGACACCGGGCGCGTCCAGCACCTCGCCGAAGTGGCGCGGGCGCTGGACGCGCCGCTGGTCAGCGACCACGTGTGCTTCGTCCGCGCGGGCGGGCTCGACTCCGGGCACCTGATGCCGCTCCCCCGCACCCGCGAAGCCCTGGACGTGCTGGTGGCGAACGTCCGGCTGGCCCAGTCCATCGTGGACGTCCCGCTGGCGCTGGAGAACATCGCCGCGGTGCTGGACTGGCCGGACGCCGAGCTCACCGAAGAGCAGTTCCTGACCGAGCTCACCGAACGCACGGACTGCCGGCTGATCATCGACGTCGCCAACCTGTACGCCAACGCCCGCAACATCGGCACCGACCCGGTGGCGTTCCTCGACGGCATCCCGTGGGAACGGCTGGCGTACGTGCACATGGCGGGCGGCATCGAGCGTGACGGCGTCTACCACGACACGCACGCCCACCCGGTGCTGCCGGAAGTCCTGGCACTGCTGGCGGAACTGCGGCGCCGCACGGACCCGCCGGGCGTGCTCCTGGAGCGCGACGACGACTACCCGACCGACGACGAGCTGGCCGCGGAGCTGGCGGCCCTGCGGGCGGCGGTGACGGGGTGAGCCGCGAGGAGCTGGCCCGCCGGCAGGCGGAGCTGCTGCAGGCGCTGCTGGCGGACGGCCCGGCACCGGCCGGCTTCGACGCGTCCCGGCTGCGCGTGGAGGCGAACGTGTTGCGCCGCAAGCACGGGAAGGTGCTGGCCTACCAGCGCCCCGAGCTGGCCGAGGCCCTCGGCGAACGGTTCGGGCCGCTGTTCGCGGAGTTCAACGCGGCCCGGCCGAAGCGCGACACCGAACGGTCCGGGGCCTACGCGGACGAGTTCGTGACGTGGCTGGTCGCGCGCGGGCACCTGCCGAAGCCGCGGCGGAGCCTGGTTTCCCGCCTCCGCCGCCGTTAGTCCACAACTGCGCCGCCTTGTGGACAACCAGGCTCGGACGAGGCGTTTCGTCGGCCGCCCCGGTCGAACCCATGATCCGGGGTGGTATCACCGGGTCTGGTGGCACCGAGGGCCCCTGATAGGGCTGCGAGCCCCGTCCCGACCCGATCAGCAGGGCCTACTACGACCGCACACGCGCCGAGGGCAAGGAACACAACGCCGCCCTCATCTGCCTGGGCCGCCACCGCTGCGACGTCCTCTACGCCCTGCTCCGAAACGGCACCCGCGACCGACGAGGCCCCTGCTGCGGCTGGACAACCGCATAGGGGCACCCCCTTGGGAGTGGCGGGGGTTGCGTCAGGGGTTCCAGGTCGGCTTGTCGACACCCGGCAGCCGGGTCCCGAAGTCCCAGTGCGGCTCGGCGCCCGGCAGCCCGCCGGCCATCCGGACCCGCGTCAGCCGGCCGTAGCCGCTGTCCGCCTCCTCCAGCAGGTCGCTGTAGTCCACTTCGGACGCCGTGGGATCCTTGCGCCCCAGTGAATCCAGCCACCGGCCGGTGCCCGCCAGGGACAGCCGGGCGCGCCAGGTGCCGCCGTCGGTGACCTGGTGGCGCAGGGCCGTCATGATCGCCGCCGCCGCGAGCCAGCCCGTCGCGTGGTCCAGCGCCTGGACCGGCAAAGGCGATGGTCCGTCCGGGGAAAACGCGATGCCGTCGGACATCTGGACCAGGCTGTCGAACCCGCGGCGCCGCGCCCACGGGCCTGCCCAGCCGTACGCGCTCAGGTCCGCGATCACCAAGCCCGGCCGCAGCTCGGCCAGCTCCTCCGCGCCGAAGCCGATCCGCTCGAGAGCGCCCGGCCGGAACGACTGCACCAGCACGTCCGCCCGGCTGATCAGCTTCTTCAGCCGCGCGCGGCCGCCCTCGGTGTCCAGCGCGACGAACGCCGAACGCTTGCCCTGGCCGGTGTCGCGCACCAGCGCCTCGACGCGCGGCAGGTGCGCCGCGCCGACGTGCAGGACGTCGGCGCCGTGCGCGGCCAGCACCCGGCCGGCGACCGGCCCGGCGAGCACGTGTGTCAGCTCCAGCACCCGGACCCCACCCAGGGGACGGTCCGAGTAGAACAACGTCCGCTTCGGCGCCGCACCGACCGGCGCGAGGTCCACCAGCGGCAGCGAAGCCACGGCGGCGCCCTGCGGGTGGGCGGCCCAGTCCTCGGGCGAGCGCAGCTCGGCGGCCGCTCCCCCGGCGGAGACGACGGCGTGCTCGACCTCCCGCGCACGGCGTCCGGCGACGGCCTTCGCGACCGCTTCCCGGCTCCCCGGCACGCCGAGGCCCCAGCAGACCGCCGCTTCGTGACGCGGGTAGTTGCAGTGCAGGCGGACCCAGCCGTCGGCCGCGCGGTAGTTGCCCGACAGCGGCGCCCACATCGACTCGGCGCCGACGCCGTCCACCCGCAGCAGCTGCTCGCTGTGGAACGCCGCCGCCGCGTGGCGGGTGTCCGCCGTGACGACGCCGGGGTCGATGTCGCGCAGCTTCAGCATTTCCGCGGCGGCCAGGGTGGCCACCGCGATCGACGCGGAAGCCGCCTCGGCCACCCGGTACGGCCCGGGCAGGACGTCTTCGGTTCCGGTCAGCTCGAACGGCCCCGGCTGCGAACCGGTGAGGGCGGCCCAGACGCCCTCGACTGCCTCGCGCACTACGGGAGGGCCGCGACGAGCTCGGCGGGCGGCACCCGGGTGCCGGTGTAGAACGGGATCTCCTCGCGCACGTGCCGGCGCGCTTCGGTGCCGCGCAGGTGGCGCATCAGGTCGACGATCCGGTGCAGCTCGTCGGCCTCGAAGGCGAGGATCCACTCGTAGTCGCCCAGCGCGAACGACGCGACGGTGTTCGCGCGCACGTCCGGGTAGTCGCGGGCTTCCTTGCCGTGGTCGGCGAGCATCTTGCGGCGCTCGTCGTCCGGCAGCAGGTACCACTCGTAGGAGCGCACGAACGGGTAGACGCAGACGTACTTGCGGGCCTCTTCCCCGGCGAGGAACGCCGGGATGTGACTCTTGTTGAACTCGGCGGGCCGGTGCAGCGCGGTCTGGCTCCAGACCGGCGTCGCCGCGCGGCCGAGCGGGGTGCGGCGGAAGGCGGAGTAGGCGGCCTGGACCTGCTCGATCTCCTCGGCGTGCCACCAGATCATGAAGTCGGCGTCGGCACGCAGCGCGGAGACGTCGTAGACACCCCGGACGACGACACCCTTGGCCTCGAGACCGTCGAAGAACTCGGTCGTCTCGCGGCCCGCGGCCCCGCGGTCCTCACCCAGCCGGCCGGGCTCGATCCGGAAGACCGACCAGGTGGTGTAGCGGATGGTGTCGTTGAGCTCTTTGTGGTTGACCCGCGCCATGCATCCATCCTGTCACCGCGCCCGCGGCGTCGCCGCCACGGGGCACGTGAGAGCACTCACGAAGCGAGGTGCGCCGCGATCCGGTGCGCGGCGGCCTCCGCCGTCGCGACGCAGGCGGGCAGCCCGACGCCGTGCAGGGTCGCCCCGGCGACGGCCAGCCCGGGCACTTCCGAGACGGCTTTCTCGATCCGCTCGACGCGCTCCAGGTGCCCGGTGCCGTACTGCGGCAGCCCGCCGCCCCAGCGCGTCACCAGCGTCTCGATCGGCGCCGCGGTGATCCCGGTCAGCCGGGCGAGGTCGTCGCGGACCACCCGGACCAGCTCGACGTCGTCGGCCTGCAACGCGCCCAGCTCGCCGAAGCGCCCGACCGAGCCGCGGACGAGCACCGGGCCAGTCCCGAAGTGGGCCCACTTGCGCGAGGAGAACGTGAACGCCTTCGCCGCGTACGGCTTGCCCGAAGCGTCGCGTTCGCCGTGGCCGATCAGGATCCCGGACGCCTCCGGCAGCCGCGTGCCGGGCGGGAGCGCCAGCGCGACCACGGCCATCGAGGCCAGCTCGACCTCGCCGAACGCCACCGACGCGGCGGGCACCAGCTCGGCCAGCAGCCGCCGGGCCGAGGGCGCCGGCACCGCGAGCACGACCGCGTCGGCCTCGATCGTGTTGTCCGCGGGCGCGTGCGCGGTCGGCGCCGCGCCGATGCGCAGCCGCCAGCCGGTGCCGAGGCGTTCGACGTCGCAGACCGGCAGCCCGGTGCGCAGGTCGGCGCCGGACCGCTCGGTGAGCCGGTCGATCACCGTGCCCAGGCCGCCCGGAACGGTGCCGAACACGGGTGCCGTCGACGGGTTCGCGGGCAGCTGCGCCGCGGCCGCCGCCGTCAGCGAACCGGCTCCCGCGGCCACCGCCGCGGCCAGGCCCGGCATGGTCGCGCGCAGGCCGAGGCCGTCCGCGCCCCCCGCGTAGACGCCGCCGAGCAGCGGGTCGACGAGCCGGTCGACCAGCTCGTCGCCGAAGCGTTCGCGCAGCAGCGCCCCCAGCGGCAGGTCGCCGCTCGGCAGCCGCAGCTCGGGCAGCGACGGCTCGGCCTCGACGGCCCGCCGTCCCGCCTCCGACAGCACCCCGGCCACCGATTCGGCCGAGGCCGGGACCCCCATCACGGTGCCCGGTGGCAGCCCGGTGACGCCGCCGCCGGCGTGGATCTTCGCGCGGGCCTGGGTCGGGTGCACGACGTCGAGGCCCAGCTCGCGGACCAGCCCGAGCATCTCGGGACGGCGGACGAGGAACGCCTCCGCGCCGACGTCGTAGGGCACGCCGGCCAGCTCGGCCGTCCGCAGCTTGCCGCCGGGGGTCTTGGTCTTCTCGAACACGACGATCTCGGCGCCGGGGCCGAGCAGGCGCCGCAGCCGGTACGCCGCGGTCAGCCCGGAGAGACCGCCGCCGACGACCGCGACGCGCGTCACAGCCCGTGCACCAGCCCGACCACGCGGGTCAGCACCTCGGGGTCGACGCCCGGCAGCACGCCGTGGCCCAGGTTGAAGATGTGGCCGTCGGCCGCTTTGCCTTCGTCGACGATCCGGCGGACCTCGGCCTCGAGCACCGGCCACGACGCGTGGAGCAGCGCCGGGTCGAGGTTGCCCTGGACGACCGCGTGGCCGCCCAGGCGGCGCACGGCTTCGTCGAGGGGGATGCGCCAGTCGACGCCGACGACGTCCGCGCCCGCGTCGCGCATCGCGGCCAGCAGCTCGCCGGTGCCGACGCCGAAGTGGATCCGCGGCACGCCGTACTCCGCGACACCCGCCAGGACCTTCGCCGAGTGCGGCAGGACGAACTCGCGGTAGTCCCGCTCGGACAGCGCGCCGGCCCAGGAGTCGAACAGCTGGACGGCGTCGACACCCGCGTCGAGCTGGGCACGCAGGAAGGTCAGCGCGGTGTCGGCCAGTTTCCCGGCCAGCTCGTGCCAGAGCGCCGGCTCCGAGTGCATCAGGGCCTTGGTGTGCTCGTGGTTGCGGCTCGGCCCGCCCTCGATGAGGTAGCTGGCCAGGGTGAACGGCGCGCCGGCGAAGCCGATCAGCGGCGTCTCGCCGAGCCGCTCGACCAGCAGCCCGACGCCCTCGACGACCTTCGAGACCTGCTCGGCGGCCAGCTCGGGCAGCGCCTTGACGGCGGCCGGGTCGCGCACCGGCGTCGCGACCACCGGGCCGGTGCCGGGGACGATGTCGATGTCCACCCCCGCGGCCTTGAGCGGCACGACGATGTCGCTGAACAGGATCGCCGCGTCGACGCCGTGGCGGCGGACGGGCTGCAGCGTGATCTCGGCGAGCATCTCGGGGTCGAAGCAGGCGTCGAGCATCGGCACGCCCTCGCGCAGCGCGCGGTACTCGGGCAGGGAACGCCCGGCCTGGCGCATGAACCAGACCGGCGTGCGGGCCGGGCGTTCGCCGCGCGCGGCGGCCAGGAACGGGGCTTCGGGCAGCTCGCGGCGGCCGGACGGGGCGGCTTGCTGCGGCAGGGGCGTGGTCGGTGACATCGCCGTCAATCGTGCCACGTGCCCGGGAGGGCCCTTCCCTCGGCGCGCCTGCGCCCGCAACGGGGCGTGCCCGCCCTAAAGTCGATGCGTGACCGCGATGACGCCAGTGCCCGAGCTCTTCCGCGAAGCAGTTTCGGCGCTGCAGTCCGTCCGGCCCCGCCGGGAGGTGCTGCTGGAGCCGATGCGCGCACCGCAGCGGCTCGCGCCGTGGTCGTACGCGGTCAGCTGCGAGGTCTCCGGGCCCGCGGACGTGCTGGCTTCGGGCCGGCTGGTCCTGCTGCACGACCCGGACGGCCAGGAAGGCTGGGACGGCGTCCTGCGCCTGGTCATGTACGTGCGCGCGGAGCTGGACCGCGAACTGGCGACCGACCCGTTCCTGCCGGCGGTCGGCTGGTCGTGGCTCACCGACGCCCTCGAAGTGTCCGGAGCGAGCTGGACGGCCCTGGGCGGCACGGTCACCGAGACGTCTTCGGCCCGCTTCGGCGACATCTCCGGCCCGGCGCGGACGGACGACCTGGAGCTGCGGGCGTCCTGGACCCCGACGGACGCCGGCCTGCTGCCGCACGGGCAGGCGTTCTGCCAGGTCATGGCCAGCGTCGTGGGCCTGCCGCCGGTCGGCGTGACGCTCTTCGGGCAGCGCCAGAGTTCCTGACTCCCCAGGCTGTCGTGAGTGGTCGGGGCGGTGGCGTTCGGGCGATCGTCGGCAACGAATCGGCAACGGCGGCCGACCGGCCGCGTCGCTCACCGGGCACCTTGTTGGAATGTGAGCAATTCTCACGTCCGCTGAACGCCGTCCAACCCACCGGGAACCCCCGGTCGGCCGCTGAGCGCCGCTCCACGCCCGCCGGACCGCCCGGACGACGGGCGACCCCAGCGAGCCGCCTCCGGCGTTCCTGAGGCCGTTTCACGTCCGCGAGAGTGCCCCGTTCGTGACGCAGTGCAGTCACACACCGCAACAAGATCAACTTGCCGTGACGGCTCCGGAGATCACCGCCGGACGACACGGACAGTCACGATTCCGCGCGTCCGGAGCCCGCGCGAGCACCCCGCCGCAAAGTTGATCATGCCCCGGCCGGAGCCACATTCCACCCCGCGGAGACCCCCATCCGGCCCCTCGTCACTACGCGCACCGGAAGCTGCACGGCTCATCTGCACGGCCATTTGGGCGCCGGTAACTTCTTTGCATCGTGTTCGCTGGGCTATCCGTTAGCAACCGGCCGTGTACTAGCCCGATCGTGTTACTCCGACAGCCCTGCGTGACTGTTCGTTTGAGATAGATACCCATTCGATCCCCCCGCGAAGGGCTCCGGGCGGCTACAGTGCCTTCGACGACACCACTTTCGGTCTAAAGCTGGCGCGGCTGAACGGCCGAAGGTCCCGGTGCCGGTCGGGGGGCACGACCGACTCCAGGGAGGTAGTGACGTGGCTACCGTCGGCATTTCTCAGGCCGTCCGATCCACGCCAGCCGGCGCGTTGCCGGCGAGCATGGTTCCGCACCCGCGGGAAGAGCTCTTTTCGGTATTGGTGGTCGACGACCACCCGCTGTTGAGGGAGGCAATCGCAGCAAGACTCGCACAGATGGGTGCGGGCACCGTCCACGAGGCCGCCACGGTGGCCGAGGCGAGGGCGCGAGCACAGGCCACCGGGCCTTGTGACCTGGCGATCCTCGATCTCGGGCTGCCCGACGGCAGCGGCATCGAGCTGGTTACGGAACTCCGTAGCCACGGCTGGCCGCGCGTGGTGGTCCTCGCGTCCTCGGACGATCCGTACGCGGTGCGGTCGGCCTTCCAGGCCGGCGCCCAGGCGTACCTGCTGAAGTCCGCGTCGCCGGTCGTCGTGACCGACGGCGTGCGGCGCGTGCTCGAGGGCGGCGTGTACGCCGACCCGAGCGTGGCTCCGGTGCTGGCCACCGGGACCCGCGTCGCGGGCACCGACAACACCCCGCGCGAGCTGTCCGCTCGTGAGGTGGAGGTGCTCCAGCTGGTCGCCGACGGGCAGTCCAACAAGGAGATCGGCGAGGAGCTTTCGCTCTCCGCCCTCACCGTCAAGTCCCACCTCTCCCGGATCGGGCGCAAGCTCGGCACGGGTGACCGGGCGCAGATGGTGGCGCTGGCCATGCGGGCCGGCGTGATCCGCTGACAAAGGCGAACCTCCCTGCGGGGCGGGCGGACCAGGCGCGGTACGCCCGTCCCGTAGGGTCGTCAGCTATGGGAAGTGCAGAGGCCGAGGACACCGGGATGGAGATCGAGTCCACGGGCGGCCCTGTGCTGCTACGCGAACCCGCCGAGGGCACGCCCCCGGTGGTCGCCGATCCGGTCGCGCTGGCGGAAGCCTGTGCGCGGCTGGCCGCCGGCAGCGGCGCGGTCGCCGTCGACACCGAACGCGCGTCCGGCTACCGCTACTGGCCCAAGGCCTACCTCGTGCAGCTGCGCCGCGAGGGTTCCGGCACGGTGCTGATCGACCCGATCGCGCTGGCCGACGACCTCGCCCCGCTGCGCGAAGTCCTCAACTCCCTGGAGTGGGTGCTGCACGCCGCCTCCCAGGACCTCCCCTGCCTCGCCGAGCTGGGCCTGCACCCGGCGGCGCTGTTCGACACCGAGCTGGCCGGCCGGCTGGCGGGCTACGAACGCGTCGCGCTCGGGACGCTCGTCGAGCTGCTGCTGGGCTACACCCTCGAGAAGGGGCACTCCGCGGCGGACTGGTCGAAGCGGCCGCTGCCGGTCGACTGGCTCAACTACGCGGCCCTCGACGTCGAGCTGCTCGTCCAGCTGCGCGAAAAGCTGGAAGCGGAGCTGGGCGCCCAGGGCAAGCTGGAGTGGGCGCAGCAGGAGTTCGAGAACGTCCGGCTGGCGCCGCCGCCCGCCCCGCGGGCCGAGCCGTGGCGCCGGACGTCGGGTGTGCACAAGATCCGCAGCCCCCGCGGCCTGGCGGCGGTCCGCGAGCTGTGGCAGGCCCGCGACGAGCTGGCCCGCAAACGCGACCGCGCACCGAGCCGGATCCTGCCGGACAGCGCGATCATCAACGCGGTGACGGCCGACCCGAAGACGGTCGAGGAGCTCCAGGCGCTCCCGGTGTTCAGCGGCCGGGTCCAGCGCAAGTACACGGCGAGCTGGCTCCGCCACCTCCAGGCGGCCCGGGCGCTGCCGTCTTCCGAACTGCCGGCCGCATCCCAGCCGACGGACGGCCCGCCCCCGGTGAACCGCTGGGCGGACAAGGACCCGGACGCGGCCGCCCGCCTCTCGGCGGCGCGCGCGGCCCTGACGGCGATCGCCGAGGACCGCCGGCTGCCGGTGGAGAACCTGCTGCTGCCGGACCTGGTCCGCCGCACGTGCTGGCGCCCCCCGGCGGAGACCGACGAGGACTCGGTGGCCGCGGTGCTGCGTGCCGGAGGCGCGCGGCCGTGGCAGATCGAGCTGACCGCCACGGCGTTGAGCAAGGCCCTGCAGAGCACGGCTTCCTGAACGGCCGGGCGCTCAGCCTCGCGCCGCTTCCCGGGCCGAGCCAAGCCCGGCCACCGCCTTGCGCGTCTCCGGGTGCTCCGCTCCCAGCACCTCTTCGAACCCCTCGACCGCGTATTCGTAGGCCTGCACCGCATCCGCCCACTCCCCGCGGCGGAAGTGGACCCGCGCCACCGTGGCCAGGGCGCGCACCAGCTGCGGATGCCCCGGCGGCCAAGGCGCCGACGCCAGCGCGGCCCGCGCGTAGTGGTCCGCATCCGCCGTCCGGTCGGTCTCCACCAGGGCGCGGGCGAGCAGCAGCCGGGCGTCCCACGTCGCCGGGTCCTCCGGGCCGGGGTGCGCCAGGCGGGCGGCCAGCAGCTTTTCCGCCGCCGACACCGCTTCCTCCAGCCGGCCGGAGAGCAGGAACGCGTAGGCCACCCACGCCTGTCCCGCGGATCCGGCACCGCCGTCGCCGGCCGCATCGACCAGCTCGTGCGCGGCTCTGAGCAGCGGGCCGGGCGCACCCAGCTCCGCCTGGATCGTCTTGCGGACGAAATCGGCCGGCTGCCCGTCCGGCAGCTGCCGCAGCAGCTGCTCCACCTCGTCGAACCGGCCCAGCTGCACCAGAAGCTGGGCGATCGCGATCCGGAACCCGTCGCCGAGCGTGCGGTAGACCTCGATCGCCGCCGCGTAGCGGCCCGCGCGCAGCAGGGCGGTCGCCACGCCCGCATCACAGCGGGCCACCGAGTCGTGGTCCGCGCCCCTGACGTAGACCAGGGCGGCGCGCACCTCGGCGAACAGGGCCAGCGCCTCGTCCACCCGGCCGGCCGCCGAGCAGCAGGTGGCGACGAGGTACCAGGACTCCAGCGTTGTGCCGTGCCGCGGGCCCAGCACGCGGGCCTGGTCGGCGGCGAGCTCGCGCAACCACGCCTCCGCGCCCTGGTCCCGCAACGCGGCGAGCCGGTCCCCGATCCGGCGCCGCAGGTCCAGTGCGGCCGTGCTGTTCCCGCGGCGCTGCCGTGCCAGCTTCGCGCGCAGCCGCTTGACCTCCTCGCGCAGCTGCGCCGGCGTCGTCATGCGCCGGTGAGCGTCGCCAGCAGGGTGTGGGCCTCGGCCCGCAGGCCGTCCGTCGGCTCCGGTAGCCCGACCAGCCGGACCACGCCGTCCGCGCCCTCGCGGACGTGGGCCTCCACGTCCAGCTCCGGGTCGTCGCGGCGGATCACCGCGATGCTCTCCACCAGGCCGAACACCAGGTCCGTGCGGATCGGGACCGACGACGGCTCGACGCCGGAAGCCGCCACCAGGCGGCCGTAAGCCGCCTTCAGGTCGGCGCGCTCGACGCGGAAGCGGGCCAGGTTCGGGGAGGCCACCTCCGGCAGCAGGTACAGCGCGCCCAGGTTGTGCCGCGCGCCGCCGAGGAGGCGGATGTCCGCGTACGCCAGCGCCCACAGGCGGACCGCGACCGGCGCCGATTCCGCTACCAGGCGCGCCGCCAGGGCCAGGGACGGGCGGACCGTCTCGGCCAGCAGCGCCGCGAGGATGTCTTCCTTCGCCGGGAAGTGGTAGTAGAGCGACGCCTGCCGCAGGCCCGCGCGCTCGGCGATCGCGCGGGTCGTCGTCGCCGCGTAGCCGGCTCCCGTGAACAGCTCGCCCGCCGCGTCGAGGACGGCCTGGCGCGCGTCCGGCCGGTTGGCCGCCGCGCCACTCGCTCTGGGCCTGCCGACCCCCGCTTTCACCACGGCCGTGATCTTGCCAGGTCGGCGGCCCGGGCACGTACTCCGCGGTGCGGTTACCCCCACATGTCGCCGTTGACGTCCGGTCGGCCCGGCCGTTAACGAGCTCCTAACGCGCCGGAGATCGGGCAGTCCCGGCGCGGCCCTAATTTCTGTCAAGCGACCGAAAAAAGGAGTGCGCATGCCCGACGATCTCGCCGCCTTCGGTTACCGCCAGGAGCTCCGCCGGTCGCTGGGCGGGTTCTCCGCCTTCGCCGCCGGCTTCTCGTTCGTCTCGATCCTCACGACCGTCTTCCAGCTCTTCGGCTTCGGCTACACCTTCGGCGGCCCGCTCTTCTTCTGGACGTGGCCGGCCGTCCTCGCCGGCCAGCTGCTCGTCGCCCTCACCTTCGCCGAGCTCGCCGCGCGCTACCCGCTCGCGGGATCCGTTTACCAGTGGGCGAAACAGCTCACCCGCGGCTTCCTCGGCTGGCTCGCCGGCTGGATGATGCTGCTCGGCTGCGTCGTCGCCCTGGCGGCCGCGGCGATCGCGCTGCAGGTGGTCCTGCCTTCGGTGTGGGACGGCTTCCAGCTCGTCGGCGGCGACCCGTCGGTGACGACCCCGAGCGGCGCGGCGAACGCCGTCCTCCTCGGCACGCTCCTGCTCTTCTTCACCACCGCGGTCAACGCCGGCGGGGTCCGGCTGATGGCGCGGATCAACGACGTCGGGGTCGCGGCCGAACTGCTGGGGGTCGTCGTGCTCATCACCGGGCTCGGGCTGTTCGCCGTCCGGGGCCCGCAGGTGGTGCTGCACGACGCGCCGGGCACGGGGGCCGGCGTCGGCGGCGTGCTCGCCTCGGCGCTCATGGCCGCCTACGTCCTCTACGGCTTCGACACCGCCGCGTCGGTCGCGGAGGAGACGAAGAACCCGCGGCGCACCGCTCCCCGCGCCGTGCTGCGGGCCGTGCTGGTGTCCGGGATCGGCGGGCTCGCCGTGGTCGTCACCGCGCTGATGGCCGCGCCGAGCCTGACCGACGGGCAGCTCGCCGGCCACGGCCTGCCGTACGTGATCACGGCCGTCTTCGGCGACACCCTCGGCCGCGTCTTCCTCGCCGACGTCGCGATCGCCGTCGTGGTCTGCACGCTGACCATCCAGACCGGCACCGTCCGGCTGGTCTACGCCATGGCCCGCGACGGCGCGCTCCCCGCGTCCACCCGACTTTCGTCGGTGAATCCGCGCACCGGGACGCCGGTCGCGCCCGCGCTGCTGTCCGGCGGGCTCGCGATCGCGCTGCTGCTGCTCAACGTCGGCAACCCGACCCTGTTCAGCACCGTCACCGGGACGTCCGTGGTCGTCGTCTACCTGGCGTACCTGCTGGTCACCGGCCCGTTGCTGGTGAACCGGCTCCGCGGGCGGTTCCCCGCCGAGCCCGGCCGGTTCTCCCTGGGGCGGTGGGGTGTTCCGGTGAACGGGGCAGCCGTCCTCTACGGGATCGCGATGATCGTCGACATCGCGTGGCCGCGCCCGGAGATCTACGACCTGTCCGGTTCGGGCTCCCCCTGGATGCTCCTGTTCCCGATAGAGTTCGTCGGCGGCGCACTGGTGATCGGCTGGCTCTGCTGGCTGCGGCTGCGCCCCGCTCCCGCCCTCGAACCCGCGATCTGAGAGAGGACGTCCATGAGCACCACCGCCACCACCTACGGCGCCCGCGACCACGCCCGGGCCCAGGCCGGCACCGTGGTCGAAACGATGCCGTCGATCCCGGCGAGCAGCTGGCCGTCGCCGCCGCCCGGCGTCGCGGCCGAGGCGCTCACCTGGGCCGAGACCGTGGCCGGGGGCGGCTACACGCACAAGGTCCTGGCCCGCGGCACGCGGCTGCGGCTGACCGACGTCGACGGCGACGCCTGCGCGCACCTGCTGCTGTTCAACGCGGACCAGCCGTGGGAGCGGCTCAACGTCGCCGACACCGTGAAGGTGCAGTGGAACGCCTACCTCGGCGAAAAGGTGGCGCTGCTGTCGGACCAGGCGCGGGTGCTGGCCACGATCGTCGCGGACTCCAGCGGGCACCACGACGCGCTGTGCGGGACGTCCACTGTGGACGGCAACACCGAGCGCTACGGCGACGGCGCGCCCCAGGGCCCCGCCCCCGCCGGGCTGCCGCTGTTCACCTTGGCCGCGGCCAAGAACGGCCTCGGGCCGCGGGACATCCCGCCCAGCCTGTCGTTCTTCCAGGGCGTGCGGGTCCAGCCCGAAGGCGGTCTCGAATTCACCGGCTCCGCGGGGGCCGGGAAGTCCGTCGACCTGCGGATCGAAATCCCGTCGGTCGTGCTGATCGCGAACGTGCCGCACCCGGTGGACCCGCGGCCGGGCTACACCGCGACGAACCTCGAGGTACTCGCCTGGCGCGACACACCGTCCACACCGGACAGTCCCGAATGGACGCACACACCCGAGGCGCAGCGCGCGTTCGAGAACACCGCCGACTACCTGACCGCCCGGGGGATCGCATGAGCACGGCGTACGAGTCCCGGCTGGAGCTGACCTTCGACGTCCCGGCGCGAGCGCCGTTCTCCACCCTACTCAAGCAGGGCAGCGAGCTGGCGATCATCGACCTCGGCGGCAACCAGGCCGTCGACTTCCTCTGCTACGACGCGAACGACACGGCGAAGCGCTACAGCGCCGCGGCGACGATCGCCGCGCAGGGGAACATCTTCCTCACCACCGGCAGCGTGCTGCGCACCCAGGAGGGCGCACCGCTGCTGACCGTCGTCGCCGACACCTGCGGCCGCCACGACACGCTCGGCGGCGCGTGCAGCAAGGAGTCCAACAGCCTCCGCTACGGCCAGCACACCCGCTTCCAGCACGCCTGCGTCGAGAACTTCCTCAGCGAAGGCGCGAAGTGGGGGCTGGGCAAGCGCGACCTGGTCAGCAACGTCAACTGGTACATGAACGTGCCGGTCGAGGCGGACGGCACCCTCGGCATCGTCGACGGGATCTCCGCGCCGGGCCTCGAAGTCCGGCTGCGCGCCGAGACCGACGTCCTCGTGCTCGTTTCGAACTGCCCGCAGATCAACAACCCCTGCAACGGGTTCGACCCGACGCCGGTGCGCATGGTCGTGACGTCCCCCGGAGGCGGCGAGTGAGGCTGCTCGTCGCCAACCGCGGCGAGATCGCCGTCCGGATCCTGCGCACGGCCCGGGAACTCGGGCTCGAGACCGTCGCCGTGCACTCCGACGCCGACCGTCTCGCCCCGCACGTCCGGCTCGCCGACCGGGCCGTGCGGCTCGGCCCGGCACCGGCCGCGGAAAGCTACCTGCGGGCCGACGCGATCGTGGCCGCCGCGCTCGAAACCAGCTGCGACGCCGTGCACCCCGGGTACGGGTTCCTGTCCGAGGACGCGGCGTTCGCGCGGTCCTGCGAGGACGCCGGGCTCGCGTTCGCCGGGCCGGCCCCGCAGCACCTGGAGGTGTTCGGCAGCAAGCACACCGCGCGCGAGGCGGCCGTCGCGGCGGGCGTGCCGCTGCTGACCGGCACCGGCCTCCTGTCCGATGTGGACGAAGCGCTGGCGCGGGCGGACGCCATCGGCTACCCGGTGATGCTCAAGGCGACCGGCGGCGGGGGCGGGATCGGCATGCGCGCCTGCGCGACGCCGGACGAGCTGCGCGCGGCCTGGGAATCCGTGCAGAGCATCGCGGCCAAGAGCTTCGCGAACTCCGGTGTGTTCCTCGAACGGCTGGTGCGCCACGCCCGGCACGTCGAGGTCCAGGTGTTCGGCGACGGCTTCGGCGAGGTCCTGGCGCTGGGCACGCGTGACTGTTCGCTGCAGCGGCGCAACCAGAAGGTCGTCGAGGAGTGCCCGGCGCCGGACCTGCCGGACGCGGTCCGCGGCCGGCTGGTGGACTCGGCCGTCGCGCTGTGCTCGTCGGTGCGGTACCGCTCGGCGGGCACGGTCGAGTACGTCTACGACCCCGAACGCGGCGAGGCGGCGTTCCTCGAGGTCAACACGCGGCTGCAGGTCGAGCACCCGGTCACCGAAGCCGTGTACGGCGTCGACCTGGTCGCCTGGATGCTGCGGCTCGCGCAGGGCGACCGCGCGATGTTCCGCGCGGTGCCGGTCGCGCGCGGGCACGCCGTCGAGGCGCGCGTGTACGCCGAGGACCCGAGCGCCGGGCACCGGCCGAGCGCGGGCCTCGTCACGCACGTCGCGTTCCCCGCGGACGCGCGGGTGGACACCTGGGTCGAGCCGGGCACGACCGTCACCACGCACTACGACCCGCTGCTGGCCAAGGTGATCTGCACCGGCACCGACCGCGCCGGGGCCCTGGAGAACCTGCGGGAAGCGCTCGCCGCGACCCGTGTCGACGGCGTGCGCACCAACCTCGGCCAGCTGCGCGCGGCGGCCGCCGACGCGGCGTTCGGGGCGGCCGCGCACGACACGTCCACTTTGGACGGCATCGACGATGCCGAACCGCGGATCGACGTCGTGCGCGGCGGGACGATGACGACCGTGCAGGACTGGCCGGGCCGCACCGGGTTCTGGCACGTCGGCGTCCCGCCGAGCGGCCCGATGGACGACCTTTCGCTGCGGCTGGGCAACCTCGCGCTGGGCAACCCCGAAGGCGCGCCCGGCCTCGAGTGCACTGTGGACGGGGTGACACTGCGGTTCTCGCACGCCACGCGGGTGTGCGTCACCGGTGCGCCGACCGCCGTGCTCGTCGACGGCGGCGAGGTTCCCCTGTGGACACCGGTCGAGGTGCCCGCCGGCGCGACGCTCGACGTCCGGGCGTGCACGGCCGGGTTGCGCAGCTACGTCCTGGTCCGCGGCGGGGTCGACGTGCCGCGGTTCCTCGGCAGCACGGCGACGTTCACCCTCGGCCGGTTCGGCGGGCACGGCGGCCGCGCGCTGGCCGCGGGCGACGTCCTCCACCCCGGGCCGGAACCCGCGGACCCCGTGGTCGGCCCGGTGGCCGAACGCCCGGAGTTCGCGTCCCGCTGGACGATCGGCGCCCTGGAGGGACCGCACGCGGCACCCGAGTTCTTCACGCCCGAGGACGTCGACACGTTCTACGCCACCGATTGGCAGGTGCACTTCAACTCGGCGCGCACCGGCGTCCGGCTCGTCGGGCCGCGGCCGAAGTGGGCGCGCGCGGACGGCGGCGAGGCGGGCCTGCACCCGTCGAACATCCACGACACGCCGTACGCGATCGGCGCCGTCGACTACACCGGCGACCTGCCGATCCTGCTCGGCCCGGACGGGCCCAGCCTGGGCGGGTTCGTCTGCCCGGCGACGGTCGCCACCGGCGAGCGGTGGAAGCTCGGGCAACTGCGCCCGGGCGACACCGTGCGGTTCGTGCCGATCGACACCGACCACGCGGCGGCGCTGCGGCGGCGGCCCGCTTCGGCCGTGACGTCCACCAGGGACGGCCGCCACGACGGCGGTGTCCTCGGGCGGCAGTCCTCTTCGGACGAAGAGCCGTCGGTCACCTACCGCCGCAGCGGCGACGACAACCTCCTCGTCGAGTACGGCGAGATGAAGCTCGACCTCGCTCTGCGGATGCGCGTGCACGCGCTCGCCGAGCGGCTGGCCGGAGAGGGCGTGCCGGGGATAGTCGACCTGACCCCGGGCATCCGGTCGCTGCAGGTGCACGTCGACCCGGACGCGCTGCCGGTCGGCAAGGCGCTGGGGCTCGTGCGCGAGCTGGAGCGGGACCTGCCGCCGACCGCGGACCTGGTGGTGCCGAGCCGCAGCGTCCGGCTGCCGCTGTCGTGGGACGACCCGGCGACCCGCGAGGCGATCGAGCGGTACATGACCGGCGTGCGCGACGACGCGCCGTGGTGCCCGTGGAACATCGAGTTCATCCGCCGCGTCAACGGACTGTCCAGTGTGGACGACGTCTACCGCACGGTGTTCGACGCGGAGTACCTCGTGCTCGGGCTCGGCGACGTCTACCTCGGCGCGCCGGTCGCGACCCCGCTGGACCCGCGCCACCGCCTGGTGACGACGAAGTACAACCCGGCGCGCACGTGGACCGCGGAGAACTCCGTCGGCATCGGCGGCGCGTACCTGTGCATCTACGGCATGGAAGGCCCGGGCGGCTACCAGTTCGTCGGCCGGACGGTCCAGGTGTGGAACAGCTGGCACGGCGGCGAGCAGCCGTGGAACCTCCGGTTCTTCGACCGGATCTCCTGGTACCCGGTGTCCGCGGACGAACTGCTGGAGCTGCGCGCGCAAAGCTCGTCCGGGCAGCTCGCGCTCGACACCCGCGACGGTGAGTTCAAGCTGGCCGACTACCAGAAGTTCCTGGCGGACAACGACGGCAGCATCGCCGGATTCCGGGCGACGCAGTCGGCGGCGTTCGAAGCCGAACGGCGGGCGTGGGCCGCGGCGGGCGAGTTCGACCCGAAACCGGAACCGGTGACGCGGCCGCCGAAGCGCGTCGAGGCGCCGCCGGGCGGGCACGTCGTCGAGGCGCCGTTCGCGGCGACGGTGTGGCGGGTCGACGTCGCGGCGGGCGAGCGCGTCGAAGACGCCCAGTCGCTGGTGACGCTGGAAGCGATGAAGACGGAGGCGCGGATCCCCGCGCCGGCCGGCGGTGAGGTGGTCGAAGTGCTCGTGTCCCCCGGCGACCAGGTCGCCCCCGGCACGCCCCTGGTGGTGCTCGGATGAGCCTCGTCGAGCGCGTCCGGGCCGCGTACCGCCGGATCGAGCAGGTGGACCGGCCGGAGATCTGGATCGACCTGCGGCCCGAAGCCGAGGTGCTGGCCGAAGCCGCGGCGCTGGGGGAACGCGGGCTGCCGCTGCACGGCAAGCTCGTCGCGGTCAAGGGCAACATCGACGTCGCGGGCCTGCCGACGACGGCGGGCTGCCCGGCGTACGCGTACAAGCCGGAGGCGGACGCGCCGGTCGTCGCGCGGCTGCGGGCCGCCGGGGCGCTGGTGCTCGGCACCACGAACCTGGACCAGTTCGCGACCGGGCTGGTCGGGACGCGCAGCCCGTACGGCGCGGTGCGCAACGCCGTCGACCCGGCGTACGTGTCGGGCGGGTCCAGCTCGGGCTCGGCGGTGGCCGTCGCGCTGGGCATCGTGGACCTGGCGCTGGGCACGGACACCGCGGGGTCCGGCCGGATCCCGGCGGCGTACAACGGGATCGTCGGGCTCAAGCCGACACCCGGCCTGCTGCCGACCGAGGGCGTCGTCCCGGCGTGCGCGAGCATCGACTGCGTGTCCCTGTTCGCGCGGACGGTCGAGGAGGCGTCGTTCGCCCTGACCTGCCTGGCCGAACCCGCGCAGGTCCACACGGGACGGTTCCGCCTCGGCGTGCCCGACCACCTCGGCCCCCTCGCGGACGGCTGGGCGGCGGCCTTCGCGGCCGTCGTCGAGGACTACGCCGCGGCCGGCGCCGAAGTGACCACTGTGGACATATCGGCTTTTCTCGAGGCCGCCCAACTGCTGTACGGCGGCGCGTTCGTCGCCGAGCGGTACACGGCGGTCGGCGAGTTCCTGGACGCGCACCCGGACGACTGCGACCCGGTCGTGCACGGCATCATCACCGGCGCCCGGGACATCCCGGCCCACCGGCTGTTCGCGGACCAGGCGAAGCTGACCGGACTGCGCGCCGAAGCACTGGCGACGCTGGCCGGCGTCGACGCGCTGCTGGTCCCCACGACGACCGAGCACCCCACGATCGCCGAGGTCGCCGCGGACCCGGTGGCGGTCAACGCGCGGCTGGGCCGGTTCACCAACTCGACCAACCTGTTCGGGCTGTCCGCCCTCGCCGTCCCGGCGGACCCGGTGGCCGGGCGCCCGTTCGGCGTGATGCTGGTCGGCGCCCCGCACGACGACCTGAAACTGGCGGCGCTGGCGGGCCTGCGCGGCGAGCGGGTCCCGATCGTCGTGGTCGGCGCGCACCTGCGCGGGCAGCCGCTGAACCACGAACTGACGTCGAGGGGCGGCCGGTTCGTCTCGGAGGTGTCCACTTCGGCGTCGTACCGGCTGTACGCGCTGGACACGGTCCCGCCGAAGCCGGGGCTGGTGCGCGTCCCGTCCGGCGGCGTCCCGATCGCGGCCGAGGTCTGGGAACTGCCGGCCCGCGGGTTCGGCGAGTTCGTCTCGCGGATCCCGGCGCCCCTGGCGATCGGGAAGGTGGAACTGGCGGACGGCTCGAGGGTGTCCGGGTTCCTGTGCGAACCGGCGGCGACGGAGGGCGCGGAAGACATTTCCGCCAAGGGCGGTTGGCGGGCGCACCTCGGCGGGTAACGATCAGCTGCCCGGCGCGGTAACGAGCCTTCAGCGACCGCGCCGGGCCTGCCGATGTACCCGGTAACAACTCCCCGGAGGCGGCCATGACCACGGCGACCGAAACCCCGCTCGTCCACTCCTACCTCTACCTGCGCCGGGCGATCGGGCTGATCGGCCTCGCGCTGCCGTTCGTCCTGATCTTCGGCAAGCAGCTCGTGCAGGGCGGCGACCTCATCGGGTCCCTCAGCGGCTACTACTACAGCGATCTGCGGGACGTCTTCGTCGGCGCGATGTGCGCGGCCGGGGTGTTCCTGCTCGCGTACTACGGCCACGACCGCGTCGACAACATCGCGAGCACCGTCGCCGGGCTCGGCGCGATCGGGCTCGCGCTCTTCCCGACCACGCCCGGCGGGACCGTGACGGGCTGGGACCGCACTTCGGGCGTGCTGCACCTGGTGTTCGCCGCGGTGTTCTTCCTCTCCCTCGCCTACTTCTGCCTGCGCCTGTTCCCCCACGACGGCGAGCAGCCGCCCGGCGTCGGCGTCGTCTACCGCGTCTGCGGTGTCGTGATCCTCGCCGCCCTGGTGCTCATCGCCGTGACGAGCCGGCTGCAGCTGGTGCCCGAGATGCACCCGGCCCTGTGGCTGGAGAGCGCCGCGGTGTGGGCATTCGGCGTCGCGTGGCTCGTCAAGGGCGGGACGCTCACGCCCAAGAGTGTGCCGTAGCCCACTCGACCGGGCCACACCACTGGTTACCGACGGGTAACAAGGGCTATCGTGCGGGCAGTGACAACCGGGGCTTGGCCCCGGGCCGGGGGCTCCGCCACCCGGACCCCCGAACGAACGCAGACGTCTACTAATGGAGCATTCGTGGCCGCACCAGCAACGCCGCTCGCGCCGAACGCGCGGGGCGTGCGCAACGTCGCCTTCGTCGAAGGGGTACGGACCCCCTTCGGCAAGGCCGGCGACAAGGGCATCTACGCCGGGACCCGCGCCGACGACCTCGTCGTCAACGCCATCCGCGAGCTGCTGCGGCGGCACCCGGAGCTGCCGCCCGAGCGCGTCGACGAGGTGGCCATCGCCGCCACCACCCAGATCGGCGACCAGGGCCTGACCATCGGCCGCACGGCCGCGCTGCTGGCCGGGCTGCCCAAGTCGGTGCCCGGCTTCGCGATCGACCGCATGTGCGCCGGCGCGATGACCGCCGTCACGACCGCCGCGTCCGGCATCGGCTTCGGCGCCTACGACATCGCCATCGCCGGCGGCGTCGAGCACATGGGCCGCCACCCGATGGGCGAGGGCGTCGACCCGAACCCGCGGATCATCGCCGACAAGCTCGTCGACCCGACCGCGCTCGTCATGGGCCAGACCGCGGAGAACCTGCACGACCGCTTCCCCGCGATCACCAAGCAGCGCACCGACGCCTACGCCGCGCGCAGCCAGGAGCGCTACGCCGAAGCCGTCAAGACCGGCAAGATCGGCCCGGAGCTGGTCCCCGTCGCCACCCGGTCGAAGGACCTCGGCTGGGGTCTCGCCACCGAGGACGAGCCGCCGCGCCCCGGCACCACGATCGAGCAGCTCGCCGGGCTGAAGACGCCGTTCCGCCCGCACGGCCGGATCACCGCGGGCAACGCCGCGGGCCTCAACGACGGCGCCACCGCGTCGATCCTCGCCGACGAGGAGACCGCCCGCGAGCTGGGCCTGCCCGTCGCGATGCGGCTGGTCGGCTACTCCTTCGCCGGCGTCGAGCCGGAGGTCATGGGCATCGGCCCGGTGCCCGCCACCGAGAAGCTGTTCAAGCGCACCGGCCTGTCCATCGACGACATCGGCCTGTTCGAGATCAACGAGGCCTTCGCCGTGCAGGTGCTGGCCTTCCTCGACCACTTCGGCATCGACGACGAAGACCCGCGCGTGAACCAGTGGGGCGGCGCCATCGCGTGCGGCCACCCGCTGGCTTCCTCCGGCGTCCGGCTCATGACGCAGCTGGCCCGCCAGTTCGCCGAGCGGCCCGACGTGCGGTACGGCATGACCACGATGTGCATCGGCATCGGCATGGGCGGCACCGTGATCTGGGAGAACCCGGCGTTCGAGGGGGCGAAGTAATGACTTTCACCGCTGAAGAAGCGAAGGCCGCGTTCCCGGACGAGGTCGTCACCCACGCCGTGACGCGGCTGGTGAAGGTGCCCGGGCTCACCAAGCCCGTCGCGCTGATCACGCTCGACAACGGCCACGACCACACCCGGCCGAACACCTTCGGCCCCCAGGGTCTCGTGTCGTTGAACTCCGCGCTGGACAAGGCGTTCGAGGCCGAGCCCGCCGCGATCGCGGTCACCGGCAAGCCGTTCATCTTCGCCGTCGGCGCTGACCTCTCCGGCGTCGAGTCCGTGAGCGACCCGAAGCTGGCGCGCGAGATCGCCCAGACCGGGCACGACGTCTTCCGCCGCCTCACCGAGACCGAGATCCCGACGTTCGGCTTCATCAACGGCGCGGTCATGGGCGGCGGCCTGGAGCTGGCGCTGTCCTGCCACTACCGGACGCTCTCGGAGAACACCGCCGCCATCGCGTTCCCCGAGGTCTTCCTCGGCCTGTTCCCGGGCTGGGGCGGCACGCAGCTGCTGCCGAACCTCATCGGCGCGGACGCCGCCGTCACGGTGATCATCGAGAACGCCCTGGCGCAGAACAAGATGCTGAACGTCAAGCAGACGGCCGAGCTCGGCATCGTCGACGCGGTCTTCGGCTCGGCCGACTACCTCGAGCAGTCGCTGCTGTGGCTGGCGAAGGTGGTCAACGGCGAGATCACCCCGGCCCGCCGCGAGATCGACCGCAGCTCCGGCTGGGACGCCGCCATCGCCCGCGCCAAGTCCCTTGTGGACGGTCGCACGCACGGCGCGTCGCCGGGCGCGACCAAGGCGGTCGAGCTGCTGGAGCTGGCCCGCGAGAACGACCTCGACCGCGGTTACGCGGCCGAGACCGACGGCCTCGCCGAGCTGCTCTTGTCCGACGTCCTGCGTGCCGGGCTGTACTCGTTCAACCTGGTCAACAAGCGCGCCAAGCGCCCGGCCGGCGCGCCGGACAAGGCGTTGGCCCGCAAGGTGAACAAGGTCGGCATCGTCGGCGCCGGCCTGATGGCCAGCCAGCTCGCGCTGCTGTTCGTGCGCCGCCTCAAGGTGCCGGTCGTGCTGACCGACGTCGACCAGGAGCGCGTCGACAAGGGTGTCGGGTACGTCCACGCCGAGATCGACAAGCTGCTGGCCAAGAAGCGGCTTTCGCCGGACGGCGCGAACCGGCTCAAGGCGCTGGTGACCGGCTCGCTCGACAAGGCCGCGTTCTCCGACGCCGACTTCGTCATCGAGGCCGTGTTCGAGGAGCTGGGCGTCAAGCAGCAGGTGTTCGCCGAGCTGGAGCAGCACGTCTCCCCCGAGGCGATCCTCGCGACGAACACGTCGTCGCTGTCGATCACCGCGATGGCGTCGAAGCTGCAGCACCCCGAGCGGGTCGTCGGCTTCCACTTCTTCAACCCGGTCGCCGTGCTGCCGCTGCTGGAGATCGTCCGCGGTGAGAAGACCGACGACGCGTCGCTCGCGACGGCGTTCTCGGTCGGCAAGCAGCTGAAGAAGTCCAGCGTGCTGGTGAAGGACGCGTCGGCGTTCGTCGTCAACCGGCTCCTGCTGCGCTTCCTCGGCGAGGTCCTGGTGGCCGTCGACGAAGGCACGCCGTTCGAGGTCGCCGACGGCGCGCTCGAGCCGCTCGGCCTGCCGATGTCGCCGCTGACGCTGATGCAGCTCGTCGGCCCGGCCATCGCGCTGCACGTCGGCGAGACGCTGCACGAGGCGTTCCCGGACCGGTTCACCGTGTCCGAGAACCTCGCGAAGTTCGTCAAGGCGGGCAAGAAGGGCGTCTGGGTCTGGGACGACCAGGGCAACCAGTCCCCCGACCCCGAGGTCGTCGAGCTGTGGACGCAGGGCGACCAACCGTCCACTTCGGAGCAGGTGCGCGAGCGGGCCCTGGCGGCGATCGCCGAGGAGATCCGGATCATGCTCGACGAGGGCGTGGTCGCGGAGGCGCAGGACATCGACCTGTGCCTGATCCTCGGCGCGGGCTGGCCGTTCTGGAACGGCGGCATCACGCCGTACCTGGACCGCTCCGGCGTCTCCGAGCGGGTGAACGGCAAGCCGTTCCTCGCCCCGGGCGTGGCTTCGGTCCCGGCGAGCTAGTACTCGCCCTCGCGGGGGCACTTCGGCGGCGGCGCACTGAGCTTCAGCTGCGCCGCCGTCGCGTCCGCGTCGATGACCGTGACGCGCTCGGCGGTCCGGAAGCGGGCGTGCAGCTCCTGCGCCCAGGCCTTCAGGTCGGTGCCCGGGACGGCGAGCAGCGAGACCGACGGCGGGTCCACGAAGACCCGCCGCGCCTTCGGGTCGTCGTGGAAGGAGCGGGCCGCCGCCCGCATCTCGTCGTCCGTCGGGAAGACCAGGACGACCGCCGCACACAGCGAATGGCCCGCCAGGGGCGCCGGGTTCGTGTCGACCGGCAGGTCCGGCGGGCGCTTCAGCGCGGCGACGAAGAACGCCAGCCCGACGCCGGCGGCCAGGGCCAGCGCGATCACCGGCGCGAGCACGCGGGCCAGGGGCTTGTCGTCCACGTCCAAGATCACAGCACACGTTGGCCGCCGGGACACCCTTCGTTCACCGGCACGGCTTAGCGTCCCGCCGTGACCTCCGACAGACGCCGGTTCCTCAAGGGCGCCGGGCTCGCGGCCGCCGCCGCGGGCATTCCGCTCCCCGCCTCCGAAAACCTCGATCTCGACCGGCTGTGCGGCCGTTATCAGTGGCTGGTCGGCGACCACCACACGCACAGCCAGTACTCGTACGACGCGATGTACCGGATCGACCAGATCGCCCGCGGCGGGCGCGCGCACGGCGCCGACTGGATCGTCTTCACCGACCACGGCCACGCCGAGCACGAGAAGGTGTCGGTCGAGCCGACCGAGGCGGACTTCCTCGCCGCGCGGCGCAAGTACCCGGACCTGCTGCTGTGGCACGGCATGGAGTGGAACGTCCCGGGCGCCGAGCACGCCACGGTGTTCTTCCAGGCCGGTCCGGCACAGGCGGCCAAGCTGCGCGAGTTCGAGCGGACCTTCGACTGGCGGCTGACGAACTCCGAGGCGTCGAGCCCGGCGAACGAGGCCCTGGCGCTGCGCGCGTTGCGCTGGCTCTCCGACGAGGAACGCGCGTGGCGGATCCACGCGCCGGTCGTGCTGGTCAACCACCCGCTGCGCAACGGCCGTGTCGCGCCGCACGAGCTGCGCGCCTACCGCGACGCCGCGCCGGACATCGTGATCGGCATGGAAGGCGCGCCCGGCGCGCAGGCCGACGGCTTCCCGAAGCCGCTCGGCAACGGCGGCGCCCGCGGCGGCTACGCCAACAGCCCGGGCCCGAACTCGTGGCCGGGCTTCCCGGCCGAGGCGTACCGGACGTTCGGCGGCTGGGACTGGGCCACGGCCAAGGTCGGCGGCCTGTGGGACTCGATGCTCGCCGAGGGCAAGCCGTGGTGGATCACCACGAACTCCGACTCGCACTACAACCGCGGCGACACGCTGGTCCGGCCGGACGTGCCGGGCGACTGGTACGACACGCACGGGAAGTTCCCGGACCCGGTCGACACCGGCTCGCCGCAGCTGCTCGCGCCTTACGCCGACTTCTACCCCGGCGAGTTCAGCCGCACGTACGTCGGCGTCACGCGGCGAAGCCTCGAAGGCGTCCTCGAGGGCCTTCGGGCCGGGCGGATCTGGCTGACGCACGGCGGTCTGGCGCAGGACCTGCAGGTCGGCGTGTACGGCGGGGGCTCGTCGGCGACGCTGGGCGGCCGGCTGCGGGTGCGGCGCGGTTCGGACGTCACGCTCGTGGTGTCCGCGCGGCTGGCGTCCCGGCCGAACGGCGGCGGCTCGATCCCGCGGCTGGCCCGGCTGGACGTCATCGCGGGGCCCGTCACCGGCCCGGTGGCCGACCCCGACACGATGACGGCACCGGGCACCCGGGTCGTCGAGTCGTTCGAGCCGCGGTGGGCGCCCGGACGGCAGGTCGTGTACCGCCACACCTTCCGGAACGTGCGGGCGCCGTTCTACGCGCGGGTCCGCGGCACGTCCGGTGCCGGCGAGCCGACGCCGGACGTCCTCGGGCAGGCGAACCCGTTCGAGGACCTCTGGCTGTACGCGAACCCGGTTTTCGTCGACGTGCGCTGAAACCCCCGGCGTCGACCGTCCGATGTACTCGGTGTGAGACGACTGCTCGTCCAGGCGGTGATGACCGGGCTGCGGCTCCTGCTGCGGCTGCCGGAGCCGGTGCTGCGCGTGGTCGCCGGCCCCCCGGTGGTGGTCGACGGGCGGGCGCCGGTGCTGTCCGCCCGGGTGCTGATGCGGGTGTCGCGGCTCGCGCCGTTCGACGCGCCGCACCAGAACGGCAGCCTCGCGCGGGCCCGGGCGGAGCTGAACCTGGCGGGCGCGCTGGCCGGCGCCGGGATCTGCCCGGGCGTCCGGACGCGCGACTCGTCGTGGCCCGGGCCGGGCGGGCCGCTGCCGCTGCGGCTGTACGAACCGGCCGGGCTGCCGTCGCCGGGTCCGGCGATCGTGTACTTCCACGGCGGCGGGTTCGTGCTCGGCAGTCTCGACACGCACGAAGGCGCGTGCCGGCTGCTGGCCGAGGAGGCCGGCGTGCGGGTGCTGTCGATCGGCTACCGGCTGGCGCCGGAACACCCGTTCCCGGCGGCGGCTTCGGACGCCGTGGCGGCGTTTTCCCACGTGTCGTCCCATTTTCAGGACTACGGCGTGGACCCGGCCCGGCTCGCGGTGGGCGGCGACAGCAGCGGCGGCAACCTCGCGGCGGTGGTCGCCCACGCGGCGGCCCGCGGCGAGCTGCCACGCCCGGCGTTCAGCCTGCTGCTGACCCCGGCGACGGACGCGCTCGGCTCGTCGGAGTCCCACCGCCGGTTCGGCTCCGGCTTCCGCCTCGACCGGGACGAATGGGCTTGGTACCGCTCGCAGTACCTGCGCGACCCCGGTTCCTACCAGGACCCCCGAGCCTCGGTCCTCTACGACGACGCCCTGGCCGGCCTCCCGCCGACGTACGTGGCAACGTGCGGCTTCGACCTGCTGCGCGACGAAGGCGAGGCCTACGCTCGCCGCCTCGCCGCAGCCGGAGTTCCCGTGGTCCACCGCCGTCACGAAGGCCAGCTACACGGCTTCGCGAACCGCGTTGGCGTAGACCCGGACGCCCGCGCGGCGATGCTCCACGCGGCCGGAGTCCTCCGCGCCGGCCTCGCGCTCAGCCGGTCGTGAGGGACAGCCGCGGCAGGCCCTTAGCGCACGGGCAGGTGGACCGTCACGCCGAGGCCGCCGCCCACGATCGGTTCTGCCGCCACGCTTCCGCCGTGGGCCGCCACGGCCGCGCGGACGATCGACAGCCCGAGCCCGGCGCCGTGCCGGGCCGTGCGGGCCACCCCGGCCCGGCGGAACGGCTCGAACAGCTCGGCCACCGCCGCCGGGTCGACGAGCCCGCCCGACGACCGGACCCGCAGCGTCGACCACTGCGGCCCGGCCTGGGTCGCGACCTCCAGCCAGCCACCCTCGACGTTGTGGCGGACGGCGTTCTCCAGCAGGTTGCCCGCGATCCGCTCCAGCAGCGCCGGGTCGCCGAACGCGGGCGCCGGCGCCATCGCGAACGACGCCCGGATCCCGCGCTTCTCGGCCTCGAGCCGCACCGCGCGCCACGCCCGGTCGACGACGACCACCAGGTCGACCGGCTCGCGAACGCCGAGCCCGGCGCCGTCGGTGCGGGCCAGCAGCAGCAGCGAGTTCACCAGCTGCCCGGCGCGCTCGGTCGCGTCGCGGACCACGCCGCCCATCCGGCGCAGCTCGGCCTCGTCGGCGGCGTCGTCGGCCAGGGTGACGTCCAGCTCGGTGCGGATCACCGACAGCGGCGTCCGCAGCTCGTGGCTCGCGTTCGCGACGAAGTGGCGTTGCGCGTCGAACGCGGCCTGGAGGCGGTCGAGCATGTCGTCGAACGTGCTCGCCAGCTCCGCCAGCTCGTCACGCGACCGCACCTCGCCGATCCGCTCCCCGAGCGACTCGACCGACAGCCGCCGCGCGGTGCCGGTGATCTCGCGCAGCGGCAGCAGGACGCGCGAGGTGAACGTCCAGGCGAGGATCGCCGCGGCCGCCACCACCAGCAGGAACGCGATCGAGCCGAACAGCAGCATCCGGTCGCGGGCGTGCACGCGCAGGTGCTCGGCCAGCGTCGACGCGTCGACCTGGACGCCGTCGACGACCACCACGCTGCCGGGCGGCATCTGCGGGACCGCGTCGAGCGAGTCCCGCACCAGCGTCCAGGCCAGCCACAGCAGCAGCAGGCTGACGGCGGCGACCAGCACGGTCGCCAGCAGGGTGATCCGGGCGCGGAGGCTGCGGGTGCCCGGCAGGTTCACGCGCGTTGTACGCCGGGCTCCGGCACCCGGTACCCGGAGCCGACGACGGTCTCGATGATCCCCGGCTCGCCGAGCTTCTTGCGCAGCGTCATGACGGTGACCCGGACCGTCGTGGTGAACGGGTCGGCGTTCTCGTCCCAGACGCGTTCGAGCAGTTCCTCGCTGCTGACCACGGACCCGGCGGCCTGCAGGAGGACCTCGAGCACACCGAACTCCTTGCGCGTCAGCTCGACGGGCCCGCTCGCCCGGCGCACGGTGCGCTTGGCGGGGTCGAGCTCGACGTCGCCGGCGGTGAGCAGCGGCGGCGCGGCCGGCGTGGCACGGCGGCCCAGCGCCCGCACCCGCGCGACGAGCTCGGGGAAGGCGAAGGGTTTCGCGAGGTAGTCGTCGGCGCCGAGCGACAGCCCGTCGACGCGGTCGGACACCGAACTGCTCGCGGTGAGCATGAGCACCCGGGTCAGCTCCCCGGACGCGACGATCTCCCGGCACAGCTCGTCCCCGGACATCCCGGGCAGGTCCCGGTCCAGCAACACGACGTCGTACCGCGTGACGGCGGCCTTCTCGTGCCCGTCGTCCCCGGTGAGCGCGACGTCCACGGCCATGCCCTCCCGGCGCAGCCCGCGCGCGATCGCATCGGCCAGGGGTTCTTCGTCCTCGACTACCAAAACTCGCACGAGCCCACAATCCCATATTTTCCTGAGAGTGCCCTTTAAGGACTTTGTGGATCCGGTGAAGCCCACCGGAGGGCGAACCACAGCCGCATCCGGGCCTCGGGATCCGCCAAATCCACTCCCAGCGCCTTCTCCACCTGCGCGATCCGGTGCCGGACGCTGTTGCGGTGCACGCCCAGTTCCGCGGCCGTCGGCTCCCAGCCGCCGTGGTGGGCCAGCCACGTCCGCAAGGTGCGCACCAAGAACCGGTCCCCCGCCGCGTCCAAGGCCACCAGCGGTTCCAGGGCCTTCGCCGCGAACCCCGCCGCGGCGCCCGGGGTGACCAAAGCGTCGAAGTCCAGGGGCGAGTCCCCCGCGACCACCGGACGGCCGAGCGCCTGCGCCCGCGCCAGCAGCAAGTCGACCTCGCTCTCGGACAGCCGTGCGGCCGGTGCCGGGGAACCCACCGCCGCCAGCCAGCCGTGGGCGCGCAGGTCCTCCAGCGCCGGGAGCGGCGGCGCGGACCCCGCGATCGCCACGAACCGGCCGGGCCGGACCGAGACCAGCGGCGTGTCGAGCCGCGCGCGCAGCCAGTCGGGTCGCTGGGCCGCCTCGTCCGGTCCCCGCCGGTGGGCCACCCCGGCGACCAGCCGGACGACGTCCGAGCCGACCAGCGCGCGGGCGACATCCCCGGGCGCCGCCCGGCCCAGCAGCAGCCCGGTCGCCGCCGCGCCCAGCTCGGCCGCGTCCGACCCCGCCCGGCCCACCAGGCCCAGCAGGGCCGCGCCGACCGCGAGGATGGCCCGCTCGGCGCCGTCGAAGCGCCGGGACCGGCCGACGACCACCAGGTGCGACGCCGTCGCCTGCGGGTACACCGGCTGGACCACCACGAACCCGGCACCGAGCTCGGTGGTCGCGCTGCGGATGCCGCTGCCCGCCCGCACGGTCGCCACCAGCTCGCGGACCTCGGGCGGCAACGGCGTGGGCGCGTCGTGCGCCGAGGCCAGGACGTCTCCGGCCCCGACCAGCGCGACCCACGACCGCAGCTGCCCGGCCAGCGACGACGTCAGCTCGCCCAGCCCGCCACCGGCCGCGCGGGTCAACGCCTCCCGCGCCACCGTGATCCGCCGCTGCTCGCGCTGCCCGGCCTCGGTCAGGGCGACCGACACCGCCCGGTTGACCGCGAGGAACGGCGTCCGCGCGGGCACCACCAGCAACGGCAGCCCGTGCCGCGCGCAGGCCCGGCGCAACGGCTCGGGCAGCGTCTCGAACACCGTCGGGGTGAGCCCGAACCCCAGCGCCGTCACCCCGGCTTCGCGCAGGCCGCGCACGTACCGGTCGATCCGCTCCGGGAGGTTCACCCCCGCGGTGAGGATCAGCTCGCCGCCCACCAGGTAGGGCGCGGGGTCCTGCAGCTCGCTGACGTGGGCCCAGCGCACGGGCAGGTCCAGCGCGCCCGGCCGCAGCGTCTCGCGGACGACCTCCAGGGCGAGCTCCCGGTTGCCGACCACGTCCCGTAACGGGACATTCACTTCGGCGGACAACGATTCCAGGTTTTGGGTCATCACATCCCCGAACAAGTCGACTTGGGGATGAATCATCCCATGCCGGAAGGGTGGCGGCCGAACCTACGGTGACCCGAAACGACGTGAGGAGGACACCGTGACCGGGGACTACGCCGTGATCGCGTTGTACATCGCGGGCATGCTCGGGGTCGGCTGGTACGGCCTCCGGCTCGCCAAGACCAAGTCCGACTACCTCGTCGCCGGGCGGCGGCTGGGCTGGTTCATGTACTCCGGCACGATGTCGGCCGTCGTCCTCGGCGGCGCGTCCACCGTGGGCGGGGTGAAGCTCGGCTACACCTACGGCATCTCCGGCATGTGGCTGGTCGTCACCATCGGCGTCGGCATCCTGGTGCTGCACGCGCTGTTCGCGCGGCGGCTGGTCCGGCTGAAGGTCTACACCGTCGGCGAGATGCTCGACCTGCGCTACGGCGGCCGCACCAGCGCGGTGTCCGGCGTCGTCATGTGGGGCTACACCCTGATGCTCACGGTCACCTCGACGCTGGCCTTCGCCTCCATCTTCAAGGTGCTGTTCGACCTGCCGAACTGGGCCGGCATCGCGATCGGCGGCTCGATCGTCGTGCTCTACTCGGTGCTCGGCGGCATGTGGTCGATCACGCTCACCGACATCGCCCAGTTCGTCATCAAGACCATCGGCATCCTGCTGATCCTGCTGCCGGTCGCGATCACCTCGGCGGGCGGCTTCTCCGGGATGAGCCAAAAGCTCGACGCGAGCTTCTTCAGCTTCACCTCGATCGGCACCGACACGATCATCACGTACTTCGTCATCTACACCTTCGGCCTGCTCATCGGCCAGGACATCTGGCAGCGCGTGTTCACCGCCCGCACGCCGGGGATCGCGACGTCCGGCGGCATCACCTCCGGCGTCTACTGCCTGGTCTACGGCCTGGCCGGGGCCCTGATCGGCACCGCGGCGCACGCCCTGTACCCGGACCTCGCCAGCGCGCAGGACGCCTTCGCGACGATCGTCGAACGCCTGCTGCCGACCGGCGTCCGCGGCCTGGTGCTGGCCGCCGCGCTCTCGGCGATGATGTCGACGGCGAGCGGCGCGCTCATCGCCTGCTCCACCACCACGACGTCCGACCTGCTGACCAAGATCGGCCTGAAGAAGGGCGGCGAGGTCCGCCGCAACCGGATCACCACGCTCGTGCTCGGCCTGGTCGCGATCGGCATCGCGATGGTCGTCGACGACGTCGTCAACGCGCTCACCATCGCCTACGACATCCTGGTCGGCGGCCTCCTGGTCGCGATCGTCGGCGCGCTGTTCTGGAAGCGCGGCACCCGGCAGGGCGCGTACGCGTCGATGATCGCCGGCACCGTGTCCGTGGTCGCCTTCATGATCATCGACGGCGTCGACGCCAACTCCCCGATCTACTGGGGCCTCGGCGCGAGCCTGGTCGTCTACCTGGCCGTCAGCTTCGCGACCCCGCGGACGGCCGACTCGATCCTGTCCACCTGGACCCGCCGGCTCAACGGCGAAGACACCGAAATCCCGACCCGCGAACAGGAGCCCAGCAGTGCCTAACCTCGGACCCCTCGACTCGTCGCGCGTTCCCCGGTTCGCCGGTTTCGCGACCTTCGCGCGGCTGCCGCGGATCGACCAGGTCGAGCGCGCCGACGTCGCCGTCGTCGGGGTCCCGTTCGACTCCGGCGTGTCCTACCGGCCCGGCGCGCGGTTCGGCCCGGCAGCCGTGCGCGAGGCGAGCCGCCTGCTGCGGCCGTACCACCCGGAGCTGGACGTCTCACCGTTCGAGGAGCGGCAGGTCGTCGACGCCGGGGACATCGCGATCAACCCGTTCAACATCGGCGAAGCCATCGAGACGCTGCAGCAGGAAGCCGAAGCGCTGCAAGCGACCGGGACGCGGCTGGTGACCGTCGGCGGCGACCACACCATCGCGCTGCCGCTGCTGCGGGCCGCGGCGAAGAAGCACGGACCCGTTGCGCTGCTGCACTTCGACGCGCACCTCGACACCTGGGACACCTACTTCGGCGAGCCGTACACCCACGGGACGCCGTTCCGGCGGGCGTCCGAGGAGGGCATCCTCGACACGAGCGCGCTGTCGCACGTCGGCACCCGCGGCCCGCTGTACGGCAAGCGGGACCTCGAAGAGGACCGCCGGCTCGGCTTCGGCATCGTGACTTCGGGCGACGTCCTGCGCCGCGGCGTCGCCGAGACCGTCGACGCGCTGCGGCAGCGCATCGGCGACCGGCCGCTGTACGTCTCGGTCGACATCGACGTGCTCGACCCGGCCCACGCACCCGGCACCGGCACACCCGAGGCCGGCGGGATGACCAGCCGCGAGCTGCTGGAGATCCTGCGCGGGCTGCGCGACCTCAACCTGGTCGGCGCGGACGTCGTCGAGCTCGCCCCGGCCTACGATCACGCCGAGATCACGGCCATCGCGGCCTCCCACGTCGCCTACGACCTGGTGAGCCTGCTGACCTTGGGGAAGGGCGAATGACCCGCATCGGCGGCGACGTCGTCGTCGAAACCCTGCGGGCGCTCGGCGCCGACACGGTGTTCGGGCTGCCGGGCCAGCACGCGCTGGGCGTGTTCGAAGCGCTCCGGCGGGCCGGGGACGTGCGCGTGATCAGCGGGCGCGTCGAGAACAACCTCGCGTTCGCCGCCGACGGGTACGCCCGTGCGCGGCTCGCCGCGAACCCCGACGGCCCGGTGCCGGTGACGCCCCTGGTCGTGTCGACCGGCCCGGGTGCGTTGCTCACCTTGGCTTCCCTGCAGGAATCGCGCGCCGCTTCGGTGCCCGTGCTCGGGATCTCCAGCCAGGTCCCGGTGCCCGGGCTCGGCGGCGGCCGCCACGGCTACCTGCACGAGCTGCCCGACCAGCAGGCGAGCTTCCGCGACGTCGTCAAGTCGGTGCACGTCGTGCGGCGCGCGAGCCAGATCCCTTCGGCGCTGCGCGAAGCGTGGACGGCGGCGGCGACCGCGCCCTACGGCCCGGTGTGGGTCGAGATCTCCCAGGACGTGCTGCTCGGCCCGGCCGGCGTCCCGCCGATCACGTCGGTGGCGGCCGCTCCCCCGGTGCTGGAACCGTTGCCGGAGCTGGTCACCGCGGCGGCCGAGCTGCTGGCCGCGGCGGCGAACCCGGTGATCCTGGCCGGTGGCGGCGCGGTGCGGTCCGGCGCGCACGCCGAGCTGAAGGCGCTGGCCGAGGCGCTGCGCGCACCCGTGATCTCGACCTTCGGCGGCAAGGGTGTCTTCGGCTGGGACCACGAGCTGTCCGGGCGCTCGTGGATGGAGGACTGGCACACGACGGAGTTCCTGGCGGACGCCGACGTGCTGCTGGTGCTCGGGTCCGGGCTCGGCGAGCTGTCCAGCAACTACCGCGAGTTCGCGCCGCGCGGCCAGGTGATCCAGGTCGAGGCCGACCTCGGCAAGCTGGAGTCGAACTACCCGGGCCTGGGCATCCACGCCGACGTCAAGCTCGCGCTGCAGGCGCTGCTGGAGTGGGTGCCGATGCGGGCGTCCGACGGGCGGGCCGAGGCCGCGGTTTCCTCTCTTCTGGCGGCGGTCGAGTCGCGGTTGGACGGTCAGGACCTGGCCGTCGAGCGGAAGCTGATCGACGACATCCGTGCCGCGCTGCCCGAGGGCACGCAGACGTTCTGGGACATGACGATCGCGGCGTACTGGGCGTGGTCGGCGTGGAACCCCGAGGGCGCGCCGATCCACACCGCGCAGGGCGCGGGCGGGCTGGGCTACGGCCTGCCGGGCGCGCTCGGCGGCGCCGTCGCCGGGCGGCCGACGCTCGCCGTGTCGGGGGACGGTGGCGCGATGTACGGCGTCGCCGAGCTGGCCACCGCGGTCCAGCACGGCCTGGACGTCACGTGGCTGGTCGTCGACGATGGCGGTTACGGCGTCCTGCGCGAGTACCTCACCGACGCCTTCGGCCACACGACGGCGACCGAGCTGACTCGCCCCGACTTCGTGGCTTTGGCGTCCTCCTTCGGCGTCCCCGCAGTCTTGTCCACTTTGGACACGGTAGGCGAGGACCTCGCCGAAGCACTGCGCACGCCGGGCCCGTCCGTGGTCGTCCTGCCTGCCCTGTTGAAGCTGTTCGCGCCGACCCACCTGGAGAAGGCATGACCCGCACGCTCGACCTGACCGACCCCTCGACCGGCGAAGTGTTCGGCACCAGCGAAATCGCTTCGCAGGCCGACGTGGACACCGCGCTCGAAGCGGCCGCGAAGGCGTTCGACGTCTGGCGGCGCAGCACCCCCGCCCAGCGGCAGCTGGCCCTGCTGAAGATCGCCGACGCGCTCGAAGCACGGGCGGCCGAGTTCGCCGACCTGGAGGTGCGCGAGACCGGCAAGATCCGTTCGGTCGTCCTGGAGGAGGAAATCCCGGAGTGCGTCAGCGCTCTGCGGTTCTTCGCGGGCGCCGCGCGGCAGCTGGAGGGCACCGCGGCCGGCGAGTACACGGCGGGCCACACGTCGGTGATCCGCCGTGAGCCGGTCGGTGTCTGCGCGCAGATCGCGCCGTGGAACTACCCGCTGATGATGGCCGTCTGGAAGATCGCGCCGGCCCTGGCGGCGGGCAACACCGTGGTGCTCAAGCCGGCCGAGACGACGCCGTCCACGGCCGTGCTGCTGGCCGAGGTCGCGGCGGAGTTCCTGCCGGAGGGCGCGTTCACCGTGCTGACCGGCGACCGCGACACCGGCCGCGCGCTGGTCAAGCACCCGATCACGGACCTCGTCTCGATCACCGGCTCGACGCGCGCGGGCATCGACGTCGCGACCGTGGCGGCGGCCGACCTCAAGCGCACCCACCTGGAGCTGGGCGGCAATGCGCCCCTGCTGGTCTTCCCGGACGTCGACCTGGCCGCGACCGCCGAGGGCATCGTGGGCGCGGCTTTCTACAACGCGGGTCAGGACTGCACGGCGGGCAGCCGCGTGCTGGTGCACGAGTCGATCCACGACGACTTCGTCGCCGCGCTGGCCAAGACGGCTGCCGCACAGACGCCGGGCGTCGACTACGGGCCGCTCAACAGCGCGGCGCAGTTCTCGCGCGTCGAGGGCCTGATCTCGCGCCTGCCCGCGCACGCCCGCGTCGAGACCGGCGGGTCACGCTTCGGTGCGAAGGGGTTCTACTTCTCCCCCACCGTGGTTTCGGGGCTGCGCCAGGACGACGAGATCGTCCAGGAGGAGATCTTCGGCCCGGTCGTCACCGTCCAGTCCTTTTCGGACGAAGCCGCGGGTGTGGCCCTGGCCAACGGCGTCCCGTACGGACTGGCGTCGTCGGTCTGGACTCGCGATCTGGCGATCGCCGCGCGGGTCTCGGCCGGGCTGGACTTCGGCTGCGTGTGGGTCAACACGCACGGGCCGCTGGTCGCCGAGATGCCGCACGGCGGGTTCGGCCACTCCGGGCACGGCAAGGACCTCTCGGGGTACAGCTTCGCCGAGTACACGCGCGTCAAGCACGTCATGACGAGGTTCGCATGAGCGCGCGCGTGACGGAGGTCGAGCACAACGGCATCGCGCCGATCCCGCCGGAAGAGCAGACGTCACGCCCGCGCGACCTGTTCCGGATGGCGTTCGGCGGCGCGAACACGTTCGCCACGATCATCCTGGGCACGCTGCCGATCGCGTACGGCCTGAGCTTCCGCGACGCGGCCTTGGCGACAGCGCTCGGCGTCGTCGTCGGCGGCCTGGTCCTGGCGCCGATGGCGTTGTTCGGGCCGCGGACGCGCACCAACAACGCGGTGTCGTCCGGCGCGCACTTCGGCGTGGTGGGCCGGTGCGTCGGGTCGTTCCTGTCGCTGCTGACGGCGATCACGTTCTTCGCGATTTCGGTCTGGGTCAGCGGCGACGCGGTGGCCGGCGCGGCGCAAAGGTTGTTCGGCTTCGACGGCGGCGAGGTGCTGCGCGGTGTCGCGTACGGCGTCATCGCGATCGCGACGCTGGTCGTGTGCATCTACGGCTACCGGTTCATGCTGCTGGTGAACCGGATCGCGGTGGTGCTGGGCACGGTGATCATGCTGCTGGGCGTCCTGGCCTACGGCGGCACGTTCGACCCGGGCTACGCGGGCACGGGAACGTACGCGCTGGGCACGTTCTGGCCGACGTTCACCCTGGCCGCACTGACCGCCTTGGCCAACCCGATCAGCTTCGGCGCGTTCCTGGGCGACTGGGCGCGCTACATCCCGTCGTCGTTCAGCAAGCGCTCTCTGCTCACAGCGCCGTTCCTGGCCCAGGTGGCGACGCTGCTGCCGTTCGGCTTCGGCATCGCGACGGCGACGCTGGTGGCGGACCCGGCCGACTACATCACCGGCCTGACGGCGATTTCCCCGCTGTGGTACGCGATCCCGCTGATCGTGGTGGCCCTGATCGGCGGCCTGTCCACCGGCACGACGTCGCTCTACGGCACCGGCCTGGACTTCAGCTCGATCTTCCCGCGCCTGTCGCGGGTGCAGGCGACGGTGCTGATCGGCACGCTGAGCGTGGCGTTCATCTTCGTCGGCAACTTCGTGCTGGACATGGTGTCGAGCATCAACGCGTTCGCGACGCTGATCGTGCTGTGCACGTCCCCGTGGATGGTGATCATGATGATCGGCTTCGTCCAGCGCCGCGGTTTCTACGACGTGGCGGACTTGCAGGTGTTCAACGAAGGCCGCCGCGGCGGCCGGTACTGGTTCGCCCGCGGCGTCAACTGGCGCGCGATGGCGGCCTGGATCCCGGCGACGACGCTGGGCCTGCTGTGCGCGAACACGCCGATGATCGCGGGACCGTTGCGCGACATCGCCGGCGGCGTGGACATCAGCCTGCTGGTCACGTTGCTGACGGCGGCGTTGGCCTATCCGGCGCTGGTGAAGCTGTTCCCGGAGCCACCCGAGGTCTTCGGCTCGGTGCCCGCCCCGGCGACCGTCCTCACGGTGCCCGCCGAAACCTGACCGCGGCCCCCTCGCCCGGGGGCGCCCCCCGTTTTCCACTTTACCGGTGGGCACCGACAGTTTCGGTGCCCACCGATGTCGGGCCCGCTCAGCGGCGGTTGACGTCCTTGTGCTCGGCTTCCGAAGCCGACCCGAGCCGGCCGGACGCCCACTCCGTCACCCGGCGGGCCACGTCCTGCGCCGTCAGGCCGATGCGGCCCAGCACCTCGTCACGGCTGCCGAGGTCGTGGAACGTCTGCGGGACCGCCAGGTCCCGCAGCGGCACGTCGCACTCGGCGTCGCGGAAGACCGCTGCCAAGGCCGAGCCGAAGCCGCCGTGGCGGCCGCTGTCCTCCACCGTCACCACCAGCTTGTGCTGGGACGCCAGCGCCACCAGCTCCGCCGGGACCGGCAGCACCCAGCGCGGGTCGACCACCGTCACGCCGATGCCCTGGTCGGCCAGCCGGGCAGCCGCCGCCAGGCCCAGCGTCGCGAACGGGCCGACCGTCACCAGCAGCACGTCCGCGCCTTCGACCGGGCGGCGCAGCACGTCGACCGTGCCCAGGCGCTCGACCGCGGCGACGTCCGTGCCGACCTTGCCCTTCGAGAACCGCAGCGCGGTCGGGCCGTCGGAGACCGCGACGGCCTCGCGCAGCTCTTCCCGCAGCGTCGCCGGGTCGCGCGGCGCGGCCACGCGCATGCCCGGGACCATGCCGAGCAGCGAGAGGTCCCACATGCCGTGGTGGCTCGGGCCGTCCGGGCCGGTGATGCCCGCGCGGTCCAGCACCAGCGTCACCGGCTGGCGGTGCAGCGCGACGTCCATCAGCACCTGGTCGAACGCCCGGTTGAGGAACGTCGAGTAGATCGCGACCACCGGGTGCAGCCCGCCCATCGCCAGCCCCGCGGCGGAGGTGACCGCGTGCTGCTCGGCGATGCCGACGTCGTACCAGCGGTCCGGGAACGCCTCGGCGAACTTCTCCAGGCCGGTCGAGCGCAGCATCGCCGCCGTGATCGCGACGACGTCCTCGCGCTCGGCGCCGATCTTCGCCAGCTCGTCGCCGAACACGCCGGTCCAGCTCGGGCCCTTCACCGGCGGCAGGCCGGTCTCCGGGTCGATCGGGTCGGTCTGGTGCATCTGGTCGGCCTGGTGGTTGACCGCGGGCGCGTAGCCGTGGCCCTTCTCGGTCACCACGTGCACGATCACCGCGCCGCCGAACGCCTTCGCGCTGTGCAGGGCCTTCTCCAGCGCCACCTGGTCGTGGCCGTCGACCGGGCCGAGGTACTTCAGGCCGAGGTCGGAGAACATCGCCTGCGGGCTCAGCGCGTCCTTCAGCCCGGCCTTCGCGGCGTGCAGCGCGGCGTAGATCGGTTTCCCGACCACCGGGGTGTGCTTGAGGATCTCGCGGCCGCCGTCGAGCAGCCGCTCGTAGCCCGGCTGCAGGCGCAGCGCGGCCAGGTGGTCGGCGAGGCCGCCGATGGTCGGCGAGTAGGAGCGGCCGTTGTCGTTGATGACGATGACGACCGGGCGCTCGCGGTGCGCGGCGATGTTGTTGAGGGCCTCCCAGCACATGCCGCCGGTGAGCGCGCCGTCGCCGACGACGGCGATCGCGTGCCGTCCGCCACCGTCCAAGTGGAACGCCTTCGCCAGGCCGTCCACATAGGACAGTCCGGACGACGCGTGGCTGCTCTCCACCCAGTCGTGGTCACTCTCCGCGCGCGACGGGTAACCGGTGACGCCGCCGGTCTGGCGTAGCCGGTCGAAGCCGCCCGCGCGGCCGGTGACGATCTTGTGCACGTAGGCCTGGTGCCCGACGTCCCAGACGATCGCGTCGCGCGGCGAGTCGAACACGCGGTGCAGCGCCAGTGTCAGCTCGACGACGCCGAGGTTCGGCCCCAGGTGCCCGCCGGCGCGGCGGACCTTGTCGACGAGGAAGTCCCGGATCTCCGCGGCCAGTTCGCCGAGGTCCTCGACACTCATGCGCTTCAGGTCCGCCGGTCCGTTCACGGACTCCAGCAACGTCACTCGTCTCCACCTCACTCGTTCGGCACGCCCCGCGTCCGGCCCAGTCTACGGAGCACGGCGACCGGCCTTCCGCCCGCCGCGTCCGGCGTCACAGGCGGAGCGCGATGGCCCGTCATCTCCTGAGGTGAACCTCGTCTCCCCGCGGTGCTGTGGCGGTCACGCGGCGTGGCCACGAGAATGGGGCACATGGCGGACTTCTTCATCGGCGGCGAGTGGGTGGACGCGATCGGCGGCGGCCGCCGGGAGATCCGCTGCCCGGCCGACGGTTCCCTGGTCGCGACGGTCGCCGAGGGCACCGCGAAGGACACCGAAGCCGCCATCGCGGCGGCGCGCCGGGCGTTCGACAGCGGACCGTGGCCCGGCACGCCCGCGCACCTGCGCGGCGACCTGCTGCTGCGCACCGCCGACCTGCTGGACCGCGACGCGGAGGCGTTCGCCCGGGCCGAGTCGCTCGACACCGGCAAGCGCCTGGTCGAAAGCCGCTACGACATGGCCGACATCGCCGCCTGCCTGCGCTACTTCGGCAAGCTCGCGGCGAACGACGCGGGCCGCGTCGTCGACACCGGCAACCCGGACGCGTTCAGCCGGATCGTGCACGAGCCGGCCGGGGTCTGCGGGCTGATCACGCCGTGGAACTACCCGCTGCTGCAGACGGTGTGGAAGATCGCGCCGGCGCTGGCCGCGGGCAACACGTTCGTGCTCAAGCCCAGCGAGCTGACCCCGCACACGTCGATCCTGTTCCTGAAGCTGCTCACCGAGGCGGGCCTGCCGCCCGGGGTAGCGAACCTGGTGCTCGGCGCGGGCGCCGAGGTGGGCGCGCCGCTGGCGGCACACCCGGACGTCGACCTCGTGTCGTTCACGGGCGGGCTGGCGACCGGTCGCGCGATCGCCGCCGCGGCGGCCGCGACGGTCAAGAAAGTGGCCCTCGAGCTGGGCGGGAAGAACCCGAACGTGGTGTTCGCCGACGCCGACTTCGAGACGGCCGTCGACTACGCGCTGACCGCGGTGTTCCTGCACTCCGGCCAGGTGTGCTCGGCGGGCGCGCGGCTGATCGTGCAGCGGGAGTGGCACGACGACTTCGTCGCCGAGCTGGTGCGGCGCGCCGAGCGGATCCGGCTGGGCGGGCCGTTCGACCCGGACGCCGAAACCGGGCCGCTGATCTCGGCGGCGCACCGGGCGAAGATCGAGGCGTACGTGGCGGCGGCGCTGGCCGAGGGCGCGGTGCTGCGGACCGGTGGCCGCCGGCCCGGCGACCCCGCGCTGGCCGACGGCTTCTACTACCTGCCGACCATCCTGGACCAGGTGAAACAGGGCTCGTCGGCGGTCGTCGAGGAGTCGTTCGGGCCGGTGCTGACGGTCGAGACGTTCACCGACGAGGACGACGCGGTCCGCATCGCGAACGACACGCACTACGGCCTCGCTGGGGCCGTGTTCACGCAGGACGCCGGGCGCGCGCAACGGGTGGCGGGGCGGCTGCGCCACGGCACGGTGTGGATCAACGACTTCCACCCGTACCTGCCCCAGGCGGAGTGGGGCGGCTACAAGCAGTCCGGCTTCGGCCGCGAGCTGGGCCCGACCGGGCTGGCCGAGTACACCGAGACGAAGCACATCTACCAGAACCTGCGCCCGGCACCGCAGCGCTGGTTCGCCGGCTGAGTCGCCCGATCGGGATCCGCCGAACGGCCCAGCGCCGGAAACGTGGTCGGAAAGCCGTTTCCGGCGTCCTATGCTGCGTCCACGGCGACGTCGACCGCGACGCAGGGAGGCCGGGGTGGAGCAGCGACGGGGGTTCCGGGGACCGCGCGCCGTGCTGGTGGGCCTGGCCGGCGTCGGCGTGATCGCCGGGCTGACCCTGCGGACCGCGGACTACCCCGGCATCCTCCCGCCGGGCACCCCGGACCCCGAGCTGGACCTCGGCCTGCGCCTGGTCTGCGCGGCGGCGGTCCTGATCGCGGCCACGCTGGCGTACCTGACGTTCGCCCGCCGCCAGGACGAGCCCCTGGCGATGGCGAGCCTCCCGGGCCTGGTGGTGACGGGCGTGGTCCTGCGGCACCTGGTGGTGACGCTCCCCGGAGTGACCCGCCTCCAGCCGGCGGCCCGCATCGTGCCGGGAGCGGGCTCGTGGGTGCTGCTGGCATCGGGGCTCGCGATGACGGCGACCGGCCTGGCCGCGGCGTTCGCGGTCCGCCGGGCAGGCTGACGCGGGCGCGCAGCACCGGAGACGGCCGCCTCGAGGGGACTACAGCCGCCAGCCGCAGCCAGAATCACGCTCCACCGTTCACCCCCGCCGGCCGCAGCCAGAATCACGGTCCACCGTCCAATCCCGCCAGCCGCAGCCAGAATCACGCTCCACCGTTTCACCCCCGCCAGCCGCAGCCAGAATCACGCTCCACCGTTTCACCCCGTCAGCCGCTCACCGCCTTCCGGCCCAAGAACGCCGCCAGCCGGTCCGCCGCCGTCGCGCCTTCGGGTGCCTCCAGCTCCGGCCCGAACGGGCCGCCCGGGGCCCGGGGTGTCGAACCGAACCGGGAGCGCCACTGCTCCAACGCCTGCGTCGCCAGCTCCGGCAGCAGGTCCGTCGGCGCTCCCGTGGCGTCCGCGACGTCCCAGCCGTGGACCACGTATTCGTTCACGCGCATGTGGACCAGGAACACCCCCGGTACCTCGCCCAGCGGGGTGGTCACCGTGCGGGAAAACAGGTCCGGGGCGGCCAGCACCGAACGCGCCGCTGCCACCGAAGCCGTGAAGGCCGCCGCCGGGGAGGCGCCCAGGTAGTCGCCGTCCGGGGCGGGTGGGCCCGAGCCCGCCCAGAACGCCACCTTGGCGTTTCCGTGCGCCAGGTGGTTGACCACCGCGCGCACGTCCCAGTCGGCGCACGCCGTCGGCAGCGCCCAGTGGTCAGGAGCGACCGACCTGACCAGGGAGGTCACCGTCGAGGCCGCGAGATCGAAGTCGTCGAGTGCAGTCACCGGGACAGTGTGACGGCCACCACCGACAAAAAACTCACGACAGCAGCGCCACGCACTCCACGTGGTGGGTCATCGGGAAGGCGTCGAACGCCCGCAGATCCGTCAGCGAGTACCCGTGCGACGCGAAGATCGCCACGTCCCGGGCCAGCGCGGCCGGATCGCACGCGACGTACACGATCCGGTCCGGCGAGCCCGCCACGATCGACTCCACCACCGGCCGGCCGGCGCCCTTGCGGGGCGGGTCCAGCACCACCACGTCGACCGGCTTCTCCGCCGACGCCAGCACGTGCTCCACCCGCCCGGCCTGCCAGGACACCTGCGGCAGGTCCGCCAGGTTGCGTTCGCCGTCGGCGACCGCGCGCCGGCCGGACTCGATCGCCAGCACCCGGCCCGACGAGCCGACCTGGCCGGCCAGCACCGACGCGAACAGCCCGACCCCGGCGTAGAGGTCCCAGGCCGAGCCGCCCGCCGGCGCCTCCGCCCACTCCCCCACGACCTTGGCGAACGTCGAGGCCGCCGCCGGGTGGACCTGCCAGAAGCCGTGCGCGTCGAGGCGCCAGTCGCGCCCCGCCGCGTGCTGGACCGCGACCCCGCCGGACAGCTGCTTGGCGCGGACCTTGCCCCGCACCGTCGCCAGCTCGCGGACGTGGGTGCGGCCGTCGCCGTCGCTGGTGACCTCCAGCTCGCTGCCCGGCCGCCAGCGCCGCGCCAGGACGTCGTCGAGCTCGCCCGGGACCGCGATCGGGCAGTCGTCCAGCGGCACGACCCGGTGGCTGTGGTGGGCGCGCAGACCCGCGCGCCCTTCGCGGTCGGCGACGAGCCGGACGCGGCTGCGCCAGTCCAGCGGACCGCCGTCGAGGGCCTCCACGACGACTTCGCGCTCGATTCCGGCCAGCCGCTGGAGCTGTTCCGCCACGACCGACGCCTTCAAGTCACGTTGGTACGCAGGCGAAGCGTGCTGCCAGTCGCAGCCCCCGCACCCGCCCGGCACCGCGAGCGGGCACGGCGGCGTGACCCGGTGCTCGGACGGCGAGAGCACCTCGACGGCGTCGCCGCGGCAGAACGAGCCGCCGTTGTCCTCGGTGACCTCGACGCGGACCTGCTCGCCCGGCAGCGCGTGCCGGACGAACACGACGCGGCCGTCGGCGCGCGCCACGCAGTGCCCGCCGTGGGCCACCGGCCCGACCTCGACCTCCAGGACCCGGCCCAGCCAGCTCGTCATTCGGCGGGCTCCTTGGGCTTCGGCGCGGGGGCGCCGGCCGGCTTCCCGTTGGGCGAGAACCCGCGCCGGACGTCGCCGGCGGCCGGCCGTTCGTTCCGGACGCGCGCGGCCGCCTTCGCCGACGACTGCAGCTGCCACGGCACGCTCGCCACGATCACGCCGGACTGGAACAGCAGCCGGCCCTTGAGCCGCAGCGCGCTCTGGTTGTGCAGCACCTGCTCCCACCAGTGCCCGACGACGTACTCCGGGATGAACACCGTGACCACGTTCCGCGGGTTGTCGCCGCGCACGCGCTTCACGTAGTCGAGGACCGGCTTCGTGATCTCGCGGTAGGGCGACTCGACGACCTTCAGCGGCACCTTGAAGTTGTGCGCGTCCCACTCGGCGGTGAGCCGGCGCGTGTCCGCGTCGTCCACATTGACCGTCACGGCTTCGAGGACGTCCGGGCGCATCGCCTTGGCGTAGGCCAGCGCCCGCAGCGTCGGCCGGTGCAGTTTGGACACCAGGACGATCGCGTGGTTGCGCGAAGGCAGCACGGTCGGGGTGTCGCCGAGCTCCTTCAGTTCGTCGGCGACGCGGTCGTAGTGCTTCCGGATCGCCGTCATCAGCGCGAAGATCGCCACCATCGCCGCGATCGCGATCCACGCCCCGAGCAGGAACTTGGTGATGAGCACGATCACCAGCACGACGCCGGTGCAGGTGAGGCCGACCGCGTTGACGGTCTGGGAGCGCCGCATCCGCCGCCGCACGGCCGGGTCGGTTTCCTTGGCCAGCAACCGGTTCCAGTGCCGGATCATGCCGGCCTGGCTGACCGTGAACGACACGAACACGCCCACGATGTAGAGCTGGATGAGCCGGGTGACCTCGGCGTCGAACGCGATGATCAGGACCAGCGCGAACGCCGCCAGGAACAGGATCCCGTTGGAGAACGCGAGCCGGTCGCCGCGGGTGTGCAGCTGCCGCGGCAGGTAGCGGTCCTGCGCGAGGATCGAGCCCAGCACCGGGAAGCCGTTGAACGCGGTGTTCGCGGCCAGCAGCAGGATGATGCCGGTGGAGAAGGAGATGTAGTAGAACGCCGGCGGGAAGTCGGCGAACACCGCGTGCGCGATCTGCGCGACGATCGTCTTCTGCTCGTAGCCCGCGGGCGCGCCGGCGAGCTGCCGCGCCGGGTCCTCGGCGAACTTGACGTCGGTGATCGAGGCCAGGGTGATGATGCCGACCAGCATCGTGACCGCGAGCAGGCCCATCATCAGCAGCGTGGTGGCCGCGTTCTTGGACTTCGGCTTCTGGAACGCCGGGACGCCGTTGCTGATCGCCTCGACCCCGGTCAGCGCGGCGGCGCCGGAGGAGAACGCCCGCAGCACCAGGAACGCGTACGCGACGCCTGCGAAGGTCCCCTCGGCGTTCAGCGTGAACCCGGCGCTCTCGGCCTTCATCTCGGTGCCGGTCGCCGCCTGCACCAGGCCCCACACGACCATGACCAGAATGCCCAGGATGAACCCGTAAGTCGGGATCGCGAAGGCCTTCCCCGACTCCCGGATGCCGCGCAGGTTCAGCGACGTCAGCACGACGACGATGACGACCGAGGCCAGCACCTTGTGCTGGGCCACCCACGGCACGGCGGACCCGATGTTGGCCACACCGGACGAAGTGGACACCGCGACGGTCAGCACGTAGTCGACGAGCAGCGCGCTCGCCACGGTCAGCCCGAACTTCCCGCCCAGGTTGGTGGTGGCGACCTCGTAGTCGCCGCCGCCGCTCGGGTAGGCGTGGACGTTCTGCCGGTAGGACGCGACGACGACCAGCATGACGACGGCGACCATGATGCCGATCCACGGCGCCAGGGCGTAGGCGGACAGGCCCGCCACGCTCAGCGTCAGGAAGATCTCTTCCGGCGCGTACGCCACGCTCGAGAGCGCGTCGGACGCGAAGATCGGCAGCGCGATGCGCTTGGGCAGCAGCGTGTGGGACAGCCGGTCACTGCGGAACGGACGTCCGAGGACCAGGCGTTTCAGCACGGTCGGGAACTTCGACACCACGGAAGCCTAACGTTCCGGGCACACGGTAGGTTCGGCGCTGGCATGTCGGGGTAGCAACGGACGGGTAACCGCCGAACGAGGAGGCAGGGCGTGCACGTGGTGATCATGGGATGCGGCCGGGTCGGCGCGTCCCTGGCCGCTGCGCTGGAGCGGCTCGGCCACGAGGTGGCCGTCATCGACAAGAACCAGCAGGCCTTCCGCCGGCTGGGCAGCGACTTCCACGGCCAGCAGGTCGTCGGCGTCGGGTTCGACCGCCAGGTGCTGATCGAAGCGGGTATCGAGCGGGCCGGCGCGTTCGCCGCGGTGTCCAGCGGCGACAACTCGAACATCATCTCCGCGCGCGTCGCGCGGGAGAACTTCGGCATCGAGCACGTCGTCGCGCGCATCTACGACCACAAGCGCGCGGCCGTGTACGAGCGGCTGGGCATCCCGACCGTGGCGACCGTGCCGTGGACCACCGACCGGTTCCTGCGGACGCTGCTGCCGGACGGCGTGGCGTCGGCGTGGCGGGACCCGTCGGGCAACGTCGCGCTGCTGCAGCTGCCGCTGCACGAGGGCTGGGTCGGGCACTCCGTGAAGTCCCTGCAGGAGGCCTCCGGCGCGCGGGTGGCGTTCATCATGCGCTTTGGCACGCCGGTGCTGCCGGACAACAAGACCGTCGTGCAGGACGGCGACGACGTGTGGGTCGCCGCGCGCTCGGGCACCGTCAGCGACGTGACGAGCGTGGCTCACCGCGAACCGGAGGACGAGGCATGAGGGTCGCCATTGCCGGCGCGGGCGCGGTGGGGCGCTCCATCGCCAACGAGCTGATCGACGGCAGGCACCAGGTGATGCTCATCGAGCGGGAGGCCGACCAGTTCGAGCCGCACACCGTCGAGCAGGCCGACTGGGTGCTCGGCGACGCCTGCGAGGTGTCGATCCTGGAGGAGTCCGGGATCGAGCAGTGCGACGTCGTGATCGCCGCCACCGGCGACGACAAGGCCAACCTGGTCGTCTCGCTGCTGGCGAAGACGGAGTTCGCGGTGCGGCGCGTCGTGGCCCGGGTGAACAACCCGGCCAACGAGTGGCTGTTCACCGACGCCTGGGGCGTCGACGTGGCGGTCTCGACCCCCCGGATGCTGGCGGCGATGGTCGAGGAGGCGGTCAGCGTCGGCGACCTGGTGCGGCTGATGACGTTCCGGCAGAGCAACGCGAACCTCGTCGAGCTGACGCTGCCGGAGGAGACCCCGCTGGCCGGGAAGCCGGTGAGCGAGCTGACCCTGCCGCGCGACGCCGCGCTGGTGACGATCCTCCGCGGCGACCGGGTGATCGTGCCGCAGCCGGAGGACCCGCTGGAGCCGGGCGACGAGCTGCTGTTCGTGGCCACGGCGGACGTCGAGCCGGAGATCCGGACCGCGCTCGGCTACTGAGTTCCCCGAGGAAGGCCCCCGGCGAGCGTGCCGGGGGCCTTTCCCGTGGGTCCGAAACTGTCGGTGCTCGCCGGTAACGTGAAGTCCGGGGGTCCCCCCACGCGCGCGGGTTGTCACGCTTCGCAAGGATGCGCCGCAGCCGACCGGCGAGACCGGGCGCGGGGTCGGGGACGGGACTCGCGTGCTCGGGCGCCGTGACTCACGGGCTCGGGCGCGTGACTCACGTGATCCGGCGCGCATCTCATGTGACCAGGTGCGCATCTCGCGTGATCCGGCGCGCATCTCGCGTGATCCGGGAGGCATCACGCGTGATTGGAGGGGCATCACGCGTGATTGGGGAGCCGACACGGCCGGCGCGCGGGGTCAGGCTTCGGGCGCCTGGGCGTACTTCTCGCGCAGCCGGGCTTCGACCTCGGCGTCGGTCTCCGGCTTCGGTGTGTCTTCTTCCTGGGCCTTGAGGCGCTTGTCCGACCGGCGCACCGCCCAGACCACCACCAGCAGGCCCAGCGCGTAGAGCGGGTAGCCCATGGCGATCTTCGCGAAGGCCAGCCAGCCGGTGTAGTCCTCCTGGTAGAGCCACCGCTGCACGACGAACCGGGCGGCGAACACCAGGGCCAGCGCCAGCGTCGCGATGTCGTAGCCGTAGCGGGACGGCTTGTCCTTGCGCCACGCCTGGCCGGTGCCGTTCAGCATGTTCCAGACGACGCCCGCGATCGGCCAGCGCACCACCACCGACAGCACGAAGATGCCGCAGTAGACCAGGCTGGCGTAGATCCCGAAGAGGAAGAACCCCTTCGCCGAGCCCGTCCGGTAGGCGATGAACGCCGCGATCGCGACGCCGAAGAAGCCGGAGATCGCCGGCTGCAGCGGCTCCTTGCGGACCAGCCGCAGCACGGTGATCGCCACCGCGCTGCCGACCGACGTCCAGATGGCCGCGGTCAACCCGAAGAACGAGTTGGCCAGCACGAACACGATCACCGGCAGCGAGGAGTAGATCAGGCCGGACACGCCGCCCATCTGCTCGAGCAGGGTCGGCTGCGGCTCTTCGCCGTCGGTCTTCTTCTCGCTCGGGGCGGGTTCAGTCACGATGGGTGATCAACTCACTGGGCTCTGGAGCTCGTAATAGGGGTTGTACAGCACCTTCTGGCCGTCACGCTCGGCCATCCGACCACGCACCTTGATCGTCCGGCCAGGCTCGATGCCCGGGATCCGGCGGCGGCCGAGCCAGATTAGCGTCACTCCCTGTGTCCCGTCGAACAGCTCCGCCTCCAGGGTGGCGGCCTCGTTCGTCGGGCAGAGCTCCACGCTGCGGAGTCTCCCCATCACGGTGACCTCTTCGCCGGAACGGCAGTCACAGGCCCGCTGCGCCCCTTCGGCGCCGGACCTCATGGACATCTCGTCGGCGTCGAGTTCCTCGACGTCGCTGGTCAGCTTGCGTACCAGCCGGCTGAAGTAGCCGCCGTCTTTGGCGGACATAGGTGCTCCTGTGCTCCGGGGCCCCGACAAACTGCTTGCGGCCCGTGCGATTCCAGCGTACTGCGGTCCCCGCCAGGGAAACGCCTTTGCGCAAAGATCGCAACGTGACGTCCGCAATCGAAGTTCCCGCCGCGGTGCTGCTGCCCGGCACCGGCTCCGACGAGGTGTTCGTCCGGGCCGTCTTCGCCGGCCCCCTGCGCGCGATCGGTGTCCCGCTCATCGCGCCCCCGCCGCCCCCGGGCGCGGCGCTGGCGGACGGCTACCTCGCCACCCTCGACGCGCTCGCGGACGAACACGGCGAACTGCTCGTAGGCGGCATTTCGTTCGGCGCCCACCTCGCCGCCGAGTGGGCCGTGGCCAATCCGGGCCGTTGCGGGGGCCTGCTGGCCGCGCTCCCGGCCTGGAACGGCCGTCCGGGCCCGGCACCCGCATCGCTGGCCGCGACGCTGTCCGCCGATCTGGTGGCCGAATCCGGGGTCGGCGCCGCGCTGGCCCAGACCGCGGGCAGCCCGGACTGGCTGCGCGCGGAGCTCGACCGGGCGTGGCGCCGCCACGGCGACGGGCTCGCGGCCGGCCTGCGCGCCGCCGCGAGCCGCCCGTCCCCGACGCTGGACGACCTCGCGCGCCTTGCCGTCCCGGCCGGGATCGGGACCTGCACCGACGACCCGGTACACCCGACGAAAGTCGCATCGGAGTGGGCGGACGCACTCCCCCGAGCCGCCCTCGGCGAAACGACGCTCACGGCGCTGGGCGCCGACCGCGAGTCCCTCGGCCGGGCGACCGTCCTCGCCTTCCTGAAAGCCCTTACGACGCCCTGAGGGGCACCTTCGCGGCCGCAAAAGCCGTCAAGGTGCCCCTCCAGGGGCGTCGCGTCAGCCCTGCTGCTGCTGGGCCGCGATGTGCTCGGCGACCGCTTCGGGCAGCGTGATGGTGAGCGGGGTGCGGACCGGCATCGGCGCGTCGCCGCGGTCGACGATCGTGCGCCGCACGATCTCCCGCAGCACCTCGACCGCGCCGGCGGCCTCGGACTGCGGCCCGGCGATCACGCCGCGCAGCATCCAGCGCGGCCGGTCGACGCCGACGAACCGCAGCGCGACGTCGCCGACGATGGCCGAGATCTCCAGGCCCCACTTGCCGCGGCCGATGTTGACCTTGGCGCCGTCGGCGCGCAGCTGCTCGGCGAGCTCCGTGCTCACCTCGCGCCACAGGCCGCCCGAGCGCGGCGCGGCGTAGGCGCTGACGGTGATCTGGCCCTGCTCGGTGACGACGTGCACGGCACGCACGCCCCCGGTCTCCGGGTCCATCTCGACCTGCACCTGGGACCCGTCGGGCACCGGCACCTTGACCGAGCCGAGGTCGATCCGCGGGACGCCGTCGTCGTCGAAGTCCGCGACGTCGAACGGGCCGTCGGAGACGTCCGACAGCTCCGCCTCCTCGTCCTCGTACGGCTCGTCCTCGATCGTGTCGTCGGCCTCGGGCGCGGCGTGCCGTCCGGCGGACCCGCCCTCGGTCCGCCGCTTGCGTCCGAAAATCCCCACTACTTCTCCGTTCCTTCCCCAGCCGCGGCAGTCGCGTCCGCTCCCAGTGTGGCGTGTCCGCCGGTGGATCCGTAGCCGCCGGCACCCCGTTCGGTGTCGTCGAGCGCGTCGACCTCGACGAACTCGGCGTGTTCGACCCGCTGCACGACCAGCTGGGCGATGCGGTCGCCGCGCGCGAGCTTCACCGGGTGCACCGGATCGTGGTTGATCAGGCAGACCTTGATCTCCCCGCGGTAGCCCGCGTCGATCGTGCCCGGGGTGTTCACCACCGACAGGCCGACCCGGGCGGCGAGGCCCGACCGCGGGTGGACGAACCCGGCATACCCGGGCGGGAGCGCGATCGCCACGCCGGTGCCGACGACGCCGCGTTCCCCGGGTTTCAGCACGATATCCGAGGTCGTGACGAGATCGGCGCCCGCGTCGCCCGGCCGGGCGTAGGCGGGCGGCGGGACATCCGGGTCGAGCCGGGAGAGGAGTACCTGAACGCTGGACACGGGCGGCGAGATTACTCTCTACCCGTGGGTGAATCTGCGAAGACGGCCGCGAGTGCCGCGGTCCGGCACTCCGAACGGCTGTACGTCCCGTGGTGGGGCTGGCCGCTGCCGGTGCTGGGCGCGATCCTGCTCGCGGCCGAGGTCGACCTCGGCTACCCGGGCGTCCGGGCGTGGCTGCCGTACGTGATCGCGCTGCCGGTCGTCGTGGCGCTGATGCTGTCGCTGGGCCGGTCGAAGGTCCGGGTCACCGGGGGTGCCGAGCCGGAGCTGTGGGTCGGCGACGCGCACCTGCCGCTGCGGTTCGCGGGCGAGGTGGAGATCTTCGACAAGGAAGCCAAGCGCAAGGCGCTGGGCCGCGACGGCGACCCCGCCGCGTTCGTCCTGCACCGCGGCTGGGTCGGCCCCGTCGTGCGGGTCCGGCTCACCGACCCGGCCGACCCGACGCCGTACTGGCTGTTCAGCACGCGCCACCCGGAAAAGGTCGCGGAGCTGCTCAAGAACGGCTAGTCCCGGACATGTGGAAGGGGGCCGGCCTGCCGGCCGGCCCCCTTGTCCCCAGCGCGCTTCGAGCCTCACCCCTCATTGCCCGAGAGGCTCTCCGTCGCGTCTGTTCGTCCCCTGTGTCCGAGAACCCCTGCGTGTGTCAGGCGCAGTCGCGGCAGATCAGGCGTCCGCCGTTGTCCTCGGCCAGCCGGCTGCGGTGGTGCACCAGGAAGCACACGGAGCAGGTGAACTCGTCCGCCTGCTTCGGCACCACCTTCACGGTCATGTCCTCACCGGAAAGCCCGGAGAGGTCGGCACCCGGCAGCTCGAAGTTCTCGGCGGTCGCGTCCTCGTCGACGTCGACGACGCCGGACTGGTTCTCGTTCCGCCGGGCCTTGAGCTCCTCCAACGAGTCTTCGGCCAGCTCGTCGGCTTCGCTGCGGCGCGGAGCGTCGTAGTCGGTAGCCATGTTGTCCCTCACCCCTGCGATCAGCTTGTGTAGTCGTTTTCCCGGACCCCCGGGTGCGCCCGTGAGTCCGCCGTGCCGCTGGTCAACGTTCCAGGGCCCTCGTTTGTGCCCGACGGCCGAAGTGACCGAGGTCTCTTCTTTATGGGCCTCTTCCTGCGGCCGGAGCCCGGGAAGGGTAGCTCACGCCCGCGACGGTTCTGCAACGAGTCAGACATTGCCCGGCAATCGTCACCCGACAGGGGGAACCCGCAGGTAAGACGCGTTGTCGTCCATTCGGGTTGCCCCCGGGTGGAGAACCTCACCGGCGGCCCGTGTCCGCTTGCCCCGCCCGACCCCGCCGTGGTGCGATCGCCGCACGGGGATCGGTCGCGGGCGGGGTCCGCGACGACAGGCGAAGAACGGGAACCGCGGGGTGCCCCGGAACGGTGCGCGCCGGGCGCTGCGCCTAGGCTGGACGGCCACGACGGTGCCGGGTTCGCACCGGCCGGGTTCGGTGTTCGGGAAGGGACGGGCAGGTGGCGTCGGGGAACGGCATCGGGGACCGTGGCGCGCGGCCGTATCGCAAGCACAAGCCGCTGCCGGCGCTGATCGTGATCGGCGTGCTGGCCGTCGGCGCGATCGTCGTCTGGATCAACGCCGCCGTCGGCAAGGGTGACGTCGACGCCGCCGTCAAGTGCGACCCGGCCGCGAGCCCGCCGCCGGGTGTCACGTACAGCACGCTCCCCCACAACGCCCTCGACGACCGCGCGCCGGTGCCGCCGGACAAGGTCGCGGTCAAGGTCCTCAACGCCTCCAGCACCCGCGGCCAGGGCGGCATCACCACGACCGCGTTGAAGGAGCTGGGTTTCTCCGGCGCGGGCGAACCGGCCAACGACCCGGCTTACGAAGGCCGCGAAGCCAAGTGCCGCGGCCAGATCCGCTTCGGCGAGAACGGCGTCACGGCGGCCCGCACGCTCAGCCTGGTGGTGCCGTGCGCCGAGCTGGTCCAGGACAACCGCAAGGACGCGAGCGTCGACCTGGTCACGGGCACCCTCTTCGGCGACCTCCGGCCCCGACCGGAGGCCCGCCAGATCCTGACGCAGCTCGCGGACTGGTCGAAGGCCCACCAGGGCGGCGGCACGAACGAGCAGTCGGCGGGCGCGAAGGCCCCGGTGATCGACCAGACGCTGCTGGCCTCGGCCCGCGACGTCGCCTGCTGAGCACGCCCGTGTTGACCGGCGGCTGGCCCTCGCCTGCTGAGCCAGAGCGCGCGGACCGGCGCCTGCTGACCGTCGCCTGAACGGGCCGCGCTGACCGGCGCCTGCCGAGCCGGGTGCCTGCCGAACGGCCCGCGCCTACCCGCGCATGCCGAGCCGATGCCTGCCGAACGGCCCGCCCTAACCGGCGGTCGACCCTCGCCTACTGAGCCAGAGCGTGCGGACCGGCGGCTCCCGGGCAGCGCCTGCCGAACGGGCCTGCCGAACGGCCCGCGTTGACCGACGGCTGCCCCTCGCGCTGAACCGAAGCGTGCGGACCGGCGGCCGCTGACCGGCCCAGAGCCGTCGCCCGGCCGATCGTCGCCGCCTGAGCCGAACCCGGCTGACCGTCACCAGAACCGGTCGCCGCAGGGGCGCCCCCCGTTTTCCACGCTACCGGCAACCACCGACAGTTTCGGCTGCCCAGCTCGCTCAGACGTCCGCCGCGCCGCAGTCCGCCAGGACCTCGCGCAGCGGGCCCGCGATCGAGGCCGCCGCCGCGTACGTCGCGTCCGCGCCCAGCTCCGGTGCCGAGCCCGGCAGGTGGACCTCAGCGCCCGCCTCCGCCGCGATCAGCGCGCCCGCGGCCCAGTCCCAGCGGTGGAGCCCGTGCTCCACGTACGCGTCCAGCCAGCCCGCGGCCACCGCGCACAGGTCCAGCGACGCCGCGCCGTTGCGCCGGATGTCGCGGACCCGGCCCACCAGCTCCGCACCGAAGCGCGCCTGGCGCACCCGCCGCTCGGCCGAGTACGCGAAACCGGTCCCGACGAGCGTCAGGTCCAGCCGGTCGGGGGCCGACACCGCCAGCCGGCGGCCGTCCAGGAACGCGCCCTGCCCGCGAGCCGCCGACCAGACGCGGCCGCTCGCCGGCTCCACCACCGCGCCGGCCACCGACTCGCCGGCGACCTGGGCCGCCACCGAGACGGCGAACCACGGCAGGCCGTAGAGGAAGTTGACCGTCCCGTCGATCGGGTCGACGACCCACGTCACGCCGTCGCCCGCCGCGCCGCCGCCCTCCTCGCCCAGCACCGGCTCGCCCGGGCGCAGCTCCGCGAGCCGGGCGCGCACGAGCCGCTCGGACTCGTGGTCGACCGCGGTCACCACGTCGGTGTCCCCGGACTTGGTGCCCACGGCCACCGAACGGCCCGCGGCCATCCCCGCCCAGGCCTCCCGGACCAGCTCGGCGGCTTCCGTCGCGACCTGCGTCGCGACGCTTTTCAGCAACGACTCGTCAACTCCCACGTCCGACATGTCACCACATCCGGTTAAAGTCTCCGAGGCAGGCTTCTGAATCGTGCGAGAAGGGACCACGTCCGTGGTGGAGGCGACCCGCCGAGGTTTCGGCATCGACATCGGCGGCAGCGGGATCAAGGGCGCCTTGGTCGACCTGGACAAGGGGCAGCTCATCGGCGACCGGATCCGGATCGAGACGCCGAAGCCGTCGACTCCGTCGGCGGTGGCGGACGTCGTGCACGACGTCGTGACGCAGGCGGGCTGGGACGGCCCGGTCGGCGTGACGCTGCCGGCCGTCGTGAAGAAGGGCGTCGCGCACACGGCGGCCAACATCGACAAGCAGTGGATCGGCACGGACGCCGACGCGCTCTTCGCCAAGCGCCTCGGCCGTGACATCGAGCAGATCGCGATGCTCAACGACGCGGACGCCGCGGGCATGGCGGAGATCCGCTTCGGCGACCCGGTCGCGCGCAAGGGCGTCACCGCGCTGCTGACCTTCGGCACCGGCATCGGCAGCGCGGTGTTCCAGGACGGCAAGCTCGTCCCGAACACCGAGTTCGGGCACCTGGAGATCGACGGCCACGACGCGGAGAAGCGCGCGGCCGCCTCGGTGAAGGACAACGAAGGCCTCTCCTACCCCGAATGGGCCAAGCGGGTCCACCGTTATCTGACCGTGCTCGAAAACCTGATCTGGCCGGATCTGTTCATCGTCGGCGGCGGGGTCAGCAAGAAGGCCGAGAAATGGGTGCCGCTGCTGGACATCCGCACTCCGGTGCTGGTCGCGACGCTCCAGAACAACGCCGGGATCGTCGGTGCCGCGGCGGCCGCGGCGGAGGGCATCGAGCACTAGATCAGGTCCCGATCAGGGCGCCGAAGCGGGCCGGAGGGTGATCGCTTCGCGACGCATGCGCGTACCGTCGTTACAATGGAACACGGCCCACGGCTGCGGAGGCCAAAACCGCAGGCCGAGGCGTGATCCCCGAATGTGAGGCAGCAGTGGCACCCGTGCCGTTGCTCGTCATGATCGACCGCTGCGAAAGGGCGTAAGTGGCAGCCGCAAGAACCGCAACCCGAGGCGGGACGAAGACCGCGACCGCAGCCGGCGAGCCGGCCGAAGAGGCAGCCACCGGGACGGCGAAGCCAGCGGCCCGCAAGACCACCACCGCCAAGAAGGCCCCGGCCAAGAAGGCCCCGGCGAAGAAGGCCGCGACCAAGGGCGCGAAGACCGAAGACGGCGAGCCGGACGGTCCCGGCGAGCTCGACGAGCCGGAACTCGACTCGCCCGACCTGTCGGACCTGGAAGAGGTCGAGGTCGACGTCGTCGACGAGACGGTCAACGACGAGCCGGACACCGACTCGGCCGACGACGACGATGACGACGACGACTCCGACGAGGAGACGCCGGCGCAGCGCCGCCGCGGCGCGGCGGCCGACAAGGCCAAGAGCGGCTCCGACAACCCGGACTTCGTCTGGGACGAGGAGGAGTCCGAGGCCCTGCGCCAGGCGCGCAAGGACGCCGAGCTCACCGCGTCGGCCGACTCCGTCCGCGCCTACCTCAAGCAGATCGGCAAGGTCGCGCTGCTGAACGCCGAGGAGGAGGTGGAGCTCGCCAAGCGGATCGAGGCCGGGCTCTACGCCGCCGAGCGCGTGCGCACCGCCGAGGAGGAGGGCGAGAAGCTCGTCACCCAGATGCGCCGCGATCTCAAGTGGATCGTGCGTGACGGCGAGCGCGCCAAGAACCACCTTCTGGAGGCGAACCTCCGGCTCGTGGTGTCGCTGGCCAAGCGCTACACCGGCCGCGGCATGGCGTTCCTGGACCTGATCCAGGAGGGCAACCTCGGCCTGATCCGCGCGGTGGAGAAGTTCGACTACACCAAGGGCTACAAGTTCTCGACGTACGCCACGTGGTGGATCCGCCAGGCGATCACCCGCGCGATGGCCGACCAGGCCCGCACCATCCGCATCCCGGTGCACATGGTCGAGGTCATCAACAAGCTCGGCCGCATACAGCGCGAACTCCTGCAGGACCTCGGCCGCGAGCCGACGCCCGAGGAGCTCGCCAAGGAAATGGACATCTCCCCGGAGAAGGTCCTGGAGATCCAGCAGTACGCGCGTGAGCCGATCTCGCTCGACCAGACGATCGGTGACGAGGGCGACTCGCAGCTCGGTGACTTCATCGAGGACTCCGAAGCGGTCGTCGCGGTGGACGCGGTGTCGTTCACGCTGCTGCAGGACCAGCTCCAGTCGGTGCTGCAGACACTGTCCGAGCGCGAGGCGGGCGTGGTCCGGCTGCGCTTCGGCCTCACGGACGGCCAGCCGCGCACGCTCGACGAGATCGGCCAGGTGTACGGGGTCACCCGTGAGCGCATCCGGCAGATCGAGTCGAAGACGATGTCGAAGCTGCGCCACCCGTCGCGGTCGCAGGTCCTGCGCGACTACCTCGACTGAGTTCGTTCCAGGGAAACCCCGTCACTCCGGTGGCGGGGTTTTCTTGTGTCCACTTCGGACGTCACGGAACGGCGAGACCGCGCTCCCGCAACGATTCCTCGACGCGCAGGCGTTCGATTTCGCGGTCCATGCCCTCGGGCAGTTCGGCGAGCCGGTGCTGGACGTCCATCTGGCGGCACGCCTGGGTGAGCAGCTCGTCGTAGGCCTGGCGCGTGCCGAGGCGCCGCGCGGCCGGGGTGCCCGACGGGTAGCCCGCCAGCAGCCGGTGCACTCGCCGCAGGTCCGCGGCGACGCGCTCGATCGGCGGGCCTTCCGGGAGGGGCTTCGCGCGCTTCTCGCCGATCCAGCGGACCAGCTTCGGGACGCGCAGCGCGCACCAGAACAGCACCGTGGGCGCGATGCAGACCACGGCGAAGAGGATCAGGTTCGCGAGGACGCCTCCGGCGCCGTCCATGCCGACAATCGTAAGCCCGCGGCCCCCACTATGCGGAGGGCTTTTCGCGTGATTGCCGGGGCATCTCGCGTGATTGCGCGGGCACCTCGCGTGATTGGAGAGGCATCTCGCCTGATGCCCGCCCCATCACGCGTGATGCCTCTCGGGACACGCGAGATGCCCCGTTCGTTACGGGAGGTCGAGGGGCTCCGGGGTCTCTTCGACCAGCCAGAGGACGCCTGCCGGTGGGAGCTGGAGGACCGCCGAGGCCGGCTGGCCGTGCCACGGCTCCTCCGTCGCTTCCACCGCGCCCAGGTTGCCGACGCCCGAGCCGCCGTAGATCTCCGCGTCCGTGTTGACCACCTCGAGCCAGCGGCCCGCTGACGGCAGGCCGACCCGGTAGTCGTGGTGCGGGACGCCCGCGAAGTTCGCCACGCACGCCAGCCGGGAGCCGTCGGCGCCGATGCGCAGGAAGCTCAGCACGTTGCCGCTCGAGTCGTTCGCGTCGATCCAGCGGAAGCCGTCCGGGGACGTGTCCTGGCTGAACAACGCGGGCGATGCGCGGTAGACCGCGTTCAGCGAGCGCAGCAGGTCTTGGACGCCGCGGTGCAACGGCTCCTCCAGCAGGTGCCAGTCGAGCGAGCGCTGCTCCGACCACTCCCCCTCCTGACCGAACTCGCCGCCCATGAACAGCAGCTGCTTGCCCGGGTGCGCCCACATGAACGCCAGCAACGACCGCAGCCCGGCCGCCTTGTTCCAGGCGTCGCCCGGCATCCGGCCCCACAGGGATCCCTTGCCGTGCACCACTTCGTCGTGCGAAAGCGGCAGCACGAAGTTCTCGCTCCACGCGTACACCAACGAGAACGTCATCTCGTTGTGGTGGTACGCGCGGTGGATCGGCTCGTGCGACAGGTACCGGAGCGTGTCGTGCATCCAGCCCATGTTCCACTTGAAGCCGAACCCGAGGCCGCCCAGGTGCGTCGGGCGCGTGACGCCCGGCCAGGCCGTCGACTCCTCGGCCACCATCACGATGCCCGGGTGTCGCTTGTAGACGGTCGCGTTCAGCTCCTGCAGGAACTTCACCGCGTCCAGGTTTTCCCGGCCGCCGTACTGGTTCGGCAGCCACTCCCCTTCGTTGCGGGAGTAGTCCAGGTACAGCATCGAAGCGACGGCGTCGACGCGCAGGCCGTCGAGGTGGAACTCCTCGATCCAGTACAGCGCGTTGGCGACGAGGAAGTTGCGGACCTCGTTGCGGCCGAAGTCGAACACGAGCGTGCCCCAGTCGGGCTGCTCGCCGCGGCGCGGGTCCGCGTGCTCGTACAGCGCGGTGCCGTCGAACCTGGCCAGCGCCCAGCTGTCCTTCGGGAAGTGCGCGGGCACCCAGTCGACGAGCACGCCGATCCCCCGCTGGTGCAGACGGTCGACGAAGTAGCGGAAGTCGTCCGGTGAGCCGAACCGCGACGTCGGCGCGTAGTACGACGTCACCTGGTAGCCCCACGAGCCGCCGAACGGGTGCTCCGACACCGGCAGCAGCTCGACGTGCGTGAAGCCCGTCTCGAGCAGGTAGTCGCCGAGCTGCTCGGCCAGCTCGCGGTAGTCCAGCCCCGGCCGCCACGAGCCGAGGTGCACCTCGTAGACGCTCATCGGCGCCGCGGACCAGTCGGTCGCTTCGCGCTGGGCGACCCACACGCCGTCGTCCCACAGGTGCCCCGAGGCGGTGACGACCGAAGCCGTCGCCGGCGGCTGCTCGGTGGCGAACGCCATCGGGTCCGCCTTCTCGTGCCAGTTTCCGTCGGCGCCGAGGATCCGGAACTTGTAGCAGGTGCCGACGCCGACGCCGGGTACGAACAGCTCCCAGATGCCGGACGAGCCGAGCGAGCGCATCGCGTGGCCGCGCCCGTCCCAGCCGTTGAAGTCGCCGATCACGCGGATGCCCCGCGCGTTGGGCGCCCACACGGCGAACGACGTCCCCGCGACGACGCCGCCGGGCGTCTCGTAGGACCGGACGTGCGCGCCCAGCGCTTCCCAGAGGCGCTCGTGCCGGCCTTCGCCGATCAGGTGCAGGTCCAGCTCGCCGACCGTGGGCAGCCAGCGGTACGGGTCGTCGGTGGTGACGGTGTGCCCGTCGTAGTCGACTTCCAGCCGGTAGTCGCCGGGGTGCTCGGGCACCGCGACGGCGAACAGCGCGTCGATCACCGGCTCCATCGGGTAGCGGTGCTCGCCCGCGAGCAGCGTGACGGCCTTGGCGCCGGGCAGCAGCGCCCGCGCGACGAAACCCTTGCCGGCCGCGTGCACGCCCAGCACCGAGTGCGGGTCGTGGTGCGACCCGGCGAGCAGCCGGTCGATGTCGGCCGCCGGCGGGGCCGCGGCCGGGAGGCCTTCCGGAACCGCGTTCACGGCGTCATCCCTCTCCGTCGGTGATCCGGGCGATCGAGGCGAGCGGGATGCCCAGCCAGTCGGGCCGGTTCGCGTGTTCGTAGCCCACCTCGTAGACCGCCTTGTCCAGTTCGAAGGCGCGCAGCAGCTCGCCCTGTTCGCGCGGGTCCGCCGCGACCGCCGCGTAGCCCTCGCAGAACGCCGCCCGGTTGCGGTGCGACCACTCCAGGGCCCGCTCGGCCAGCGCCGGCTCGTCCGGCTGGCCGACCAGCATCTGCTGGGCCGCGTAGTCGAACGACCTCAGCATGCCCGCCACGTCGCGCAACGGCGACCGCAGCGCGTGGCGTTCCTCGACCGGGGCCGCGGGCTCGCCCTCGAAGTCGATCAGCAGCCAGCCGGTGACCGTCCGCAGCACCTGGCCGAGGTGCAGGTCGCCGTGGATGTACTGCATGGTCACCGCGCCCGCGGGCAGCGCGCGCAGCCGGTCGAACGCCGCCCGCAGCGCCGGGGCGTGCGCGGCCAGCTCCGGCACCCGGGCGGCGGTCGCGTCGAGCCGGGCGACCATCGCCTTCGTCGTGCGCTCCAGCTCCTCGGCGTCGACGGTTTCCGTGCCGAGCGCCTCGGCCAGGTCGGCGTGCACCTCGGCGACGGCGCGCCCGAGCCGTTCGGCCTCGCCGGCGAAGTCGCCGCCGACCTCCTCGGCGTGCAGTTCCGGCGCGGCCATCAGGTCGCGGACGCTGGTGGTGGCCATCGCCCAGCCGTCGACCGCGTCCGCGACGAACTGCTGGAGCATGCCGACCGTGGTCGGCTCGCCGTCGAGGTCGCCGGTGATCGAGCCGAGCACCTGCGCGATGTGTTTGGACCCGACGCCCTGCAGCGCGCGGTGCAGCAGCAGGTCCTTGTTCTTGCCCGGCGTCAGCTTCCGGAACAGCTTGAGGATGTACTGCCCGCTGTAGACCAGGGAGGTGTTGCTCTGCTCGGACGTGATCGGCCGCGCCCGCAGGCCGGTCTCGAGCTCCACGCCGGGCTCGTGCTCGAAGACGAGCGAGCCGACGGTTTCTTCGCGGGCCACCAGGTCCAGCAGCACCCCGGTGAGGTCCAGGTCCCCGGACGCCTCGTACGCGTTGAGGTCGCCGACGGCGCCGATCCAGCTGGTCGAGGCGATCTCCGGCGGGTGCGTCCGCCGGCCCACGAGCAGCTGGTAGGGCTCGCGCCGGTCGTCCTGCGCGACCTCGATGACGACGTGCAGCAGCTGCGGATCACCGGAGACCAGCTCCGTCACCCCGAGCGGCCGGACGCCGGTCACCGGCCGGTCCTTGCCGGCGAACCAGCGCTGCTCCGGCAGCCAGCGCTTCAGGTCCTCGGCCAGGTCGTCGACCAGCTCACGCGGGTCGGACAAGGGACTCACCTCGTTTCGCCTTCGTCTCCCGGGCTCGTCAGCTGGAACCAGTAGAAGCCGTGCCCCGGCAGCGTCAGCAGGTACGACAGGTCCCCGATGCTGGGGAACCGCACGCCGCCGGTGAGCTCCACCGGCGTGCACCCGCGGTGCGCGGACAGGTCCAGCTCCACCGGCTGCGGGAACCGGGAGAGGTTGTTGACGCAGAGCACGACGTCTTCGCCGCCGTCCGGGCGCCGCCACTGGCGCTTGTAGGCCAGCACGCTCGGGTTGGACCCGCCGAGGTCGACGAACTCGCCCTCGGCGAACGCGTGGTGCTGCTTGCGCACCTCGATCATCCGCCGGGTCCAGTTGAGGAGGGAAGAAGCGTTGTTGGACTGCGCCTCGACGTTCAGGCCCTGGTAGCCGTAGACCGGGTCCATGATCACCGGCAGGTAGATCCGGCCCGGGTCGCAGCTGGAGAACCCGGCGTTGCGGTCCGGGGTCCACTGCATGGGGGTGCGCACCGCGTCGCGGTCGCCGAGCCAGATGTTGTCTCCCATGCCGATCTCGTCACCGTAGTACAGAACGGGCGAGCCCGGCAGGGACAGCAGCATCGCGGTGAAGAGCTCCTGCTGGTTGCGGTCGTTGTCCAGCAGCGGCGCCAGCCGGCGGCGGATGCCGATGTTCGCCTTCATCCGCGGGTCTTTGGCGTACTCGGTGTACATGTAGTCGCGCTCTTCGTCGGTGACCATCTCGAGGGTCAGCTCGTCGTGGTTGCGCAGGAAGATGCCCCACTGGGTGCCGCTGGGGATCTCCGGGGTCTGGGTGAGGATCTCCGAGATCGGGAACCGCGACTCGCGGCGCACCGCCATGAAGATCCGCGGCATCAGCGGGAAGTGGAACGCCATGTGGCACTCGTCGCCGCCGACCGCCGGGTCGCCGAAGTACTCGACGACGTCGGACGGCCACTGGTTCGCCTCGGCGAGGAGAATGCGTCCCGGGTACTCGTCGTCGACGACCTTGCGGCAGCGCTTGAGGAACTCGTGCGTGCGCGGCAGGTTCTCGCAGTTGGTGCCCTCCTGCTCGAACAGGTACGGCACGGCGTCGAGGCGGAACCCGTCGATGCCCAGGTCGAGCCAGAACCGCAGGGTGTCGATCATCGCGTTCTGGACGTCGGGGTTCTCGAAGTTCAGGTCGGGCTGGTGGGAGAAGAACCGGTGCCAGTAGAACTGGCCGCGCACCGGGTCGTAGGTCCAGTTCGACGTCTCGGTGTCGACGAAGATGATCCGCGCGTCGGCGTAGCGGGAGTCGTCGTCGCTCCACACGTAGTAGTCGCCGTACGGGCCGTCGGGGTCGTTGCGGGACTGCTGGAACCACGGGTGCGCGTCCGAGGTGTGGTTGAGCACCAGGTCGGTGATCACCCGGATGCCCCGCCGGTGCGCCTCGTTCAGCAGGAACACGAAGTCCTCGACGCTGCCGAACTCCGGCAGCACCGCGCGGAAGTCGCTGATGTCGTAGCCGCCGTCGCGCAGCGGCGACGCGTAGAACGGCGGCAGCCACAGGCAGTCGACGCCGAGCCAGGCCAGGTAGTCGAGCCGGCCGGCCAGGCCGCGCAGGTCGCCGGTGCCGTCGCCGTTGGAGTCGGCGAACGCGCGCACCAGCACCTCGTAGAACACCGCGCCCTTGAACCACTCCGGGTTGCTGGGCGCCTGCTGCGCCGAGCGGAAGTCCTCGGCCTGGGGTTCGACGAGCATCCCGTCGGCCGTCATCGCCTCACCGGTGTGCGGCACGCCGTCCAGCCCGAGCGCCGCGTCGGGGCGGGCTTCCTCCGCCATCTGTTCCACCTCAGTCCCTCGATCCGTTCCTTCCCTGCTAGCCGGCCAGCCGCCGCCGGACCGACACCACGTGCGCCACCGCGCGCCACGGTTCGAGCCGGACGTAGTTCGCCTGGCCCCAGTCCCACGTGTCGCCGGTGACCTCGTCGTGCGCGATCAGCCGTTCGTGCGCCTCGAACCCGAGCGCCGCCGTGTCGAGCCACAGCGTGCCCTCCTGCGGTCCGTACGGGTCGAGGGTCACGACGGTGACGACCGTGTCGCCGGTGGCCGGGTCCTGTTTGGAGTAGGCCAGCAGCGCGTCGTTGTCGACGTGGTGGAAGTGCAGGGTGCGCATCTGCTGCAGCGCCGGGTGCGCGCGGCGGACGGCGTTCAGCTTCGCGATCCACGGCTCCAGCGAACGGCCCTCGGCGAGCGCGCGCTCGAAGTCGCGCGGGCGCAGCTGGTACTTCTCGGAGTCGAGGTACTCCTCGCTGCCTTCGCGGACCGGGACGTGCTCGAACAGCTCGTAGCCGGAGTAGACGCCCCACGTCGGCGAGATCGTCGCGGCGAGCGCGGCCCGCAGCGCGAACATGCCGGGACCGCCGCGCTGCAGCGACTCGTGGAGGATGTCCGGGGTGTTGACGAACAGGTTCGGCCGGCCTTCGTTCCAGTGCTCGCGCAGGTCGACGGCGAAGTCGATCAGCTCCTGCTTGCCGGTGCGCCAGGTGAAGTAGGTGTAGCTCTGGGTGAAGCCGAGCCGGGCCAGCCCCCACAGCCGCGCCGGGCGGGTGAACGCCTCGGCCAGGAAGAGGACGTCCGGGTGGGCGTCCTTCACCGACTGGATCAGCCAGGCCCAGAAGTCCGGCGGCTTGGTGTGCGGGTTGTCGACCCGGAAGATCTTGACCCCGTGCTCGATCCACACCGTCAGGACCCGCAGCATCTCTTCGTAGACGGCCTTGGGGTCGTTGTCGAAGTTGATCGGGTAGATGTCCTGGTACTTCTTCGGCGGGTTTTCGGCGTAGGCGATCGAGCCGTCCGGTCGGGTGGTGAAGAACTCCGGGTTCTTCAGGACCCAGGGGTGGTCGGGCGCGGCCTGCAACGCGAAGTCCAGCGCCACCTCCATGCCCAGCTCTTCCGAGCGGGCGACGAAGGCGTCGAAGTCCTCGAAGGTGCCGAGGTCGGGGTGGATCGCGTCGTGCCCGCCCTCGTCGGCGCCGATGGCCCACGGCGAGCCGACGTCGTGCGGCTGCGCGTCGAGGGTGTTGTTGGGGCCCTTGCGGTTCACCCGGCCGATCGGGTGGATCGGCGGGAGGTAGACGACGTCGAAGCCCATCTTCGCGACGCGGTCGAGCGCGGCCGCGGCGGTGGTGAAGGTGCCGTGGACGGCCTTGCCCTCGGCGTCGACCCCGCCGGTGGAGCGGGGGAACAGCTCGTACCACGACCCGAACGCGGCGCGCCGGCGGTCGACCCACACCTTGTGCGGCTTGCCCTTGGTGATCAGGTCCCGCACCGGGAACTCGTGCATGAGCCGGCGGATCTCGGGCGCGAGGGCCGGGCCGACGCGCTCGGCGAGACCGAGCGTCTCGTCGCGCAACGCGGTCACCGCGCCCATCAGCTGGGCCTTCTCCGCCCGGCGGTCGGGACGGCGGGCGACGCGCTCCAGCAGCCGGGCGCCGTTCTCGAGGTCGTTGGCGAGGTCTTCGGGCCCCTGCCCGGCGGCGACCTTCACCTCGACGGCGTGCTCCCACGTCGACCACGGGTCGCCCCACGCGTCGATCCGGTAGGTCCACAGGCCGGTGGCGTCCGGGACGATCACCGCGGCGAACTCGTCGGGGTGGTCGGGACCGCGTGGCACCATCCGCGTCTGGCGGGTCAGGCGGTCGCCGGGGCCGCGCCACGCGACGGTCGCCGCGACGGCGTCGTGACCCTCCCGCCAGACGGTCGCGGTGACCGGGATGTGTTCCCCCACAACGGCTTTGGCCGGATACCGGCCGCAGCTCACGCTGGGGGAGACGTCGTCGATGCCGAGCCGGCCGGTCATGGGCAACGCCCCTCGGTGTGTCGGTTGGACGCAGGCAGCGCCAGTCTGCCTGACTCGATCAAGCGCCTACGAGGCAGGGTTCTTTTCCCGGGTACCCACGACGGCGGGGGCGAAACGCTTTCACCGCAACGAATTTCGGGCGGATGTCCGGCGGGTTACGACCGCGCGAAGCCTCGCGCGCGGCCCGGCCGCTGAACAGCCGTACCCGAATGGACGACACACGGGCCCGTCGCTTCCCGGGAAAGGGACGGGTACGCGTCAGTAGGGCTCGGGTGCGGGGTCCGCGGCCAGGCGGGGGGCGCGGAGCAGGAGGAGCGACCGCGACTGCAGCGTCACCCGGCTCTTGGCCTCCAGCACGCCCGGGTTGGCCGGGCTGCCGTCGGCGGTGCTCGTGTCGAGGGTCGGCTTGAACGTCTCGCCGTACTCGCGGCCGGGCAGGACGACCTCGGCCGGCGCGTCGCCCGCGTGCAGCCACAGCAGCCACGAGTGGTCGGGCACCAGCTCGCCGTCGCGGTTGCGGGCCTGGCTGTTCGACCCGTCGATCCACATGCCGAGCGTGTGCCGGTCCTCGAACCAGTCGGTCTCGCCGAACTCCTCGCCGTCCGGGCGGAACCAGACGAGGTCGGGCTTGCCGGTCGGGGTCGTCCGGCCTTCGAAGAACTCCGGCTGCCGCAGCGCCGGGCTGTTCGCCCGCAGCCGGACGACGCGGCGGGCGAAGGTCAGCATCGCCTCGGCCTCGGCATCGGACGGCGTCCAGTCCAGCCAGGACGTCTCGTCGTCGAGGCAGTAGGCGTTGTTGTTGCCGCCCTGGGTCCGCCAGAACTCGTCACCCGCGGTGACCATCGGGGTGCCGGTGGACAGCAGCAGCGTCGCGAACAGGTTCCGCACCTGCCGCGCGCGCAGCTCGCGGATCGCCGGGTCGTCGGTCTCGCCTTCGACGCCGTGGTTCCACGAGCGGTTGTCGTTGCCGCCGTCGCGGTTGTCCTCGCCGTTGGCCTCGTTGTGCTTTTCGTTGTAGGACACCAGGTCCCGCAGCGTGAAGCCGTCGTGCGCGGTGACGAAGTTGATCGACTGCCACGGCCGGCGCAGGTTGTGGTCGTAGAGGTCCGACGAGCCGGACAGCCGGTAGGCGAGGTCCCGGACGCCGGTCGCGCCGCGCCAGAAGTCACGGACCGTGTCGCGGTAGCGGCCGTTCCACTCCGCCCACTGGGCGCCGAAGCCGCCGACGCGGTAGCCCTCGCCGGTGGCGTCCCACGGCTCGGCGATCAGCTTGCACCGCGAGAGCACCGGGTCGGTCGTGATGGCGGTGAGCAGCGTCGAGGCGTCGTCGAACGCTCCCCCGCGCGGCCGGCCGAGCGTGCTGGCCAGGTCGAACCGGAAGCCGTCGACGCCCATCTCCTGCGTCCAGTACCGCAGCGAGTCGGTGACCAGCCGGACCACCGTCGGCGAGCCGGCCTCCAGGGTGTTGCCGCAGCCGGTGATGTCGGCCATGTGCCCGCGGTCGGTGTGCAGGTAGTACACCGGCGCGTTCAGCCCGCGGAAGCTCAGCGTCGGCCCGTCCGGCCCGCCCTCGCAGGTGTGGTTGAACACGACGTCGAGGATCACCTCGATGCCGGCCGCGTGCAGGGCCGCCACCATCAGCCGGAACTCCTCGACCTCGTGGCCGGGCTCGCTGGCGTAGGCCGCGTGCGGCGCGAAGAAGCCGAGCGGCGAGTACCCCCAGTAGTTGTGCCGCCCGGCCCGGACCAGCGACGGCTCGTCGAGGAACGAGTGCACCGGCAGCAGCTCCACCGACGTGACGCCGAGCCGGGTCAGGTACTCGATCGCCACCGGGTGCGCCAGGCCGAGGTAGGTGCCGCGCAGCGCCTCGGGGATGAACGGGTGCCGCTTCGTGAACCCCTTGACGTGCAGCTCGTAGATCACCGCCTCCTCGAACGGCACCTCCGGCTTGGTCCCGGTGTCCGGCCCGCCCGGCGAGGACACCACCGACAGCGGCACGCTGCCCAGGGAGTCCACTGTGGACATCGGCCCGCGCTCGGGGTCGCCGGTGAAGCCCTGGGCCGCGCGCAGGTCGGTGAGCCCGCCGGTGATCTGCCGCGCGTACGGGTCGACGAGCAGCTTGTGCGGGTTGCAGCGCAGCCCGCGGCCCGGGTCGTACGGGCCGTGGATCCGGTAGCCGTACCGCTGCCCCGGCGTCACCCCGGGCACCAGGCCGTGCCAGACGCCGAAGGTGCGCTCGGTGAGCGCGATCCGCCGCTCGGACCCGTCCGCGTCGATCAGGCACAGGTCGACGCCGTCCGCGACGGCCGAGGTGATCGCGAACCGCACCCCGCCCGCCTCGGGGTGGGCGCCGAGCGGAAACGGGCGTCCGGCGAGGACGTGCTGGGTGGAGGGTCGCGTGGCCATTCCTGAATCGTCCCAGACAACGGTCGTTTCGCGCGCGATGTGCCGTCCGGTTATCGGGTTTCGACCAGAACGAAACTCTCCGGGGGCAGCAGCTCGGGCGTCGCGCCGCCCCAGGCCAGCAGCACGGTCCCGGCCTCGGTGCTCGCCGCCCCGGGGCCGAAGTTGACGGCCAGCCGGAGCCGGCCGCGGTCGAGGACCAGCAGGTCACCGTCGGTCCGGACGCCCAGGTCCGGGAGCCACGGGTCGGCCAGCTCCGGGTGTTCGCGGCGCAGCCGGATCAACGCCCGGTACAGCTCCAGCACCTCCCGGTGACCGGGGCGCTCGACCTCGGCCCAGTCGAGCCGGGAGCGCTCGACGGTCGCCGGGTCCATCGGGTCGGGCACGTCGGCCTCGCCCCAGCCGTGCCGCGCGAACTCGCGACGGCGGCCCGTGCGGACGGCCTCGGCCAGCTCCGGGTCCGGGAAGGACGCGAAGAACTGCCACGGCGTGCTCGCCGCCCACTCCTCCCCCATGAACACCATCGGCGTGAACGGCGAGCAGAACAGCAGCGCCGCGCCGCAGGCCAGCCGTCCCGGCGACACCGTCGCGGACAGCCTGTCCCCGGTGGCGCGGTTGCCGATCTGGTCGTGGTCCTGCAGGTAGGCGAGGAACCGGTGGCCGGGCACGGTCCGGGTGTCGACGGGCCGGCCGTGCGCCCGCTCCCGGAACGACGACCAGGTCCCGGCGTGGAAGAACACCCCGTGCAGCACCCGCTCGATCGCGTCGGGCGCGGCGAAGTCCGTGTAGTAGCCCTCCGTCTCGCCGGTGAGCTTGACGTGCAGGGCGTGGTGGAAGTCGTCCGACCACTGGGCGTGCAGGCCGTAGCCGCCACGCTCGCGCGGCGTCACCAGCCGGGGGTCGTTGAGGTCGGACTCGGCGATCAGCGTCAGCGGCCGGTTCAGCGCGGCCGACAGCGTCTCGACCTCGACGGCCAGCTGTTCGAGCAGGTGCGTCGCGCGCCGGTCGAGCAGCGCGTGCACGGCGTCGAGGCGCAGGGCGTCGACGTGGAAGTCGCGAAACCAGCTCAGCGCGTTGTCCACGACGTACCGGCGGACCTCGTCCGAGCCGGGGCCGTCGAGGTTGAGGCCGGGACCCCAGTCGTTCTGCCCGGCGAAGTACGGCCCGAACCGGTCGAGGTACGCGCCCGAGGGCCCGAGGTGGTTGTAGACGACGTCCAGCACCACGGCCAGGCCCCGCGCGTGGGCCGCGTCGACGAACCGCTTGAAGCCGTCCGGCCCGCCGTAGGGCTCGTGGACGGCGCCCCACAGGACGCCGTCGTAGCCCCAGCCCGCGGTGCCGTCGAAGGAGTTGACCGGCAGCACCTCGACGTGCGTGATGCCGAGGTCCACCAGGTGCTCGAGCCGCTCGATCGCGGCGTCGAACGTGCCGCCCTCGGTGAAGGTGCCGATGTGCAGCTCGTAGACGACCCCGCCGGGCAGCTGGCGGCCGTGCCAGGCGTCGTCGGTCCACTCGAACTCGGCGTGGTCGTAGACGCGCGACGCCTGGTGCACGCCGTGCGGCTGCCACTTCGACCGGGGATCGGGCAGGCGGTCGCCGGAGTCGTCGAGCAGGAAGGCGTAGTTGACGCCGTCGGCGTCGGCGTGCCACCAGCCGCCGTCCCCGGCGGTCATCTCGTGCACGCCCGCGTCGACGCTCACCCGGACCCGCTGGGCCGCCGGGGCCCACACGCCGAACCTCATGCGTCTCCTCGCACCAGCAACGCCACGGGGTACCGCTCGAACAGGGCCGCCAGGTCGCCGGTGACCTCGCGGCCGGTCAGGACGTCGGTCCAGACGCCGGCGGGCAGCGGCAGCACCGTGTCGCGCCAGCCGCCGGCGGCTTCGAGGCCGATCGGCAGCCGCGTCACCGCGACGGCCAGGTCCGCGCCGCGCGTGTAGGCGAGGCAGTGCTCCGCCGCGACCCCTTCGGCGCGCAGCGGCCGGTAGCCGTGGAACAGCGCCGGGTGTTCGCGCCGCAGGCGCAGGGCCTTGTGGACGACCAGCAGCTTCGCCGCGCCCGACGCGTCGACGTCGGGCAGCTCGCCGTCGGCGATCCGGGCCAGCTGTTCGCGGCGGACCGCGTAGTCCACCGGACGGCGGTTGTCCGGGTCGACCAGCGAGAAGTCCCACAACTCGGTGCCCTGGTAGACGTCCGGGACGCCGGGCGCGGTGAGCTGGACGAGCTTCTGGCCGAGGGAGTTCGCGTAGCCGGGCTGCTCGATGCGCGCGACGAACGCCTCGATCTCACCCGCCAGTTCGGCGTCGCCCATGACGTCCCCGGGCCAGGCGGCGACGTCGGCTTCGAACGCCTCGTCGTGGCTGGTCCAGCTGGTCCGGAGCTTGGCCTCCTTGGCGGCCTTGTCGAGGTAGTCCCGCAGCCGGGCGGGCTCGATCGGCCAGGTCGACACCAGCGTCTGCCAGGCCAGGAGGTTCAGCGAGGGCTCGTCGATCCCGCGGCGCGCGGTCCAGCGGCGGACGGCGTCGGCGAACTCGCCGGGCACCTCCGCGAGCACGGCCATCCGCGCGCGGGTGTCCTCGGAGCGCTTGGTGTCGTGCGTGGTCAGCGTCGTCATCGACGCCGGGTATCCGGCTTCCCGCTCGGCCGCCAAGCGGTGGAACTCCTCGACGCCGAGGCCGAACCGGTCCGGGTTGCCGCCCACCTCGTTCAGCGCGGCGAAGCGGGTGTAGCGGTAGAACGTCGTGTCCTCGGTGCCCTTGGCCACGACCATGCCGGACGTCTGCTGGATCCGGGTGGCCAGCTCGCTTTCCGGGTTCTTGGTCACGTGGGCGTCGAGGAGGATCAGCGCGTCGGCGAGGTCCGGCCGGGCCTGGCGGGCCCCGGCGATCGCGGCCGCCCAGTGCGCCGCGCCTTCGGGCAGGTAGGAGCGGTAGACGGGGAAGGCGATCATGGTCTCGGCGACGGCCTGGCGGGCCTGCTCCGGGTCGACGTCGGGCAGCAGCGCCGCGATCCGCCGGACCTCGGCGACCAGGATGTGGTCGGTGACCAGCCGCCGGGCCTCGGCCTCGACGCGGTGGTAGCCCGTCTTGACACCCAGTTCGGTGGCCAGCGCGGTGTAGCCGGGCTCGGCGGCCGGGTCGACGAACACGCCCGCGACCTCGCGCAGCGCGTCGTAGCCGGTGGTGCCGTGGACCGGCCAGCTCTGCGCCAGCGGCTCGCCCGGGTGCAGGATCTTCTCGGCGACGATCCACGCGTTCGGCGCGTTCTCGCGCAGCCGCCGGAAGTAGCCGCCCGGGTCGGCCAGGCCGTCCGGGTGGTCGACGCGCAGGCCGGTGACGTCGCCGTCGGCGACCCAGCGCAGGACTTCCCCGTGCGTCTCGGCGAACACCGTCGGGTCCTCGACGCGGACCGCGGCCAGGTTCGTGATGTCGAAGAACCGGCGGTAGTTCAGTTCGGCGTTGCCGCGGCGCCAGCCGATCAGCCGGTAGTGCTGGCGCTCGTGCACCTCCTGCGGTGTCCCGGTTTCCGTGCCGGGCGCGAGCGGGAAGCGGTGGTCGTAGTAGACCAGTTCGTCGCCCTCGACGGTCAGTTCGGCGACCGCGTCGTCCTCGCCGAGCATCGGCAGCAGGATCGGCGCGCGCGCCCAGTCGACGTCGAAGAACGCCGCGAACTCGGAGTCGCGGCCGTGCTTGAGCACGTCCCACCACCAGCGGTTCACCTTCGGGACCTCGACCGACATGTGGTTCGGCACGATGTCGACGACCAGGCCGAGCCCGGCCTCCTTCAGCCTCGCGCTCAGCGTTTTCCGGGCGTCTTCGCCGCCCAGCTCGGGCCGGGCGCGCGTCGGGTCGACGACGTCGTAGCCGTGCGTCGAGCCCGGCGTCGCGTCCAGCACCGGCGACGCGTAGAGCGCGCCGACGCCCAGGTCACGCAGGTAGGCGACGATCTCCGCCGCGTCGCTGAAGGAGAACTCCGGGCGCAGCTGTACCCGGTAGGTCGACTCCGGCACCGTCATGCGGGCTCCGTCTCCGTTCGCTGCAGGACGATCAGGGACCGGGCGGGCAGGGTGAACTGGCCGCCGCCTTCGATGGGCTTCGCGTCGGCCTGCTCCACCTCACCCGTCGCGGTGTCGACGACGACGGTCCAGGCCTGGCCGTAGCCGTTGCCCGGGAGCTTGGCGTCGATGTCCTCGTAGTGGGCGTTGAAGGCGAGCAGGAACGAGTCGTCCTCGACGTGCATGCCGCGCGGGTCGAGGTCGGGGATCGCCTGGCCGTTGAGGAAGACGACGACCGCCTTGCCGAAGCCGTCGTCCCAGTTCTGCTCGGTCATCTCCTCGCCGGCCGGGGTGAACCAGGCGATGTCGCCGAGCTTGTCGCCCTTGCCGACCGGGCCGCCCTGGAAGAACCGGCGGCGGCGGAACACCGGGTGCCGGTGCCGGAACGCGCCGAGCCCGCCGGTGAACTTGACCAGGTCCGCGTTGTCCTTGGCCAGTTCCCAGTCCATCCAGGACAGTTTCGAGTCCTGGCAGTAGACGTTGTTGTTGCCCTGCTGGGTCCGGCCGAACTCGTCCCCGTGCAGGATCATCGGCACGCCCTGGGACAGCATCAGCGTGGCCAGCATGTTGCGCTGCTGGCGGGCGCGCAGCTCGTTGACCTCCGGGTCGTCGGTCTCGCCCTCGACCCCGCAGTTCCACGACCGGTTGTCGTCGGCGCCGTCGCGGCCGCCCTCGCCGTTGGCCTCGTTGTGCTTTTCGTTGTAGGACACCAGGTCCCGCAGCGTGAAGCCGTCGTGCGCGGTGACGAAGTTGATCGACGCGAACGGGCGCCGGCCGTCGTCCTGGTAGAGGTCCGAGGAGCCGGTGATGCGGGAGGCGAACTCGCCGAGCGTCGAGGGCTCGCCGCGCCAGAAGTCGCGGACGGTGTCGCGGTACTGCCCGTTCCACTCCGTCCACAGCGGCGGGAAGTTGCCGACCTGGTAGCCACCGGGACCGACGTCCCACGGCTCGGCGATCAGCTTCACCTGGCTGACGATCGGGTCCTGCTGCACCAGGTCGAAGAAGGTGGACAGCCGGTCGACGTCGTAGAACTCGCGCGCCAGCGCCGAGGCGAGGTCGAAGCGGAAGCCGTCGACGTGCATCTCCGTCACCCAGTACCGCAGCGAGTCCATGATCAGCTGCAGGGTGTGCGGGTTGCGGACGTTGAGGGAGTTCCCGGTGCCGGTGTAGTCCATGTAGTACTCGGGCTCCCCCTCCACCAGCCGGTAGTAGGCCTCGTTGTCGATGCCCCGCATCGACAGCGTCGGCCCGAGGTGGTTGCCCTCGGCGGTGTGGTTGTAAACCACGTCGAGGATCACTTCGATGCCGGCTTCGTGGAGGGCCTTGACCATGCCCTTGAACTCCTGGACCTGCCCGCCCTCGCCGGGCATCGCGGCGTAGGAGTCGTGCGGCGCGAAGTAGCCGATCGTGTTGTACCCCCAGTAGTTCGTCAGGCCCTTCTCCTCCAGGCCGTGGTCGCTGACGAACTGGTGCACCGGCAGCAGCTCCACCGCCGTCACGCCGAGCTTCTGCAGGTGCTCGACGACGGCGGGGTGCGCCATGCCGGCGTACGTGCCCCGCAGCTGCTCGGGCACGAACGGGTGATTCACGGTCATGCCCTTGACGTGCGCCTCGTAGATGACCGTCTCGTTGTACGGCCGCTTCGGCTGACGGTCGTTGCCCCAGTCGAAGAACGGGTTCGCCACCAGCGAATACGGCACGCGGCCCGCGGAGTCGGCGTCGTTGCGCTCCTCCGGGTTGGCGAACTTGTAGCCGAACAGCGATTCGTCCCACTTCACGCCGTGCGAGACGGCCTTCGCGTAGGGGTCGATGAGCAGCTTGTTCGGGTTGCAGCGCAGTCCGCGCTCGGGCTCGTACGGGCCGTGGACGCGGAAGCCGTACCGCTGCCCGGGCCCGACGTTGAGCAGGTAGCCGTGGTGGACGAAGCCGTCCACCTCTTCGAGCGCGTACCGCGTTTCCTTGCCCTCGGCGTCGAACAGGCACAGCTCGACGCGCTCGGCCACCTCGGAGAACAGGGCGAAGTTCGTCCCGACTCCGTCGTAGGTGGCGCCGAGCGGATAGGGCGTTCCGGGCCAGGGCCGCACTGGGGTCTCCTCGAGCTTTCGGGTCGTGCCGGTCGTCCGTGCTGACGGACGAGAGTCGTGTGCGCCGGAGTACCCGTTACCCGGGCAGCGGACGCGCCGCCGCGAGCGGCGCCACCGCGGCGCGCACCCCCTTCGCGGTGAAGAAGCCGTCGACGCTGACGGGAAGGGGAATCCGCCAGTTAGGGTACTGGTCGACGGTTCCGGGCAGATTCGGCTGCCGCACTTGGCCCGCCACGTCCGCGGGCGACGTCAGGACCAGCCGCGACGCGGCCTCCGCGAGCAGCGTGTGCAGGGCGACGACCGGGTCGTCGTCCGGAATCCCTTCGCGCGCAACGAGTTCGAACAAAGCTTCACGTTCGGCGGCGGCCGCCTCCCGCTCGGCGTCGACCCCGCGGTCCAGCAGCCCCAGCTCGGCGCGGACGCGGACGTGCTCGCCCCGCAGCCAGCCGGAGACCGTCGGCAGGTCGTGCGTGGAGATACTGGCCATGGCTTCGGGGTCCCATTCGGCCGGGCGGGTGAACGGCTTGCCCGGAGCGTCCCAGTCGCGTTCGAACCACAGCACGGCCGAGCTGAGCATGCCGCGCTCGTGCATGGTCTCGGTCACGGTCTCCTCGACGGTCCCGAGGTCTTCGCCGACGACGACCGCACCCGCGCGGTGCGCCTCGAGGGCGAGGACGCCGACCATGGCCTCGGCGTCGTAGTGCACGTACGTGCCGCGGTGGGCGGGCTCGCCCGGCGGGATCCACCACAGGCGCCAGAGCCCGGCGATGTGGTCGACGCGGATGCCGTCGGCGTAGCGGAGGACGCCGCGGATCACGTCCCGGAAGGGCGCGTACCCGGCCTCGGCGAGCTTGTCCGGCCGCCACGGCGGCAGGTTCCAGTCCTGGCCCTGCTGGTTGAAGGCGTCCGGCGGCGCGCCGACCCGCACGTCGGCGGCGAAGACGTCCCGCACGGCCCAGGTGTCGGCCCCGCCGGGGTGCACGCCGACGGGCAGGTCGTGCACGATCCCGACGCTCATCCCGGCCTCGCGCGCGGCGGTGCGGGCCGCTTCCAGCTGCTCCCGGCAGAGGTGCTGCAGCCAGGCGTGGAAGCCGATGCGCTCCGCGAGCTCTTCGCGCGCCTTCTCGACCTCGGGTCCGGCGGGGTCCCGCAGCGGCTCCGGCCACTCGCGCCAGTCGGCACCGTGCTGCTCGGCGAGCGCGCAGAACAGGGCGAAGTCCCGCAGGTCCGGTTCCTCGGGCACCTCTTCCACGCGGTGCGGCCACAGCAGTTCGAGGGCCGCGCGCTTCGCCGTCCAGACGGCGTCGTAGTCGATCAGCTCGCCGTCCCGGTCCGGGGCCAGGGATTCGACGGCCTCCCGCGTCGCGGCGTCGGCGTTCGCGAACGTCTCGGTGTCGGAGACCCGCAGGTAGAGGGGGTTCGCGAAGCGGCGGCTCGCCGGCGAGTAGGGCGACCGTTCGACCGGGTGGGCGGGGCTGAAGGCCTGCACGGGGTTGACGAGCACCACACCCGCGTCGAGCTCCGAAGCCGACCGCGCGGCGAAGGTCCGCAGGTCGGCGTAGTCACCGATGCCCCAGGAACCGGCCGAGTGCAGGGCGTAGAGCTGCAGCATCCAGCCCCAGGCGGGCGGGACGTCGGGCAGCTTCGCGGGGACGACGGCGAGCACGACGTCCTGGTCGGCGGTGACCACCCGGTGCCAGCCGAGCGGCAGGTCGCCGGGCAGCTCGTCCCGCACCGGCCGCCGGCTCCCGTCTTCCAGGAAGACCTCGGCGTCGCCGGGCAGCGGCCGGGTGGCGCCTTCCGTGACGACGATGGTCGGCGGCAGCTTGCCGGGGGTCTCGCGCACGTCGAGCGCCCGGGCGATGGCCGCGTCGCTGGTGGCGTCGACCCCGAACTGGCCCAGGACGGCGACGACGACGTCGTCTTCGACGTCGACCCAGACCTGGTCGGCGTTCTCGTACCGGGTGGAGACGCCGTAGCGGTCGGCGAGGCGGTGCAGGGCACTGCGGGCGGGGATTTCGTCGGGCACGCGCCCAGCATTCCGGGGCGCGGCCGTTCGCGCCATCTGCGGGGCTTGACGTCACTCCGGAGCCGTTCTGCGGAAACCTGCGTGACCTTCTAACTTCTCCTCATGGGTGTGCGGAGAACGTTGAACGTGGACGAGGTCCTGAAGCGCCAGGAATCCGGGGAGCTCAAGCGGCGCCTGCGCGGGCGCGACCTGATCGGCTTCGGCATCGGGATCATCATCGGCACCGGCATCTTCACCCTCGCCGGCGTCGAGGCGAAGACGCACGCCGGCCCGTCGGTGACGCTGTCGTTCGTGCTCGGCGCGGTCGTCGCCGGGCTCGCGGCCCTGTGCTACGCCGAGCTCGCGTCCAGCGTCCCGACCGCCGGGAGCGCCTACACCTACGCGTTCGCCACCCTCGGCGAGGTGTTCGCCTGGATCATCGGCTGGGACCTGCTGCTGGAGTTCGCGCTCGGCGCGGCGGTGGTTTCGCGCGGCTGGTCCGGCTACCTCGCGAACCTGCTCGGGCTGTCGCCGGACTGGTTCGGCGAGGACGCGAAGGTCAACGTCGGCGCGGTGCTCATCATCGCCGTCCTGACCGTGGTCGCCGTGCTCGGCATCAAGGAGTCGGCCTGGCTGACCAACCTGCTGGTGTGCGTGAAGGTCGCGGTCTGCGTGCTGGTGCTCGCGGTCGGCCTCTTCTTCGTGAAGGGCGCGAACCTGACGCCGTTCATCCCGCCGTCGCAGGCCCCGGCGGCCGGGTCGACGGTGCTGGAGCAACCGCTCGTGCAGGCGGGGCTCGGGCTGGAGCAGTCGGTGTACGGCGTGGCCGGCATGGTCACCGCCGCCGCCATCGTGTTCTTCGCCTACACCGGGTTCGAGGCGCTCGCGAACCTCGGCGAGGAGACGCTGAACCCGCGCAAGGACCTCCGCGTCGGCATCCTCGGCGCGCTCGGCGTGTGCGCCCTGCTCTACATCGGCGTCTCGATCGTGCTGACCGGCATGATCCCGTTCACCGACATCGACACCGGCGCGCCGCTGGCCGACGCGTTCGACCGGGTCGGCCAGCACTGGGTCGGCGCGCTCATCTCGCTCGGCGCGGTGACCGGCCTGACGTCGGTGATGATGGTCGAGCTGGTGACGATCGGGCGGATCGGCTTCGCCATGGGCCGCGACGGCCTGCTGCCGAAGGCGCTCGGGACCGCGCACCCGAAGTGGGGCACCCCGCACCGGATGACCATCGGCGGCGCGGTGCTGATCGCCGTGCTGGCGGCGTTCATCCCGATCTCCGAGCTGGCCGACATGGTCAGCATCGGCGCGCTGTCGGCGATGATCATCGTGGCCGTGGCGGTCCCGGTGCTGCGCCGCCGCCGTCCCGACCTGGAGCGGCCGTTCAAGGTGCCGTTCTCCCCGGTGGTCCCGGTCCTCGCGGCGCTGGCGTGCTTCTACCTGACGCTGAACCTCAACGTGCTGACGTGGATCCGGTTCGCGGCGTGGCTCGTGATCGGCCTCGTGATCTACTTCGCCTACGGCCGCCGTCACTCGCGCTTCGCGGTCGCGGACGCGGACGCCGAAGTCAGTCCCAATAGGACGGAGTGAGGCCGGCGACGCGCGCCGCCTCGCGCGTCACGGCCGCCTGGCCGGCGTCGACGACGACCAGCACGCCCAGCCCGGCCAGCGCGGCCGTCACCCATTCGACCGGCTGGTCGTGGATCCCGTTGTCCCCGAACGACGCGTAAGTGTCCACAACGGACAGCAGGGTGCCCTCGGCGCCGATCCGGATGCCCGCCAGGAGCACGAAGTGACCGCCGGGCGGGCGCCAGAGGGACGTCCACAGGGGCGGGACGCCGGTGTCGAGGTAGTCGAGCAGCGCGCGTTCCGGGGTGTCGTAGGCACCGAGCTCGGCGCCGTCGACGCGGGCGATCACCGCGACGCGCGGCACGTCCCACAGGCCGACCAGGAGGTCGAAGAGCGTCTCGGTGGTCCACTCCCCCGTCACCGGAACGGCGGTGAGAGTGTCGTGCGAAAGCGCGCCGATGGCCGTCGCCAGGCCGGAGACGCGGGTGCCCGCCGCGGCCGGGTCGTCGACGTGCGGGAGCGGCAGCCGGAACTCCGGCCGCCCCGCCTCGCCCGGCGGCCGGAAGACCGGCCCGCGCACGGTGCCCGCGGCCAGCGCGACGGCGTCCTGGTCGGGCACGTCGAGCCCGGCCGCGCGCAACGCCGCCAGGCCGCAGAACGCGGCGGCCAAGCCGTCCTTCTGGGGCAGCTCCGCCTGGGCCACGGCGGCCAGCCGGGCGCCACCCGGCAGCCACCGCACCCCGGACAGGTCGAGCTGCCCGCCGTCGATCCCCGAAGACATCGGTCCCCTCAGCGGTTTCGCTGGTACGTCGGAACCATTCTCCCAGCTCTCAATAACGCCACAGGTGGGCGGCCACGATCTCGTCGGCCGCGCGCTCGGCGGCCCACGCCGCGTCGGACGCCCGGACCGCGCGGAAGGCCCCCAGCAGGTCGTCGCCGAGCACGCCGGCGATCCGCGGTGAGGCCACCAGCGCGGCGTCCTGCTCGGCGGTGTCCGCGGGCAGCCGGCGCACGCCGCGCGTCTCGCGTTCGCCTTCGGTCCAGCCACCCGGGTCCTCGGCGATCGGCTCGGGCAGCGCCGCGGGGTCCGCGAGACCGGCCATCCCGGCGGCCAGCACCACCGCGAGCGCCAGGTACGGGTTGGCCGAGGCGTCGGACGTCTTGAGCTCGACGTTCGCGTGGTCGGCGCCCAGCAGCGTCGAGCCGGGGACGTACCGCAGCGGCGCTTCGCGGTTTTCGACGCCCCAGAAGGCGTACGCGCCCGCGAAGTAGCCGGGGCGCAGCCGCAGCGTCGAGGGGACGCTCGGCGCGGTGATCGCGGTCAGCGCCGGCAGGTCGCGCAGGAGCCCGGCGAGGTAGCCGGCGCCGTCGTCGCCGGGCCGGCCGTCGTCGCCGTCGAGGAGGTTGCGGCCCTTGCGGCGGACGGAGGTGTGCAGGTGCCAGCCGTTGCCGGCGGCGTCGAGCCCGACGAGCGGCGCGAAGCTGACGACGAGGCCGTGCGCGTGCGCGGCGGCGTGGATGGTCTGGCGGGCCAGCAACTGGTCGTCGGCGGCGGAGACGGGATCGGTGGCGGCGAGCGACAGCTCGATCTGGGCGACGCCGTACTCGGCGTGCAGCTGCCCGATCCGCAGGCCGTTGGCGGCGAAGTCGTGCAGGAGGGCGGCGACGAACCCGTCGAGGCCGACGAGCGCGTGCGGGCTGTAGGCGGGCCCGGGGTGCCCGGGCGTGGCGACGACCCCGGCACTGCCCGCGGGCGCGACGGCGAACTCGAGCTCGTAGCCCGCCCGGAACTCCAGCCCCCGCCGCGCGCCTTCGGCGACCTGCCGCTCGAGGACGGCGCGCTGGCAGTACGGCCACGGTTCCCCGTCCCGGGTGAGCTGCCGCACGGGTGCCCAGGCGAGCGCGGGCTGCCCGGCGAGCCGCCGCAGCCGGTCGACGACGGGCACGAGCCGCACGTCCCCGGACGGCGTGGCGAGCCCGGCGTGCCCGTAGGTGATGGCGTCATGGCTGTCGAAGACGGCGAAGAGCGAAGTCGCCCCGACCCCCCGGGTGGCGGCCTCGGCAAGGCCGGCGATGGGCACGATGCGCGAGCGCGGAATGCCGTTGTTGTCCGCCCAGGCGAGGTGGACACCACCCACTCCGGCGGCCGCGAAGTCCTTCGCCGCCGCCGACGCCGCCTTGGTCATGGCCACCCGCTTCCCAGCCGCCCCGGGCCAGTATCCCGGTAGAGCGAGGTGAGAGCCATCACAAACCGGCGCGCGAGGTCCGGCCGCGGCGGCTCCGGAGCGAGCCGCGGCCGCCCGGCCCCGCACCACGCACGCCCCAACCCGGCGGCTCCGGTACCCCAGCCGCACCGCTCCCAGCCGCGCCCCACGTCCAGCCCAGCACCGCGGCTCCGGCACCCAGCCACCTCTCCCGACCACGCCCCACGTCCAGCCCAGCACCGCGGCTCCGGCACCCAGCCACCTCTCCCGACCACGCCCCACGCCCAGCGTGGTCCTCCCGAAGCCCGGCGCACGAGACGCGGCCCGGCGGCCCCGGCACCCAGCCCGCGCACCACGCGCCCCGGCACGGCTCAGCCCGGCGGCTCCGGCACCGGCCGCGCGGATCCCTCTCGGCTCCGCAACGCCACCCCGGCCACCACGGCGAACGTCCCCAGCGCCTCAACCACCGAAGGCACCTGCCCGAGCAGCACGAACCCCATCACCCCGGCCGTCACCGGCAGCAGCGCCAGCAACACCGCGAACCGCGCCTGCCCGAGCCGCCGCAGCACCACCTGGTCCAGCGCGTACGGGACCACCGTCGACAGCACCCCTACGCCCACCCCGAGCAGCAGCATGCGTGGCGAAGACCACACCTCGCCCGTTCCGAAGGCCAAGGGTGAGAGCACCACCGTCGCCGCCGCGAAGCCGATTGCCAGGCTGTCGATGCCGTCGCCGTCCGTGGCCACTCGCTTGCCCAGCAGGATGTAGCCCGCCCAGGCCGCCGCCGCGCCCAGGGCGAACAGGACCCCGAGGAACGCGCCGGACAGGCGGACGTCGGCGATCGCCACCACGCCGCACGCCACCAGGACCACCGCCAGCACGTCGCGCAGCGACCGGGAGCCGACCGCCGCCACCAGGACCGGGCCGGCGAACTCCAGCGCCACCACCGTGCCCAGCGGCAGGCGGGCGATCGCCTCGTAGAAGAGCACGTTCATGCCCGCCGTGACGACGCCGAACACGATCGCCAGCGCCAGCCGGCGGCCGCGCCAGGCGGCCCGGCCGGGGCGGCGCCAGGCCAGCAGGACCACCGCCGCGCCCAGGCAGCGCAGCCAGGCCACGCCCGCCGGCGTCGCGTGGCCGAAAAGGTCGACCGCGATCGCCGCTCCGGCGTACATGGAAATTCCGCTGAGAACGAACAAGAGCGGAGCGGGTACCGCGGAAACCCGTCGCGGCGAAGTCAGCGTGCTCACGATCCCATGGTGCCTGACCACGGAAAACGTAACTCTCCGGGTATTCGTCTCCTGCATTGCGGGATCCGGCTACGACATCCGGGGTAAATCGGCGTGACTCAGGTCCCACCGGCGCGGGAACACTTGCGGGCCGCGAAACGTCTGCAAGAGTGGAAGCACGAACACCGCGGAGCCGGGAGCGATCGTAGCCCCCGGCATCAGTCCCGAAGTGGGCGTAGCTGGATCGATGGCACCGGGCGACCGGTGCCGGGACGGAGGGAGACCCCCATGACATCGCCGACGCTCACCCGCCCCGAACTGACCGCCGCCGACCGCTGTGACCGGTGCGGAGCTGCAGCTCAGGTACGAGCCATCCTCTCGGGAGGTGGCGAACTGCTCTTCTGCGGGCACCACGCCCGTGAGCACGAGGCCAAGCTCAAGGAAATGTCCGCCGACATCCAGCGGTAACCACCCAGACGCGAAAGGCGGCCGGTGCGCACAGGCGCCGGCCGCCTTTCTGCATCTTGCAAAACGCGTGCCGGATATCACGGTACGGCCGCGAAAGACAGTGATTCCGGACACGAAACCGGACAGGAAATCAGACAGAATCCAGCACGACTTCGAACGCCACTTCCGCGGCCCCCAGCAGCTTCACGTCGGCCCCCAGCGCGGAGCTGACGATCCGGGTGCCGCCGACCGCCCGGCTCACCAGGCTGCGGCGGCGGACCTCGGCCCCGACGTGCCGCAGCACCGCCTCCGGCAGCACGGTCAGCAGGTCGCCGAGGATCACCAGCTGCGGCCCGAGCAGGTTGACGACGTTGATCAGCCCCAGCGTCAGCCACTCGGCGAACTCCGCGAGCCGGGACAGCGCCGCTTCCGGGTCGCGACCCAGCTCGCGCAGCTCGAACAGGATCGCCCCGCGCGGGGTGTCTTCCGGCAGCTCGAGTGCCCGGCACAACGCCCGTTCGCCGACCTCGGTCTCCCAGCAGCCGCTGCTGCCGCAGTAGCAGGGCCGGCCGTCCGGGCGGATCACCATGTGCCCGATCTCGCCGACGTAGCCCGCGCCGCCGCGCAGCGCGGACCCCTCGGCGATGACACCGCCGCCGACCCCGACGTCCGCCGAGATGTAGACCACGTCGGACGCGCCGCGGGCCGCCCCGCGCAGGTGCTCGGCCACGGCGCCGAACTCGGCGTCGTTGCCCACCAGGATCGGGATCTGCAGCACCCCGCCTAGCCGCTCGCCGAGCGCGACGTCGGTCCAGCGCAGGTTCGGGGCCTCGTGCACGTGCCCGTCGGCCCGCCGGACGACGCCCGGCACCGACACCCCGGCCGCCACCGGGGTCACGTCGAGGTCGCCGGCCAGGATGGTCGTCGACTCGATGACGTGCGTGATGACCTCGTCGGGCTGGCCCATCCGGCCGCGCAGGTTCCAGCTGTTGCGGCCCAGGATCTGGCCGCCCAGCCCGACCAGGGCGATCGCGACGTGCTCGACCTGCAGGTCGACCGCGAGCACGACCGCCGCGTGCGGCTGGGGCAGGACCAGGAGCGAGGGGCGGCCCGCCCCTCGTCCCGGCCTCGGCACCTTCTCCTCGACGACACCGGCTTCGGCGAGCCCGTCGACGAGGGTCTTGATCGTGCTCCGGTTGAGCCCCAGCTCGGAAGCCAGGGTCGCCCGGGTGCTCGGCCCGCCGACGTGCAGCAGGCGGAGCAGGGTCGTGCGGTTGTGCCGGCGCACCTCGTCAGGTCGTGCAACGGGTGAACTGGACACGGGCTTGATCATTCCATGCTGGTTCAGCGCGACGACGCAGCCGCGCGGCGCCGGGACAGCGCGTCGACCGTGGCGGCGAGCAGCAGGACCAGACCGGTGACGATGTTGACCACCGCGGCCGGCTGCTTGAGCAGGCCCAGGCCGTTGATGACCACGGCGATCACCAGGCCACCGACGACCGCGTCGGCCACCCGGCCCTTGCCGCCGAACAGCGACGTACCGCCGATGACGGCCGCACCGACCGAGTACAGCAGCGTGTTGAGGCCACCGGACTGCGGGCTGACCGAGCCGACCTTCGACGCGGCGACGATGCCGCCGATGGCCGCGACCGCCGAGCCGATGACGAACACGCTCGCCCGGATCTTCGGCACGTCGATACCGGCGCGGCGGGCGGCTTCCTTGTTGCCGCCGACCGCGTACACGTACCGGCCGTACTTGGTCCGGTTGAGCACGTAGGTGCCGGCCACCAGCAGCACCAGCATGATCGGGATGACGTACGGGACGCCCTCGATCGTGACGACCGACTTGTTCGGCGAGCGGTTGACCGTCAGCAGCCAGGTGCCCAGCGCCGACAGCACGACGAGCGCGCCGACCTTGATCATCACCAGCGCGGTCGGCTGGACGACCAGGCCGCGCTGGAGCCGCCGGAAGTGGCTGAGCAGCGTGATCACCGCGAACCCGCCCGCGGCGACGAGGAAGAAGATCCAGCTGCCGAGGACGTTCAGGTTGCCGTTGGCGATCTTGTAGAGGATGTCGGAGTTGGTGATGCCGATCGTGCCGCCCTCACCGATGAACTGCAGCAGGACGCCCTGCCAGACGATGAACAGCGCCAGCGTCACGACGAAGGACGGCATGCCGATCTTCGACACCAGGAAGCCGGTGATGCAGCCGATCGCGGTGCCGACGCAGATGGCCAGCAGGATCTCCAGCCAGGCGTTGGCCGGGACGCCGATCGCGACGATCAGCAGGCCGACCAGCGACAGCGCGGCGCCGGCCCAGATCCGCTGGTAGGCCGACAGCAGCATGGCCGCGGCGAGGACCGCGATGAACGTGATGAACACGCCGGACCCCATGGAGCCCAGCAGGTTGCCCGCGTGGACGTAGTGCAGGGCCATCACGGACGCGGCGGTGCCGGAGGCCACACCGGCGGCCAGGTCGATCTCGCCGAGCAGCAGGACGAAGACGATGCCCATCGCGATGATGATCACGCCCGCGCCCTGCGGGAACACGTTGGCGATGTTGGCCAGCGTGAAGAAGTTGTCCGACAGCGCGCTGAACAGCAGGACCAGCACGAGGAGGCCGAACAGCGACGGCAGCGAACCGAGCTCGCCGGCCCGCAGGCGGGCGAAGTAGTCGCGGATCGCTTCGCCGGTTGACATCGATGTCGTGTCGATGCCGAAGTCGGTGATCGCCGCGGTGGGGTTGTGGGTCTGCGCAAGCGCTTCCGCGGCCGGCGTGCCGACCTCGTTCTTCGCAGGGGTCTCAGTCATTTCCGGTTCTTTCTTCCCGCTCACAGGACCACGGCTTCGGGCCGGGCCAGGCCGAGGTCACCGGAGCGACCGGCGGTGATCAGCTCCACGACCTGGCCGTGGGTGACGTCCTTCGTGTGCACCTCGGAGACGAGCCGGCCGAGGTAGAGCACGGCGATGCGGTCGGCGACCTCGAACACGTCGGCCATGTTGTGGCTGATCAGCACGACCCCCAGGCCCTGCTCGGCCAGCCGGCGGACGAGGTCGAGGACCTGCCGGGTCTGCGCGACGCCGAGGGCCGCGGTCGGCTCGTCCAGCACGACGACCTTGCTGTTCCACAGCACCGACTTCGCGATCGCGACGGTCTGGCGCTGACCACCGGACAGCGAGGAGACGGGCGTGCGGACCGACTTGACGGTCCGGACCGACAGGGAGGCCAGCGTCTCGCGGGCGGCCTTTTCCATGCTGGCCTCGTCCAGCTTCCACGCGCTGCCGCGCTCGCGGCCGAGGAACATGTTCTGGACGATGTCGAGGTTGTCGGCGAGCGCGAGGTCCTGGTAGACGACCTCGATGCCGAGCTCGGCCGCGTCCTTCGGACCGCGGATGTGGGCGTCCTGCCCGTTGAACCGCACGGCCCCCGAGTCGTACGGGTGGATGCCGGCGATGCACTTGACGAGGGTCGACTTGCCGGCGCCGTTGTCGCCGACCAGTGCGGTCACTTCGCCCGCACGCACGTCGAAGTCCACGTCGTGGAGGACGTGGACGGGGCCGAAGCTCTTGTTCAGGCCCTTGATCTCGAGAATGGGCTCACTCATGGATGGCTTTTCTCCTGGGTGGGGACCGGGCCGGGACGCGCCGTCGGGGTGCGCGTCCCGGCCCGGCTGTTCTGGGTGGTGCGGACGGCTCAGGAGATGCCGAGCGAGCTGCACTTGGCGGCGAGGTCGCCACCGCAGATCTCGGTCGCCTTCACGTAACCCTGGGTCACCACGGTCTTGACGTCCTTCGCCAGGATCGTCGTCGGGGTCAGCAGCACGGACTTGATGTCGCGGTTGTTCTTCGGGTCGTGCAGCTTGCCCGTCGCGATGGCGTCGGCACCCGCGGTGTCACCCTTGGCCAGGGCGGCAGCCAGCTTGGCGGTGGCCTCGGCCTCTTCCTTGATCGGCTTGAAGACCGTCATGTACTGGTCGCCGCGCATGACCGCCATCAGGCCGTCGGCGGTCGCGTCCTGGCCGGTGACCGGGACCTTCCCGTTGAGGCCGTTCTTCTTGAGGATGGTGATGACCGCGCCGGCCAGGCCGTCGTTCGCCGCGACGACGCCGTCGACCTTGCCGCCGTTGGCGGTGAAGATCTGCTCGAACGTCGTGCCGCCGAGCTGGTTGTCCCAGTCGTTGATCGGCTGCTTCTGGATCCGCTTGAGCGTGCCCGCCGAGGCCAGCGGGTCGAGGACGGAGTCCTGGCCCTTGGTGAACAGCGTGGCGTTGTTGTCGGTCGGGGCGCCCTCGATCTGGACGAAACCCGCGCCCGGCTTGCTCTTCAGCGCGTCGGCCATGGCCTGGCCCTGCAGCTGGCCGACCTTCTCGTTGTCGAACGAGACGTAGTAGTCGGCGGACCCGCCGAGGCTCGGGCGGTCGTAGTCGATGACCGGGATGCCCGCGGTCTTCGCCTTGGCCTCGACCGCGGCACCGACGGCCGGGTCACCGGGGGCGATGACCAGGACCTTGACGCCGGAGCTGATGAAGCCGTCGGCCAGGGTGGAGAACTTCTGGTTGTCGCCCTGGGCGTTCTGGACGTCGACCTCGAAGCCCTGGGCCGTCAGCGCGGCCGTCAGCATCGGCTTGTCGAAGGCTTCCCAGCGCGCGGAGGTGGCGGTCTCCGGGAGGATGACGCCGACCTTGCCGTTGGCACCGCCACCGGCGGCCGGCGCGGACGAGGAGGCGGAGTTGCTCCCCGAGCCCCCGCTGTTCGAACTGTTGGCACCGCAAGCGGTCAGCACCAGGCCGGTGCTCACCGTGACGGCGAGGAGGGTAAGGGTTCTGCTGCGCATCCTCGTTCCTTCCGGATCCAAGCATTGGTGACGAGTGGGCCGTCGACGTCGTCTCGGGCCCTGCGGGACGGTGATCCGGAGGGTCCCGGCGCACCGACGCGCATATGTTGTGGGCGACAACATATGCCGCTGAGCGGCTGCGGGGAAGATAGCTGGATCGATTAAATGACACCAATTGGACACGGTTCGGCAACACGGGCTGAACGTCGCCCGGAAAGAGTAGATCCGCTGACGATGTGATCGCCAGCACTTACGGTGTGTTACATCCAGGTTTCTTGACGAGCCGAAGCTACTCCGACCCGGTAGCGCGCGGCCACCATCCGCACCTCGGTGGCGAACCCACGAAAGACGCGCCCGATTGGTCGCCCACTTGCGGACTTGCGGCGCAAGGGTGCCCGCTCCGCCACGCGGCCGGGGACGCCCGGGCACTCGGCGAGGTGACCGGCGCGGACGGAGCGTCACCGGCGGGTTTCGCGCATGGTGAGAACGGATTGTGACGGCGGAAGTTCAGCCGCCCGGGCGACAGGAAGGGCTCGGCGGCCCGCCTCTCGGGTGCCCGGCCCGCCGCGGACGCGGGCTCACGGTGCCGCGTGGCCGAACCCGCCGGTCCGCCTCGACGCGAGCCGAGCTTGGCGTTCCGCACCTCGGCGCCAGGCTCGCCGGGCACGCGGGCTCAGTTCGGCTTGGCGGCGCGTCCCAGGAGGAACCGGCCGCCTCCCGGGCCAGCAGGTCACCCTGCCCCGGGAGCAACCAGCCTCACCAGGACCGCAGGGTCACGATCCGTTCCTCGAGCTGCTCGACGGTCGCCATCGCGGTCGGGGGCCCGCCACACACGCGGCGCAGCTCGTTGTGGATCGCGCCGTGGGGCTTCTTCGTGCGGTGGTGGTACATGCCCACCAGCGCGTTCAGCTCCTTGCGCAACGCCCCGAGCCGCTCGCTCACCGATGCCGGACGGGCCGCCGCCGGGGGCGGGGCTTCCTCCTTGGCCGGCTTGCGGCGCTTCTCGTCCGCGATCTGCTCTTCCTGCCGCTTCCGCAGCAGGGCGCGGACCTGGTCCGGCTCCAGCAGGCCCGGCAGGCCGAGGTACTCCTGCTCCTCGTCCGAGCCCGAGAAGACCGCCGTGCCGAAGGAGTTGCCGTCGTAGATGACCTGGTCCAGCTCGGCCGAGGCACCCAACGAGGTGAACGCCTTCTCCTCCTCGCCCGGCTCGTCCTCGGTGCGGTTGGCCTGGGCGAGGAGCTCGTCCTCCCAGCCCTCCTGCTCGCGGTGCGGCTTGCCCAGCACGTGGTCCCGCTGCGCTTCCAGCTCGCTCGCGAGCTCCAGCAGCACCGGCACCGACGGCAGGAACACGCTCGCCGTCTCGCCCTTCTTGCGCGCTCGCACGTAGCGGCCGATCGCCTGGGCGAAGAACAGCGGGGTCGACGCGCTCGTCGCGTACACGCCCACCGCCAGCCTCGGCACGTCGACGCCTTCCGAGACCATGCGGACCGCGACGATCCAGCGCTCGTTCGTCTCGGAGAACTCCTTGATCCGGCCCGACGCCTTCGGGTCGTCCGAGAGCACCAGGGTCGGCATCTCGCCCGAGATGCGCTCCAGGATCTTCGCGTACGCGCGCGCCGACTCCTGGTCGGTCGCGATGACCAGGCCGCCGGCGTCCGGGACGTGCTGGCGGACCTGCGACAACCGCGTGTCCGCCGCCTGCAGCACCGCCGGGATCCACTCGCCCGCCGGGTCGAGGGCCGTGCGCCACGCGCGGGCGTTCTGCTCCGCCGTCAGCGGCTCGCCGAGGCGCGCGGTGAACTCCTCCCCCGCGCTCGTGCGCCAGGACGCCTCGCCCGAGTACGCCAGGAAGACCACCGGCCGGACCACGCCGTCGGCCAGCGCGTCCGCGTAGCCGTACGAGTGGTCGGCCTTGCTGCGCTGGAAGCCGCCCGCGTCCGGCTCGTACGTGACGAACGGGATGGCCGAGTCGTCGGACCGGAACGGCGTCCCGGTCAGCGACAGGCGCCGCACCGCCGGGGTGAACGCCTCGCGGATCGCGTCACCCCAGGACTTCGCGTCGCCGCCGTGGTGGATCTCGTCGAGGATCACCAGCGTCTTGCGGTTCTCGGTGCGCACGCGGTGCAGCGTCGGGTGCGCCGCGACCTGCGCGTACGTCAGCGCGACGCCGTTGTAGTCCGACGACGTCACGCCCGTGGTGTTGCGGAAGTTCGAGTCGATCTGGATCCCGGCCGCGGCCGCCGACGCGGCCCACTGGTGCTTCAGGTGCTCGGTCGGGGTGACGATGGTGACCGCCTCGATCGTGCGGTCGCTCAGCAGCTCCGCGGCGATCCGCAGGCCGAACACCGTCTTGCCGGCGCCGGGCGTCGCCACCGCGAGGAAGTCCTTCGGCTTCCGCGTCAGGTACTTCGTGAGCGCCCGCCGCTGCCACGCCCGCAGCGGGCGCGCGGTCGAGTCCTGCTCCGCGGGAGGCGCGCCGAGCTGCGTCTCCGTCATCCCCGGTCCTCCCCCTCGCTCAAGCGCTGTGACGTGGCCTTTGACGTCGAAAAACCCTCACCGTGACGTTGAAAAACCCTCACTGTGGTACCGACTTCGGCGTCGGCGACTGCGGTGAGGGCACTGGAGCGAGTCTACCGGCCGGGTCCGACAGTTCCGGGCACCGGCACGGGTGATGTCACCCGACACGCCCGGCCGCAGGGGTGGTGACGAGCCAAATCAGCACGGATGGACCATGCTGGAACCCGTCATGGGTGAGGTGCAGCCGTCCGCAGCGACGAAGGTGGCCCGCAGGGGGCCGTGGCGCCTCTTCACGCGCACGCTCGCCAAGGCCTGGGACGGCAACATCTTCTCCGAGGCCGCCGAAGCGGCCTTCTGGCAGACGCTCTCGCTGCCGCCCCTGCTGCTGGGGCTGCTCGGCAGCCTGGGCTTCGTCGGCGAGTGGTTCGGCCAGGACGTCGTCGCGGCCGCGCACGACAAGATCATCGGCTTCTGCCGGACGGTGTTCAGCCAGAACGCCGTCCACGACATCATCGAGCCGACGGTCAACAGCATCCTGACCGTCGGCAAGGGCGAGATCGTCTCGGTCGGCTTCCTGATCTCGCTGTGGGCCGGCTCGTCGGCGATGTCGTCGTTCGTCGACGCCATCACCGTCGCCCACGACCAGTACGGCGTCCGCAACGACGTCTGGCAGCGGATCTTCGCCCTGTTGCTCTACCTGGCCGGGCTGGTCGTCCTGGTGGTCGGGCTGCCGCTGCTGGCGATCGGCCCGGACCTGCTGCCGGAGTTCTTCCCGGCGGACTGGCGCCCGACCGTGACGTCGTGGGTGAGCGCCCTGTACTTCCCGACCCTCGGAGCGATGATCACCCTCGCGCTGACCACGCTGTACAAGCTCGCCCTGCCGCGGAAGCTGCCGTGGCACCGCGGGCTGCCTGGCGCGGTGCTCGCCATGGTCGTGTTCCTGCTCTCCTCGGTCGGCCTGCGCATCTACCTGAACTGGATCACCAAGACCGGCTACACCTACGGCGCGCTGGCCGCCCCGATCGCGTTCCTGCTCCTGATGTTCTTCATCGGGCTGGCCGTGGTCGGCGGCGCCTACTTCAACAGCGCGATCCAGGAGCTGTGGCCGGCCAAGGCGACCCGGCGGCAGCGGCGCAAGTGGCGGCGGCTGGAGATGGAACGCGCGTCCGAGCGGCTGCGCACCGAAGAGGGCCGCAAGCTCTGGGAGCGCACCACGACGCCGGTGCGGCGCCCGCGAGCCGAGGACGTCTCCCCCAACGGCGACGGCGAACCGTCCGATGAGGACGAACCGTCACGCAGCGCGCCGGAACCGGCACCCAGCGCGGCTCAGGGTCGTGAGTCCTCCCCGGGGACGACCGGAAATCAACCCGCAGACTGAGTCGGTCCTCAGGTCGGGCATGGCACGCTTCTCCCGTCACTGACGTCGGCGTCGGTCGCCGCGTCACTCCCGAGGGGGTTCCCAAGTCATGTCCGTGCTGGCCAGATTGAGCCTGCGCAACCGAAGTCTGATCGGCCTGCTCGCGCTCGTCGTCGTCGGCTTCGGCGCCTTCGCGCTGCCGCAGATCAAGCAGCAGCTGTTCCCGTCCCTGCAGTTCCCGCAGGCCCAGATCGTCACGGCGTACGCGGGGGCGTCGCCGGACGCGGTCGACAAGCAGGTCAGCGAGCCCCTCGAGGGCGCCCTGCAGGGGCTCAAGGGCCTCGAGGACGTCACCTCGACGTCGTCCGACGGCGTGTCGCGCGTGGTGACGCAGTTCGCGTTCGGCACCGACCTCGACGCCGCCGTGCAGCAGATCCAGCAGGTCGTGAACCAGGTCCGGCCGCGGCTGCCGCAGAACTCCGAGCCGTCGGTGTCCGCGGGCAGCACCGACGACCTGCCGGTCGTGCTGGTCGCGGCGGGCACCAGCGGGGACCCGCAGCAGCTCGCGCCCGCGCTGACCGACCAGGTCGCGCCGGAGCTGCGGAAGATCGACGGCGTCCGCACGGTGACCGTCACCGGCGTGCAGCAGCCGCGCGTCACCATCGCGCTCGACTACGCGAAGCTGGCCGCCGCGGGCGTCGACCCGGCGTCGATCGCGACCACGCTGCAGACGGCGGGGGCCGCGGTGCCCGCCGGGACGTTGACCGAAGGCGACAAGACGCTGTCCGTCCAAGTCGGCGGCGGGCAGACCACTGTGGACTCGATCCGCAACCTGTACCTCACGCCGAGCGCGGCCGGAGCGGCGCGCGGGCCCGCCCGCGCCCCGGTGAAGCTGGGTGACGTCGCCGACGTCCAGACCGGCTTCGCGCCGCCGACGTCGATCACGCGCACCAACGGCAAGCCGAGCCTCGGCCTGTCGATCACCATGGTGGACAACGGGAACGCCGTCGCGATCTCCGACGCCGTGCGCGGCAAGCTGCCGGACCTGGCGAAGAAGACCGGCGCCGAGATGAGCGTCGTGTTCGACCAGGGCACGCCGGTCAAGGACGCGATCAGCGGCCTGACCACGGAAGGCCTGCTGGGCCTGGCGTTCGCCGTGGTCGTCATCCTGCTGTTCCTGCTGTCGGTGCGCTCGACGCTGGTGACGGCGGTGTCGATCCCGCTGTCGGTGGTGGTCGCGCTGCTGGCGCTGTGGACCGGCGACCTGTCGCTCAACCTGCTCACCCTGGGCGCGCTGACGATCGCGATCGGCCGGGTGGTCGACGACTCGATCGTCGTGCTGGAAAACATCAAACGGCACCTGGGGTACGGCGAAGAGAAGCAGCGGGCGGTGCTCGACGGCGTCCGCGAGGTGGCCGGCGCGGTGACGTCGTCCACGCTGACGACCGTCGCGGTGTTCCTGCCGATCGCGTTCGTCGGCGGGTTCGTCGGCGAGCTGTTCTCGCCGTTCGCGATCACCGTCACGGTGGCGCTGCTGGCTTCGCTGCTCGTCTCGCTGACCGTGGTTCCGGTGCTGGCGTACTGGTTCCTGAAGCAGCCGAAGGTGCCCACCGACGCCGTCGAGGCCGAGCGGGCGCGCGAAGCGGCCGTCGAGAAGGAGCGCCGCAGCTTCCTGCAGCGGGCGTACCTGCCGGTGATCCGGTTCGCGACGAAGCGGCGGCTGACCGTCGTGCTGCTGGCGCTGCTGATCTTCGCCGGCACGGTGGGGCTCGCGACGCGGCTCAACACCAACTTCCTCGACCAGTCCGGCGGCACCACGCTGAACATGACGCAGAAGCTGCCCGCGGGCACGAGCGTCGAGGCGAAGGAGAAGGCCGCGACGGCGGTCGAGCAGGCGCTGGCGGCCGAGCCCGCGGTGCAGACGTACCAGGTGAGCATCGGCGGCGGGGGCACGTTCGGCTTCGGGGGCGGGACGAACACCAGCATCTCGGTCACCGTCGCGAAGGACACCGACCTCGACGCGCTGTCGGACCGGCTGCGCTCGAAGCTGACGTCCCGGCCCGAGCTGGGCGAGATCAAGATCGGCGCGGACGCGTCCGGCTTCAACTCCGACCAGGTCTCGGTGACGGTGACCGCGCCGTCGGAGGCCGCGCTCAAGCCGGCGTCCGACCAGGTCGTGGCGGCGCTGGGCGGGGTGTCCGGGCTGACCGAGGTGTCGAGCGACCTGAGCGTCGGCTCGCCGCGGGTGCAGGTCGAGGTGGACGACGCCGCGGCCGCCGCGCACGGGCTGTCGGCGAGCACCATCGGCCAGGTCGCCAACCAGGCGATCGCCGGGCGCACGGTGACGCAGCTGCCGGTCGACGGCCAGCGCACGGACATCGTGCTGCGGGCCGGCTCCGCGCCGGCGACGGTCGACCAGGTGAAGGGCCTGCAGATCCCGGGTCCCACCGGCGTCGTCCGGCTCGACGAGGTCGCGAAGGTGTCCACTGTGGACGGCCCGGCGTCGGTGCACCGCACCGGCGGCGACCTGAGCACCACGGTGACCGCCAAGAACACCGGCGACAACCTGAGCAAGACGACCGCGGACATCAAGTCCAAACTGGACGGTCTGACGTTCACCGGCGGCGCGTCGTACTCGCTCGGCGGGGTGAGCCAGGACCAGCAGGAGGCGTTCTCGAACCTGTTCCTGGCGCTGCTGGCGGCGATCGCGATCGTGTTCCTGATCATGGTGGCGACGTTCCGCAGCCTGGTCCAGCCGCTGATCCTGCTGGTGTCGATCCCGTTCGCGGCGACCGGCGCGATCGGGCTACTGCTGGCGACGGGCACCGCGCTCGGCCTGCCGGCACTGATCGGCATGCTGATGCTCGTCGGCATCGTGGTGACGAACGCGATCGTGCTGATCGACCTGGTCAACCAGTACCGGGCGGAGGGGATGAGCGTCGCGGACGCCGTCACCGAGGGCGGCCGGCGCCGGCTGCGCCCGATCCTGATGACCGCGGCGGCGACGATCTTCGCGCTCATCCCGATGGCGCTGGGCATCACCGGCCAGGGCGGCTTCATCGGCCAGCCCCTGGCGATCGTGGTGATCGGCGGCCTGGTCAGCTCGACGCTGCTGACCCTGGTGCTGGTCCCGACCCTCTACACGATGGTCGAGACCCGCAAGGAACGCCGTCGAGTTCGCCGCGAAGCGAAGCGGAACCCGGCGAAGGCCCCGGAGTCGGAGTCCCTGGACCCCACCCCGGCCGCCTGACCGCAGCACGAAGGCCCGCCCCTTTCCCGGGAAAGTGGCGGGCCTTCGGCGTGTCCGGCGTGCTCAGAACGCCGACACGCGCGATCCGAGGGTCGACACGACGAGGTCACCGCGGTTTCGGCGTGTCGTCGCCCCGATCACGAGAGCCGACCCTTCCGTCACGCGCGTGTCACTGCTTGAAGCGGTAAGTCATGCTGTCGAAGACGATGCAGATGCTCGGCGACATGACGATCACGCGCAGCGTGTTGTCCCGCTCGTCGAAGTCGATGCCCTCGACTTCGAAGTTGCCGCTGCAGCCGCTGCGCAGCGGCAGCTGGCCCAGCGACGTCACGTGCCCGGCGACGTCCGACCCGGTCAGCGGGCCGGCGAGGTCCACCTGCAGCAGCGGCTTGGTGGTGCCGAAGAGGCTGCCGTCCGGGTCGTCGGACGCGCAGAGCAGGCGGGTCGCCGTCTGGAAGTCGCAGCCCTGGACGTCGCGGACCTGGTGGTCCAGCCGGATCGTGCCGGCCAGCGGCAGGTTGGCCGACGGGTCCGTGGCCGCCACGCCGGGCATCGGGTGGACCAGGAGGCGGTCCATGGTGCCCCACTCCCCCGCCACCAGCCAGCGGGCGTCGGGCGAGACCGCGGCGAAGGAGTTGTTGTTCGCTTCCCACGACTCGAGGTTGTGCTTGTAGTCGGCCCACGAGCCGTCCGGCGCCTGGACGCGGAAGAGCTTCGCGCCGCGGTCGTCGCGCTGGTAGGGCTCGACGTACCAGCCCTGGGCCGAGCCGGGGTCGCCGACGTGGTTCCAGCCCTGGGAGTTCAGGTCCGCCGGGATCGTGGCGACCCCGGTGTAGCGGATGGTGGTGCCGGACGGCCGGACGATGGTGGCGAGGCCCTGGCTCTCGTCGAGGGCTCTGGCGTGGTCCGAACCGACCTCCGTCCAGCCCGTGACAGCCTCCGCGGGGGTGACCACGACGGCGGTCAGCAGGGCGGCGACGGCGAGGACGATCCCGGTTCTGCGCATGTGCGACTCCGGTGGGTGAGGGAACCTGGCTGATTGGATCTACCAGGCGTCCCGCACCGGGCGCACCCGACTAATGAATGGTTTTCACGTTTGTTCGGGGATCTGTGCGCTTCCTGACACGCCGAAGACCCGGCGGGGTCACCCGCCGGGGTCGGTGCTCAGGACGTCACTCGCCGGGGCGCAGCCCGTCGAAGATCTCCTTGCAGGCCGGGCAGACCGGCGACCCGGGCTTCGGCGACTTGGTCACCGGGAAGACCTCGCCGCACAGCGCCACCACGTGGTTTCCCATGACCGCGCTCTCGGCGATCTTGTTCTTCTTCACGTAGTGGAACATCTTCGGCGAGTCGTCGTCGGTGGTGTCCGTGCCCTCGGGCGTGGTTTCCGGCTTCGTCAGCGTCTCGGTGCTCACCCGGCCATTGTGCCCGAGTCCCGTCGAACCTCGTGCGAAAGCCCCTCGACCTGGCAGGATCTGCGGCATGTTCCAGAAGGTGCTCGCGACGTTCGGCTCGGGCGGGGCCAAGATCGACGCCCGCCTGCTCGACCGGGCCGCCACCCCCGGCCGCCCGCTGCACGGCGAGGTGCTGCTGGCCGGCGGCGAGGTCGACCAGGAGATCAAGGGGCTCGCCGTCACGCTCCTGGCCCGCGTCCAGGTCCCCGGCACCGACAAGACCGAAGACCTCCCCTTCGGCACCCAGCAGCTCGCCGGCCGCGAGACGATCCGCGCGGGCCAGCAGGTCCGGGTGCCGTTCGAGGTGCCGCTGCCCTGGGAGACGCCCGTGACCAGCGTCTACGCCAAACCGCTGACCGGCATGGCCGTCGGCGTGCGGGCCGAGCTCGACCTGGCCGCCGCGGTGTCGGACCCGTTCGACGCCGACGCCGTCGCCATCGAGCCGCTCCCGGCGCAGAAGCGGGTCCTCGACGCGCTGAGCCGGATCGGCTTCACCTTCCGCGAGGCGATCCTCGAGCAGGGCCGGATCAACGGCGCCCCGCAGCAGCTGCCGTTCTTCCAGGAGATCCGCTTCGCGCCTTCGCCCCGCTTCGCGAGCATCTTCTCCCAGGTCGCGGTGACGTTCCTGACGTCGTCGGACCGCACGGACGTCGTGCTCGAGGTGACCAAGCGCGTGCGGGTGAGCAAGACGGGCGGCTTCGGCGGCCGCGGCCAGGACTTCCTCGGGATGTTCACGATGAAGCCGGACGTGAACTGGGAGAAGCAGCTCGAAGACTGGCTGCACGAGGTGGCCCGGCCGCGCGGCATCTTCGACTGATGGACGCGCCCCGCGCCGAACGCCCGCACATGCCCGGCTACGGGATCACGGCCGGTCGCGCCGGGTTGCTGCCCTGGTCGTGGGCGGACGAGCGGCTCCGGGCGTCGCACGACTTCTGGCTGGCGACCGTCACGCCGGCGGGGCGCCCGCACCTGATGCCGGTCTGGGCGGTGTGGACCGGCGAGGTGCTGTGGTTCTCGTCGTCGCTGCGGTCGGTGAAGGCCCGGAACATCGCCGCGGGCTCTTCGGTCTCGATCGCCACCGAGGACCCGTACGAGCCCGTCGTCGTCGAAGGGACCGCCGAGATCGTCACCGACCCGGACGCGCTGCGCGGCTTCCTCGACGCGATGAACGCGAAGTACGCGACCACCTACGACGTCGGCTTCCTCGACCCGGCGGTCAACGCGTCGCTGCGACTGCGCCCGGAGAAGGCGTTCGGCCTGCGGGAAAAGGACTTCACCGGCACGCCGACGCGCTGGACGTTCCCGTGAAGTGGGCCGACGCGGTCACCGCGCTGGGCGGCGCGCCCCGGGCGGGCCTCGAAGCCCGCTACGCCGAGCCCCACCGCCGCTACCACACCCTGGACCACGCGGCGGCCGTCGCGCGGGACTCCGCCTGGCTGGCCGCGGACCTCGGCGACGCCGACCGCGCGATCGTCGCCGTCGCCGCCTGGGCGCACGACGTCGTGTACGACGCGAAGCCCGGCGAAGACGAACGCGCCAGCGCCGCCTGGGCTCGCGACGCACTGGACGGCGTCGCCGAAACCCACGTCAAGCGCGTCGAAGGCCTGATCCTCGCCACGATCAAGCACGACGCCCCCGCGGACGACCGCCTCGCCACCGCGCTCCTCGACGCCGACCTCGCGATCCTCGGCGCGTCCGAGGATCGCTACGCGACGTACGCCAAGGCCGTGCGCGAGGAGTACGCGAAGTACCCCGACGACGTGTGGCGCGAAGGCCGCATCGCCGTCCTCGAAGGCATGCTGACCCGGACGCTCTACCGCAGCGAAGCCGCGCGGACACGCTGGGCGAGCACCGCGGAAAAGAACCTGACCGCCGAGCTGACCCACTGGCGGCGCGAGCGGGACGATCACCGATGATGGTCCCTCGTGACCACCCCACTCCACCTGCACGAAGAGATCGCCTCGGCGCTGCGTGACGGGCACCCCGTCGTCGCGCTGGAGAGCACCATCCTGTCCCACGGCCTGCCGCCGGGCCGCAACCTCGACGTCGCCCGCCGCCTCGAGCGCGTCGTGCGCGACGGCGGTGCCGTCCCGGCCACCCTCGCGGTGCTCGACGGCCGCGTCGTCGTCGGCCTCTCCCCCGCCGAGCTCGAGCGCGTCTGCGCGCCGGACGCCGGGCTGGACAAGCTGTCGCTGCGCGACCTGGGCCCGGCCGTCGGCCTCGGCCGCTCGGGCGCGACGACCGTGGCGAGCACGTCGGCGCTGGCCGCCGCCGCGGGGATCGGGATGTTCGCCACCGGCGGGCTCGGCGGGGTGCACGTCGGCGCGGCGCAGAGCTGGGACGTCAGCGCGGACCTCGGCGTGCTGGCGAAGGTGCCGACCGTGGTCGTCTGCTCCGGTGTGAAGTCGGTGCTCGACATCCCGGCGACCCTCGAGGTGCTGGAGACGAACTCGGTGCCGGTGCTGGGCTACCGCACCGACGACTTCCCGGCGTTCTACCTGCGCTCGTCCGGGCACGCCGTCGGCTGGCGGGTCGACGACCCGAAGCAGGCCGCCGCGGTGGTCGCCGCGCACCGCGCGTACGCGGATTCCGGTGTCCTGCTGGCGAACCCGATCCCCGAAGCGTCCGAAATGGACAGGGCACTGCACGACCGGCTGCTCGCCGAGGGCCTCGCCCTGGTGGCGGAGCAGGGCGTGCACGGCGCCGACGTGACGCCGGTCCTGCTGGAGCACTTCCACACGGCGAGCGACGGCGTGAGCATCGACGCGAACGAGGCTCTGGTGCTGAACAACGCGAAGCTGGCTGCCGAAGTGGCGGTGGCGTTGGCATGAGTGAGCCTGCGAACGAATCATCCAACACAGCGCTCGCCGGTCAGGCCGCGCCGAGCGTCAGCGAGGTCGGCGCATGAACGGGATCGTGGTGGTCGGGGACGCGGCCCTGGACGTGATCGCCCGGCACGACAAGCCGTTGCCGCACGGCGGTGACGCCCGGGCGAAGATCCGGTTCACCGGCGGCGGCTCGGGTGCGAACACCGCGCTGTGGCTGCGTTCGCTCGGCGCGGAGACGACGCTGGTCGCGCGGATCGGCGACGACCCGGGCGGCCGGCTGATCCGGGCGGAGCTGGAGGCGGCGGGCGTGCGCTGCGCGTTCGCGGTCGACGCCGAGGCGCCGACGTGCTGCGTCGTGGTGATGGTCGACGCCTCCGGGCAGCGCAGCATGCTCGCCGACCGCGGCGCGAACCAGCGCTTCTCGCCCGAAGACGTCACCCCGGAAGCCCTGTCCGGCGCGCGCCACCTGCACCTGTCCGGGTACGTCCTGCTCGACCCGCCGTCGCGGGCGGCCGGGCTGGCCGCGCTGGCCGTGGCTCGCGAGCTGGGGTTGACGACGTCGGTCGACCCGCAGGCCGCGGCGCACATCACCGACCCGGCCGCGTTCCTCGACGACGTCCGCGGGACCGACCTGCTGATGCCGAACACCGAGGAGCTGGTGGCCCTGACCGGCTCCGCGGACCCGGCGTCGGCCAAGGAACTGCTCGGCACGGTCGGCGCGGTGGTCGTGACGGCCGGTCTGGAGGGCGCCAGCTGGGTCGATCAGGGCGGCGTGACGAGCGTGCCCGCCGTCGAGGCGGAGTGCCTCGACTCGACCGGCGCGGGGGACGCGTTCGACGCCGGCGTGCTCACCGGCTGGCTGGCCGGGGAGTCCACTGTGGACGTTCTGCGGCACGGCACCCGGCTGGGCGCGCTGGCCGTCGGGAAGGTGGGCCCGCAGCCCGGCTAACCGTCGATGACGTGGTGGTTGCCGCCTTCGATCGCCTTCGCCTCGCGCTGGTACCGCGAGACGTTCTCGGACTTGCGGGGCGGGCGGTCGTTGGCGATCAGCACCGCGATCCACGGCAGCGGCACCGAGATCGCGAGGAAACCCAGCGCCAGCCACCAGGTGTGGTAGGTCAGCCCGGCGAGGATCAGGCACGGGATCCGGCAGGCCATCATGATCACGTACTTGCGCTTGCGGGCGGCGAACTGCTCTTCGTACGACGGGGCCGCCCCGGTGATCAGCACCGGGTCCGAGTCCTTGGCGGGCGTGGTCACTGCACCACCTCCGCCGTCCATCGTCCCACCGGCACGGCTCACGCGTCACCTGGGTGAGCGAATCGGCTCACCGCGGCGGCGACCAGGGTTTCGATGCCGGTGCGCAGGGTCGGGTGCAGGATCGGGGCGAAGCGCGGCGAGTGGTTGGACGGGATGTCGCGCTCGAACCGGCCTTCGGTCATCGCCGTGATGACCGTCTCCGGGTCGAAGCCGCCGACCAGCCAGAACACCGACGGGACGCCGGCGGCGCGGCCGAACTCGCTGAAGTCCTCGCTGCCGGTGACCAGCGGGGCCGGCAGCACGACGTCGGCGCCGAAGTGGCCGCGGAAGACCTCGGTGAGCGCGTCGTTCGCCGCTTCGTCGTTCTCCGTGACCGGGTAGGCGCACGAGCGGACGATCTCCGGCGGCTTCGGCGCGCCGGCCGTGGCCGCTTCGCCGTTCACGATCCGCTCGACCGCGGCCAGCACGCGTTCGCGGACGGCCTGGTCGAAGGACCGGATGTTGACCTCGAGCACGGCGTCGTCGGCGATCACGTTGCTCGCCGTGCCGACGTGCAGGGAGCCGACGGTGACCACGGCCGAGTCGGTCGCGGCGATCTCGCGCGAGACGATCGTCTGCAGCTTGAGCACCACCGACGCGGCCAGCACGGCCGGGTCGACCGTCGTCTCCGGGCGCGAGCCGTGCCCGCCGCGGCCGTGGAGGGTGATGCGCAGCGTGTCGGTCGCGGCCATGATCACGCCGGGCCGGGTGAGCACCCAGCCGGCCGGGCCGGGCACCAGGTGCTGGCCGAACACGACGTCCGGTTTGCCCGCGACGTCGAACAGCCCGTCCCGGACCATCCGCGCCGCGCCGCCCGCGCTCTCCTCGCCGGGCTGGAACACCACGAGCAGCGTCCCGGACCAGGTGTCGCGCCCCTTCGCGAGCAGCGCGGCCGCGCCGGAGAGCCACGTGGCGTGCATGTCGTGCCCGCAGGCGTGCATCACCGGGACGTCGTTCCCCTGGGCGTCCGTGCCGCGGGCGGTGCTGGCGTAGGACAGCCCGGTCTTCTCCTCGACCGGCAGCGCGTCGATGTCGGCGCGCAGCTGCACCACCGGGCCCTCGCCGTTGCGCAGCACGCCCAGCACCCCGGTGCCGGCGATGCCGGTGTGCACCTCGTAGCCGTCCTGCTCGAGCCGCCGGGCCAGCTCGGCGGCCGTCCGCGTTTCGGCGAACGACAGCTCGGGGTGGCGGTGCAGGTCGATGTACAGCGCTTCGAGCTCGGGCAGCGCCGCGTCGAGCGGGGCGAGGACGTCGTCAAGGGTCACAGGGGCCATCGTGGCAGCATTACCCACCGTGAGCACGCGAAGCGTACTGCCCGACCTGTCCGAAGACGTCTGCGCGCGGCTGCGCGAGGCCTTCCGGCGCACCTCCTACGACGCCGACGGCGTGGTGGCCGCCCTCGGCGGGGCCGCGCACGCGGCGCTCGGCCGCGGTGAGCCGGTGCCCGCCGAGCGCGCGAGCCGGGACGCGGGCGACCTCGGCACGCTGATCCGGCTGTTCCTGCTCGGCGGGACCGAGCCGGAGACGGCGGTCAAGGCCGCCTTCGCGCCCCTTTCCCCCGAGGACGCCGTTGCCGCGGGAGTGCTCTCGGAGGTCCCGGACGGCTACCGCGCGGCGCTCGACATCCGGCCGCACGGCGACGACGAGGGTTCCTGGTGGGTCGTGTCCGACCTCGACGCCGACGTGCTGGGCCGGACCGTGCCCGAAGACCACGTGCTCGGCGTCGGGCACGCGTCGCTGTCGCTGATCCGCGCGACCAGCCGCCGGCCCGTGGGCACCCTGCTCGACCTGGGCACCGGCAACGGCGTCCAGGCGCTGCACGCGACCCGGCACGCCCAGCGCGTGACCGCGACCGACGTCTCGGAACGGGCGCTCGCGCTGGCCGCGGCGACGTTCCGGCTGAACGAGCTCGACGTCGAGCTGGTGCGCGGAGAGTGGTTCGGCCCGGTCGCGCGCCGGAAGTTCGACCAGGTCGTCTGCAACCCGCCGTTCGTGGTCGGCCCGGCCCGGGTGGACTACACCTACCGCGACTCCGGCCTGGCCGGCGACGACGCGAGCGCGCTGGTCGTGCGGCAGCTGCCGGGGTTCCTCAACGACGGCGGCGTCGGCCAGCTGCTGGCCTCCTGGCTGCACACCGGCACCGAGGACTGGGCCGACCGGGTGAGCCGCTGGCTGCCCGCCGAGACCGACGCCTGGTTCGTCCAGCGCGACGTCGCCGACCCTGCGCTCTACGTCGGCACCTGGCTGCGTGACGCGGGTCTCGACCCGCGCTCGCCGGAGGGCCGGGCGAAGGCGGCGGCGTGGCTCGACTGGTTCGCGGCGAACGACGTCCGGGGCATCGGCTTCGGCTTCGTCACCCTCCGCCGGGCCGCCGGGCGGACCCCGACGGTGGTGTGCGAAGACCTGCGCCAGGCCTACGACGACCCGCTGGGCCCGGAGGCGGCGAACTGGCTCGACCGCGTCGAATGGCTGCGCGAATCCGGCGATTCCCTCCTGGATGTCCGTTTTGTGGTGCCGGACACGGTTCTGCTGGAAAGCGTCGAGGAACCCGGCGACGAAGGCTGGACCACGCAGATCCGGCGGCTGCACCGCACCGACGGGCCGGGCTGGCAGCACGAGGTCGACGACCTCGCCGCGCGCCTGCTCGCGGGGTGTCGTGGCGCACTGCCGCTGGAGGACCTGATCGAGCTCCTCGCGTTCTCCCAAGGGCTCGATGCCGCGGAGCTGGCCGCCACCGCGCTGCCCGTCGTCCGCGAGCTCGTCCGGCACGGCATGCTCGTCCCGGCGGGCCGGTGAGGGCCGTCGCGGCCCGCGTCACCCGGGCGGACGTCACCGTCGCGGGTGAGGTCGTCGGGGCGATCGACGAGCCGGGTTTGCTTGTGCTGCTGGGAATCCACGCGGACGACGACGCGGCGAAGGCCGTGACGATGGCGCGCAAATTGCACGAGCTGCGCGTGCTGCGTGACGAGGAATCATGCGCCACGGCGAATGCGCCACTGCTCGTGGTGAGCCAGTTCACCCTCTACGGAGACACGAAGAAAGGGCGCCGGCCGTCGTGGACGCAGGCCGCCCGGCCGGAGCTCGCCGAGCCGTTGGTGGACGCCGTCGTGGCCGAGCTGCGCGGCCGCGGCGCCACCGTCGCGACGGGCCGTTTCGGGGCGATGATGGCGGTCTCGAGCGTCAACGACGGTCCGTTCACCGTTCTCGTAGAGGTCTAGACCACCGCGTCCCGGTTCACGCCTTGACCCGATTCACATCGGATTCTCAGGTTTCCCGGCCCCCGGAGGTTCTCAGCAAAAGCTCAGCAATGGTCGAGCAACCGGAGCGCCCCGGCAGCCGTCTCCTTTTCAGGCGAGCCGGGAACGTTTTGGAAACCCGGAGCGTTGTGCCAGATGTCCAGCCAAGCCGGCCGGACCGGCGTACCGGGTTCCACAGGCCCCGGTCGCGGGTACGCACCCGGTGGACGAACCGCAGCAGCACGTTCAGCCCGTGACCGGGGAGGCAGAATGTCAGTCCAGACTCTCGAACGCGAGTCGCGCGGGATTCGCGAGCGCATCCCGGCTCAGACGTCCGAGGAGCCGCCCGTGAGCGTGGGGGCGCTCACCGACGCCGACCTCGACGCCCAGAGCCCCGCCGCCGACCTCGTGCGTGTCTACCTCAACGGCATCGGCAAGACGGCCCTGCTGTCCGCGGCCGACGAGGTCGAGCTCGCCAAGCGCATCGAAGCCGGCGTCTTCGCCCAGCACATGCTAGACACCGGGGAGAACCTCACCCCGAAGCGCCGCAAGGAGCTGTCCGCCCTGGTCCGCGACGGCCACGTGGCCAAGAACCACCTGCTGGAGGCCAACCTCCGCCTGGTGGTCTCGCTCGCCAAGCGCTACACCGGCCGGGGGATGCCGCTGCTCGACCTGATCCAGGAGGGGAACCTGGGCCTGATCCGCGCGGTGGAGAAGTTCGACTACTCCAAGGGGTTCAAGTTCTCGACCTACGCGACCTGGTGGATCCGCCAGGCCATCACCCGGGGGATGGCCGACCAGGGCCGCACCATCCGGCTCCCGGTCCACCTGGTGGAACAGGTCAACAAGCTGGCCCGCATCAAGCGCGACCTGCACCAGCAGCTCGGGCGCGACGCGACGCACGAGGAGCTGGCGGCCGAGTCGGGCATCCCGGCCCACAAGATCTCGGACCTGCTCGACCACTCGCGCGACCCGGTAAGCCTCGACATGCCGGTCGGCACGGAGGAGGACGCCCCGCTCGGTGACTTCATCGAGGACTCGGAGGCGACCGACGCCGAGAGCGCCGTGATCTCGGGCCTGCTCCAGGACGACCTGCGCCGCGTCCTCGCGACGCTGGACGACCGCGAGCAGCACGTGATCCGCCTGCGCTACGGCCTCGACGACGGCCAGCCCCGCACGCTCGACCAGATCGGCAAGCACTTCGGGCTCTCCCGCGAGCGCGTCCGCCAGATCGAGCGCGAGGTCATGTCGAAGCTCCGCCAGGGCGAGCGCGCGGACCGTCTCCGCGCCTACGCCAGCTAGCCAGAGACGAAACGAGGGCGGGTGCGCATGGGCGCACCCGCCCTCGTTTTTGCGCGCGCCCGTGTGCGCAGAGCGACGACCTGGGCTTACGCAGAGGTCGAAAATTTTCCACGAAGAAGGCGTTTCACCGCAGCCCGACGCGGGTAGCAACCCCTCGCCAGCACCCGCCCGGCGACGTCGACCCATGACCTGCGTCACGCGGCCCCCAGTGCCGGCGCAGGCCTCGCAACCGGATGTGCACGCATCCGGAAGCTTTCCCCGGGAGGTCGGGTCCGTCGGGGTGGACCCGGCCTCCCGACCAAACTCCGCGACGCACGCCAGGCGGCAGCGACCCACCCGCGCACCCGCCAAGCGGCAGCAACCCACCGCACACCCCGCCAACCGGCAGCAACCCACCGCACACCCCGCCAAGCGGCAGCGCACCACCGCGCACCGCCAAGCCGCAGCGCCCCACCGCGCACCCGCCAAGCCAGCCCTCCCCGCAACCCCGATCCGAAGCCAGAACACGGCCGGCGGTGCCGGGTCAAGGCACGCTTTCCCGCCTTGACGCGGTACCGCCGGCCGTAGTCACAATCAGACTTCGGGGTTGCCGGGACCCACCGGGCCACCGGCCGAACACAGCGCCCACGTGGGGTGGCCCACAGTGACCGGACGCCTCTGCCCGGTACCAGGACAGCGTGCGTAGGGTGGACCGATCCCGGAGCTGGCAAAGGAGCCTGGCAGTGCCGTCCACCACCACGTTTCAGCACACCGAAGTCCTCCCGCTGGGCAAGGACACCACCACCGAGTACCGGCTGGTCACCGCCGAGGGCGTCGAGACCGTCGAAGCCGCCGGGCGGACCTTCCTGAAGATCGAGCCGGAAGCGCTCACCACCCTCGCGCGCACCGCCATCACCGACATCCAGCACCTGTTGCGCACGTCACACCTGCAGCAGCTGCGGGCGATCGTCGACGACCCCGAGGCGTCCGGCAACGACCGGTTCGTCGCCATGGACCTCCTGCGCAACGCCGCCATCTCCGCCGGGGGCGTCCTCCCCATGTGCCAGGACACCGGGACCGCCATCGTCATCGGCAAGCGCGGCGAAGGCGTCCTCACCGGCGGTGACGACGAGCGCGCGCTCTCGCAGGGCATCTTCGACGCCTACCAGCAGCTGAACCTGCGGTACTCGCAGATGGCGCCGGTGAACTTCTGGGACGAGCGCAACACCGGCACCAATCTCCCGGCGCAGATCGAGCTGTACCACAAAGAGGGCGACCCGTCCTACGAGTTCCTGTTCATGGCCAAGGGCGGCGGCAGCGCCAACAAGACGTTCCTCTACCAGGAGACCAAGGCGGTCCTGAACCCGAAGCGGCTCGCCCGGTTCCTCGACGAGAAGCTGCGCAGCCTCGGCACCGCGGCCTGCCCGCCGTACCACCTGGCGATCGTCGTCGGCGGGATGTCGGCCGAGTTCAACCTCAAGGTCGCGAAGCTGGCCTCCGCGCGCTACCTCGACAACCTCCCCGCCGAAGGCTCCGAGCTCGGCCACGCCTTCCGCGACCAGGACCTCGAGCAGCAGGTGCTGGAGATGACCCGGCAGTTCGGCATCGGCGCGCAGTTCGGCGGCAAGTACTTCTGCCACGACGTCCGCGTCATCCGGCTCCCCCGCCACGGCGCGTCCTGCCCGGTCGGCATCGCCGTGAGCTGCTCCGCCGACCGCCAGGCCAAGGCCAAGATCACCGCCGACGGCGTGTTCATCGAGCAGCTCGAGCGCGACCCGGCCCGCTTCCTCCCCGACGTCACCGAGGAGGACCTCTCCGACGACGTCGTGAACGTCGACCTCAACCGGCCGATGGCCGAGATCCGCGCGCAGCTCTCGCAGCTGCCGGTCAAGACCCGGCTTTCGCTCACCGGGCCGCTGGTCGTCGCCCGCGACATCGCGCACGCGAAGATCGCCGAGCGCCTCGACGCCGGCGAGGAGATGCCGGACTACCTGAAGAACCACCCGGTGTACTACGCCGGGCCGGCGAAGACGCCGGAGGGCTACGCGTCCGGCTCGTTCGGGCCGACGACGGCCGGGCGGATGGACTCCTACGTCGAGCAGTTCCAGGCCGCCGGCGGCTCACTCGTCATGCTGGCCAAGGGGAACCGCTCGAAGCAGGTCACCAACGCCTGCCAGGCGCACGGCGGGTTCTACCTCGGCTCGATCGGCGGCCCGGCCGCACGCCTGGCGCAGGACTGCATCAAGAAGGTCGACGTCCTCGAGTACGCCGAACTCGGCATGGAAGCCGTCTGGAAGATCGAGGTCGAGGACTTCCCGGCGTTCATCGTCATCGACGACAAGGGCAACGACTTCTTCGCCAGCACCGGCGACCCGGTCCTGCAGATCAGCTTCCGTTAGCCCGCAAGGGAAGGGGACACCGGCCCGCCACCGGTGTCCCCCACCTTCCCTGCTCCCTCAGCCGACGCGCTCGATCCGTGCCCGCCGGATGAGGAACTTTCCGGGCTCCCGGACCTGTTCGAAGGCCGCGTTGTTGAGCAGCACGCAGCTGCCCGACACCGACGTCACCGCCACCGTGGTGGACTTCGAGTTGTCCAGGTTGGTCACCTTCAGCTTGGTCCCGGCCGGGAACTGGTTGCTCGACGCGGCCGGCGCGCCACCTTCGCCCGAGAGTGTCACGGTCGAACCGTTGCACACGACATCGCCGGTCTGGCCGGCGTTCGCCTGGTTCTGCTGCGCGGGCGCCTGCTGCGCCGGGGCCTGCTGGGCCGGAGCTTGCTGGGCCGGGGCCTGCGCGGCCTGGCCGTTGTTCGCGACGACGTTCGCCGTGCAGCCCGCGACCTGCCGCCGCTGCTGGATCAGGTTGACCACCGCCTGCCGGTTGGCGATCCTCGCGGCCGACTGCGCGTCCGGGTTCGCCTGCTGGCCGGCGATGAAGTTCAGGTTGTTCTGCAGGGCGGTGTCGAGCCCGCCGCAGTTCTCCTTGGGCGCTTCGGCCGCGTTGCCCGCGGGACTGCTCAGCGCGATGGCGGTCGCGGTGATGCCGGAAACACCCAGCAACGCCGCCAGACCGACGGTCGCCTGCTTGCGGTGCCGGCCACTGCTCAACCGGGGCATGTGCCCCTCCTCTCTGATCACCACCTCAACCATGGATACGGCTCGGTAACTGCGGCGGTTCACCGGGATTCGGAGCAGTTTCGACTAGTTCGACCGGGCGTGGTCCGGACCATTCACCCGCTCGGCGGTCGCCAGGGCCCAGCGCGTCGTGGTGGCGAGCCCGAGGAGGAACACCAGGACGCCACAGCCCGCGACGATCACCCACACCGCCTGGCCGGTGCCCGGCGGTGTCCCCGGGGACGCCGCGACGACCGCGCCGATCACCGCCACCCCCAGCGACGTCCCCACCTGGCGGCTGGTCGAGGCGACCGCCGCCGCGAGGCCCGCGCGCTCACGCGGCATCCCGGACACCGCCGCGTTCGTGATCGGCGCGTTGAGCAGGCCGTAACCGACGCCGAAGCACACGTAACCCGTCACCACCAGCGAAAGCGGCGTTTCCGGGCCGATCCCCGCGAGCACGAACCCGGCCGCCGCGATCCCCGCGCCGGCCACCAGCAACGGCAGCCGGGGCCCGCGCGAGCCGACCATGCGGCCCGACAGCGGCGCGCCCACCGCGGTCAGCACGGCCATCGGCAGCGTCAGCAACCCGGCGTGCAGCACGGAAAACCCGCGTGTCTCCTGCAGGTACAACGTGGTGAGGAACAGGAACCCCGACAGCGCCGCGAACCCGGCGACCGCGGTGAGCGTCGCCCCCGAGAACGGCACACTGCGGAAGAACCTCAGTTCCAGCAACGGATCCCGGCGCCGGCGTTCGTAGCGCAGCAGGACCGCCAGCGCCACCGCGGCGATCGCGAAGCAGCCGACCATCACCGGCGCGCCCGAACCGCGGCCTTCGATGATCCCGTACGTCAGCGAAGCGAGCAGGACGATCACCAGCAGCTGCCCCACCGCGTCGGGCCGGCGCGGGTGCGGGGCGCGGGACTCCGGGACGAACAGGGCCGTCAGCACGATCGCGGCCACGCCGACCGGGACGTTGATCCAGAAGATCGAGCGCCAGCCGGCCCAGTCGACGAGCACGCCGCCGAGCACCGGCCCCACGGCCAGGCTCAGGCCGTTCACCCCCGCCCAGACGCCGATCGCGCGGCTGCGCTCGCGGGGCTCGGTGAAGACGTTCGCGACGATCGACAGTGCGACCGGGTTGAGCATCGACCCGCCGATCGCCTGCAGCGCGCGGAACGCGACGAGCAGCCCGACGTTCGGCGCGACCCCGCACAGCAGCGAGCCGAGGCTGAACAGGGCGAGCCCGGTCTGGAACGTCCGGCGCCTGCCGATCCGGTCGGCCGTCGAGCCGGAGAGCATGAGCAGGCTCGCCAGCACGAGCGTGTACGCGTCGATCGTCCACTGCAGACTCGAGACCGACGCGCCGAACTCGTGCCGGATCGACGGCAGGGCGAGGTTCACGATCGTGTTGTCGAGCCCGACGATGAACAGGCTCAGGCAGCAGATGGCCAGGACCACCCGCCGCCGCACCGGCTGCGGCACCGCATCCCCACTATTAGTTGCACGGACAATATTAAGCACTGTACAACTAATTTCGGGTGGCCCCGCGTCAGGCCGGGAACAGCTCCGTGAGCCGTGCCAGGGTCTTCTCGATGCCTTCGGCGTTCTTGCGCGGGAACGGGCTGAGGCTGATGGCCAGCGGGAACTTCGCCGTCGACCAGTCGAAGGTCTCGGTGACCTCGGTGCGGCCGTCGTCGAGGGGCTCGAGGCGCCAGCGCCACCGGTGCCCGTTGAAGTGCCGCCAGGCGATCAGGCGGCCTTCCTCGAACTCGACCACGGTGTTGAGGATCTTGTACGACGCGCCCAGCTTCATGTCCATGCCGAACTTGGCGCCGAGCACGAGCCGGTCCGGGCCGCCCGGCTGGGCGGCCCGGACCGTTCCGGATCCGTCGATGAGCGGGTGCTGGGCCGGATCGGCGAGGAGCCCGAAGATCTTCTCCGGGGTCGTGGCGACGATCGCGGTGCGTGAGACCTGGCGGCTTCCCATCACCCGAGCCTAGGGCAGGGTGATCACTTCGGCGGCGTGGTCTTCAGCACGACCGTGCGCTGGTCCAGCGGCGCGGCCAGCGCGACCGAGATCACCGGGTACCGGATGTCCATGGTGCACATCTGGCCGGTCTGCGCCTTGGTCTCGCTCAGGTTGACGACGACGTGGTCGCCGGCCTGCTCGGCCGCTTCGCCGAGCGCGTGACCGCAGCCGCCCTCCTGGGCGCGGATGTTGAGGACCGTGCCGCCGTTGGCCGTCCACACCTCGTGCGGGTAGTTCTTCGGCAGCGCGGCGGCGTCGATCTTGTCCGGCGGCACCGGGACGCTGCCCTCGGGCACGGTCAGCCGGGGTTTGCCCGGCGGGTTCGCCGACGGCGAGGTCGGCAGCACCGACTCGCTCGGCGGCGCCGACGGGCCGGTGCCCGGTGCCGCGGAGGTTCCCCCGGCGGCAGGTTGGCTGGTGGACATCTCCTGGCCGGCGCAGGCCGTCGCCATCAGCAGGATCGCGCCTGTCCCGGCCACCTTCGCTAAGTACCTCATGTCCCCGAAGACGGAACGCGGGTGCCGCGCGGTTGCACCGAAGATCGATTCGCCCCGCCACTTTTCCGTGAAACGGGCGCGGACGTGGTCTGGGAGGGCGGCCCCGGGCAACCCGGGGACGCCCTCCCAGCGTCGGTGGTGGTCCTCAGCCCTGCCGGAGCACGACCGTCCGCGACCCGAGGGGCGCGGTCAGGGGCAGCGGGATGCTGACGTCCTTGATGTAGTCCGGGCACATCTGGCCCTTCTTCGCCGTCGTCATCGCGACCAGCACGACGACCTGCTGCGCCGTCTGGTCGCCGACGTGGGCCGAGACCTTGCGGCACCCGCCCTCCTCGGCCTGCAGCGTCAGCGTCCTGCCGTCGGTGCTGCGGACCAGGCTGCGCGGGAAGCCCTCCGGCAGCCCGCGCGCGTCGACCTGCGACTCCGCGATGACGTCGTCGCCCGGGGCGATGCCCTGCGTCGGGCGGCCGACCGTCTGCGACGGCGGCGGCGCGGCCGTCGGCGACCCCGGTGATCCCGGCGCCGCCGAGGCCGACGTCGTCGGTGTTCCCGGCCCGGTGCTGCCCGGCGCGGCCGGCGCGCCCGCGGAACCGGCCCCGCAGGCGGTCAGCGTGAGCAGCAGCAGGCCCGTACCCAGCAATGTGCGCATACCTGCAGGACGGAGCGGACGCCCGTCGGGTTGCATCACCTCAGCGATGAGCCGCCCGGCCGCGGACCAGACCGAGCAGAACCACCCCCGCGAGGGTGACCGCGAGCAGCACGACCGTCGCCGCCGAGGCGAGGAACACCTGGCCGCGGTCGGTGAGGGCGAAGATGCCGGCCGGGAGCGTGCGCCAGTCCGGCGGATACAGCATCATCGTCGCGCCCAGCTCGCCCATCGACATCGCCAGCGCGAGGCTCGCCGACGCCGTCATCGCCGGGAGCAGCACCGGCACGCGCACCCGCAGCAGCACCCGCACGGGGGAGGCCCCGAGCGACGCCGCGGCCTGCGCGAGCAGCGGGTCGACGCGGGCCAGCGCCGCCGAGACCGTGCTGTAGGCGAACGGCAGCAGGATCAGCAGGTGCCCGAGCAGCACGATCCAGCGCGTCCCGTTGAACGCCAGCGGCGGCCGGCTGAACGCCACCAGCAGCGCCAGGCCGAGCACCACCGACGGCACCGCGATCGGCAGGTGGAAGAGCGTGTCGGCGAGCTGCCGGACCCGCTTCGGCGCGGTCTCGGCCGCCAGGGCCGCCCACGTGCCGAGCAGGACGGCCGCCGCGCCCGCGACGACGCCGGTCTGGATGCTCACCGAGAGGCTCGCGAACGTCTCCCCCGACAACGCGTCGGTGTAGTGCCCGAGGCCGAAGCCGCCGGGAAGCACGCCGGTCCAGTGCCCGGCGAACGACGCGAGCACGATCATCACGAGCGGGGCCGCGACCACGACGGCGAACGCCACGCCGAACACCAGCCACAGCAGCACCTTGCTACGCCGCGTCCACAGCAGCATCGCGCCCCCTTCCCGACAGGACCCGGTAACTCCCGTACAGCAGCAGCGAAATCGCGACGTCGACCAGGGCGACGACGCTCGCCGCCGGGAAGTCGAACGTGACGATCCCCTTGCCGTAAACCAGCATCGGCAACGTCGTGACGCCCTTGGCGCCGAGGAACAGGACGATGCCGAACTCGTTCAGCGCGAGCAGCAGCGTCAGGCACGCGCCCGACGCGAGCGACGGCAGCGCGGCGGGCAGCACGACCTGCCGCAGCACCCGCCCGGGACGCGCGCCCAGCGACGCGGCGACGTCCAGGTGCACGCCGGGGACCTGCCCGAACGCCGCGAGCGCCGGCCGCATCACGAACGGCGTGTAGAACGTGATCTCGGCCAGCAGCACGCCCCACGGCGAGTACAGGAACTCGCCGGCGCCGAACACGCCCGCGTTGCCGTAGAGGAACGTGAAGGCCAGCGCGATGAGGAACGACGGGAACGCGAGCACGGTGTCGACCAGCCGGGACAGCGTCCGCGCGCCCGGGAACGGGACGAACGCGATGACCAGGGCGAGGAACGTGCCGAGCAGCACGCAGCCGGCGGTGGCGCCCAGCGCGAGCAGCACCGTCTGCCCGGCCGCGTCGCGGAACTCCGCCGAGCCGAGCACCTCGGCCCAGACGCCCAGGCCGAACCCGGCGTCCGTGGTCAGGGACTGCCCGGCCACCAGCACCAGCGGATACCCGAAGAACACCACGACGACCACCAGCGGCGGCAGCAGCCAGACCACGCCTCGTGAGGGAGAAACGGTGTCAGAACGCCGTTTCTCCCCCACGACCGTCACCGGGACAGCGGTCATGGCGCGACTCCGACCAGGGGGCAGCCGTCCGGGATCGACACGCCCACCGACGCGCCGACGGCGAAGGCGTCGGGCACCTCGGCCCGGATCGTGGCGCCGCCGGTCAGTTCCAGGTCCAGGCGGTAGCCGGTGCCGCGCCACTGCACCGCGCGCACCAGCGCCGGGAGCGCGTCGCCGCCGGGTTCGCCGACGCCGACGCGGTGCGGGCGCACCCCGAGCGCGACCGGCCCGGTGCCGAGCGCGCCGGTCGGTTCGGCGGTCAGCACGCGGTCGCCGAGCCGGACCTTGGCGGGCCGGCCCTCGCTGACCAGGTCGACCGGGATGAGGTTGGCCGCGCCGAGGAAGCTCGCGGTGAATTCGGTGGCCGGGCGCCGGTAGAGCTGCTCGCACGGTCCGGTTTCGACCAGCCGCGCGTCGCGCATGACGGCGATCCGGTCGGCCAGCGCCAGGGCCTCGCCCTGGTCGTGGGTGACGTAGACGAGCGTGGTGTCCGGCAGCTCGGCCCGCAGCCGCAGCAGTTCGGCGATCATGTCCTCGCGCAGGGCGGCGTCCAAAGCGGACAGTGGCTCGTCGAGCAGCAGCACGTCGGGTCGGATCGCCAGCGCCCGGGCGAGCGCGACGCGCTGCTGCTGCCCGCCCGACAGCTCCCGCGGGAACCGGCGGGCGTAGCCGCCCATGCCGACGAGGTCGAGGACCTCGGCGACCCGCCGGGTGACCTCGCCGCGCGGGGCACGCCGGGCCTTGAGCCCGAACGCGACGTTGGCGTCGACGCGCAGGTGCGGGAACAGCGCGTAGCTCTGCACGACGACACCGAGCCCGCGCCGGTGCGGTGGCAGGTCGGTGACGTCCTCGCCGTTGAGGAACACCCGCCCGGCGCCCGGCCGGACGAACCCGGCGAGCGCCTTGAGCGCCGTCGACTTCCCGGAGCCGGACGGCCCGAGCACCGCCAGGGTCTCGCCGCGGGCGACCGTCAGGTCGAGGGAGTCCAGCGCCGTCGTGCGTCCGAAGTGGACGGACACGCCGCGGAACTCGACGGCCGGGGTCACCGGCCGACGGCCTTCTTGTACGCGGCCAGGTCGGCGTCCAGCTTGCCGAGCACGGCGGTCCAGTCCGGGGTCCAGATGTCGACGCCCTGCAGCGCGGCCTTGATCTTGCCGGCGTTCGCGCCGGTGGCGGTGATGTCGGAGCGGGCCGGGATGCCGAACGCGTCGGCCGTCTTGGCCTGGACCTCGGGCGAGAACAGGAAGTCGAGGAGCTTCTTGCCCTCGTCCGGGTGCGGCGCGTTCGTCACGAGCCCGGCGTAGTACGGCAGCGCGAAGGTCGACCGCTTGCCCTGGGCGTCGGCCGGGAAGAAGACGTCGAAGCCGCCGCTCTTGGCGATCTCGGCGAGGTTCATCTGGACGTCGCCGTTGGCCACCAGCAGCTCACCCTTGGCGACCTTGGGCTGCAGCTTCCCGGTGGACGACGACGGCCCGGCGTTGTTGGCCTCCAGCTTGCCGAGGTAGTCGAGCGCGCCCTGCTCGCCGAGGACGTGCTGCAGTTGCAGGAGCACGGCGGTTCCGTCGCCGGCCTCGCCGGGCGTCGAGTACTGGACCTTGCCTTTGAGCTTCGGGTCGAGCAGGTCGTCCCAGGTCTTCGGCGTGGCCTGCGGGTTGTGGATGAAGCTGAGGTAGTTGTTCATCATCGCGTAGAAGCGGCCCTGCGGGTCCTTGTCCGCCACCTTGTCCGCACCCTGCGGGGTGGACGGCTGGAGCAGGCCGGCGACGCGCTGGATGAACGGCGGCAGCGTGACGAGGACGTCGGCCTTCGTGTTGGCCTTCTCCTTCTCGACGCGCGAGGCGACCTCACCGGAGCCGGCCGTGACGGCCTCGACGGTGATGCCGGTCTGCTGCTTGAACTCGGCGAACCTAGCGGTGTACCAGTCTTCCAGTCCGTCCACTGTGTACACGGTGACGGTCTTGCCGCCGGCGGTCGCGGCGCCGGTGCCGCCGCAGGCGGACAGCAGGACGGTCAGCGCCGTCGCGAGCACGACGGCCAGGGTCTTCTTCATTTCGCTCCTTCGAGCAGGCTGGGGAGGTCACGCACGGAGTCGAGGATGTGGGTGGCTTCGAGGAGGTCTTCGCGGCGGCCCGCGCCGGTGAGGACGCCCGCGACGACGGACGCGCCGGCGCGGCGGCCGCACCGGACGTCGGACGCGGTGTCGCCGACGACGGCGACCTGCCGCACGTCGGTGACTTCGAGCCGCAGCGCGGCGGTGAGGACGAGGTCGGGGAAGGGACGGCCGCGCACGCCGTCGCCGGGCGCGAGTGCCAGGTCGGCGAGGTCGCGCCAGCCGAGGGCGTCGAGGATGGCCTGCTGGGTGACGGGCGCGAAGCCGGTGGTGAAGGCGACCTTGACGCCGTTTGCGCGCAGGCCGCGGATGACGTCCTCGGCACCGGGGACCGGCCTGCTCTCCGCCACCAGGTTCCCGTAGGCGGCTTCGAACGCGGAATTGGCTTGCTGCGCCTCGGTTTCGTCGCGCATGAGGGCGCGGAAGACGGTGATCTTCGACTGGCCCATGGTGTCGACGACGTACTTCAGCATCTCGGCGTGCTGCTCGTCAGGCACGCCGAGGGTTTCGATGGCATCGGTGAAGGCCTTCACGACGAGGCCGTCGTCGGCGACGGTCGTGCCGGCCATGTCCAGGACGACGAGTTCGGGGGTCACAGGCCCAGCTCCTCGGCGGTGTCTTCGGCGATGGCGGGGGAACAGGTCATGCCCCGGCCACCCGGCCCGGTGACCAGGTAGGCGTGGTCGGCGACGCGGGCGCGGTGCACGATCCGGCCGGGGTCGACCGTCTGCGCGTACACCCCGGCCCAGCGGCGGCGGATGCGCGGCAGCGGCCGGCCGAGCAGCGCACCGGCGACGGTTTCGAGGTGCTCGTAGGGGTCTTCGGTGACGTCGAAGCCGAACGGCTCGTCGTACTCGTGGGTGTCGCCGATGGTGAGCGAGCCGTCGAGGCGCTGCACGAGCAGGAGCTGCATGCGGTTCGCCCGGGCGACTTCGGCCTGGGGTTGCCGGGCTTCGAGGCTGTCGAGGGCTTCGCCGCGGTAGGCCGGGTAGTAGCGGAAGCTGTCGCCGTCGGCGACGCTGGTGGTGAGCGGCTCGCCGAGGGGCTCGGTCTGGGCCATCTGCAGCCGGACGCGCCGGACGGGCGTTTCGCCCGCGAGTTCGCGGACGAGCCCGCCGAGCCAGGCGCCGGTGCAGAAGAGGACGACGTCGCCGTCGTGCCGCTCACCGCGGTCGTCGACGACGCCGGTGCCGGTCAGGTGCCGGACTTCCCGGCCCGGCAGCCAGGTGTACCGGCCGGACCTGGCGAGTTCGGCGCGGAGGGCGGGCTGGGCGGTGCGGGGTTCGACGGCGCCGTCGCGCTCGCACCACAGCGCGGCTTCGAAGTCGCCGCGAAGGGCCGGGTTGAGCGCCCTCGCTTCGGCGGCGTCGAGGAGCTTGTAACCACGCTCGGCGGCTTCGGCACCTTCCGCCACTTCGCGCGCGACGGCGAGTTCGGCTTCGGTCCGGACGACGATCAGCGAGCCGTTGGCGCGGAACCCGAGAGCCGGGACGCGCTCGCCGATCCGTTCCCACAGGAGCCGCGCCCGCTGGGCCGTCTCGAGCTCGACGCCGGACGCGCGGCCGCCGACCCAGACCAGCCCGAAGTTCCGCACGGACGCTCCGCGCGCTTCGGGCTCGCGTTCGAGCTGGACGACTTCGTGACCGCGTTCGACGGCCTGCCAGGCGTGCGCCGTGCCGAGCACGCCGCCGCCCACGATGAGGATTCGCACGCCGCACACGCTCTCCGGAGCGCGTGCACGGCCGCTGGCCCCTCGGCGAACGCCAGGTGAAGGGGCACCGAATATTGGACCGGACGAGTTACCGTTCCGTTACCTCGATCAGAGCCTTCCGACGGCGACGAAGACGCAGACCGCGAAGATCAGCGCGTTCACCCCCACGTTGCGCCACTCGGCCGGCCTCTCCTCCACCACGGCCAGCCGGCCGTGCATCGCCATCGCGCCCACCATCACCACGGCCAGTCCGACGGCCGCCCAGCCGGTGAGCACCGGGGCCACGCCCAGCAAGACCGGAAGGATCAGCCCCACCACGGCGACCAGTTCGCAGATCGCCGTGAACCGGACCACCGGCAGCGGGTACGCCGCCGCCCCGGTCTGGCCCGTTTCGAGCATCCGCTGCCGGGACATCGTCGACTTCAGCGCGCCCGACAGGGCGAAGATCGCGGCCAGCAGCACTTGGCCGGCCCACAACGCGGCGTTCATGACGTCCTCCCTTTTCGGTGGTGCGGGAGGAACGAAACCGCCGGGGAGAACGTGACAGTCAGTCGGCCGGGCGCCCGAGCCGGGTCACGAAGCTGAGGCGGTCGCCGCGGTACAGCGACCGGACCCGCTCGAACGGCGCGCCGTCCGGGCCCCAGGAGATCCGGTGCATCAGCAGCATCGGCAGGGCCGGGTTGGTGCCGATCAGCAGGGCCTCGCGCGGGGTGGCCAGCACCGTCTCGACGCGCTCCTCGGCGCCGTCGAAGACCACGCCGAGCTTCTCGCTCAGGCAGGCGTACAGCGACTGCTCCGGGTTGAACACTTCGAGCAGCGTCGGGAACCGCTCGGCCAGGAGATATGTCGACTCCAGGCCGACGCGCTCCTCGTCGGCCAGCAGCACCCGCTCGATGTGGATGACCTCGGCGTCCGAGGTGACCTGGAGGTCGGCGGCCAGGGCACTGCCGGCCAGGCGCCGCTCCAGCGTGATCACGTTCCGGCCCGGCCGGATGCCCTGGCGGCGCAGCCCCTCGGTGTAGCTCACCAGCGCCAGCGGCTGGACGAGCTTCGGGCCCGCGACGTACGTGCCGCTCCCCTGGCGCCGGCTGAGCTTGCCCTCGAGCACCAGCTCCGCGACCGCCTGCCGCACGGTCGCCCGCGACACCTCGAAGCGCTCGCACAGTTCCCGCTCGGTGGGCAGCACCGCTCCTTCGCCGAGTTCCGCGATCACCGCCAGCAGTTCGACCTTCACCGCGTAGTAGCGCGGGACGCGGCCGTGCTCGGGAATCCCGTCGAGGACGGGACCGTCGGCGGACAGGCGGGAATGGCGTGAAGGGGCGGGCACGCACCCGACCCTATTGGTTTCCGGATGCCCGGTGGTTCGCTGTGGCGCGTAACACGGCCGTCACGCAGAGGATCACCCGGATGCGCTCTGCGTCCCCGGCGGACGTGTGTTCACGTCCGGGAAACCCCAGGTGAACGCCGGGTGGCGGCCGTAATCGGTTCCGGTGGTCGGAAATCACCCAACCGCCCGAAACATCCGAAGAAAGTCGGTTGTCCCGGTATGTGAGCACCTGGTGTAGTCAAGGGGCCACTCTCGAGTTCGGCCTCCACTGTGGACACTGGAAGGACTGATCCCCTTGGCTCCCAAGCGCTGGTTCACCCTGCTCAGAAACGCCACCACCGCACTGGCCGCGGTCGCCGCGGCCGCGGCGCTGGCCACCCCGGCGATCGCAACCGCCGCCCAGCCGCCGTCCACCGACGTCGTCGGCGGGACCCGGGCCGCCCAGGGCGAATTCCCGTTCATGGTGCGGTTGTCCATGGGCTGCGGCGGCGCGCTCTACACCAAGCAGATCGTCCTCACCGCCGCGCACTGCGTCAGCCGGACGGGGGCGAACACCTCGATCACGGCCACGATCGGCGTGGTCGACCTCAACAGCACCAGCGCGCAGAAGATCAAGTCGACCTACGTCTACCAGTCCCCCACCTACGGCACCTCGACCGGCGGCGACTGGGCGCTGATCAAGCTGGCCAGCCCGGTGAGCGGCCAGGCGACGCTGCCGATCGCGACGACGGCGACATACAACACCGGCACGTTCACCGTGGCCGGCTGGGGCGCGGCCCGCGAAGGCGGCGCGCAGCAGCGGTACCTGCTCAAGGCGACGGTCCCGTTCGTCGACGACGCCACCTGCCAGGCCCAGGGCGGCAGCTACCCCGACCTGATCCCGAGCGCCGAGATCTGCGCGGGCAACCTCGCCTCCGGCGGCGTCGACACCTGCCAGGGCGACTCCGGCGGCCCGATGTTCCGCCGCGACAACGCCGGCGCGTGGATCCAGGTCGGCATCGTCAGCTGGGGTGACGGCTGCGCCCGCGCGCACGCCCCCGGCGTCTACACCGAGGTGAGCACGTTCGCGTCGAAGATCGCCGCGGCCGCCTCCGGTCTTTAGCCGCTTCCACGCCGAGGGGGCCCGCCGCGGCGGGCCCCCTCTCAGCGCGTCTTGTCCAAACGGGACAGTGCTTCTTCGTAGCCGTGCACCAGGTCCGCGACGACGTCGGCGACCGGGCGCACCTCGTTCATCCGCCCGACGATCTGGCCGACCGGCATCGACACCACGCTCGGGTCGTTGGCCGCGTGGATCCGGTTGTGGGCGTGGGAAACCAGCAGGTTCTGCAGCGGCATCGGCAACGGCTCGGGCGCGTCGGCCGCGGCCCACGCCTCCGTCCAGCGCGTCTTGAGCAGCCGGGCCGGCTTGCCGGTGTAGATCCGCGTCCGGACGGTGTCCGACGACGTCGCCGCGACGAGCGCCTGCTGCATCGCCACCGACTCGGCCATCGTCTGCAGGTACTCCCGCGTGGCCAGCCACATCGAGCCCATCCAGACGCCGGACGCGCCGAGCGCCAGCGCCGCGGCCATCTGCCGCCCGGAGCCGATCCCGCCGGCGGCGAGCACCGGCACGTCGACGGCGTCGACGATCTCCGGCACCAGCACCATCGACGCGATCTCGCCGGTGTGCCCGCCGGCTTCGTAGCCCTGCGCGACCACGAAGTCGACGCCGTTTTCGACGTGCCGGACCGCGTGCTCGGCCTTCCCGGCGAGCGCCGCGACCGGGACGCCCCGGTCGTGACACTGGCCGATCACGTCGGGCGGCGGCGAGCCGAGCGCGTTGGCGATCAGCTTGATCGGGTGGTTGAGCGCGACCTCGACGTGCGACCGGGCGACCGAGTGCAGCCAGCCGAGCACGCCCGCGCGCTCGTCGGTGTCGTCCGGCAGCGGCGGCACCGACAGCTCCTTCAGGACGCGGTCGACGAACTCGCGGTGGCCGTCCGGGATCATCTTGGCCAGGTCGACCTGGGTGCCCTCGGCGGGCACCTTCGCCGGCATCACGATGTCGACGCCGTACGGCTTGCCGCCGGTGTTCTCGTCCATCCAGGTGAGCACCCGGTCGAGCTCCGCGGCGTCGTTGAACCGGACGCAGCCGAGCACGCCGAGCCCGCCGGCGCGGCTGAGCGCCGCGGCGACGTGCTCCGAGGGCGTGAACCCGATGATCGGCAGGTCGATGCCGAGCCGGTCGCACAGGGATGTCCGCACTGGTGGTGTCCTCCTAGACGGGCTGGGCCGTGGCGGGCTCGTGGTCGGCGGCGTAGCGCTGGGCCCACGGGTAGTCGGGCTTGCCGCTGGGCGAGCGGCCGATCTCGTCGGCCAGCCAGACGGTGCGCGGCACCTTGTACCCGGCGATCTCGCCCCGGACGTGCTCCTCGAGCGCGGCGAGATCGAGCGCGGCGCCTTCGCGCAACTGGACGACGGCGGCGACGCGCTGGCCGAGCCGGTCGTCCGGGACGCCGATGACGAGCGCGTCGAAGACGTCGGGGTGCGACTTCAGCGCGCCCTCGACCTCCTCCGGGTAGACCTTCTCGCCGCCGGTGTTGACGCACTGGGAGCCGCGGCCGAGCAGCGTGACCGTGCCGTCCTCTTCGTAGCGGGCGTAGTCGCCCGGGACGACGTACCGGACGCCGTCGACCTCGACGAAGATCGTCTTGCTCTTCTCGGGGTCGCCGTAGTAGCCGAGCGGGACGTGCCCGCGTCGCCCGATGAGCCCGACCGCGCCGGGCTTCTGCTCGACGAGGTTGCCGTCGTCGTCGAGCAGGATGGCGTCCTTGCCGAAGTTCACCCGCGGGCCGGCGCTGTGGTCGGAGCCCTTCGCCACCATGCCGATGCCGGTGAAGCCGCTTTCCGACGAGCCGATCGCGTCCGTGATCACGGCGTTCGGCACGAGCTCGACGAACTCCTGCTTCACCGACTGCGAGAACAGCGCGGCGTGGCTCGACACCGCCACGACCGACGAAGCGTCGTAATCGCCCTCGCGGAACGCCTCGATCAGCGGCCGCGCCATCGCGTCGCCGACGATCGTGAGGACCTGGACCTTGTGCTCCTGCACGGCCTTCCAGATCTCGTGGGCGTCGAAGCGCGGCACGAACACCACCGGGCTGCCGGTGAACAGCGCCCCGAACGCGGCCCACTGCGCGGCGCCGTGGATGAGAGGCGCGGCGGGCAGGCGCGTCAGGCTGCCGGACTTGCCCTGCTCGGCGAGCGTCCATTCGTCCGGGACGTACTCGCCGGTGACGAAGTTGATGCCGCCGCCGAGCGCGCGCCAGATGTCCTCGTGGCGCCAGAGGACGCCCTTCGGGTAGCCGGTGGTGCCGCCGGTGTAGAGGATGTAGAGGTCGTCGTTGCTGCGCTCTTCGAAGTCGCGTTCGGGGCTCTGGGCCTCGAGGGCGGTTTCGTAGTCGACGCCGCCGTAGCTCGAGAAGTCGCCGTCGCTCTCGTCGTCGATCACGACAACGTGTTTCAGTTTCGGCGACTCCGGCAGGGCGGCTTTCACCTTGTCGGCGTAGCTTCTCTCGTGCACCAGCGCGACGAGGTCCGCGTCGTTGAAGAGGTAGACGAGCTCCCCGTGCACGTAGCGGTAGTTGACGTTGACGGCGATCGCGCGCAGCTTGTACGCCGCGATCATCGCCTCCAGGGCCTCGATCGAGTTGCGGGAATAGACCCCGATGTGGGACCCGCGTCCCACGCCGTGCGCGGCGAGGTGGTGGGCGAGCCGGTTGGCCCGCGCCTCCAGTTCGGCGAAGGTGACTCGCCGGTCGCCGCACACGACCGCGACGCGCTCCGGCACGGCGTCGACGGCGTGCTCCAGAAGATCCGCGATGTTGAGTGCCACGCCCTCAAAGTAGAACATGTTATCGTTCTGGGCAATGGCACTGCTGCTTCAGGAGGACTGACGTGGGTGAACCGCACGCGCTGGTTTCGCAGGAGGGGCAGACCCTCGTCGTCACGATGAACCGGCCCGAGGCCCGCAACGCGATCACCGGCGAGATGATGTCGATCATGGTCTCGGCGTGGGACCGGGTGGACTCGGACGACTCGATCCGCAGCTGCGTCCTCACCGGGGCCGGCGGCGCGTTCTGCGCGGGCGCGGACCTGAAGTCGATGTCGCGGAACTCGCCGTCGGCGGCCTTCGACGCCGGGAAGTTCGACCCTTCGCACATCCCGGGACTGCTGAAGGGACGTCGCCTGACGAAGCCGTTGATCGCGGCGGTCGAGGGCCCGGCGATCGCGGGCGGGACGGAGATCCTGCAGGGCACGGACATCCGGGTGGCGGGCACGTCGGCCCGCTTCGGCGTGTCGGAGGCCCGGTGGGGATTGTTCCCGATGGGCGGTTCGGCCGTACGGCTGCCGCGTCAGATCCCGTACACGATCGCGGCGGACATCCTGCTCACCGGCCGTCACCTCTCGGCCGACGAAGCCCTGGCCATCGGCCTGATCGGCCACGTCGTCCCGGACGGCCAGGCCCTCTCCCGCGCGCTCGAGCTGGCCGAGCTGGTGAACGCGAACGGCCCGGTCGCCGTCCGCGCCATCCTCCGCACGATCCGCGACACCGAAGGCCTCCACGAGGAGGAAGCCTTCAAGCTGGACTCGCAGTACGGCATCGAAGTCTTCGCCTCGGAAGACGCGAAGGAAGGCCCCCGCGCGTTCAGCGAGAAGCGCAAGCCGGAGTTCCGCGGCCGCTGACCGGCATCACGCGTGACCCGAGAGGCATCACGCGTGACTGGAGGGGCATCACGTGTGACTGGCGGGGCATTAGGGCGATGCCCCGCCAATCACGCGTGATGCCCGCCCAATCACGCGTGATGCCCCTTTGCGCACGATCAAATTTAGAACGTGTTTCAGGGGGCCGAGGCTGGATCTTGCCGCCAGAACGAGAACATGTTTCACTCAAGGGCGTGACCGAGACACCACTGGCGGCACCGCTCAACGTCGGCTTCGACTACACGCGCTCCACCGGGCCCGTTCTGGGGCGGTTCGTGAACGCGCTGCGGGAGCACCGCATCGAAGGCATCCGCGGCAGTGACGGGCGGGTGCACGTCCCGCCGGTCGAGTACGACCCCGTGACCGCCGAACAGCTCAGCGAGTTCGTGCCGGTGGCCGACGAGGGCACGGTCGTCTCGTGGTCGTGGTGCCCGGAGCCGCTCGACGGCCAGCCGTTGAACCGGCCCTTCGCCTGGGCGCTGGTCAAGCTCGACGGCGCCGACACCGCCATGCTGCACGCCGTCGACGCCGGCCGTCCCGACAAGATCCACAGTGGACAGCGGGTCCGCGTGAAGTGGGCCGACGAGGCCGTCGGGCACATCCGCGACATCGCCTACTTCCTCCCCGCCGACGCCGGGGACACCACGCCGACCGAGCCCGCTCCCCCGGTCGCCGAGCGCGAAGAGGGTGCTCCGGTCAGCGTCGTCATCACGCCCGTGCACCTGAAGTACATGCACTCCGCCTCCCCCGAGGAGAGCCGCTACCTGCGCGGGCTCGCCGAAGGCAAGCTCATCGGCCAGCGGTGCCCGAAGTGCGAGAAGGTCTACATCCCGCCGCGCGGCGCGTGCCCGACCGACGGCGTTCCCACGACCGACGAGGTCGAACTCCCCGACACCGGGATCGTGACGACGTTCTGCATCGTCAACGTCCCGTTCCTCGGCCAGCGCCTCAAGCCGCCGTACGTGGCCGCGTACATCCTGCTCGACGGCGCCGACATCGCCTTCCTCCACCTCGTCCTCGGCTGCGACGCCCAGGACGTCAAGATGGGCATGCGCGTGCGCGCCGCCTGGAAACCCCGCGACGAGTGGTGGACGTCGCTGGAGAACATCAGCCACTTCGAGCCGACCGGCGAGCCGGACGCGGCCTACGAAACCTTCGCCCACCACCTGTGAGGTCCTGATGCCAGACGTCGCCATCGCGGGCTTCGCCAAGGCGCCCAACGTCCGGGAGACCGAGGGCACCACCAACGGCGTGGAGATGCTCGTCCCGATCTTCGCCGAAGTCTTCGAAAAGACCGGTCTGTCCAAACAGGACATCGGCTTCTGGTGCTCCGGCTCGTCGGACTACCTCGCCGGGCGCGCGTTCTCCTTCATCGCCGCCGTCGACGCGATCGGCGCGTTCCCGCCGATCCACGAGTCGCACGTCGAGATGGACGCCGCCTGGGCGCTCTACGAGGCCTGGCTGAAGATCAAGATGGGCGAGGTCGAGACCGCGCTCGTCTACGGCTTCGGCAAGTCCAGCGCCGGCCAGCTGCGCCGGGTGCTCGCCCTGCAACTCGACCCGTACGTCGTCACGCCGCTGTGGCCCGACTCGGTGTCGATCGCCGGGATCCAGGCACGCATGGGGCTCGAAGCCGGGCTCTGGTCCGAAAAGGACCTGGCCGAGGTGGCCGCGCGCGGCACCGGCCAGGACGTCGCCGAACTCCTCGACGCGCCGTACTACGCGGACCCACTGCGCCGGCACGACATCGCGCCGATCACCGACGGCGCCGCGGTCATCGTCCTGTCCACTGTGGAACGCGCGAAGGACATCGTGGACCACCCGGCGGTGATCGGCGGCATCGAGCACCGCGTCGACTCCCCCGTGCTCGGCGCCCGCGACCTGACCCGCAGCCCGTCCACCGAAATCGCCGCGCGGTCCCTCGACCTCGACGGCGCCGACCTCGCCGAGCTGCACGCGCCGTTCACGCACCAGGAGCTGATCCTGCGCACGGCCCTGAAGCTCGACGACGACGTCAAGATCAACCCGTCGGGCGGTGCGCTGGCCGCGAACCCGATGTTCTCCGCCGGTCTCGCCCGCATCGGCGAAGCGGCGGCCCGGATCCACAGCGGCGAATCCCGCAAGGCCGTGGCGCACGCGACGAGCGGCCCGGCCCTGCAACAGAACCTGGTGACCGTGCTGGAGGCCCGATGACCAAGCAGCTCACCGCCGTGCTCGGCACCGGCCAGACGCACCACCGCGCCAAGCGGCAGGACGTCTCGATGCCGGGCCTGCTGCGCGAGGCGATCGACCGCGCGATGGCCGACGCCCAGGTCGGCTGGGCCGACATCGACGCCGTCGTGCTCGGCAAGGCGCCGGACCTGTTCGAGGGCGTGATGATGCCCGAGCTGTTCCTCGCCGACTCCTTGGGCGCGAACGGGAAGCCGTTGCTGCGCGTGCACACCGCCGGTTCGGTCGGCGGCTCGACGGCGCTGGTCGCCGCGTCGTTGATCCAGTCCGGCGTGCACCGCCGCGTGCTCACCGTGGCCTACGAAAAGCAGTCCGAGTCGAACGCGATGTGGGGCCTGTCGATCCTGCCGCCGTTCCAGATGCCGGTCGGCGCGGGCGCCGGCGGCTATTTCGCGCCGCACGTGCGTTCCTACATCCGCCGCTCGGGCGCGCCCGAGCACGTCGGCGCGATCGTCGCGGCGAAGGACCGCCGCAACGGCGCCCTGAACCCGTTCGCGCACCTGCAGCAGGCCGACATCACCGTCGAGTCGGTGCAGAAGTCGCAGATGCTGTGGGACCCGATCCGCTACGACGAGACGTGCCCGTCGTCCGACGGCGCGTGCGCGATGGTGCTCGGCGACGAGGCCGCCGGGGACGCCGTCGAGGGCGGCGCCGCCTGGATCCACGCGACGGCCATGCGCACCGAGCCGACGACGTTCGCGGGCCGCGACCAGGTCAACCCGCAGGCCGGGCGCGACGCCGCGGCCGCGCTGTGGGCCGAGGCCGGGATCGAGGACCCGTTGTCCGAAGTGGACGTCGCCGAGATCTACGTGCCGTTCTCGTGGTTCGAGCCGATGTGGCTGGAGAACCTGGGCTTCGCGCCCGAAGGCGAAGGCTGGAAGGTCACCGAAGCCGGTGAGACGGCGATCGGCGGGCAGCTGCCGGTCAACCCGTCCGGCGGGGTGCTCTCGTCCAACCCGATCGGCGCGTCCGGCATGCTCCGCTTCTCCGAAGCGGCGAAGCAGGTCATGGGCCGCGCCGGGGACTACCAGGTCGACGGCGCGCGGATCGCGGTCGGGCACGCCTACGGCGGCGGGTCGCAGTACTTCTCGATGTGGGTGGTCGGCGCGCACAAGCCGCGTTGATACGCTCGACCCACCATGCCGAGACTCGCCGACCACGAGCAGCGCCGCCGCCAGATCGCCGAAGCGGTCTGGCGGATCGCGAGCGCGCGCGGGCTGGAAGACGTCTCGCTGCGCAAGGTCGCGGCCGAGGCGGGCGTGTCGCTGCGGCTCGTCCAGTACTACTTCGGCACGCGTGACGACCTGCTGCTCGGCGCGCTCGAGATCCTCAACGCCGACGCCGGGGAGAGCATCCGCACGGGCCTCGGCCCGGAGGAGGACGCGACCCCGCGGGAGATCCTGCGCGCGATGCTCGTCGGGATGCTGCCGGTGGACGACGAGCGCCGCACGCGCTACCTCGTGCACCTGGCCTACTTCGTCCGGTCCCTTTCGGACGCCGGGCTGGCGTCGGCGTTCAAGGCCGCGCCGCCGGAGCTGGAACGCCTGACCGCGGACCTGCTGGCCTGGGGCCGCGAACGCGGCGAAGTCCCCCACGACCTCGAGCTGATGCCGGAGGCCGAGCTGCTGCTCTCGAGCGTCGACGGCCTGCAGACGAGCATCATCCTGGGCCAGCGCACGCCGGAGGCTGCGATCGCCCTCATCGACCACCAGCTGGACCGGCTGTTCCCCAGCCGGCCGGAAGCAGGCGGACACGAGCCGCAAGCGATCAGCGCAAGCCGCCCCTTTCCGCCGTGACTGCCGCCGGAGGGGGAACGGACAGCACAGTCAGTCTCGCGAACGTCGCCACTTGAGCGCGAGCAGCGTCCCCAGCACGCCGGTCAGGACGCCGACCGTGGCCGGCACCGCGACCGGCGGGTCCACGACGACCACGGGCTTGAGCACGACCGGCGCCGGCGGCTGGACCGGCCTCGGCGGCGCGTCCGAGCCCGTCGCCGTCCACGCCGTGACGTAGACGAGCAGCCGCGCCACCAGCGAGATGAAGAAGATCAGGCCGATGACCGAGCCGAACGCGATGCCGGTCGGCGAGTCGCCGATCAGCCGCAGGTAGAAGCCACCGGCGAGCTTGAGCACCTCGAACCCGACGGCCAGGGCGATCGCGCCGCGCACCGCGCTGCGCACGCCCACCTTCTGCCGCGGCAGCCGCGTCAGCACCCACAGGAACACCAGCCAGTCGGCGGCCAGCGACAGCGGCACCGACGACGCCGAGACGAGCTGGTGCCCCCAGCTCGTGTCGTCGAGGCCCGCGAGCCGCAGCAGGTAGCTGCCGAGCGCGGTGCCGGAGATGGTGAGCGTGAAGGACACCAGCAGCGCCGCCGTGAGCCCGACCAAGGCGAGCAGGTCGACGGCGATGAGCCGCAGCAGGGGCTGGTCGGAGCGGTTCTGGCCCCACATCGCCGTCAGCGAGTCCCGCAGCGCGTTCATCCAGTTCCAGCCCGAGTAGAGGCCGATGACCAGCCCGAACGCCCCGACACTCGTGCGCTGCTTGACGAACCCGGTGAGCAGGTCGGTGGCCTTGCCGCCGAGCCCGCCGGGCAGCGTGGACACGATCGCGTGCACGAGCGTGTCGAGCAGGTGCGGCTGGCTGGCCAGCACGAACCCCGCGACCGACGACGCGACCATCAGCAGCGGCACCAGCGAGAGCAGGCTGAAGTAGGTGATGGAGGCGATGTAGTGGTAGCCGCCGGCCTCGATGTAGCGGTCGGCGGCGCGGGCGATGTGGTCCAGCCACCGGTACCGGGCGCGCGCCCGGGCCCAGGGGCCCGGGGCCTTGGGGGAACTCTTCACGGACTCTGTTTACCCAGCCGGAGGCCACTTCGCGCAGGCAACACGCGGTCGGCCCTCAGCCGAGGACGACGAGCCCGGTGCCGTCGTCCGCCGGAAGGGCGGCGTCCGTCGTCGCGAACACCGTGCTGCCCAGGAAGTCGAGCTCGCAGCCCAGGGTGGAGAGGAACGCGGTGTCCGCGGCGTCGCGGCCGGTGGAGATGCGGAGCATCGTCTGGCGCGGCGCCAGGCGCGTCGCGTCGAAGACGTACCAGTGGCCGTCGACGCCGGCCTCGAAGACGGCGTGGAAGTCCATCGGGGACAGTCCGGGCGCGTAGACGCCGACGTAGCGCGCGGGGATGTCGAGGAACCGGCACAACGTGATGCAGACGTGCGCGAAGTCGCGGCAGACGCCCTCCCCGGCCAGCAAGGTGTCGATCGCGTCGTCGGCCGGCCGGCTCGCACCGACCACATAGGACAGTCGCTCGTGGACGTGCCGGACGATCGCCTCCACCCGCGCCCTGGTGTCCTTCAGCTTGAACAGCTGCGGTGGCACCAGGCCGGCGATCCGGTCGGCCGGGCAGTACCGGCTCGGCCGGGTGAACACGGCGGCCTCGGCGAGCGTGACGGGCTCGGGTTCGGCGTCGGTCAGCGCGCGTTCGGCGTGGTAGGTGACGCGGTGTTCGCCCTTCGGCAGCCGGAAGACCTCGGCGCGCGTCCCGTGCTCGAACTCGACGGGCTCGCTCTCGCCGTGCCAGGAAACCGTCAGCTCTTCGGTGTCGGCGTGGGCCGCGGCGACGGAAATCGCGGCACGCCCGGGTTCGGTGACGTGCACGGAGAACTCGACGTCGACGGTCGCTCGCGGGGCCATCGCCTCATGATGTCACCCTCGGGCAGAATCGCCGGATGACCGATGTCGTGGTGTTCCACTCCGTGCTCGGGCTGCGGCCCGTCGAACACGGTCTCGCCGGCCGGCTGCGGGCCGCCGGGCACCGCGTCACCACCCCGGACCTCTACGCCGGCCGGACGGCGTCGACGCTGGAAGAAGGCTTCGCGCTGAAGGACCGCGTCGGCTGGGCCACGATCGTGCGGCGCGCCGAAGAAGCCGTGCGCGCACTGCCCGCGGAGACGGTGCTCGCCGGCGTGTCGATGGGGACGGGCGTGGTCCAGGAGGTGCTGCCCGGGCGTCCGAGCACCGCGGGCGTCCTGCTGCTGCACGCCGTGGGCGCGCTGCCCGCCACGGCCCGCGCGGGCCTGCCGGTCGAGGTGCACGTCGCGGACCCCGACCCGATCGCGCCTCCGGCGCAGGTCGCGGCGTGGCGCGAAGCCGCGGCCCGGCTGGGCGCCGATGCCCGGGTCTTCACCTACCCGGGCACCGGCCACTTCTTCACCGACCCGGCCGGCCCCGACTTCGACGAGGCGGCCGCCGGGCTCACGGAGCGGCGCGTCCTGGACTTCCTCAGGCGTACCGCACCGGGTAGTGCTTGATGCCGTTGAGCCAGCTGGACCGCAGCCGCACCGGCGACGCGGCTTCGGTGATGCCGGGCATCACGTCGGCGATCGCGTTGAAGATCAGGTCGATCTCCAGGCGGGCCAGGTTCGCGCCGATGCAGTAGTGCGAACCGGTGCCGCCGAAGCCCACGTGCGGGTTGTCCTCGCGGAGGATGTCGAACTTCTCCGGGTCCTCGAACACCTCGTGGTCGAAGTTGGCGGAGCTGTAGAACATCCCGACCCGGTCGCCCTTGCGGATGTGCGCGCCGCCCAGTTCGGTGTCGCGGGTGGCGGTGCGCTGGAAGGCGACGACCGGGGTGGCCCAGCGGACGATCTCGTCGGGCGCGGTCTTGGGCCGCTGGTCCTTGTAGAGCTCCCACTCGCCCGGGTGGTCGAGGAACGCCTTCATGCCGTGGGTGATGGCGTTGCGCGTGGTCTCGTTGCCGGCGACGGCGAGGAGGATGACGAAGAAGCCGAACTCGTCGGAGCCGAGCGCTTCGCCGTCGACGTCGGCCTGGATCAGCTTCGTGACGATGTCGTCCATCGGGCACTTGCGCCGGTCTTCGGCCATGTTCCAGGCGTAGCCGATGAGCTGCGTCGACGCCTCGAGGGGCTCGACTTCGTACTCCGGGTCGTCGTAGGCGACCATCTGGTTGGACCAGTCGAAGATCTTGAGCCGGTCCTCCTGCGGGATGCCGATCAGCTCGGCGATCGCCTGCAGCGGCAGCTCGCAGGCGACGTCGGTGACGAAGTCGCCGGAACCCTTCTTGCGGGCCTCGTGGACGATCCGCTCCGCGCGGTCGCGCAGGGTGTCCTCGAGCCGCGCGATCGACCGCGGGGTGAAGCCCTTCGACACGATCCGCCGCAGCTTCGTGTGCTGCGGGGCGTCCATGTTGAGCAGGACGAGCCGGTTCGCGTTGAGGTTGTCCTCGGTCATGCTCTCGTCGAAGCGGATGATGGCGGTCTTCTCGCTGGACGAGTACAGCGTGCTGTCGCGCGACACCTCCTTGACGTCCGCGTGGCGCGAGACGACCCAGTAGCCGTCGTCGCGGAACCCCGCGGTGTTGTGCTTCTGGGGGTTCCACCACACGGGGGCCGTCCGCCGGAGCTCGGCGAACTCGTCGACCGGCAGGCGTTGGGCGTAGAGGTCCGGGTCCGTGAAGTCGAACCCGGCGGGGATGAGCGGAGCGGCCACGTTGCCTCCCACGGTTCGCCTTTGAAACACGTTCTAACCCGATTAGAGCATACGGTGTTAACTTGCGGAAGACCGTTTAGTGAAACCCGTTAACTTGACCGATGAGGCCAGGTGAGCGAGCGCTCACTCGCAGAAGATCAAGATCGCGCCGATCCTGCGGCCGCTTGCTTCAAACGATAACTTGTTCTAGTTTTTGGGTCACTGGACAGTACTTCCCGACGAAAGGGACGACATGGGCGTGCCGGTCATCGTCGAAGCCGTGCGGACCCCGATCGGCAAGCGGGGCGGGCTGCTCGCCGGCCTGCACGCGGCCGAACTGCTGGGTGCCGCGCAGGTCGCCCTGCTCGACCGCGCCGGCGTCGACCCCGAGCTGGTCGAGCAGCTGATCGGCGGCTGCGTCACGCAGGCGGGCGAGCAGTCCAACAACGTCACGCGCACGGCGTGGCTGCACGCGGGCCTCCCGGAGACGGCCGGGGCGACGACGATCGACGCCCAGTGCGGCTCGGCGCAGCAGGCGACCCACCTGATCGCCGGCCTGATCGCGGCGGACGCGATCGAGGTCGGCGTCGCGTGCGGGGTCGAGGCGATGACCCGGGTGCCGCTGGGGACGAACCGCGGCGCCGGCTCGCCGCGGCCGTCGTCGTGGTCGATCGACCTGCCCAACCAGTACGGCGCGGCCGAGCGGATCGCCGCCCGGCGGGGCCTGACGCGCGCGGACGTCGACGCGTTCGGCGCCCGGTCCCAGCAGAAGGCCGCGGCCGCGTGGGAAGCGGGACATTTCGACCGCGAAGTGGTGCCGGTGAAGGCCCCGGTCCTCGCCGAAGACGGCTCGCCGACCGGCGAGACCCGCCTGGTCGGCCGCGACCAGGGCCTCCGCGAGACGACGGTCGAAGGCCTGGCACGGCTGAAGCCGGTGGTCGAGGACGGCATCCACACGGCGGGAACGTCGTCCCAGATCTCCGACGGCGCGGCGGCCCTGCTGCTGATGGACGCCGAGCGGGCCGCGGCGCTCGGCCTGCGTCCCCGGGCCCGGATCGTGGCACAGGCGCTGGTCGGCGCGGAGCCGTACTACCACCTCGACGGCCCGATCCGCGCGACCGAGCGCGTCCTCACCCGGGCCGGCATGACGATCGGCGACCCGGACCTGTTCGAGGTGAACGAGGCCTTCGCTTCGGTCGCTTTGTCCTGGCAGCGGACGCTTTCGCCGGACGAATCGCGGGTGAACGTCAACGGCGGCGCGATCGCGCTGGGCCACCCGGTGGGCAGCACCGGAGCCCGGCTGCTGACGACGGCGTTGCACGAGCTGGAACGCCGCGACGCCGCGACGGCCCTGGTGACGATGTGCGCGGGCGGCGCCCTCGCCACGGCGTCGATCATCGAGCGCGTCTGAAAGCCTTGTGCGGACAGCGTTCCGCGACGCCCGCGCACGTCCGCTCCGGGCCGCTGTGCTTGACTTCGGGGCATGATCTCGGAAAGCCGTTGCCCGGTGGAGGACGGTGAGCTCCTCGTCCGCCGCGGCGGCGAAGGGCCGGCGCTGCTGCTCATCGCGGGCGGCACCGGGTCGGGTGACTCCTACCGCGCCCTGGCGAAGCAGTTGTACGACGGCTACACGGTCGTCACGTACGACCGCCGCGGCCACTTCGGCAGCACGGACACGACCACGGGCCCGGTGACGGTCGCCCGCCAGGCGGACGACGCGCGGGCGGTCCTCGAGCACGCCACCGACGGCCCGGCCCTGGTGTTCGGCTCGAGCGCGGGCGCGCTGATCGGCCTCGACCTCGTCGCCCGGTACCCGGACCGGGTGCGCACGCTCGTCGCGCACGAACCCCCGGCGGTGCACCTGATGCCGGACGCGGGCGGCTGGCTCGAAGCCGCCGCCGAGCAGGTGCGGCTGGCCCGGTCGGGCGAGCTGATGACGGCGGTGACGCGCTTCGCCGACGCGATCGCGGGCGCGGCCCTGCCCGACCTGCCGAACCTCCGGCTGCCGCACGAAGCCGACTGGATCCGCCTGTTCGACCGCGAGCTGACGGAGTTCTTCGACTACCTCCCGGACCTGCGCGCGCTGCGCAGGGCGAGCACGGAGATCTTCCCGGTGGCGGGCGAGGGCAGCCGCGGCCGCTACCACTACCAGCCGGCGAAGATCCTGGCCCTGGAGCTGGGCTTGCCGTTCACCGAGATGCCGGGCGCACACCTGGCCCCGCAACGAAACCCGGCCAAGTTCGCGGCCGCCCTGAAAGACCTGCTGAACCCCGACCTCTGACCGTGTCGACCCCCCGATCACGCGTGTCGACCTCCTGATCACGCGCGCGCGGCACGGTGTCAGACCACCCGGACCCCGTCCTTCCACACCTCCCGGATGTTCGACGCCAAGGCCGGGAAGTCGTACGGGTCCCCGTCCACCACGACGAGGTCCGCCCGCAACCCGGGCTCGATGCGGCCCAGCTCGCCGTCCAGGCCCATCAGCCGCGCCGCCGAGGACGTCGTCGCCTCCAGGACGTCCGCCTGGGTCATGCCGCACGCCGCCATCAGGGCCAGCTCCTCCAGGTTGGTCCCGTGCGGGCCGACGCCGCTGTCCGTGCCCATCGCGATCCGGACCCCGGCCGCGTACGCGCGGCGCACCGAGTCCCGGTGCACCTCCACCACTTCCCGCGCCTTCGCGACGACCGCGGACGGCAGATCCACCCCGGCATCGGCCGCCCGCACCACGTTCACCGGGGCGATCAGCGTCGGGACCAGCCACGTCCCGTGGCCCAGCATCAGCTCGATCGCCTCGTCGTCGAGGTAGATGCCGTGCTCGATCGAACGGACACCCGCCCGGACCGCGTTCTTGACGCCCGCCGAGCCCTGCGCGTGCGCCATCACCGGACGCCCCTGCATCGCCGCCTCGGTGACCAGGACCTCCAGCTCCTCCGGCGTGAACTGCGAGTGCCGCGGGTCGTCGCGCGGCGACAGCACTCCCCCGGTCGTGCACACCTTCAGGACGTCCGCGCCCGCGCGCAGCAGCGTCCTCGCCACCCGGCGCATCTCGTCCGGCCCGTCGACCGTCGCGTCCGGCCGGCCCGGGTGCGGCACCAGCAGCGGCACGCACAGGCCGGACGGGTTCCACGCGTCGCCGTGGCCGCCGGTCTGGCTGATCAGCCCGATCGAGATCTGCAACCGCGGCCCCGGGATCAGCCCGTCGTCCACCGCCTGCTTGATGCCGAGGTCCGCGCCCGACGCGTCGCGCACCGTCGTGATGCCCAGCCCGAGCGTCGCCCACAGGTTCCGCGCGGCTTCGTAGAACTGGTAGGAGAACGGCTTCTGCACGCGCGCCAGCAACCCGATGTCGGAGACCGTGACGTGCACGTGGCAGTCGAACAACCCGGGCAGCAGCACCGTGCCGCCGCAGTCGACGCCCTCGTCGCCGTCCAGACCGGTGCCGACGTCGACGATCCGGCCGTGCTCGACGACGACGTCGGCCGCCGCCGGCTCCGAGCCGGTGCCGTCGAACACCGAGCCGCCGGTGAAAACCGTGCGCGTCACGCCGCCTCCACGAGAGAAGTGCGCCGGTGCAGCAAAGCGGCCAGCGCGAGCACGACGACGTTGACGCCGAGCCCGACCAGTCCCACGTTGACCGTGCCGACGAGGTGGGTGTCCACAAAGGTCAGCCAGATGACCACGAGCTCGCCGGCGATCAGCCCGGCGAACACCGGGCCCTTGCCCACCGGGACGCGCCGCAGGAAGCCCAGCAGGTTCGCCGGGGCCAACTGGACCGAGCCCGAATAGGTGAGCAGCAGCAGGTTGGCCAGCAGGTCCGGCCGGAAGATGCCGAGCACGAGGGCAAGGGTACTCGCGAGCACAACCGTGCCGTGGTTGATCCAGAACTGCTTGCGGCCACTGCGGACGCGGACTATGTTGCGCGCCACCAGTGACGAGATGCCGATCAGGATCCCGGCCGCCGGGACCATCGCGGTGGCCGTCGCGGCGACCACGACGACGCCCGTCACCCACTGCGGCAAAGCGTCCTTCGACAGCGTCAGCAATACGCCGTTCGGGTCACTTCCCTTGGGGACCACGATGATCGCCGCGAAGCCGATCAGCATCGGCAGCAGCAGGCACAGCTCGTACACCGGCATCCAGGTGTAGTTGCGCCGCAGCACCTTCGGGTCGCGCGCGGACATCAGCGCCGGCCACGAGTGCGGCAGCGTCATCAGGCCGACGCCGATCGCGCTGACCAGCATGCTCGTCACGAACCAGACGTGGTCGTTCGCTCCACTGTGGACGATCAGCTTCTCCGGGTGCAGCTGCTCGATCTTGTGGAACACACCCCCGATGCCGCCGGCGAAGTGCGTCGGCACGGCGATGATCAGCACCACCAGCGCGACCAGCATGATCCCGTCCTTGAAGTAGGACGTCGCCGCGACGCCGCGCAGCCCGGCCCACAGCACGAACGCGACCACGAGCACGCTGCCGGTGATCATGCTCAGCGTCCCGGACGCCGAGTCGCCGGTGACGAGCCGGACGATCAGCCCGAGCCCGGTGATCTGCAGCTGCAGGTACGGCAGCACGAACACGACGCCGAGCACCGCGGACAACGTCCCGAGCGCCCGGCTGGAGTAGCGGTCCTCGAGGAAGTCGCCCTGGGTGAGGTAGCCGCGCTCCTTGCCCATCGTCCAGAGGCGCTTGGCGAGGAAGAACAGCACGACGTAGGCGATCGGCACGTACGGCAGCGCGTACATCGCCGCGACGCCGCCGGAGAACGCGAGGCCCGCCATGCCGAGGAAGGTGAAGGTGGTGAACACCTCCCCCGCCTGCAGGAACCACATGGTCAGCGCGCCGAAGCGGCGGCCGCCGACGGTCCACTCGGCCAGGTCCGCGGCCGGCTTGCGGCGCCCGACGACGCCGAGCACGCCGATCAGCACGATGCCGGCGAGGGTGAAGGTGAGGATCACGAGTCGTCCTCCTGCCCGCGCATGAGCCGTTCGGACAGCAGCAGCGCCGGGGTGAACATGAGGCACCAGAAGGCACCCCAGACGACCATCCGCGGCAGCCCGAGCCACAGCCCGGTCGTGTTGACGAACGGCAGGAACGGCATCAGGACCAGCGCGAGCACGGGGAGCAGCGGCGGCCAGTGGTAGCTGCGCACGGCGTCACCCCGCCAGGATCCCGAGGCGGCGGACGGCGAGCTCGGCCAGCAGCGCCGCGCCGTCGGCGAGCACGCCGTCGTCGAAGCGGGCGCGCGGCGAGTGGTTGTCGGCCGCGGTGTCCGGGTCCGCCGGGCACGCGCCGAGGAAGAGGTACGCGCCGGGAACCCGGTCCAGGACCCGGGAAAAGTCCTCCGAGCCGGTGATCGGATCGGCCATCTCGGTGAACCGCTCCTCGCCGAAGACCTCACGGATGGTGTCGGCGACGAACTCGTACGCGCCGGCGTCGTTGACCGTCGCCGGGTACTCGGGTTCGTAGGTGACCTCGACGTCGAGGCCGTGCGCGGCCGCGATGCCCTGGCACACCTGCACCGCGCGCTCGCCGACGCGGGCCGCGACCTCCGGCGAGAACGAGCGGAGCGTCGCCTCGAACGCCGCGTCGTCCGGGATGATGTTGCGCCGCGTGCCGGCGTGGAACATGCCGACGGTGACGACGACCGGGTCGAAGACGTCGAAGGTGCGCGTCACCATCGTCTGCAGCGCGGTGACCATCTCGCAGGCGGCCGGGATCGGGTCGCGCGCGTCGTGCGGCGACGAGCCGTGGCCGCCCGCCCCCAGCACCCGCACGGCCAGCGCGCCCGACGCCGCCATCAGCGTCCCGGGTCGCGCGACGAACTGGCCCTTCGCGTAGCTCGCGGCGGAAACGTGCAGGCCGTAGGCGGCGTCGACGTGCTTGCCGGACGCCGTCAGCACGCCCTCCTCGATCATGCGGCCCGCGCCGTCGCAGCCTTCTTCGCCGGGCTGGAACATGAAGACGACGTCGCCGGGCAGCTCGTCCTTGCGCGCGGTGAGCAGCCGGGCCGCGCCGACCAGCCCCGCGGTGTGCAGGTCGTGGCCGCAGGCGTGCATGGCACCGTCGATCGTCGAGCTGAACTCCTCGCCGGTCGCCTCGGTCACCGGGAGCGCGTCCATGTCGCCGCGCAGCAGCACGGTGCCGCCCGGCTTGCCGCCGCGCAGGACGGCGGTGATCGACGAGAGGTTCTTGCCGAGGCTGACTTCGAGGTCGAGGCCGTCCAGTGCCGCGAGGACCCGCTCCTGGGTGCGCGGCAGGTGGAGGCCGATCTCCGGGATGCGGTGCAGGTCGCGGCGGAGGGCGACCAGGTCGTCGAGCAGGGCGGCGGCGTCGGATCGCAGGGTCATCCGCAGATCATGCAAGTGTCGAGCACAATGGCCGGGAAAAGGTTCGGAAACCACCGTTGCGAGGGCCGATGGGCGAAGAATCCACCATGTTGGCCGAGCAGGACCTCAAACTGGTCGACGCGCTGCAAGCGGCGCCGCGGGCGTCGTGGTCGACGCTCGGCCGCGCGCTCGGGTTGAGCGCGGTGACCGCCGCCCGGCGGTGGGACACGCTCGTTGCGCGCGGGGACGCCTGGCTGACCGCGTACGTCGGCGGCGAGCTGACCGGGCAGCTGGCCCTGGCGTTCGTCGAGATCGACTGCGAGCCGGGCTCGGCTTTGGGCGTCGCGGAGGAGCTGGCCGCGGACCCGCACGTGGTCACGGTCGAGTACGTGGCCGGGCCGTGCGACCTGCTCGCCCACGTCGTCGCGCCGACCCTGCGCGAGCTGGGCGCGCACGTCCTGGACCGGGTCGCTGCCGTGCCCGGCGTGACGCGCGCGCGAACGGTCCTTTCGCCCCGGATGTTCACCGAGGGCAGCCGGTGGCGGGTCCGGGCGATCTCGCCGGGCCAGCGCGAGGCGCTTTCGGTGAAGCCGGCGAAGAACCGTGCGCCGCTGCGGTTCGACGACGCGGACCGGGCGCTGATCCTGGCCCTCGGGGCGGACGCGCGGGCGTCGGCGGCGGCGTTGGCGCTCGAGCTCGGCGTCGGCGCGACGACCGTCCGGCGCCGGCTGGACGCGCTGCTGGCCCGCGGCGCGATCCGCGTCCGGTGCGAGATCGCGCGGTCGGTGTCGCCCGCGCCGGTGACCGTGACGCTCTGGCTGCGCGTGCCGCCCGACAAGCTGGAGACGACCGCGCGGTCGCTGGCGATGCTGCCGGAGGTCCGCATGTGCGCGGCGCTGACCGGGGCGGCGAACCTGATGCTGGTGCTGTGGCTGCCTTCGCAGCACGACACGGTGGCGGTGGAGGCGCTGCTGGCGGCGAAGCTGCCGTGGCTGGAGATCACCGGCCGCGCGGTGACGCTGCGGAGCGTCAAGCTGATGGGCCGCCTGCTCGACGCCGCCGGGCGCGGCACGGGCCGCGTGCCGCTGGACTTCTGGGCCGCGGTCCCCGTGCCGGAGCACGGGGACCGCGGCGTGGCCGGTCCGGGGGATGAGGGGGGTGAGGTGGAGGGAAGCATCCACCGGACCGGGGTCTTCGGGGAGGAGCAGCCCGGCCCGGTGACCGAGGGGCGGCCGCCGGGCCGGGAAGGTTCGGGGCGGATCTCGCGTGACCGCGGTGGCGCTGTGTGATCCGGCGATCTCGAGCGGATCCACGTGATCGGCGGTGGGACTCGCGTGACCACGGGTGGCTCCGCGTTGTCCGAAGCGGATCCGTGTGTTCGGCGGCGGGCTCGCATGGTCAGAGGCCGGCTCTCGACTCTTGGGGGTCGGACCTTGCTCGCCCGGGCGGGCTTCTCGCGTGATCTGAGGGGCATCACGCGTGATCGGAGAGGCATCTCGCGTGTCTGGAGGGGCATCACGTGTGATTGGAGGGAGGAGTTCCGGCGCGGTGGACTTCAGGGGGTGAGGTGGAGGGAAGAACGTCCACCGGCCGGAACTCGCGGGCGGGAAGGGGTTCCCGCCTGTCTCCTCCTTCGCTGACCCGGCTTCGCCGGATCGGTGTGGGGTGAGGACTCCCGGCCCGGGGACTGGGGGTGAGGTGGAGGGAAACGTCCACCGGGCCGGGGCTCGGGGCGCGGGACGGGGGTCCCGCGGTTCTTCGGGTGGTGCAACCGGCCCGGCGGACTCGGGGGGTGAGGTGGAGGGAAGTGTCCGCCGGGCCGGGGTTCGTGGGGCGGGTCAGTACCCGCCGGGTGCCGAAGCCGTCGCGACGGCGTTGCCGGGCCGGCGTGACGGGTCGACCTTGCAGCCGTTGGGTTCCACGGCGTACCAGGTGTTCCCGACGCCGTGGCCGTTCGCCTCGCCGGGCGCGCCGTCCTCGGCGTAGGTGTAGACCGGCCAGCCGCCGACGGTGACCTGCTTGCGGCCGTCCGCGCGGGTGAGCTGTCCGATCAGGGCGGTGTCGACGTCCTGGGCGACGGTGATCCGGCCGTCGACGAGCAGCGGCGGCCACGTCTTCGCGCAGGCGCCGTCGCAAGTGGACGTTCCGGAACCCTTGCCGTCCTTGGTGAACAGGTAGAGCGTCCGGCCGGCGCGGTCGGTGAGCACCGGGCCGAGGCCGCCGATCTCGGCGGTGCCGATGGTCTTGGCGGAGTCCGCGCTCTGCCCCGCCTTCTCCCCCGCCGGTGTGATGGCCGCCCACTTCGCGCCGACGTTCTGGCCGAGCGCGACGCCGGAGCCGGTGTCCTTGGCGTACCGGTAGACCGGCCAGCCGGCAACGGTCACCTGCTTGCTCCCGTCGGGCCGGGTGACGAGGCCGACGAGCCGCTGGTCCACCCCGGCGGCGAGCGCCGGCGAGCCGGAGATCAGCGGCGGCCACGCCTCCGCGCAGGCGTCCACACAGGACGTCTTCGAGGGGTTCGCGGAGTCGTCGGCGTAGCGGTAGAGCGTGTGGCCGGCCGCGTCGGCGAGGACGGCGCCGAGACCCTCCACTGTGGACGTCACCAGCCGGTCCCGGCCGGCCCCGGAGGACGCCGGAACCGTGCTCGCCGAAAGCTCCTCCTGCCGAGCACCCAGCGGCTGGACCGCACCGGGCGTGGCGTACGGGTTGGTCCCGCAGGCCGCGACCAGCGCGAGACCGGCGACGGCGGGCACCGCGGCGGCGATCGGACGAGCACGGTTCATCGGACGTTCTCCCTCCTGGCGTGGAGTGACCGGGGCGAAAGGCGTTATTCCGCGCAGGCCTTGCCGGAGTTGATGCAGTTGACCACGCGGCCCATGATCTTCCGGCTCATCACGTTCGCGAAGTCGTCGTGGTCGGACCGCGGGTTGTGCTTCTCCTGGGCGAAGGCGTCCACTTTGTACTGACCCTTTTGCTGGACGTCCTGCGGGATGTCGTAGACCAGCGTCACCTGAAGCTGCGGCACGTTCTTGAAGCCCTGCGGGCACTTGCCCTGCTGGTTCGCGAACACGATGTGCGTGCGGTGGTTGGCACTGTCGGTGTTCTTGCCGTCCCAGCAGTTCGGGAAGGCGTGGATGCGCTCGACCTTGCTGCCCTGCGGGCAGATCGGGTACAGGTCGGTCAGCCGGTCCTCGAACCCGGTGCAGGTCCAGCTGGGCCGGGCGTTGGCCGGGCCGTTGGTGCTCTGCTTGGCGTCACCGTAGAGGATCTTCAGCCCGAGCGGCATCGCGGTGACGTTCTGCGCGCCACCGCCGATGAACTTCAGCGTCGCGGACTCCGGCTCGACGATCTGGCCGTCGTTGTCGCCGACTTCTTCGTTCGCACCCTGCGCGCCGCCGAGCTCGCCGCCGGCCGCCGCGCTGCTGCTCTGGTTCTGGTTGCCGCCGTTGTTGTTGTTCTGGCCGCCGTTGTTCTGGCCGCCGTTCTGCCCGCCCCGGCGGCGGTCCTGGCCCTGCTGCTGGTTCTGCTGGTCCTGCTGCTGCGCGTTCTGGTCACCGCCGCGGCCCGCGCCGCCCCCGGTGTTCCGGCGCCGCTGCTGCTGGCCGTTCTGATCCTGCGCGTTCTGGTCCTGCGCGTTCTGGCCCTGCGCGTTCTGGTCCTGCGCGTTCTGGTCCTGGTTCTGCGCGTTCTGGTCCTGGCCCTGACCGGCGTCCTGCGCGGCCTGCGCGTCCTTGGCGCTCTGGTCCTGCTGGACGTCGCCGGTCTTGCCCTGCTGAGCCTGCTGGGCCTGCTGGTTCTTGCTCGCCGCGGCCGCGTTGTCCGCGCGGTCGATGCGGATGACGGGCCAGAAGTAGGCCGACTGGTCACCGTTCTTGCAGGTGGTGCCGCCGGCCAGGAGGCTCTTGAGGCTCGAATCGGCGTCCGTGGTCACGTTGCCGACGTAGTCGTGCAGGTGCTGGGCGCCGTTCTTGATCCCGGGCTGCGCGATGAAGTTGTCCGGGTTGTGGTGCGCGCCGTCCGCGTTCGTTCCACAGTCGACGGTGAAGGAACCCTGCGCGCCCTTCTTCTTCAAGGCCGCGTTGACGTTGTTGCCCGCGGGAACCTTGGTGATGTCGATGAAGAACGACGGGTCCGCGGGGTCCGCGCTGGCCTCGCCCGTGCGGCCCGTGGTGACCGCGACGGCGAGTGCGCCGACGGCGATCGCCAGGCCGATCGCGCCCATCGCGATCTTGGTACGACGGGCCACGCGATGCTTGCCCGTCACGGGGGACCGAGAATGGTTCCGGGCCATAGACTAGTTCACCTCGTTCGTTTTTCCGGGCACGCCGAACAGCGCGGCGGCCCGGGCAAGAACTACCGTTGGTTGAGGTCGAGATCGCACGGAACCCTCGGGGGATGCTGCGGTTCCGGCTTGTCGGGACGCATCGGGGGATGCATTGGGGGATACGGACGCGAGCGCGGCGAGGTTCAAAAGCGACCGGCCCGTTATCTTTTCGTTATCTGGCGGAACGCAACCGGATCTGGTTCATGCAGGTCACACGGTTCTGCCCCGGAAAAAGGTTCAACCAGGCCGCCGCAAAAGACGGTCGCGAACCGCCCTAACCACTCACGAGAAGCTGCGGCAGAACGCTCAGCGCTGCACGACGACGAGGACCGTGCCGTCGTCGCCGCGGACTTCGAAGCGGCCGATCTGGTCCACGGCCAGGGACACCGATCCCTGCAGCCGCAACGGCTCCGGCGAGCCCGGGATGCCGAACCCCTTGGGCGGCACCGACCAGCCGGACACCACGCGGTCGTCGCCAGTCGTCGAGACGGCGACCAGCTGGCACTTCATCGGCCCGACGATGCCGCGCAGCTCGAGGTCGACGCGGCTGCCCCACTCCACGGAGGACACCGAGACGACCGCGCTGACGGCGGACCCGCCGCTGCCGCGGCCGTAGGTCTGCCCGCCGCCGGGCTGGCTCGGCGTGCCCGAAGACGGCGGCGGGACGGACGTCGCCAGGACGCTCGTCGCCGGCGGCGCCTGCTTGCTGCTCGGCGCGGCGAGGGAGGCGGGCGGGACGGCGTCGGCCGGCCGGACCGCGAGGGTCACCAGCGGGCCGGCCACGACGAGGGCGGCGGCCGCGGCGCCGGCGAGCAGGCCGAGGCGCTTGCGGCGGCGCCGCTTCACCGCGGCCTCTTCCATCAGGCCGCGCAGCACCCGGGGCCCGGGGGCGAGGGTGCGCGGGCTCGGCGCGGGCATCGGGGGCTCCGGCCAGCTGCGCTTCACGAGGTCGAGCACGTCCGGCAGCTGGTAGAGCTCGATCAGGTCGAGCTGGCAGTGCGGGCAGTTCATGAGGTGGGCTTCGAACTGGGTGTTCTCGGCCTCGCTGAGGACGCCGAGCACGTACGCGGCTACATCGGTGTGTGCGGACCCGGCCACCCTCGGTTCACCCCCGCTCACGCAACGCGCGGCGCAGCGCGCGGACGGCGTGGTGGATGCGGGACTTGATCGTGCCCGGGGGCACGCCGAGCGTCGCCGCGACCTCGTTCACGGTGCGATCGCGCAGGTAGGTCTGCTGGATGGCCTCCCGCTGCTCGGGCGAAAGGCCCTGCAGCGCCTCGTAAACGATCATCGCGGCGAGCGTCCGGTCCGATTCGTCGGACACCGCGATCGCGTCGGATTCGATCTCTTCGAGCTCCTGGGGCCGCACACTCCGGCTGCGCCAGCCGTCGATCACGATGCGCCGGGCGACCGTGAACAGCCACGCGCGCAGCATCTCCGGCTGGCGGTCGAGCTTGTCCGCGTTCCGCCACGCCTTGATCAGGGTCTCCTGCACGACGTCTTCGGCCCACTGCCGGTCGTGGCCGGTCAGCCGCAGCGCGAACGCCATGAGGGACCCGCCGAACTCCTGGTACAGCGCCTTCGCCAGATCGTCATGGGCGTCGTTGGGCTCGACAACGACTTCCTGATCTTGAACGGGTCTCAGCGCTCGAGTGTGCCGTCCCACGCGGGACATCCTGGTGCTCCGAAGGGCCTACGTCCAGTACCAAACGGTCCCGAAACTTTTTTGAACCGTTTCCGGACCGTGTCCGTATCCCCTACCGAAGACCCCGACAAGGCGTTGTCCCCCGCAACGCTCCGCATCCACTCCGGACCGAATGTCCACTGTGGATCCTTCGCGCGCATTTCCGCCTCACCCCAGGCAACTGCGCGTAGTCATGCCCACGGAGGAGCAGTGATACGCATTCCCCGAACGGTGGTCCCCGCCGCCGTGTGCCTCACCGCACTCGCCCTGCTCACCGCCTGTACCGCCGGCGCGGCCACCACCGGTGGCGGGTACGCCGGCGCCGGTATGCAGATGCCCGGGATGCAGGCCCCGATGACCCTCGCGATGCCGCAGCCGATCACCGCCAACCCGAACGATCCGGCGAAGAGCCAGCTCAGGGCCGCGAAGACGTTCGACCTCGGGCTCATGCTCGTCGACGGCACCGGGTACACGATCTACCGCTACGACCGCGACACGACCGACCCGTCCCGCTCGAACTGCACCGACGCCTGCGCCGCGAAGTGGATCCCGGTCAAGGCCGGCGGTCCCGCGCCGATCGACGTCGACCGGTCGCTGCTCGGCCAGATCACCCGCGACGACGGCACCCAGCAGGTCACCCTGGCGGGCTGGCCGCTGTACCACTTCACCGGCGACAGCGAACCGGCCGACACCTCCGGCCAGGGCGCCGACCAGGCCTGGTACCCCATCGCGCCGGACGGCAAGAAGATCACCCTGACCCAGGACCAGTGGAGGGAAAATGCTTTCGGCCTCTGAGCTCGCGGGGCTGGAGCTCACCCCACCGTCCCCGCTCGAGCGCTCCCGCCCGCTGGTCCGGATCCTGTTCGTGCTGGTCGCGGTGCTGACGCTGCTCGCGGCGGTGTCCCCGGCCTCGATCGCCCAGACCACCGCCGTCTCCCCCGAAGACGCCGTGCTGCTGACCAAGGTCCGCCAAGCCGGGCTCTGGGAGATGCCCTCGGGCATGATGGCGATGGAGAAGGGCAGCCCGAAGGTCCAGGCGGTCGGCTTCGCGATCATGATGGACCACGGCCGGCTGGACGTCGCGACGCGCGCGCTGTCGCAGAAGCTCAACTCGCCGGTCCCCGACCAGCCCTCCGACGAGCAGCGCGGCTGGCTGCTCGAAGAGATGAACGCGGCCCCCGGCCCGGCCTTCGACCGCGTCTTCGCCAACCGGCTGCGCGCGGCGCACGGCCAGGTGTTCGCCATCCTCGCGCAGCTGCGCGCCGGCACCCGCAACGACGACGTGCGGGCGTTCGCCACGGTCGGCAACCAGGCCGTCATGCGGCACATGACCATGCTCGAAAGCACCGGAGTCGTCGACTTCGACGCGCTGCCCACGCCGGTCGTCTCCACCACCGCGGCGCCGGCCGGTGCCGCGCTCGGCCTCGACACGTCCCAGATCGCCGTGGTGGGCGCGCTGTTCCTGCTGGTCGGCGGCGGGCTGTTCTACGTGCTGCGCCAGATCAAGGGCAACCGCGGCCGCGCCACGCGCCGGCCGGCCACCGTCAGACCGGGGGGCAGCCATGGTTGAGACCTGGCACGACGCGACGCTCTTCCTCACCCAGCAGTTCCAGCCGAAGACCGACCCGGCGGCCCGCGGCCTCGCCGCGTTCGCCGCCCGGACGTCCTACGCCGCGACGATGCTGACGCTCACCTGGGGCGTGCTCACCGCGACGGGGTGGATCCGGTCGGTCACCGGCCGGAAGGGCCTGCGCAGCACACACATGGTGCTCGCGACCGCGACGCTGATCTTCGGCGCGGTGCACGCCCTCGGCTTCACCTACCTGACGATCGCCCCGTACAGCTTCTCCTACATGTTCATCCCGTTCAGCTCCGGCCAGGAGGCCCGGCACATCGCGGGCATCGTCGGCTTCGAGGTGATGGTGGCCATCTTCGTCACCGCGGGCCTCCAGCGCTTCACCTCCTACCGGCGCTGGCTGTGGCTGCACCGCTGCGCGTACCCGGCGGTGGCGCTCATCGCGATCCACTCCTGGTTCGGCGCCATCGCCAACGGCCACCTCTCGGTGACCTGGCTGGGCGGCATCACGCTGCTCGTCCCGGCGGTCACGGTGTCGCTGCTGCGGTTCATGCCGGCCCGCACGCTGGAGCGGATCGGTCTCGTCGAAGAGCAGGTGGTCTGACATGCCGCTCCGCTTCGGGGGTGGCCCCCGGATCAGCGTCGACAACGACCGGTGCGAGCTCTACGGCATCTGCGCCATGGAGGCGCCGGACGTGTTCGACCTCGGCCAGGACGGCAGGCTGCGCTTCCACACGCGGCTGCTGGACGAAACCACCTTGGAACAGGCGAAGATGGCCGCCCGCTGCTGCCCGATGCAGGCGGTCGTGATGAGAGGGGACCTGGATGGCTGACGGCGACCGGATCGTCATCGTCGGCGCGGGTGTCGCAGGGTTGCGCGCCGCGGAACGACTGCGGGAACTGAACTTCGACGGCGAGATCGTGCTCATCGGCGACGAGGCGCGGCGCCCCTACCACCGGCCGATGATCTCCAAGGCGCTGGTGATGGGGACCGAACGGCCCAGCGACGTGGGCCTTTCGCACTACCTGCCGGACCTCGACGTGCACTGGCGCCTCGGCGCGCGCGTCACGCACCTGGACACCACCGAGCGGGTCGTGCACCTGCCCGGCGGCGAATCCCTCTGGTACGACGGCCTGATCGCCGCGACCGGCGTCTACCCGCGGCACCTGCCCGGCGCGCCGCGGCACGACCCGCGCGTGCGGATCCTGCGCACGGTCGAGGACTCGATGGCGGTGCGGCGCTGCCTGCACGCCAGCAAGAAGCCGGCCGTCGTGATCGGTGCCGGCCTGATCGGCAACGAGTTCGCGGCGAGCATGCGGCACATCGGCCGCGACGTCACGCTCGTCGGCCACGCGAAGGCGCCGCTGCACCGCTTCGGCGACCGCGTCTCCAGCGGCATCGTCGAGGCGCACCACGAGCACCGCGCGAAACTGGCGATGAAGAGCGAAGTGCGGCACTGGATCAGCACGAAGGACACCGTCGGGCTGCACCTGACGAACAACCAGCTGCTGGTCGCCAGCGTCGTCGTGCTCGCCATCGGCAGCGTCCCGTCGGTCGACTGGATGCGCGGCTCCGGCCTCGACATCAGCGACGGCGTGCTCTGCGACTCGAAGCTGTTCGCCGAGGGCGCCTCCGACGTCGTCATCGCCGGTGACATCGCGCGCTGGCCGAACCTGCGTTTCGACGAGACCCCGCGGCGGGTCGAGCACTGGATCAACGCCGTCGAGTCGGCCCGGCACGCGGCGGAGAACCTGCTGATGGGGCACTCGAGCGCGAAGCCGTTCACCCCGCTTCCCCGCGCGTGGTCGACGCTCTACGACACGCGGCTGCAGATGTGCGGGATGCCGTCGCTGGCCGAGGACACCGTGACCCTGGCCGACGGCATCACCGGCTTCATCCGCGACGGCAGGCTCGTCGGCATCTCCGCGTGGGACAAGCCGAGGGCGATGCTGGACTGGATGGCCGAGCTCGACCGCCGGCTGCCCGCCCCCGACTACGTGCCCGAGCCGGAGCCCGCTCCCGCCCCGGAGGTCGCCGAGGTCCCCACGGTCGAGCCGTCGCTCGCCGCCCTGGCGGCCGACGTGCCGGCGGAGTTCGACAGCGGCTTCGACCACCAGGCCTTCGAGCGCGAGTTCGAGAGCGAGTTCGCCAACGACATCCCCACCACGGCGTTCCCGGCGCAGGCCCCGCCCACCACGGCGTTCGCCGCGCAGCCCGGAGCGGCGCTGCCGACCATGGCCATTCCGATGGGGAGGTAGAGAAGGACCGGGACCCGGCTGCGCGCGGCGGCCGCGTCCCCTCGCCGGTCACCACGCCCCCTCCGCGGCTGGGCGGTGTGGTGGCCGGCCCCCAGCGTCCCCCTGCCCGCCTCGCGTCCGGTGACGGATCGAGCGCCCGGCGGGCCAGGAGAGGGCCATCCCGAAGGAACCCGACGCCTCCGGGATGGCCTTCTTCCGGCACACCGGGCGGGGGCCCGGGGTCGAGCGTCGCGGCGGTCTTCGACCGGTGCGGCGTGCACGTCCGTGACGGCCTTTCCGGGGGAAGGGTATGCCGCCGGGAAGGCCGCCACGGTCGCCAGTCGGGTCGGGGTTGCACCGGTGAAGGCCGTTCCGAGGGAAACGGGAGCCCTCGGAACGGCCTTCACCTCGTGCGGCGGGAAAGCCGCGACTCCCCCACGACGAGCCCGCCGAGGACCAGGACCGCCACGCCGACCACCCGCAGCCCCGCGTCCGCGCCGCTGACGAAGGCCGCGACGACTTCGTGCGCCCGGCCGGTCCGCGCGAGGGCTTCGGCCACCGTGTGCGCGCCGCGGACGTCCGGCGGCAGTACGGCGGCGAACCGGCCGGTCAGGACCGTGCCGATCACGGCGACGCCGAGCGCGCTGCCGAACTCCCGCGTGGTGGCCTGCAGCCCGGTGCCGACCCCGGCCTGTTCCGGCGGGAGTGACCCCGCGATGACGCCCGACAACGTGGGCAGCGCCAGCGTCACGCCGATGCCGGTCACCAGGAGCCACGCGGCGTAGGCCGCGTACGACGTCTGCGTGTCGCTTGTGGACAGTCCGAGCAGGCCGCCGCCGACGAACGCGAAGGCGAGCGCGACGGTGGCGTCGAGGCCGATGCGCCGCGTCAGCAGGCCGACGTGCCGGCCGCCGAGGATCATCGGCACGGTCAGCGGGATGATCCCGAGCCCGGTGCCCAGCACGCCGAACCCCTTGGCGTACTGGAGGAACGACGCGTTGACGTAGAACAGCGCGAACATGCCGAAGAAGACCGTCGTCATGCCGAGGCACGCGCTGCGCAGGCGGGCGATCCGGAACAGCCGCGGGTCCAGCAGCGGGTGTTCGGCGCGCAGCTCGGCGAGCACCCAGGCCGTGAAGAGCACGGCGGCGCAGGCGAACGCGGTCAGGACGACCGTGCTCCCCCAGCCCGCCTCCGGGCCCTGGACGATCCCGGCCAGCAGGGCGACCGACGCGCCGACGAGGAGCACCGCGGCCAGCGGGTCGAGACGCCGGTCGTGGCGCGACGAAACGGGCGCGACCCGGGCCACCAGCGCGGCCGCGACGAGGGCGGCCGGCACCGCGGCGGCGAAGAGCCAGCGCCACGACCCGGCCGTCAGGACCAGCCCGCCGCCGACGTTGCCGGCGACGCCGCCGATGCCGGTCATCGACGCCCAGGTCGCGATGGTCGCGGGTTGGCGTTCCGCGGGCACCGCGTGGAGCAGGACGGCGAGCGAGTTGGGCAGCACCGCGGCGGCGCCGACGCCGGTGAGCGCCCGGCCGGCGAGCAGGAGGACGACGTCCGGCGCGACCGCCGAGAGCAGCGCGCCGGCGGCGAACAGCCCGAGCCCGGCCAGCAGGACGCCCTTGCGACCGAACCGGTCGCCCGCCGCACCGCCCGGGATCACCAGGCAGGCGAACACGATCACGTAGGTGTCGACGATCCAGACGAGCGCCGGCGCGGACGGGTGCAGCGGGCTCGCGGCGAGCAGCGGGACGGCGAGGTTGACCGCCGCGACCATGCCGACCACCAGCACGACGCAGGCGCACATCAGCGGGAGCAGGCCGCCGCGCGAACTCTTGAGGAACATGCTTTCGAAGCTAAGGAACACGGTCTGTGTCGTGCCACGCAACTTCGGCAATGTTCCCTTGCGTACGATGCAACCATGTCCGACCAGCTCGACCTGAACCTGTTGCGCGTGTTCGACGCACTGCTGCGCGAAGGGAGCGTCACGGCCGCGGCCGAGCGTCTCCACCTGTCCATCCCGGCGGCGAGCCGCGCGCTGGGGCGGCTGCGGCGGGCGATGGACGACCCGATCCTGGTGCGCGCCGGCCGCGGGATGGCGCCCACGCCGTTCGCGCTGCGCACGGCACCGCGGGTGCGATCGCTGCTGGAGGAGGCGGCGTCCCTGGTCAACACCGAGTTCTCGCTCGCCTCGCTCGAGCGGACGTTCACGATCCGCATCAACGACGGCGTCGCGGCGACCTTGGCGACGGTGGCGGTCGAGGCCGCGGCGGCGGCCGCCCCGGGCGTCACGCTGCGGTTCGTCGCGGAGGGCACCGAAAGCGCGGAAGCCCTGCGCGACGGCTCGGTCGACCTGGACATCGGCGCCGGCGACGCCTCGGCCCCGGACATCCGGACGGCCGTGCTCTACCGCGAGCGACTGGTCGGCATCGTCCGCGAGGACAGTCCCCTAGGCCGCGCCCGCCGTCCGACGCTCGCGCAGCTGTGCCGCCACCCGCACGTCTCGGCGTCCCGGCGCGGCCGCGCGCGAGGCCCGCTGGACGACGTCCTGGCGGCGGCGGGCCTGCGCCGCCACGTCGCGGCGGTGGTGCCGACGTCCGCGCTGGCCCTGCTGCTGGTGGCGTCGAGCGGCCACGTCGGCCTGGTCCCGGAGCGCCTGGCGGACCAGCACGGCCCGGCTCTGGGCCTGCGCCGCTTCCCGATCCCGGCCGACCTGCCGCAGGTGGAGGTCCGGCTGAGCTGGCACGCCCGCCTCGACGCCGACCCGGCCCAGCGCTGGCTCCGCGACACGCTCCGCGCCGCCCTCGGCTGACCGTGTCGACCCCCCAATCACGCGAGATGCCCCTTCAATCACGCGAGATGCCCCCTCAATCACGTGTGATGCCCCTCCAATCACGGCTGCGGCCGCTCCGAGCGCGGGGCGGGTGCGGTACGGGAGGGGGTCGGCACGCAGGTTCCCGGGCTCGGCGCGCGTGCTCGGAGGGGCGACACGCGTGATCCGGAGGTCGACACGTGATCCTGGAGTCGACACGCGTGATCGGAAGGTCGACACGCGTGATCGGAAGGTCGACACGCGTGATCGGAAGGTCGACACGCGTGATTGGGGGTCGACACGAGGGGCTCCGCCGGAGCCCTCCGGTGTGGCACGATCGTGCGGTGAGCAGCACGTCCGCCTCCGAGCAGTACCTGCGTGACCTTGCCTTGCTGCGCCGGGTGCGCGACCGGATCGACCGGGAGTACGCGCAGCCGCTCGACGTCGAGGCGCTTGCGCGGGGCGTGAACATGTCCGGCGGGCACCTCAGCCGGCAGTTCCGGCGGGCCTACGGAGAGTCACCGTATTCGTACCTGATGACGCGGCGGATCGAGCGGGCCATGGCGTTGCTGCGCAAGGGCGAGCTGAGCGTCACGGAGGTGTGCTTCACCGTCGGCTTCTCGTCGCTCGGCACCTTCAGCACGCGGTTCGCCGAGCTGGTCGGGATGCCGCCGAGCGTCTACCGGGAGCAGCAGGCCGAGGCCACCGTCGGCATGCCGCCGTGCGTGGCCAAGCAGGTCACCAGACCGATCAGGAATCGAGAAGCGCGGCCTTCGGCGGCCACATAGTGTGACCGTCATGGACGTCACCATTCACGCGAGTTTCCTCCCGCACACCGACGCCGAGGCCTCGCTCGCCTTCTACCGCGACCTGCTCGGCTTCGAGGTCCGCCAGAACGTCAAGTACGGCGACCTGAACTGGATCACCGTCGGCCCGCCGAACCAGCCGGACACGGCGATCGTGCTCTCGCCGGTGGCCGCGACGCCGGGCTTGACCGACGACGAGCGCCGGATGATCGCCGAGATGATGGCCAAGGGCACCTACGCCTCGATCAACCTGGCCACCAAGGACCTCGACGCCCTCTTCGCGAAGCTCGAAGCGGGCAACGCCGAGGTCGTCCAGGAGCCGGTCGACCAGCCCTACGGCGTCCGCGACTGCTCGTTCCGCGACCCCGCCGGCAACCTCCTGCGCATCCAGGAGCTCCGCTGACCGAGGTCGCGGCCCGGTCGTACCGCGAGGTCCTGCGTGACCGCCGGGTGGCCGGGCTGCTGCTGGGGGACCTGCTGGCCAACGTCGGCACGGGCATGATCATCGTCGCGATGCCGGTGCAGACGCTGTCGCTGCACGGAAACGTGCCGAAGGCGATCGCGATCGGGCTGGTGGAGGCCGCGCCGTTCGTGCTCTCCACCGTCCTCGCGCTCGCGATCGGCCTGGGCCGGGTGCGCGTGCCGCCGCGGACGCTGCTGCTCGCCGACTGCGTGCTGCGGTCGGCGACCTTCACCGTCCTCGGGGTGCTGTCGGTGACCGGACGGCTGACCCTGCCGGTGCTGGTCGCCGGGCTCCTGTTCGGCGCGACGGGGAAGCTCGCCGGGTCGAGCAGCCGCCGTCTGCTGGCGACGTCGGCCGCGGGCGAGGCCGGGCGGTTCTCGGTCAACGGCCTGCTCGGGCTCAACACCACGTTCGCGCTGTACATCGCCGGGCCGGTGCTGGGCGGCCTGGTCGTCGCGACCACCGGGGCGGGGTACGCGCTCTTCTTCGACGCCTTCGGCGCGCTGATCCTGCTGGCGGCCACGCTGCTCTTCGTGCCCAAAACAACCGAAGACCGCGACGCGCTGCGCGAACCGAGGACGTCCGGCTGGCGGATCCTGCGCCGCCGCCCGGTCGCCGCCCGGCTCCTGGTGGTCGAGTTCTTCTTCAACTTCCTCTACATGCCCATCGAGGTCGCGCTCCCGCTGTACGTGAGCGGGACGCTGCACGCCGGCGCGTCCGGCCTCGGCCTGCTGTGGGGCGCGCTCGGGGTCGGCGCGTTCCTCGGCTCCGCGCTGGTCAACCAGCTGCGGAACCTGCCGCAGCGGCCGCTGCTGGTCGCGATCATCGGGCTGTGGGCGCTGTGCCCGATCGCGCTCGCGGCCGTCGGCGACCTCACCGCCGCGCTGGTCGTCTTCGGCCTCGGCGGCCTGGTCTACGCGCCGTTCACGCCGGTCGCCTACAGCTTCCTGCAGTCGGGCCTCGAACCCGGGGAACAGCAGCAGGTCGTCACGCTCTGGACGACCGGCGCCACCGTCGCCGCGCCGCTCGGCCTGGCGCTGGGCGGGCCCCTGATCGAACTGTCCGGCACCACCGGCGGGCTGGTGCTGTCCGGCGTCTTGACCCTCGCCCTGCTCCCGATCGCCGCCCGCGCGGTGCTGGGGCGCACCCCGGAAAGGACCGCCCGATGTGCCTGAGCCTCCAGATCGCCGCGCACCAGCACCTGCGTGACCTGGCCCTGCTGCGCCGGATCCGCGACCGCATCGACCGCGAACCGACCCTCGACGTCGAGGCGCTCGCCGGCGACGCCGGCCTGACCGCGGCGGAGTTCGTCCGCCGGTTCCGGGACGCCTACGGGCAGTCGCCGCACGACTACCGGCGGGCCGTCCGCCCCTTCCCCTTCGACCGAGTCCTGGAGCCCCGATGACCAAGCACGTCGCCGACAGCCACGACCTGATCCGCGTCCACGGCGCGCGCGTGAACAACCTCAAGGACGTCAGCGTCGAGCTGCCGAAGCGGCGCCTGACGGTGTTCACCGGCGTCTCCGGCTCCGGCAAGAGCTCGCTGGTGTTCAGCACGATCGCCGCCGAGTCGCAGCGGCTGATCAACGAGACCTACAGCACCTTCGTGCAGGGGTTCATGCCGACGCTGGCGCGGCCGGACGTCGACGTCCTCGACGGGATCACCACCGCGATCATCGTCGACCAGGAGCGGATGGGCGCCAACCCGCACTCCACCGTCGGCACCGCGACCGACGCGAACGCGATGCTGCGCATCCTCTTCAGCAGACTCGGGCAGCCGCACATCGGCTCGCCCCAGGCGTTTTCGTTCAACGTCGCGTCGATTAGCGGCGCGGGCGCGGTCACCATCGAGAAGGCCGGACGGCAGATCAAGGAACGCCGCAGCTTCAGCATCACCGGCGGCATGTGCCCGCGCTGCGAAGGCCGCGGCAAGGTCAACGACATCGACCTGACTGCGCTCTTCGACGAGAACAAGTCGCTCAACGAAGGCGCGATCACCATCCCGGGCTACAGCATGGAGGGCTGGTTCGGCCGCATCTTCCGCGGCTCCGGCCTCTTCGACCCGGACAAGCCGATCAAGAAGTTCACCAAGAAGCAGTTCAACGACCTGGTCTACAAGGAACCGACCAAGATCAAGGTCGAGGGCATCAACCTGACGTTCTCGGGGCTCGTCCCGGCGATCCAGAAGTCGATGCTGGCCAAGGACGTCGACTCGATGCAGCCGCACATCCGCGCGTTCGTCGAGCGGGCGGTCACCTTCACGACGTGCCCGGACTGCGCCGGCACGCGGCTGTCCGCAGAGGCCCGGTCGTCGAAGATCGACGGGATCAGCATCGCCGACGCGTGCGCGATGCAGATCAGCGACCTCGCCGCGTGGGTGGCGAAGCTGGCCGAGCCGTCGGTCGCGCCGCTGCTGGACGCGCTCAAGCGCACTTTGGACTCCTTCGTCGAGATCGGCCTCGGCTACCTCTCGCTCGACCGTCCCTCCGGGACGCTCTCCGGCGGGGAAGCCCAGCGCACCAAGATGATCCGGCACCTGGGGTCGTCGCTCACCGACGTCACCTACGTTTTCGACGAGCCGACGATCGGGCTGCACCCGCACGACATCCGGCGGATGAACGACCTGCTGCTGCAGCTGCGGGACAAGGGCAACACGGTGCTGGTCGTCGAGCACAAGCCGGAGGCGATCGCGATCGCCGACCACGTCGTCGACCTCGGCCCGCACGCCGGGTCCGACGGCGGCGAGGTCGTCTTCGAGGGCACGGTGGCCGGGCTGCGCAAGAGCGGGACGCTGACCGGGCGTCACCTCGACGACCGCACGACGCTGAAGCCGTCGGTGCGGACGCCGTCGGGTTTCCTGGAGGTGCGCGGCGCTTCGACGCACAACCTGCAGGACGTCGACGTCGACATCCCGCTCGGCGTGCTGACCGTCGTGACGGGCGTGGCGGGCTCGGGCAAGAGCTCGCTGATCCACGGCTCGGTGTCCGGCGGCGAGGGCGTCGTGACGGTGGACCAGACCGGCATCCGCGGCTCGCGCCGGAGCAACCCGGCGACGTACACGGGGTTGCTCGAGCCGATCCGCAAGGCGTTCGCCAAGGCCAACGGCGTGAAGCCGGCGCTGTTCAGCGCGAACTCCGAAGGCGCGTGCCCGAACTGCAACGGCAACGGTGTCGTCTACACGGACCTCGGGATCATGGCCGGCACCGCGACGCCGTGCGAGGTCTGCGAGGGCAAGCGGTTCCTGGCCGAGGTGCTGGACTACGAGTTCGGCGGGCGCGACATCAGCGAGGTGCTCGGGATGTCCGTGGCCGCGGCGCAGGAGTTCTTCGCCGACGGCGACGCGAAGCTCCCGGCGGCGCACAAGATCCTGACCCACCTGTCGGACGTCGGCCTGGGGTACCTGACCCTGGGCCAGCCGTTGACGACGCTGTCCGGCGGCGAGCGGCAGCGCATCAAGCTGGCGACGCACATGGCGGAGCAGGGCGGGGTGTACGTCCTCGACGAGCCAACGGCGGGCCTGCACCTGGCCGACGTCGAGCAGCTGCTGGGCCTGCTGGACCGGCTGGTGGACGCGGGCAAGTCGGTGATCGTCATCGAGCACCACCAGGCGGTGATGGCCCACGCGGACTGGATCGTCGACCTCGGCCCGGGCGCGGGCCACGACGGCGGCCGGATCGTGTTCGAGGGGACGCCGGAGCAGCTGGTGAAGGCGCGCAAGAAGACCCTGACCGGTGAGCACCTCGCGGAGTACGTCGGCTGACGCCCCGGGGAGCGTATACCAGAGTGCGGGGTAGGGCGGGCCCCCCGAAATGGCCTGGGGCGCTCCGGGTTCCGGGAGGCGCCCCTACCGCGAAGACTCGGGTGGGTGACCACCACAGAGATCAGCACCGGCAGCGACTTCGCCCGGCTCGGCCACCGCATCTCCGCCGCCGGGCTGATGGTGCGCCGCCCCGGCTACTACACCGTGCGGTTCGCCGTCGTCGGCGGGTTGTTCGCCGCCGGCTGGGTGGCCTTCGCGCTGCTCGGGAATTCGTGGTGGCAGCTGGCCATCGCCGCGTTCCAGGCCGTCCTGTTCGGCCAGATCGCCTTGCTGTCCCACGATCTCGCGCACAGGCAGGTGTTCCGCCGCCGCCGGCCGACCGAGATCGCCGGGATGCTCGCGGGCAACCTCGGCATCGGCATGAGCTACGGCTGGTGGATGGACAAGCACACCCGCCACCACGCCAACCCCAACCACGAGGAGCTCGACCCCGACGTCGACCCGGACATCCTCGTGTGGTCGAAGGACCAGGCCCGCGCGGCGAACGGCGTCGCCCGGTTCGTCGGGCGGTACCAGGCTTTCCTGTTCTTCCCGCTGCTGACGCTCGAAGGCCTGAACCTGCACTGGTCCGGCATCCGCGCCGTGCGCAAGCCCGGCCTGCGCCGCCGCGGGGTGGAAGCCGCGTTGCTGGCCGCGCACTACGGGCTGTACTTCGGCGTGCTGCTGACCGTCCTCTCCCCTGGCATGGCGCTCGCGTTCTTCGCCGTCCACCAAGGACTCTGGGGTGTCTACATGGGATCGATCTTCGCGCCCAACCACAAGGGCATGCCGACGCTGACCGGCCGGCCGGAGCTCGACTTCCTCCGCAAGCAGGTGCTGACGTCGCGCAACGTGCGCGGCGGCGTCGTGACCGACGTCGCCCTCGGCGGGCTCAACTACCAGATCGAGCACCACCTGTTCCCGAGCATGCCGTCGCCGCACCTGCGCCGCGCCCAGCCGATCGTCCAGGCCTACTGCGCCGAGCTGGGCATCCCCTACCTGCAGACGAGCCTGGTCGAGTCCTACCGGCAGGCGCTCACCCACCTGCATGAAGCTGGGGCGCCTCTCAGGAACCGTTCGTAGACTCGGGTCCATGAGGAAGACGATCGCGGCGTTGCGGGACCTGCCGGCCGCGTTCGGGGCGAAGGCCACGGGCGCGCGAGCCGAGCGGGTCCGCTCGTCGCCGCAGTTCGACGGCAGGGTGTTCCGCAACGCGGCGCCGCGGCACCCGATGACCGCGGCGTCGATGCGGACCATCTTCCGGGAGATGTTCTTCGGCGAGCACCGCGAACTGCGCAAACCGGGCGGCGCGGTGCCGCTGGTCGCGGACGAGCCCGTCGAGACGGCCGAGGGCGCGTACCTGACCTGGTACGGCCACGCGTCGGCGCTGGTCGAGCTGGACGGCGCCCGCGTGCTGCTCGACCCGGTCTGGAGCGAGCGGGTGTCGCCCGCGGCCTTCGCCGGCCCGCGGCGGCTGCACGAGCCGCCGGTCGCGCTGTCGGGCCTCGGCCGGGTCGACGCGGTCGTCATCTCGCACGACCACTACGACCACCTGGACCTCGCGACCGTCCGCGCGCTGGTGACGTCGACCGAGGCACCGTTCCTGGTCCCGCTCGGCGTCGGCGCGCACCTGGAGCGCTGGCACGTCCCGGCGTCGCGCATCATCGAACTCGACTGGCACGAAGAGGCCACGGTCGCGGGCGTCCGCTTCGTCGCGACGCCGGCCCAGCACTTCTCGGGCCGGGGCATCACGAACGACGACACGCTGTGGACGTCCTGGGCGCTCCTGGGCCCGGCGCACCGCGTGTTCTACAGCGGCGACACGGGGTATTTCGATGGTTTCGCGAAGATCGGCCAGGAGCACGGCCCGTTCGACGCCGCCCTCATCCAGATCGGCGCGTACGCCCCGCACTGGCCGGACATCCACATGACACCGGAGGAAGGCGTCGCGGCGGGCCTCGACGTCCGGGCGAAGCTGCTGGTCCCGGTGCACTGGGCGACGTTCCAGCTGGCGATGCACCCGTGGGGCGAGCCGGCGGACCGGGTCTGGCGTGAGGCCAAGGCGGCGGACCTGCCGCTGGCCATCCCCCGCCCGGGCGAGCGGATCGACGTGACCGGGCCCCCGCCGGTGGACGGCTGGTGGCAGGCGCTGTGAAGCTGAAGCTGGACCTCCATGACATCTACAACCGCGGCGGCGAAATCGACCGGGCGCTCAAGGCGATCATCGACGAGGCCGTCGCCAAGAAGGCGCCGCTGGTCGAGATCATCCCCGGCAAGGGTTCGGGCCAGCTGAAGAAGCACGTCCTGCGGTTCCTCGAGCGCAAGGACGTCAAGGCGCTCTACCACCGGGTCGAGAAGGACAAGGACAACTTCGGCCGGGTGTTCGTGCACTTCCGCTGGAAGTGACCTCAGAACCGGCTGTCGTGCCGCGCTTCGGCCCAGGCGCGGTCCCACGCCGCCGAGTGGAGGCGGCCCACCGCGAAGCGGCCGATGCCGTACAGGCCCGTCAGGGACCCCGTGATGGCCACCCACAGCAGGATCGCCGCGAAGACGCCGTCCGCCGCCGACGTCGACGGGGACAGCGGCTCGGTCGTCAGCTCGCCGCGCTGGTCCAGCCACACCGGCACGTGCGTGCCCGCCGGGCTGCCCGCGTCCGCCAGGACATCGCCGGTGTGGCGGGTGCCGCGGGCGTCGAACCAGGCGGCCTGGACCGTCGTCTGGTCGGCCGGGGCGCCGGCGCCGTCGGTGCTGTACGTCTGGTTGGGCGCCGCGGCGAGCGAGACGGCCGTGGCCGGGTGCCGCGTGGTGCGCTCCTGCTCGGCGCGTGTGGTCTGGGAGGCGTAGGTGTCGGAGCCGAAGGCCGCCGCGAAGGGCAGGGCCAGCAGCGCACCCGCGAAGACCAAGATCAGCAACGCGGCTTCGACGCGGTCGCCGAACCTGGTCAGCGGGTTGCGCCCGGGGTGCAACCGGCGCCGGAACCGGGCGATCCGTCCGCTGGGCCCACGCATGCGCGACTCACTCCTCCCAGAAAAAACACCAACTCCATAACAGTGTGCGCGCGGGGGCTCGACTTTCTCATGGAAATGGGATGCGGCCCACCTGTGAATCCTTCCACACCACCCGGTCGCGCTAACTGGCCGCGATCGCCGACCACAGGGCGTAAGTGATTTCGGGTCCGCAGACGTCCGAGTGGCCGTGCACGAACCGGTCCGCGAGGAGGTTGTGCGGGACGCCCGGGCGCCAGCGGTAGGTCCCGCCCACCGGCAACAGCTCCGCGGTGACGGCCTCGGCCGTGCCCTGCGCGCCGTTGCGGCCGAGGCCGCCGTACGGGCTCGCCGCGGACGCCTTCCGGCCCGCGATCCGCGACGCGATCGCGTAGGCGACGCCGACGGCCAGGTCGTTCGCGGTGTGCGTGACGAGGATCGGCCCGGTGACGACCCGTCCGGCCACGACCTCGCGGAACGCGCCGGGCCGCGGCCCCGCTTCGCCGTCGTCCCAGTCCGCGGCGAAGCCGTGGTGCGAAAACGCCGCCTGCAGCAGCGTCAGCGTGGCCAGCGACCCGGCCGGGCGGGCGTTCGCGGCCGCCGTCACCAGCCGCCCGCCGAAGCTGTGGCCGACGAGGTGGACCCGCGGGCCCGGCCGGGGGAACGTGGCCAGCAGCGGGGCCAGGCCGCGCTCCCCCACGTCGTCCGCGCGGGCCTTCATCTCGTAGTAGGCGAGGAAGTCGAGGAGGTGCTTCGCCGCGTCGGCGGAGCCCGTGCCGCCGAGCCGGTCCATCACCGTGCCGCCGGGCAGCGTGAACAGCTGGGTCGACGCGTCTTCCCGGTCGTCCGCGCCGCGGGCGGCCACCGAGAGCAGGGCCGCGGCGAACGCCGTGCGCGCGGTCGCGCGGGCGGTCAGGGCCGGCACCAGGTCGGCCGCGGCGTCGATGGTGAGCCGCTGGCCGGGCACGAGGTCCCGCAGCTGGTCGAGCCGCTCGGCCAGGCCCGCTCCCGGTTCCAGCCCGGCGAGCTTCCGCGACGGCCACAGCACGCAGGCCAGCGCGATCCGGCGCCCGGGGCCCGCGACCGCGCGCAGCGACTCCGCGAGGGACGCGTAGAGCAGCCGCGCGGTCAGGTGGTCGTTGGTCCAGCCGTGGCTCAGCACGACGAGGTCGGTGACCGCGGCGTCGGCCGCGAGCTCGCGCACGGCCGCGCCCCGGTCGCCGACGAGCTTGCCCGCCTGGTCGAATTCGACTTCGGCGGCCGGGAACCCGGACAGCTCCACGGGGTCCTCCTCGGGCGACGACTCCCCGGAAGTCGCCCGAACCCCGGCCGCCGTTACCCGGCTCAGAGCCAGTCGTCCGGCCGCGGCCACGGCATCAGCGCCGCGAGCGCGTCCCGCGCGGGCTCGGTGACCGAGTACCGGCCGCGGTGGAAGAGCAGCGGCCGCGCGTCCGACGGCGTGCCGAGCGCGGTGACCCGGCCGATCACGACGTAGTGGTCGCCGGCCTCGTGCACCGCCTCCAGGGAGCAGTCGATCCAGGTGAGCGCGCCGTCGAGCAGCGGGGCCCCGGACGGCGCGGGCGTCCAGCCGAACCGGCTGAACTTGTCCTCGCCGCGGGCGCCGAAGACCGCGCTGACCTCCTGCTGGTCCTCGGCCAGCACGTTGACGGCGAACCGGCCGGCCGCGGCGAGCACCGGCCACGTCCGCGACGTCTTCGCCGGGCAGAACAGCACCAGCGGCGGGTCGAGCGACAGCGCGGCGAACGACTGGCAGGCGAACCCGGCGAGGGTGTCGCCGTCGCGGCCGGTGACCACCGTGACGCCCGTGCAGAAGTGCCCGAGCACGCTGCGGAATTCGGTCTGGTCGACCGCCACCGCGGTCATGCGCCGGGCGGTCGCGCGCCGACCGAGAAGTCGTGCCCCCACAACGAAACCGCGGTGCTTTCGCGGGCGATCCAGTTGTCGTCGTCGACCTGACGGCCTTCGCAGCCGAACTCGACGTCGAAGCCGCCGGGGGTCTTCATGTAGAACGACAGCATCAGGTCGTTGACGTGCCGGCCGAGCGTGGCCGACATCGGCACCTTGCGCCGGATCGCGCGGTCGAGGCACAGCCCGACGTCGTCGGTGTTCTCCACCTCGACCATCAGGTGCACGATCCCGGACGGCGTCGGCATCGGCAGGAACGCCAGGCTGTGGTGGCGCGGGTTGCAGCCGAAGAACCGCAGCCACGCGGGTGGCCCGTCGGCGGGCCGGCCGACCAGCTGCGGGGGCAGCCGCATCGAGTCGCGCAGCCGGAAGCCGAGGACGTCGCGGTAGAACCGCAGCGACGCCTCGTCGTCCTTTGTAGACAAAACGACGTGGCCGAGGCCCTGCTCGCCGGTGACGAACTTGTGGCCGTACGGGCTCACGACACGCCGGTGCTGCAACGCGACGCCGTGGAACACCTCTTGCGTGTTGCCGGACGGGTCGTCGAAGCTGATCAGCTCGTCGACGCGGCGGTCGGCCAGCTCGTCGGGCGTGCCCTCCTTGTAGGGCACCGACGCACTGTCCAACCGGGACCGCAGCTCGGCCAGCTCCCCCGCGTGAGCGACCTCCCAGCCCGTGACGGCGAGCCGGTCGGCGTCGCCGGGCGAGACGACCAGGCGCGCCGGGAAGTCGTCCATGCGCAGGTAAAGCGCATCCGGGTTGGTGCCGCTGCCTTCGACCATGCCGAGCACCTTGAGCCCGTACTCGCGCCACGCGGCCATGTCGGTGGCTTCGACGCGGAGATAGCCCAGTGACCGGATGCCCATCAGGAACTCCCGAGGAAGTCGAGGGCCAGCCGGTTGAATTCGTCGAACTTCTCCAGCTGGGCCCAGTGTCCGCAGCCGCCGAACACGTGCAGCTGCGCGCGCGGGATGGTCTTCAGCGCCACGAGCGCGCCGTCCAAGGGGTTGACGCGGTCTTCGCGGCCCCAGATCAGGAGCACGCGCTGACGCAGCCGGTGGGCCTCGCGCCAGAGCATGCCCTCTTCGTAGGTTTCGGGGTGGGCGAACGACATCCCCATCGCCCGCATCGCGGCGAGCGACTCGGGCGTGTTCGCCGCGGCGAAGCGCTCGTCGATCAGCTCGTCGGTGATCAGCGCCTGGTCGTGGACCATGATCCGCAGGAACGCTTCCATCCGCTCCCGGCTCGGCTTGGCGCCGAACTTGCCGAGGTTCTTGACGCCCTCGGTCGGGTCGGGCGCGAACAGGTTGACGCTCAGCCCGCCCGGCCCCATCAGCACCAGGCGCCCGGCGCGCTTGCCGTGGTTCAGCGCCAGCCGGACCGCCGCGCCGCCGCCGAGGGAGTTGCCGACGAAGTGGGCGCGCTCGATGCCGAGCGCGTCCATCAGGCCCACGACGGCGTCCGCGCTGTGTCGGAAGTACTGCGGGTGCTCGGCCGGCTTGTCCGAGCGGCCGAAGCCGGGCTGGTCGACGGCGATCGTCCGGTAGTGCTTGGCGAACTCCGGCAGGTTGCGCCCGAAGTTGCTCCACGCCGACGCGCCGGGCCCGCCGCCGTGCAGCAGGATCACCGTCTCGGCGTGTTCCGCGCCGGCTTCGTGGTAGTGCAGCTTCAGCGAACCCGCCTGGACGTACTTGCCTTCGGGAGCGGCCATCAGTACATCGCGTTCTCGACGGGGAGCCCGAAGGCGCCGGTGCCGAACATGACGTACGCGCGCTCGGCGTCGTTGGCGGCGTGGACGCGGCCCGCGTGCGCGTCGCGCCAGAAGCGCTGGATCGGCGTGCCCCGCTGGATCGCGCGGCCACCGGAGTTCTCGAAGAGCCGGTCGATCGCGGCGATCGCGCGCTCGGTGCCGCGGACCTGGTCGCGCCGGACACGCAGCCGGAGGTCGCTGGGCAGCCGTTCTTCGCGCTTGGCCAGCTCGTACAGGTCCTCGATGTTGCGGGTCAGCTGCAGCCACGCGGCGTCGATCTCGCTGGCGGCTTCGGCGATCCGCACCTTGGCGAACGGGTCCTCTTTGGACTGTTCACCGGCGTAGGCGGCCCGCACGCGCTTGCGCTGGTGCTCGACGTGCGCGTCGTAGGCGCCCTGGGCCATGCCGATGATCGGTGCGGTGATCGTGGACGGGTGCACCGAGCCGTAGGGCAGCCGGTACAGCGGCCCGGGGTTGACGGCCTGGCCGGGCACCTTGCACTTCGACGTCGCGATGAAGCTCAGCGCCCGGTGCTGCGGCACGAAGACGTCCTCGACGACGATGTCGTTCGACCCGGTGCCGCGCAGGCCCACGGTGTCCCAGACGTCGACGATCGTGTAGTCCGCGATCGGCAGCAGGTAGGTGCAGAAGTCGACCGGCTTGCCGTCCTTGAACGCCGGCCCGCCGAGCAGCACCCACGTGCAGTGGCCGGAGCCGGAGGAGAAGCTCCAGCGGCCGGACAGCCGGTAGCCGCCGTCGACGACCTCCGCCTTGCCCATCGGCGCGTACGACGACGAGATCCGCACGTCCTCGTCCTCGCCCCAGACCTCCTGCTGCGCCTGCTGGTCGAACAGCGCCACGTGCCACGGGTGGACGCCGAGGATGGAGGCGACCCAGCCGGTGGACCCGCACGCGCCGGCGATCAGCTTGACCGCGGTGTAGAAGCTCACCGGGTCCGTTTCGAGGCCGCCGAACGGTTTCGGCTGCAGCATCTTGAAGAACCCGGTCTCCTGCAGGGCCTTGACGGACTCCTCGGGCACGTTCCGCGCGTCCTCGGTGTCCTGGGCCCGCTCCCGCAGGACCGGCAGGAGGTCCCGGACCCCGGCGATCACCTGCTCGCTCATGCGCAGTTCCTCTCTCGTGTCACTGCACAGAGACTAGAACACGTTCTCGTTTTTGTCGAGAACGCCCTGCGCCAGGGCGCTGTTGATCCCTGCCCTGCGGCCGGAAAACACGCAGTCGGCCAGGGAGAGACCGCTCACGTAGGACCTGGAACAGATTCCCACCGCGGTGCGGCCGGCGGCGTACAGCCCGGCGATCGGCTCACCCGCGTCGTTCCGCACCGCGCCCGTGTCCTCGTCGACGACCAGGCCGCCGAGGGTGAGCATCGGCGTCGGGTAGCCCAGGTTGGGCCGCACGGAGATGTCGATCAGCGAGTACGGCGGGTGGTCCAGCCGCCGCGCGAACTCGGCGGGCTTGCCCATCGGGTCCTCGGCGCCGTGGTACGCCTCGACGCTCGCGCGCAGGCCCTGGGGATCGACGCCGGCCTTGCGCGCCACCTCTTCGACGCTCGCGCCGGTCACGCGGCCGCGGCGCAGCAGGTATTTCAGCTGGAGTCCCTGGAACCACTGGCTTTGCGCCTTCGTGTCGCGCCGGGCTTCGGTGACGATCGGCGCGTCGACGAGCAGCCAGCCCTTGCTCCCGTGGTCCTCGATGAGCTTCTCGCCGACGGCGGCGCCGTAGCGGGACTCGTCGATGACGCGGCGCCCCTCGACGTCGACGATGATCCCGCCGAGGAACGCGCTGGGCGGCGTGATGAACCGCCACGCCGAGATCCGGCCGAGTTCGCCGGTCGCGCCACCGGCCTCGACGCCGAGCCGCAGGCCCGAACCGTCGTCGGCGGACGTGCCGAGCGCGAGCCCGCCGCGGTACTTCGGAGCGTGCTCACGCACCAGCTCCCGGTTGGCGATGAACCCGCCCGCGGCGAGGACGACCCCGCGCCGGGCGGTGATCCGCAGCTCACGGCCGTGCGCACGCTCGAGGCGCTCGACGCGGCGGTGCAGGGACTTGCGCAGCGAGGGCACGTAGATCCCCGGCTTCGCGGCGTACCGCGCGAGCCGCCGGTGCCGGGCGCGCACGCCCGCCGGGGCGCCACGCAGCGTGCCGGCGACCAGCCCGGTGACGCGGCCGTCCTCGGTGATCAGGCTCCGCGCGTTCGTCTGGCTCAGCACCCGGATGCCCCGCTTGCGCACGGCCTCCTCGAGGCGCGTCATGAGCGTCTTTCCCGAGGTCCCGGGCCCTTTTACCCGGTGACCGCGTGGGGCGGGCTTCGCCGCGTCGCGGAAGCCGCCCGCGGCTTCGCTGCCGGAGTAGTACAGGTAGTGGGCGTCGCTCGGATACGACGTCTTGTACGGGCAGAGGCTGCCTTCGAAGGGCACGCCGTTGCCCTCCAGCCAGGTGATCATCTCGCGGCTGCCCTCGCAGAACCGCTTCAACGTCTTCTCCGTGACGACGTCCCCGGCTTCGAGCCGAAGGTAGGCGTACATCGCGTCGACGGAGTCGTCGACGCCCGCGTCGAGCTGCTGGGCGGTGCCGCCGCCCGCGTAGACCACGCCCCCGCTGACCGCACTGGCCCCACCGCCCGCGAAGCGCTCGACGATGATGACCTCGGCGCCCGCGTCGGCCGCTTCGAGGGCGGCGCAGGCGCCGGCCGCCCCGAACCCCACGATGATGACGTCCGCGACGAGTTCGTCCATGGTCGATACCCTAGAACTGAAACACGTTCTCGTCTATGGTGAGCGAAAGCGGCTCCCAACTGGATACTCTTCTTGTGGAACACGTTATCGATATGGCCGAAAGAAGGCGGAGACGGACCGCAGCGATCCGCTCGTCGCGACGGTTTCCGCCGTGGCTGCCGGTCTCATCGACAACCATTGACGCAGCAGGTGAGGTGGCATGACGGAGCAGTTCGACGTCGTCGTCGTAGGTAGCGGCGCCGCGGGGATGACCGCCGCACTGGCCGCGGCTTACCACGGCCTCAGCGTCGTCGTCCTCGAAAAGGCCGCCTGCTTCGGCGGCTCGACCGCGCGCTCCGGCGGCGGGGTCTGGCTGCCCGGCAACCACGCGCTGCGCGCCGCCGGGATCGACGAGCCGCCCGAGCGGGCCCACGAGTACCTGGCCTCGATCGTCGGCGACGTCGTCCCGGCCGTCCGGCGGGACACCTTCCTCGACCACGGCCCCGAGGTGCTGAAGTTCGTCTGCGACCACACGCCGCTGAAGTTCCGGTGGGTCCGCGACTACAGCGACTACCACCCCGAAGCCCCTGGCGGACGGCCCGGCGGCCGCTCGGTCGAGCCGATGGCCTTCGACGGCAAGCTGCTCGGCGACGAGCTGGCCCGCCTCGAACCGCCCTACAGCGCGCCCCCGCTCGGCGTGCCGATCACCCAGGCCGACTACCGCTGGCTGAGCCTCCTCGCGCGGCACCCGCGCGGCAGCGTCCGGCTGCTGTCCCTGGGCGTCCAGTGGCTGGCCGGGAAGCTGCGCGGACAGCGGCTGCTGAGCATGGGGCAAGCGCTTGCGGCCGGGCTTCGGGTGGGCCTGGCCAGGGCGGGCGTCGAGGTCCGGCTGAACACTCCCCTGGTCGATCTGCAGGTCGAAGGCGACCGCGTCACCGGCGTCGTCACCTCCGACGGCGTCGTCGAGGCCCGGCGGGGCGTGATCCTCGCCAGCGGCGGCTTCGAGCAGAACCTCGAGATGCGCGAGAAGTACCAGCGCGCGCCGATCGGCACCGACTGGACCGTCGGCGCCGAGGCCAACACCGGCGACGGCATCACCGCGGGCCTCAAGCTCGGCGCCGCCCTCGACCTGATGGACGACGCCTGGTGGGGCCCGTCGCTGCCGCTCACCGGCGGCCCGTGGTTCGCGCTGGCCGAGCGGTCGCGGCCGCGCTCGATCATGGTCGACGCCCGCGGCGAGCGGTTCGTCAACGAGTCCGCGCCGTACGTCGAGGCCGTGCACGCGATGTACGGCCCCGGAGACGGCCCTGGTGAGCACATCCCGACCTGGCTGGTGTTCGACCAGCGCTACAAGGACCGGTACATGTTCACCGGCGTCGGGCCGCGCCAGCCGCTGCCCGGCCGCTGGTTCAAGGCCGGGATCGCGGTGAAGTCGGGTTCCCTGGCCGGCCTGGCCGAGAAGATGGACGTCCCGCCGGAGAGCTTCGAGGCGACGGTCGAGCGGTTCAACGGCTTCGCGCGCAAGGGCGTCGACGAAGACTTCCAGCGCGGCGTCAGCAAGTACGACCACTACTACGGCGACCCGCGCAACAAGCCCAACCCCAGCCTCGGCCCCCTGGACAAGGCGCCGTACTACGCGGTGAAGATCGTCCCGGGCGACCTGGGCACCAAGGGCGGGCTGCGCACCGACGAACAAGCGCGAGTCCTGCGGGAGGACGGCTCGGTCGTGCCGGGCCTGTCCGCCGCGGGCAACGTCAGCGCGGCCGTGATGGGCCGCACCTACGCCGGGCCGGGCGCGACCATCGGCCCCGCCATGGTGTTCGGCTACCTTGCGGCGACGCGGCTGGCGCACGAAGATCAAGGGACCACGGGAGGCGAGCGATGACGCAGGAGTCCGTACGCACGATCTACGCCGGTGAGCCACCGACCCGGTTCGCGCGCGGCTGGCACTGCCTCGGCCTGGCCGAGCGGTTCCGCGACGGCAAACCCCACGCCGTCACGGCGTTCGGCACGAAGCTGGTCGTGTTCGCCGACTCGAAGGGCGAGCTGAACGTCCTCGACGGCTACTGCCGGCACATGGGTGGCGACCTCACCCAGGGCAGCGTCAAGGGCGACGAGGTCGCGTGCCCGTTCCACGACTGGCGCTGGAACGGCAAGGGCAAGTGCGTCTCGATCCCCTACGCCAAGCGGGTTCCGCTGCGCGCGCGGACGCGGTCGTGGACGGCGTCCGAGCAGAACGGCCAGCTGATGGTCTGGCACGACCCGGAGGGCAACCCGCCGCCGGAGGAGCTGGCCATCCCGCGGATCGAGGCGGCCCACAGCGACGAGTGGAGCAACTGGACCTGGGACGAGATCTTCATCGACGGCTCGAACTGCCGGGAGATCATCGACAACGTCGTCGACATGGCCCACTTCTTCTACATCCACTACGCCTACCCGACGTACTTCAAGAACGTCTTCGAGGGCCACATCGCGACGCAGTACCTCAACACCAAGGGCCGCCCCGACATGGGCATGGCGTCCAACTACGGCGGCGAGGACAACCTGCTGCGGTCGGAGGCGTCGTACTTCGGGCCGTCCTACATGATCAACAAGCTGGTGAACTCGTTCCAGGGCTACGAAATCGAGAGCGTGCTCATCAACTGCCACTACCCCGTGACGCCGACGTCGTTCGTGCTGCAGTACGGCATGAAGGTCAAGAAGCAGCACGGCCTCACCGACGAGCACGCGGACAAGATCGCCGCGAAGCTCGCCAAGGGCATCGGCGCCGGCTTCCTGCAGGACGTCGAGATCTGGAAGCACAAGACCCAGATCGACAACCCGCTGCTGTGCGAAGAGGACGGTCCGGTCTACCAGCTTCGCCGGTGGTACCAGCAGTTCTACGTCGACGCCGCCGACGTCACCGACGACATGACCCGGCGGTTCGAGTTCGAAGTGGACACTTCGAAGGCGAACGAGGCGTGGGCGGCGGAGGTGGCCGAAAACCTCGCCCGGCAAAAGACCGAGGCGGAAGTGTGACGACCGCCGAGCAGGCTGCGTCCTCGGATGCGGCGGAGTTCCTCTCGGGCGGGCTGCGGCCGCACGAGTGCCGCAGCTGCGGGACCTGCGTGCTGGTGAAGAAGAACAGCATCCAGCACACGAGCATCCAGTGGACGTCCCGGCCGGCCGACACCTGCCCGGTGTTCGCCGACGCGGACGGCCCGTCGGCGCTGCTCGACACCTGCCCGAAGCTGGCCGACAGCATCGGCGACGCGGTCCGCGACGGCTCGCTGGCGGTGGCCGATGGCTGAGCGGGTCTACACGCTGACGGTCGCCGACGTCGTCGTCGAGACGCCGGACGCGCGGTCGGTGGTCTTCGAGATCCCGCCCGAGCACGCTTCGGCGTTCTCCTACACGGCCGGGCAGTTCCTGACGTTGAAGATCCCCAGCGACCGGACGGGCTCGGTGGCGCGCTGCTACTCGCTGTCGAGCGCGCCGCACGAGAACCGCGTCCAGGTGACGGTCAAGCGCACCGACGGCGGGTACGGCTCGAGCTGGGTGTGCTCGTCTTTGAAGCCGGGCATGCAGGTCGACGTGCTCGCGCCCGCCGGGGTGTTCTGCCCGGCGTCGGTCGACGAGGACTTCCTGCTCTTCGCCGGCGGCAGCGGGATCACGCCGGTGATGGCGATCCTGAAGACGGCCCTCGAGACCGGGTCCGGCCGGGTGGTGCTGGTCTACGCGAACCGTGACGAGAACTCGGTGATCTTCGCGGGCGAGCTGGCGTCGCTCGCGAAGCGCTACGGGGATCGGCTGGTCGTCGTGCACTGGCTGGAAAGCGTCCAGGGGTTGCCGGAGGTTGCCCAGCTGCGCGGGCTGGCGTCGGCGTACACGTCGCACGAGGCGTTTCTGTGCGGACCAGCGCCGTTCATGGCCGCCGCGCGCGAGGCGCTCGGGCAGCTCGGGGTGCCCCGGGACCGGGTGCACGTCGAGAAGTTCACATCGTTGACCGGCAACCCGTTCGAGTCTTCGGAGCCGGAACCCGAGCCGGAGTCGGACGAGGCACCCGCGTCGCTGACGGTGGAGCTGGACGGCGAGACGCGGTCCATGGCCTGGCCACGGCAACGGAAACTGCTGGACCACCTGCTGGACGCGGGGATGGACGCGCCGTACTCGTGCCGCGAGGGACAATGCAGCGCGTGCGCGTGCCGGATCGTGTCGGGTGAGGTGAAGATGCTGCACAACGAGGTCCTGGACGCCGAGGACATCGCCGACGGGATCGTGCTGGCCTGCCAGTCGCTGCCGGTCACCGACGACGTCTCGATCAGCTACGAATAGGAGTCCCCGCGTGCCCATCGACCCGGACGTCGCGATCGGTGCCGAGATCGGCGAGGTGAACTTCGCCTGGACGTCGTCGGACGTGCTGCTCTACCACCTGACCCTGGGCGCCGGTCCGGACGAGCTGCGGTACACCTACGAGCAGGACCTGGTGGTGCTGCCGACGTTCGCGACGGTGGCGGCGAACCTGCGCGTGTTCGACCCGCCCGCGGTGTCGTTCCCCGGCGTCGAGATCGACCTCGCGAAGGTGCTGCACGGCAAGCAGGAGATCACCCTGCACCGGCCGATCCCGACGTCGGGCAAGGCGGTCGCCCGGTCACGGATCGCGGACGTCTTCGACAAGGGCAAAGCCGCGGTCGTGGTCCAGGAGGTCGCGGTGACGTCGTCGTCCGGCGATCCACTGTGGACGGCCCGGTCGAGCATCTTCGCCCGCGGCGAGGGTGGTTTCGGCGGTTCGCGCGGGCCGTCGGACCGCATCGAGTGGCCCACCCGCGCTCCCGATGTGGTTTTGGACGTGCCGACGCTGCCGCAGCAGGCGCTGCTGTACCGGCTGTGCGGCGACCGGAACCCGCTGCACGCGGACCCGGCGTTCGCCCGCGCGGCGGGGTTCGACCAGCCGATCCTGCACGGGCTGTGCACGTACGGGATCGTCGCGCGGGTGCTGGTCAACGAGTTCCTGGGCGGCGACCCGGCGCGGGTGGCGTCGTTCGCGACGAAGTTCGCGGGCGTGGTGTTCCCCGGCGAGACGCTGCGTGTGCGGGTGTGGCGCTCGCCCGACCGGTTGCTCGTGACGACCTCGGCGGTGGAGCGCGACGACGCGCCGGTGCTGGCGGACACCGTGCTGGTGTCCACTTCGTGAGAACGTCCCGGCCGTCGCCCGCTACCGTGGAGGGGTGACTTCGGAATACTTCGTGGTGCGGGGCACCGTCGAGCACGGCGACGAGCGCGGCCGTGAACTGGGCTTTCCCACGGCGAACATCGCGTTGCGCGACCAGGCCGGGTCCCTCGGCGACGGCGTCTGGGCGGGCTGGGTCCGCCGCGCGGACGGCACGGACGTCCCGGCGGCCATCTCGGTCGGGCGCCGCCCGACGTACTACGGAGCGGACGGCTACCGCCTGCTGGAGGCCCACCTGCTGGACTTCACGGGCGACCTGTACGACGAGACCCTGGTGGTCTGGCTCGGCTCCCACCTGCGTGAGCAGCAGAAGTACGCCTCGGCGGAGGACCTGATCACGGCACTGAAGAACGACATCACCGCGGCCACGCAGTGGGCGGCGGAGCACCCGCCCTCGGCCCTCCCGGAGGCGGGGGAAAGCCCGCTGGGCGAGGTCCGCAAGGTCACGGCCTGAGCGGTCTCACGACGTCAGAGGGCCGAGGCCAGGAGCAGGTAGCCCATTCCGGCGCCCATCACCACCCGGCAGGCCGCGCGGGACGTCTGGCCGGAACCCGACGGCACGGCCGCGCCGCGGACCACGACGACGCCCGTCCACGCCGCGTCCACCACGAAGTAGCCCGCCGCCAGGACGGCGACCAGCGGCAGCGCCAGCCGATCGTCCATTGTGGACATCGTCAGCCACGGGCCGTGGTCCATGCCGGCGTGGGGCATCGCCGTGACCATGTACAGCATCGCCGCCGCCGAGAGCGCGTGGTGGGCGCAGCCCGCGCCGCCCCGCCACCAGGCCGCCGCGAACCAGCCCGCCGTCAGCGCCAGCACCGCCTGCCAGCCCGCCGCCGGGATCGGGCCGCCGACCGGCGACAGCATCGCCACCATCGCCACCACCAGCAGCAGCTCCGCCAGGTCGCCGTGCCGGACGCCGTGGCCCAGGCGCGTGTAGTCGAGCCGCACCAGGCGCAGCACGCACGGCAGCGCCAGCGCCGCGAACACCGCGGTGAGCACCCAGTCGACCATCCTCAGCGAGGACCTCACTCTGCGTCGCGGACAGGTCCTTCCACCGTGACATCCGCGACGACCGAGCACCAGCCGTCAATGAGGTGACGCGCGCCGGTCACCCGTCAGGACGAGCCCGCTCGTCGGCACCCCGGTGCCCGCCGTGACCAGCACCTTCGCCGCTCCCGCGACCTGGTTGACCGCCGTCCCGCGCACCTGCCGGACGGCCTCCGCGATGCCGTTCATGCCGTGGATGTAGGCCTCGCCGAGCTGGCCGCCGTGCGGGTTCAGCGGCAGCCTGCCGTCGAGCTCCAGCGCGCCGTCGGCGATGAAGTCCTTCGCCTCGCCGCGCCCGCAGAAGCCCAGCTCCTCGAGCTGCATCAGGACATACGGCGTGAAGTGGTCATACAGCACCGCGACGTCCACATCGGACGGTCCGAGCCCGGACTGCCCCCACAGCTGCCGCCCGACGACGCCCATCTCCGGCAGTGCGGCCAGGTCGTCGCGGTAGTAGCTGGTCATCACGTACTGGTCCGGCCCGCTCCCCTGCGCCGCCGCCGCGATCACCGCCGGCGGCTGCGCGAGATCACGGGCCCGTTCGACGCTGGTGACGACCAGTGCCACGCCGCCGTCGCTCTCCTGGCAGCAGTCGAGCAGGTGCAGGGGCTCGGCCACCCACCGTGACGACTGGTGCTCCTCGAGGGTGATCGGCCGGTCGTGGAACCACGCGTTCGGGTTGGTCGCCGCGTGCTTGCGGTCGATCACGGCGACGCGGCCGAAGTCCTCGCTCGTCGCGCCGTAGTCGTGCAGGTACCGCTGGGCGACCATGGCCACGGTCGCCGCCGGGGTCGCGATGCCCATCGGGTAGTGGAACGCGTTGTCCACGCCGGACGAGTTGACCTGCCCGGCCGCGGCGGACGACACCTGGCCGAACCGCATCCCCGACCGTTCGTTGAACGCGCGGTACGCGACGACGACGTCCGCGACGCCGGTCGCCACCGCCATCGCGGCCTGCTGCACGGTCGCCGCCGCGGCGCCGCCGCCGTAGTGGATGCGGCTGAAGAACTTCAGTTCGGGGATGCCCAGTTCCCGCGCCACCGCGATCTCGGCGTTGCCGTCCATGGTGAACGACACGAGCCCGTCCACATCGGACGCCGTGAGCCCCGCGTCCGCTAGCGCGTGAGAGATGCATTCGGCCGCCAGCCGCAGTTCGCTGCGCCCGGAGTCCTTCGAGAACTCCGTCGCGCCGATGCCGGCGATGGCCGCCTTGCCCGAGAGCGTCACGGCAGGGTCACCTCCACGGTCCCGGCGACGTGCTCGCCGAGACTGTCCACAGCGGACACTTCCACCACGAGGTCGTCGCCGTCGACAGCCACGACCCGGCCGGTGAACGTCAGGGTTTCGTAGGCGTAGCACGGCACACCGAGCCGGATCTTGATCGACCGGATCAGCGCCTCCGGCCCGGCCCACGCCGAGACGAACCGCTGCACCAGGCCGGTGTCGGTGAGGATGTTGAGGAAGATGTCCTTCGAGCCGCGCGCCACGGCCGAATCGCGGTCGTGGTGGACGTCCTGGAAGTCCCGGGTGGCCAGCGCCGTGCTGACCACGAACGTCGGCGTCACGTCGATGGTCAGCGGCGGCAGCTCGGCCCCGGCGGTGACGGTCATCGGGCCACCTTCCACGCGGGCAGCGTCAGGTCGTCGTCGACCCGGACGAACGCCGCCACCACCGGAAGTCCGATGTGGACTTCGTCCGGTGACGCGTCCAGCAGTTCGGCCAGCACGCGGACCCCTTCTTCCAGCTCCACCAGCGCCACCACGAACGGCAGCTCCTTGCCCGGCACGGGCGGGTGGTGGTGCACGACGTACGAGAACACGGTGCCGCGGCCACTGGCGACGACGTAGTCCGGCTTGGTGTCGAGCGCGCCGTCCGGCGGCATCGGCCCGGGCGGGTGCCGCACCGTCTCACCCCACCGCTGGATGCGCAGCTCCCCCGCCTTGAGGCCGTCCCAGAAGAACTCGGTGTCCTTGCTGATCACCGGCCGCAGCACCGGCGCCGGTGGCGGCTCCGGTGCGGGCGGCCGGAACTTGAGGACGCGGAACATCATCTCCGCGACGGCTTCGTCCTCGACGTACCAGGTCATCCGGGTGGTGACGAACCAGCCCTCGCCCAGCGCCGTCCTCTTCGGACCGGCGACGCTCTCGAGCGCCGTCCGCGCTTCGACCTGTTCGCCCGGACGCAGGTACCGGTGGTAGGTCTGCTCGGAGTTCGTCGCGACGACGGAGGTGAACCCGGCCTCGTCGAGCAGTTCCATCATCAGGCCGAGCGGGTCGTCGCTGCCGCGCGGGACGTTCAGGCCGCCCATCGTCCACACCTGCGCCATCGCGGGCGGCGCGACCAGTCCCTTGTGGACGCTGTTCGCGGCGAACTCCGGGTCGGTGTAGACCGGGTTGTCGTCCCCGATCGCCTCGACCCAGTTGTTCACCATGGCCTGGTTCACCGGGTCACGCGCCAGGCGTGGCGCGCATTCGCCGCGCGCGGCGATCTCGGCGGCGGCTTCTTCGATGGTCATCGCGGCACCCTCGGCAGACCCAGGCCGATCGACGCGATCAGCTCCCGTTGGATTTCGCTGACGCCCCCGCCGAACGTCAGCACGATGTTGCGCTTGGCCGAGACGTCCAGCCATTCGGCCAGCTCGGCGGTGTCCGGATCGGACAGGTCGCCGTGCCGCGCGACGAGCTCCTCGAGGTCCCGGCCGATCCGCTGGATGACCTCCGAGCTGAACACCTTGGTCGCCGACGCGTCCCCGACCCCGACCGGCGCGGTCGCCGAGGACACCGCGACCTGCCAGTTCAGCAGCTCGTTCACCCGCGTCACCGCCATCGCCTCGGCCAGCACGGCCCGGACGTCGGCGAGGTCCAGCAGTCCGTGCGCCGAGGCCCAGGCGCGCACGCGGTCGTGGAGCCCGCCGATCCGCCCGGCCGGGCCGAGCATGACGCGCTCGTGGTTGAGCTGCGTCGTGATCAGCCGCCAGCCCTCGTTTTCCCTGCCCACCAGACGGTTCACCGGCACGCGAACGTCCGAATAGTACGTCGCGTTGACGTGGTGGGCGCCGTCGCAGGTGATGATCGGCGTCCACGAGTAGCCGGGGTCGCTCGTGTCCGTGATGAGGATCGAGATGCCCTTGTGCCGCGGCGCGTCCGGCGCGGTCCGCACCGCGAGCCAGACGTAGTCGGCGTCGTGGCCGCCGGTGGTGAAGATCTTCTGGCCGTTGACGACGTACTCGTCGCCGTCGCGCACGGCCGTCGTCCGCAACGCCGCGAGGTCGGTGCCCGCCTCCGGCTCGGTGTACCCGATCGCGAAGTGGATCTCGCCGGCCAGGATTTTCGGCAGGAAGAAGGACTTCTGCTCGTCGGTGCCGAACTGCTGCAGCGTCGGCCCGACGGTCTGCAGCGTCACCGACGGCAGCTGGACGTCGGCGCGCGCGGCCTCGTCGACGAACAGGTGCTGTTCGATCTCGCCGAAGCCCTGCCCGCCGTACTCGACGGGCCAGCCGACGCCGAGCCGGCCGTCGCGGCCCATCCGGCGGACGATCTCGCGGAAGATCGGCCCGTGCCGCTCGCGCCGCATGGCCTGTCGTTCTTCGGGACTGATCAGCCCGGCGAAGTACTCGCGCAGCTCGGCGCGCAGGTCCTTCTGCGCCGCGGTCAGTTCGACGTGCATCCCGCTCACCCCGCCACTCGTTCGCCGAGCCTGCCGAGCCGGTGCGCGGCGCCCCCGAGCGCCCGGCCGAGGTCCTTCACCGCCGACGAATACCGGTGCAGCGGATAGGTTTCGTCCACGCCGACGCCGCCGTGCAGGTGGTGGCACGTCGCCAGGGCCTCCGGTGCCCGCGAGGCGAGCCAGTAGGCGGCGATGTCCAGTTCGGCGTCCGCGTCGAGGCCGGCCGAGAGCCGCCACACCGCGGACGTCACGGCCAGGTGGACGGTCCGCGCGGCCACGTAGACGTCGGCGATCTGGCCCGCCACCGCCTGGAACGTCGCGAGCGGGCGGCCGAACTGCGTGCGCTCGCCGACGTGCTTCACGGTCAGCGCGAGTGCCCCGGCGACCAGGCCGTCGCCGAGCGCGAGGGCCCCGGCCAGGGCGAACCGGTGCAGGACCGCGACGGCGCCCCGGTCGGCCAGCAGGTCGGCCTCCTCGGCGGCGACGTCGTCGAGCCGCACCGTGCACTCCGGGCTCCCCGCGGAATTCGGCGTCCGGACCAGCGTGACGCCGTCGGCGCGCGGGTCGACGAGGTAGACGGCGGTGCCGTGCGGGGTGGACACCGGCGTCAGGATCCGGGTGGCCTCGGCGGCGTAGGGCACGGCGGTCTTGACGCCGTTGAGCAGCCACTTCCCGTCTCGGACCCGGGCGGTGGTGGCGGGCCGCGAGGTCAGGGGCGAGGACGGCTCGTGCAGGGCCGCGGTGAGCAGTGCCTCCCCCGCCGCGACCGGCGGCAACAGCTCGGCACGCTGCCCGGGCGTGCCCAGCGTCTCGAGCGGCAGGACGCCGAGGGCGAGGGCCGCGTAGGCGGGCACCGGCGCGGCGGCCCGGCCGACCTCGGTGAGAACCTGCGCGACCTCGGCGACGCCCAGGCCGTCGCCCTCCAGGTCCGGGGGCAGGGCGAGCGCCAGCAGGCCCGAAGACGCGAGGGCGCGCCACGGGTCGTCTTCGGCGCCCAGCACCTTCGCGGCGAGGGCGGCGATCTCCGTCTGCGTATCGTCAAGGCTGAAATCCACGCCTGTCCTCCGGATCGGCGCAATACTGAAACCTGTTCTAGTCTTAACCGGAAACACCCTGCACGGCAACCCCTGCGGAGGAGCGGGATGGCGGTGACCGAACCGGGCGGCGCGGGCCGTCGCCGGCTGATCACCGTGCCGCCGACCGCCGGGGTGCCCGACCCGGTCCCGCTCGACCTGCCCGGCCGCGGGCGGACGGTCGTCACCGACGTCGGCCCGCGGGACGCACCCGCGCTCGTCCTGCTGCATTCGGTGGCCTGCACGGGCTTGCTGACCTGGTACCCGGCCCTCGACCGGCTGGCGCGCGACCACCGCGTCGTCGTGTTCGACCAGCGGTGGCACGGCCGGGGCATCCGCTCGCCGGAGTTCCGGCTCGCCGACTGCGCCGGGGACGTCACCGCGGTGGCCGACGCGCTGGGCATCGACCGGTTCGCGCTCGCCGGGTACTCGATGGGCGGCATGGTCGCCCAGCTCGTCGCTCACGCCGAACCAGAACGTGTTACCGGACTGGTGCTGTGCTCGACCGCGAGCAACTTCCGCCGCGGGCTGCGCCAGCGGGTCGCGCTCGACGTGTTCGGCCGGACGCTGCGGCAGCTGCGCGAACGCGTGAGGCTGCCGGCCGTGCCCATCGCCGTGCCGCGGCAGCGCGTCGAGGACTACCGCTGGGGGCTGCGGGAGTTCCGCTCGACGACGCCGTGGGAGATCGCGGTCGCCGTCGACGAGATCGGCCGGTTCGACTCGACGCCGTGGCTCTCCTCGCTGCGGCTGCCCGCGGCCGTCGTCGTCACCACAAAGGACCGGTTCATCGCCCCCGACCACCAGCGCTCCCTCGCCCGCCGGATCCCGGGCGCGGCGACCTGCGAAGTCGCGGCCGGGCACGCCGCCTGCGTGCTCGCCGCGGACCGCTGGGTGCCCGCCCTGCTCGCCGCCGTCCACTCCCTCTGAGAACGGAGCCCCCGATGGGACGTTTCAGCCTGCCCGAGCAGAAACCCGACGGCCTGGACTCGCCCGTCACGGCGAAAGTCATGAAGTACGCGGCGAAGGCGCAGGTGTCGGTCTTCCGGCTGACCGGCGGCCGCGTCGGCGGCACGTGGCGGATCGGAGCCGGGTTCCGCAACCCGGTGCCGACGCTGCTGCTGGAGCACCGCGGTCGCAGGTCCGGCCGGCTGTTCACCACGCCCCTGCTCTACCTGAGCTGCGGCGAGGACGTCGTCGTCGTCGGCTCCCAGGGCGGCCTGCCCCGGCACCCCCAGTGGTACTTCAACCTGCTGGCACACCCCGAGACCCGCATCCAGCTCAAGGGGCGGCGCGACGTGCCGGTGGTGGCACGGGTCGCCGGGCCGGACGAACGCGCCGAGCTGTGGCCGCGGCTGGTCGAGCTCTACGCCGACTTCGCGAAGTACCAGGCCTGGACCGACCGCGAGATCCCGGTGGTGGTGCTCAGCCCGCGGCCTTGAGCAGTTCGGCGAGGGCCTCCGGGAGCGCGTCGGCCAGCGGCCACAGGTCCTTGACCAGCTCGCGCGCGCCGAGCAGGCCGACGTGCACCTTGCCCGCGTTGGACAGCACCGTGACGTTGAGCCCGGCGCCGTGGAAGACGGGGCCGAGCGGGTAGAGGCCGGTGATCCGCGCGCCGAGGAAGAACAGCGGCATCGGCGGGCCGGGCACGTTGGAGACGACCAGGTTGTGCACCACCGGGTGCTTCTCGGCCAGGCGCAGCGCCGAGTACGCGCGCACGGCGAGGCCGAACATCGTCGCCGCGGAGAACTGCGCCCAGTCCTGCAGCATGTCCGCGTCGATGTCGTAGTGGTGGTCCTTCGAGAGCCGGTTGGCCTCGGCGAGGAAGAACACCCTCGCGGCTGGGTCGGCCAGGTGCGTCGGGAGGGAGGCGAAGAACGCGGAGACCTTGTTGCTGCCGTGGTCGCGTTCGGTCCGGTCGTGCACCGAAACCGGGACCGTCGCCACCAGCGGGTCTTCCGGCAGCTCGCCCCGTGCCTCGAGGAACTCCCGCAGCGCGCCGGCGACGAGCGCGAGCACGACGTCGTTCACCGTGACCCCGAAGGCGTTCTTGACCTCCTTGACCTCGTCGAGGTCGAGCTGGGCGAACGCGACGCTGCGGTGGCCGGTGATGGTGCCGTTCAGGGACGTCCTGGGCGCGGTGAACGGGACCGGCATCCCCTTGCCGCGCAACGCTTTCCCGAGCCACCTCGGCACCAGGCCCAGCAGGTCGGGAAGCAGCCGGGCGACCTCGGCGGGACGCTTCGCGAAGCTCTCGACGCCCGAGCGGAGCAGGTTCAGCGGCGACGGCACCGGAGGGTTGTCCTGGTCCTCGATCTCCGGCGGCGGCGCGTCGGGCTCCAGGCCGGCGAGGTAGGTGATCAGGCTGGCACCGCTCACACCGTCGACGCTCGCGTGGTGCATCTTCAGCAGCACGGCGATCTGGCCGTCGGCCAGGCCTTCGATGACGTAGAGCTGCCACAGCGGCCGGGCGCGGTCGAGCTGCTGCCCGGCGATGTGCGCGCACAGCTCGGCCAGCTCGGCGCGGTCGCCGGGGGCCGGCACGCCGATGCGGTGCACGTGGTGGTCGAGGTCGAAGTCCTCGTCCTCGACCCAGACCGGATGACCGACGTTCCAGAGTGGATTGTGCAGTTTGCGGCGGAACGCCGGGATCACCCGGACGCGTTCCTCGAGCTTTTCTTCGAGCTTCGCGAAGCTGTAGCCGCCGGGGACGGTCGACCCGTCGAGGGTGAGCAGCCCGCAGACGTGCAGGACCTGCGCCGACGTCTCGAGGTAGAGAAAGCTCGCGTCGAGGCCGCTCAGTCTCTGCATGACACTTAGGGTAAGCCACTTCCCAGAGGATTTCGGGGGTCCGGGTGGCGGAGCCCCCGGCCCGGGGCAACGCCCCGGTCGCTGCGGCGGCGCGTCACCCTACTCGCCGGTACCATCGCGGTGGTGCAGCCGAACTTCCTGATCCGCCGTGCGGTCCAACTCGGCCTCACCGCGAACGCGCTCCGCCCGTTGAAGGCCCGCTCCACGACGATCCCGGCGTTCTTCGCCGGCTGGCTGACCGGTGAGCTGGCCCCGCAGTTCCTGGCGCTGACCCTGGCCGACACCGCGGTGCACGTGGCGCGCCACGGCGTGCGCGACCGCTCCACGCAGGCGGGGCTGGCGATGGCCGGCGCGTCGGCCGCCGGGCTGGGCACGCTGATCCGCACCGGCCACGGCGCCCGCGAGGAGATCGAGCACGCGCTCAAGTCGGCGCTGGGCGAGGACTACGCGGCCGAGCTGGGCCGCTCGGACCTCGGGCTGCCGTGGGGCGAGCTGGCGCTGCCGTTCCGGATGGGCGCGCCGGACGTCCGGGTCGACCGCGACATCGCCTACGCCCCGGGTGGCAAGCGGTTTCTCCTGGACGTGTACCGGCCGTCTTCGCCCGTGTCGGGTGCGCCGGTGCTGCTGCAGGTCCACGGCGGCGCGTGGGTGATCGGCAACAAGGAGGAGCAGGGCCGGCCGCTGATGCGCTACCTGGCCCGCCGCGGCTGGGTGTGCGTCGCGATCAACTACCCGCTCTCGCCGACGCACCGCTGGCCGGCGCACATCGTGGCGGCGAAGCAGGCGCTGGCGTGGATCCGTTCCTCGATCGCGTCGTACGGCGGCGATCCCCGGTTCGTCGCGGTGACGGGTGGCTCGGCGGGCGGCCACTTGTCGGCGTTGCTGGCGTTGTCGCAGAACGACCCGGCGCTGCAGCCGGAGTTCGAGGACGTCGACACGAGCGTCCAGGCGTGCGTGCCGCACTACGGGGTGTACGACTTCGCGGCCACGTCGGGTTCGCGGGCGAGCCAGTACCGGCTGGAGAGCCTGATCGCGCGGCGGGTGTTCGCGGCCGACCGGGACCCGGTCCGGCACCTCGACGACTACATAGCGGCGTCCCCGCTGGACCGGATTTCTTCGGAGGCACCGCCGTTCTTCGTGATCCACGGCCGGGACGATTCGCTGGTGCCGGTGCGCGAGGCGCGCGAGTTCGTGCGGCGGTTGAAGGAGAAGTCGCGGCAGCCGGTGGCCTACGCCGAGCTGGCCGGGGCCCAGCACGCGTTCGACGTGTTCACGTCGGTGCGCAGTGCGCACGTCGTTCGCGGCGTGGCGCGGTTCCTGGACTACACCTACAACGCCTGGAAGGCCGGGGCTCAGTAGGCCAGGTCCACCGGGCTCGCCGACGGTGGGCCGTCCAGGCGCCACTCCGTGCCCGACTTCACGAAGCGGTACCAGCGGGCGTCGCGGCCGTAGCGCAGCTGCAAGCCGCCCTGCGTCAGGCGGTTGCGCCAGATCTTCGGGGTGCCCGGGAGTCCGGCGTCGGCCATGACCAGCTGGGCCTCGTTCAGCGGGCCCGGCCCCGGCTGCCAGGGCTCCCGCAGCACCGCCAAGCCGCCGCGGCCGGCTTCACGCCAGGCCTCCGCCCAGCGGGCCAGGTCGCGCGGCGGGACGTCGGCCGCGGTGGCCAGCGCCGTGACCTCCGTGCCGGACCGGCCGGCCGCGCGGCGGGCCAGGTCTTCCTCGAACGTCAGCTCCGCCGCCGCCAGACCACCGACCAGGAGGTCGCGGGCAAGGGCGGCCGCGTCGGCGGCCAGTGCGGACAGCGCGGCCGCCGTCCAGCCGGTGCCCGGGGGCGGGTCGAGGTCCAGGACCGCCGGCGGGCCCGCCACCCGCGGCGTCGGGGGCAGGGCCGGGATCGCCCCCGGCCGCCGGGCGTACGCCGCTCGCGGGGACAGCCCCTCGTCATCCCGTTTGCGCAGCTTCGGTTTCTCGCCGCGCGACGGCGACCGGCGGGCCCGCAGCTCGGCCAGGACGTCCGCCCGCGGGCGTCCGCGCAGCAGGAACAGGGTGAACGGGTCGCGGTCCACCTCGTCGGCGACCAGGTAGTACACCGCCGCGACGTGCTTGCACGGGTTCGCCGAGTCGGGGCACGAGCACCGCGGCCGCAGGTCGCCGGGCCCGGGCAGCAGGTCGGCCCCGGCCTCGCGGGCCTGCTCGGCGAGCGCGCCCGGCAGCTCGCCGTCGAGCAGCGCGGCCGCGTGCCCGAGCTGCGTGCCGACCACGCCGAGCAGGGTGTCCCACTCGTCGTCGGTGAAGGTGCGCATGGTGATGGTGACCTTGTACGGCGTCGGACGGCTGCCGCGCACCCGCGCCGTCATCGCCCCGGCGCCGAAGCGCAGCTCGCTGACCGTGCCCTTGCGCGCGTACGTCCGCCCGCGGGGCAGCCGGTTCGGGTCGAGCTTCGCGCGTTGCTCCAGCGCGTCCACCCAGGCGCGGCCCCACCAGGTCGTGCCGAAGTTCCGCCTCGGGGGCATCAGCCGCTCCCGAGCCGGACCAGGTCGGCGAGCTCGTCGTCGGAGAGCTCGGTGATCCAGTCCTCCCCCGCGCCGACGATCGACTCCGCCAGCCCGCGCTTCTTCTCGAGCACCTGCGCGATCCGCTCTTCGAGGGTGCCCTCGGCGATCAGCCGGTGGACCTGGACCGGCCGGTCCTGCCCGATGCGGTACGCGCGGTCGGTGGCCTGGTCCTCGACCGCCGGGTTCCACCAGCGGTCGTAGTGGATCACGTGGGTGGCCCGGGTCAGGTTGAGCCCGACGCCGCCCGCCTTGAGCGACAGCAGGAACACCGGGATCTCGCCGGCCTGGAACCGGTCGACCATGTCCTGGCGCTTCGCCGGCGAGCTGTCGCCGGAAAGCAGCTCGGTGGGCAGGCCACGCTCCCGGAGACGTCGCTCGAGCAGCCGGCAGAGCTGGACGTACTGGCTGAAGACGAGGACGCTCTCGCCTTCGTCGAGGATGACGTCCACCAGTTCCTCGAACGCCGCGAGCTTGCCCGACCGGCCGGTGAGCGCGCCGTGCGGCTCCTTGAGGAACTGCGCGGGGTGGTTGCAGATCTGCTTGAGCTCGGTGAGCAGCTGCAGGACTTGCCCGCGCCGCTTGATGCCCTGCGTCTCGCGGATCTCGGCCAGGTTCTCCCGCACGACGGCCTCGTAGAGCGTGGTCTGCTCGGCGGTGAGCGGGACGAACCGGTCGGTCTCGGTCTTGGGCGGCAGCTCCGGGGCGATGTCCGGGTCGGACTTGCGCCGCCGCAGCAGGAACGGCCGCACGGTGGCGGCGAGCCGTTCGGTGACGGCCTTGTCGCGATCGCGTTCGATCGGCCGCGCCACGGTGCGCCGGAACCGGTCGAGCGGACCGAGCAGCCCGGGCGTCGTCCAGTCCACAATGGACCACAGTTCGGTGAGCCGGTTCTCGACCGGGGTCCCGGTGAGGGCAACCTTGGCCCGCGCGGGAATCTTGCGCAGCTCCTTGGCGGTGGCGGACAGCGGGTTCTTGACGTGCTGCGCCTCGTCCGCGGCGACCAGCCCCCAGTCCACTTCGGACAGTGTCTCGCGGTCGCGCCGGAGGACACCGTAGGTGGCCAGGACGACTTCGTCGGGAGCCAGGTCGTCGAGGTGGCGCCCGCCGCCGTGGAACCGGCGGACGGGGATGTCGGGCGCGAAGCGGGCGAACTCGCGTTCCCAGTTGCCGAGGAGCGAGGTGGGACAGAGAACGAGGGTCGGCCCACCACCGGCCGGGCCGGCGGGCGGTGTGTGGTCGTGGGAGATCAGGGGCTCGCCCGGCAACCCGGACTTGGCGAGACCAGCGGGCAACTCGGACCCGCCCGGTAACCCAGACTCGGCGAGACCAGCGGGCAACTCCGCCCCACCCGGCAACCCAGACTCGGCGAGACCAGCGCGCAACTCGGACCCGCCCGGCAACCCAGGCTCGGCGCCGGGGCCGGCGGGCAGCTCGGCCCCGGAACCACCGAGGGGTGCCAGGGACCGGCGGTGCAGGTGCAGGGCGATCAGCTGGATCGTCTTCCCCAGCCCCATGTCGTCGGCCAGGCAAGCGCCCAAGCCGAGGCCCGTCATCGTGGCCAGCCAGGCCAGGCCGGCCTGCTGGTACGGCCGCAACGTCGCCTTCAAGCCCGCCGGGGGCGCGATCTCGGCGGACGCCCGGTCGCGGAGCCGCGTGGCCAGCCCGCCCAACGCCGGCGGGGCCGCGAACTCGACGCGTTCGCCGTCCAGTTCCAGCTCGCCCGTCAGCGCCGCCGCCAGGGCCTCGCCCGCCTCCAGCCTGCGGGTGCGGCTCCGGACCCGCGCCAGCAGGGCCGGGTCGACGCGCACCCACTGCCCCCGCAGGCGCACCAAGGGCCGCTTCGCTTCGGCCAGTGCTGCCACCTCGGCCTCCGTCAGCTGCTCGCCGCCGAGGCTCAGCTGCCAGCGGAACTCCAGGAGGCTCCGCAGCGCGAACTCCGCCTCCGTGACGCTCGCCGGCGCCTGCGTCGCGCTCGCCTTCGCCTTCACCTCGCCCGCGAAGAGCCCCTTCGACCAGAGCACCTCGATCCCGGCGCCGCCGAGGTCGTGGCTGCCGTCGGTGAGCAGGTCCACGACGTCGTCGTCGGACAAAGCCAGCGAAGCGGGCGCCGGCTGCGCCAGCACCCGGCCGAGCGGTGGCCACGCCCGCGCCCCACGGCGCAGGCCGAGCAGCAGCTGCGTTTCGACCTGGTCGCCGAGGCGGTCCAGGACCGCGTCCGGCGCGTCCCACAGCGTCGACGCCTCCACCACCAGGCTCGGCTCCGCCAGGCTGCGCACCGCCAGCACCCCGGCGAACGTGTCGTCGTCACGCCCCTCGACGCGCAGGAGCACCTGCACCCCGCGGGGTTCACGGGCCGCCAGCTCGGCCAGCCACGCCGCGCCGTCCGGGCCCAGCAGGGCGGGTTCGCGCGCGGCGAACGCCGGGTCGCCCGCGCCGACGGGTGCCGCCGGGCTGCGCGCCAGCAGGTCCGCCGTCGCGTCCCAGAGCGCGCGGACCAGCGAGTCCGGTGAGTGCAGGCGGATGCGCTTCAGCCCGGTCAACGGCAGTGCGTACGCCTCGGGTGGCAGTGCGCCGGCCAGGCCGCGCAGCAGCTCTTCGTCGGCGGCGTCCAACGGTCCGATCCGCCAGGCCGCCGCCCCGGCCGGCGAGGCCGCCGGACGCAGCCGTCCGCGCGCCACCAGGTTGACCCCGGCGTTGACCGCCGCCGACCACGCCGCGACCGCCGGACTGGCCTCCTCCCCCACGGCCAGCAGCCGCGGCAGCGCGCGCTCCAGCGGGACGAGCTCCGCCTCGACCTTCGTCCGCGCGAACTTGGCGCCCCGGGGCAGCACGAGCTCGATCGTGGTCCCGCCGACCACGTCCTCGCCCCACAAGGCCAGCACGCCGTCCCGCGGGGGATCCCCGGGAAGGTAGGTGGCTTGGGTGTCTGCTCCGAACTCCACGAAGGCAACGCTAGAACACGACCCCGACAGTTTCGGCCCGGAGGGCGCGAACGGTCCTTTCGCGCCGCCCGCACCCCCGCCCCGCCCGTGCTCGAAGAGGCATCACACGTGATCGGACAGGCATCACGCGTGATCGGACAGGCATCACGCGTGATCAGAAGGGCATCACACGTGACTGGCGGGGCATCAGCCGCGGGGCAGGCCCAGCAACCGTTCCGCGGTCAGGGACCGCAGGACCTGCGTGGTGCCGCCCGCGATCGACAGGCAGCGCGTCAGGAGGAACTCGTGCTGGACTTCGCCGCCCGCGACCAGCGCTCCCGTCCCCGCCAGCTCCAGCGCGAACTCCGCGACGTCCTGGCGGTGCTGCACGCCGAGCAGCTTCCGCACGCTCGACTCCGCGCCCGGGTCCTGCCCGCCGAGCCGCCGCAGCGCCGCCCGCAGGTCCAGCACCGAGCCCGCCACCCCGAAGGCGACGAGCCCGCCGAGCCGGTCCAGCGCGACGTCGTCCAGCGCCGCGGCGTCCACAGTGGACACGAGCGCCTGCACGCTCTCCCCCACCGCCGAGCCGCTCCCGAGGGCCACCCGCTCGTTGGCCAGGGTCGTGCGCGCCAGCCGCCAGCCGCCGCCCGGCGAGCCGACGACGTCGGCGTCCGGCACGAACACGTCGTCGAGGAACACCTCGTTGAACACGGCGTCGCCGGTGATCTCGCGCAACGGCCGCGTCGTGATGCCCTCGGCGCGCATGTCGACCAGGAAGTACGTGATGCCCTTGTGCTTGGGCACGTCCGGGTCGGTGCGCGCCAGGCAGATCCCCCAGTCGGCTTCGCGGGCCAGCGACGTCCACACCTTCTGCCCGGACAGCCGCCAGCCGCCGTCCACGCGCCGGGCCGCCGTCCGCAACGCCGCCAGGTCCGACCCCGCGCCCGGTTCGCTGAACAACTGGCACCACGTGATTTCCCCGCGCAGCGTCGGCCGCGCGAACCGCGAGCGCTGTTCGTCGGAACCGTGCTCGAGGATCGTCGGCACCGCCCACGCGCCGATCACCAGGTCCGGACGGCGGACGCCGGCGGCCGCCAAAGCCCCGTCGATCCGCAGCTGCTCGGCCGCATCGGCGCCCCGGCCGTAGGGCGCCGGCCAGTGCGGGGTCAGCAACCCCGCGTCGGCCAGGGCGACTCGCTGGCCGGAGCCGGAAAGCGCGGCGATCCGCGCCACCTCCTCGTGCAAGGCGGGGTCGTCCCCGACGTCGACCCCCAGCGTGCGCTCGGTCCCGGCCAGCGCCAGCGAAGCCGCCCGGCGCCGCCACGCCCCGCCGAGCCACTGGCGCAACGCCACCGCCCGGCGCAGGTAGAGGTGCGCGTCGTGCTCCCAGGTGAACCCGATGCCGCCGAGCACCTGGACGCAGTCCTTCGCGTTGGCGACGGCCGCGTCGAGGGCGACGACGGCCGCGCTCGCCACGGAGAGCGGGTGCTGCCCGGCCGCCGCGTCCCAGGCCAGCGCCTCGGCGGCTTCGGCGCGGCTGAGCATCTCGGCGCACAGGTGCTTGATCGCCTGGAACGCGCCGATCGGCTTGCCGAACTGCTCCCGGACCTTGGCGTACTCGACGGCGACGCGCAGGCACCGCCGCGCCACGCCCGCCGCCTCGGCCGCGGCCAGGGTCGCCGCCAGCGGCTCGACCGGCGGCAGGGTCAGGACCTCGGCCGGGACACCGGAGAACCGGACGCGCCCCAGCGGACGCGAGAAGTCGAACGGCGTCAGCGGCTCGACGGTCACCCCCGGCGTCCCCGGCGCGAGCAACACGTGACCGCCCTCGACCGGCACGAGCAGCCAGGACCCGGGAGTGGCTCCCGGCACCGGCCCCGAGACGCCGTCGATGAGCCGGTCCAGCAACACCGCGACCGTGGCCTCGCCCTCGGCGAGGGCCGCGAGCAGCTCCTTCGCTTCGGGGACCTCCGCGAGCAGGAGGCCGCCCAGCGCCGTGCCGAGCACCGGACCGGGAACGAGTTCTTCGGCCGCGGCGGCCAGCCCGGCCGCGAGATCGGCGACGGTTCCGTCGGCTCCGCCGGCCGCCGCGGGCAGCGCGACGCCGAAGAGGCCGAGCTCGGCGAAGCCCGCGGGAACACCCGCCGCGGACCCGGTTTCCGCCGCTCGAACCGCCTCTCGCGGGTGGTGCGCGGCGGACCAGGCGTGGATCGCCTCGGCCAGCGCGACCTGTTCCTCGGTGAGCGCAACCGGCATGGGCCCTCCTCGCGGGTGACGGACACTACTCGCGAGTGTAGAACGTGTTACAGTTTTTCGGCCAGTGGGTCAGTTGTTGAACGTTTCGCCAGGACAGGTACTCTACGTCGTGAACTGGAACAAGTTCCGAAGGACGGGGGAATGCCGATGCCCGGCAAAGCCAAAGCGCCGGCGAAGGCACGCGGCAACGGCCTGAGCGCGATCGGGGCCGACGAACTCGGCTCGGCCGCCCAGCGCGACCGCCGCCGCCGGATCATCGACGCCACCCTCGCGCTGGCCGCGAAGGGCGGGTACGACGCCGTGCAGATGCGGGCGGTCGCCGAGAAGGCGGACGTCGCGCTCGGCACGCTGTACCGCTACTTCCCCTCGAAGATCCACCTGCTCGTCTCCGGCCTGGCGCGCGAGTTCGAGCGAGCGCAGGAGAAGCTCGAGCGCCAGGCCATCCCCGGCGAGACCCCGGCCGAGCGGCTGATGTTCGTGCTCGGCCGCAACACCCGGCTGATGCAGCGCGACCCGCACCTGACCGAGGCGATGGTCCGGGCGTTCATGTTCGCCGACACGTCCGCGGCCGCCGAGGTCGAGCAGGTCGGGCGGCTGATGGAGAACATGTTCGCCCAGGCCATGGGCATCGACGACCCGACCGAGGCCGACCGCGACATCTTCCACGTCGTCGCGGACGTCTGGATGGCGAACCTGGTGGCCTGGGTGACCCGCCGCGCCTCGGCGGCCGACGTCGCCAACCGCCTCGAGCTGTCGGTGCACCTGCTGCTGGACAAGTGACTCAGTGGTGCGTGGCCGCCAGGGCCGCCAGTTCGTCCAGGGCTTTGAGCGTCTCGGCTTCCGGCATCGTCTCCAGCAGGAACGTGTAGCGCTCGACGCCCGCCTCGCGGAAGCCGTCGATGATCTTCGGGCGCTCGTCGCCGCCGAAGACGGCGAACTCCACGTCTGACCGGCCCTGGTCGGCCAGCCAGCCGCGGACACGCTTCGCCTCGTCGAAGTGCGTGTGACCGCGAAGCAGCCAGCCGTCGCCGTAACGGGCGAGACGGTTCAGGGCGGCTTCGCTCTCGCCGCCGATGTAGATCGGCGGGTGCGGCTTGCGCACCGGCTTCGGCCAGGCGTAGATCGGGTCGAAGTCGACGTGGGTGCCGTGGAACTCGGCCTGGTCCTTCGTCCAGATCTCCTTGAGCGCGGCCAGCTGCTCGTCCATCAGCGCGCCGCGGGTCTTCGGGTCGGTGCCGTGGTTGCGCATCTCCTCGCGGTTCCAGCCGACCCCGACGCCGAACAGCGCGCGCCCGTCGGAGATCAGGTCGAGCGAGGCGACCTCCTTCGCGACGTGGATCAGGTCGCGCTGGATCAGTAGCGCGATCCCGGTGCCGAGCAGCAGCTCCGACGTCGCGGTGGCCGCGGCGGTGAGCGCCACGAACGGGTCGAGCGTGCGCTTGTACTTCTCCGGCAGGTCGCCGCCGCCCGGGTACGGGCTCTCGCGGTTCACCGGGATGTGCGAGTGCTCGGCCAGCCACAACGAGTCGAAGCCGCGTTCCTCCAGGGCCGCGCCCAGCACGTCCGGCCGGATGCCTTCGTCGGTCACGAACGTCGAGATCCCGAATTTCATACTTCTACGACTACCACCCGGTTGACAGGAGGTGCAGGATGGAGTGATCTCATCATCCGTTGAATAAGGGGGTAGTCATGGACGTACAGGACATCGACTTCGAAGAGCTCTACCAGGGCGCCACCCCGGTGGGCCGGAAGATGCCGTGGGACATCGGCGCGCCGCAGCCCGCGGTCGTCGCACTGGCCGACGCCGGCGAGTTCACCGGCGAGGTGCTCGACATCGGCTGCGGCCTCGGCGACAACTCGGCGTTCCTCGCCTCGCGCGGCCTGAGCGTCACCGGTCTGGACGGCGCGCCGTCGGCGATCGAGCAGGCCCGCGCCCGCACGAAGGACGTCACCTTCGCGGTCGCCGACGCGACGACGCTCGAGGGCTACGAAGGCCGCTTCGACACGGTCCTCGACAGCGCGCTCTACCACTGCCTGTCCGAGGACGAGCGGCATCGGTACCTGGCCGCCCTGACCCGCGCGACGCGGCCGGGCGCGCGGCTGCACCTGTTCGCGTTCTCCCCGCAGGTACCGGACGCCTTCCCGGCGCCCTACCTGATCAGCGAAGCCAACCTGCGCGAGACCGTCGGCAAGGACTGGACGATCGAGAAGCTCGAACCGGCCGTCTACACGACGTCGATGAACCCGGACGAGCTGCGGCAGAGCGTCCGGGTCATGCTGGACGCGGACCCGGCCGGCCTCGCCGGCATGGACACCGACGCCGGCGGCCGGGTCCTGGTCCCGGTCTGGCAGCTGAAAGCGGTCCGCCGCTAGACGTTGCGCCGGTACTGGCCGCCGACCTCGAAGAACGCCTCCGTGATCTGACCCAGCGAGCACACCCGCGCGGCATCCATCAGCACCCCGAACAGGTTGCCGCCACGGGTGGCCGCCTCACGCAGCGCCTTCAGCGCCTGCTGGGCCTCCTCGTGGTGGCGGTGCTGGAAGTCGGCGAGCCGGTCCAGCTGGGACTTCTTCTCGTCCTCCGTCGCGCGGGCGAGCTCGACCTCGATGTCGTCCTCGCCCGCACGCGGGTTGCGGAACGTGTTGACGCCGATGATCGGCAGCGAGCCGTCGTGCTTCTTGCGCTCGTACAGGATCGACTCGTCCTGGATCTTGCCGCGCTGGTAACCGGTCTCCATCGCACCGAGCACGCCGCCGCGCTCGGAGATCCGGTCGAACTCCAGCAGTACTGCCTCTTCGACCAGGTCGGTCAGCTCGTCGATGACGAACGAGCCCTGCAGCGGGTTCTCGTTCTTCGACAGGCCCCACTCCTTGTTGATGATCATCTGGATGGCCATCGCGCGGCGCACCGACGACTCCGACGGCGTCGTGATCGCCTCGTCGAACGCGTTGGTGTGCAGGGAGTTCGCGTTGTCGTACAGCGCGCAGAGCGCCTGCAGCGTGGTGCGGATGTCGTTGAAGCTCATCTCCTGCGCGTGCAGCGACCGCCCGGACGTCTGCACGTGGTACTTGAGCTTCTGCGACCGCTCGTTCGCGCCGTAGCGCTCGCGCATGGCCACGGCCCAGATCCGCCGCGCCACCCGGCCGAGCACCGAGTACTCCGCGTCCATGCCATTGGAGAAGAAGAACGACAGGTTCGGCGCGAAGTCGTCGATGTCCATGCCGCGCGCGAGGTACGACTCGACGTAGGTGAAGCCGTTGGACAGCGTGAACGCCAGCTGCGAGATCGGGTTCGCCCCGGCTTCGGCGATGTGGTAACCGGAAATGGACACCGAGTAGAAGTTGCGGACGCCGTGGGCGATGAACCACTCCTGGATGTCGGCCATCATCCGGAGGCTGAACTCGGTGGAGAAGATGCAGGTGTTCTGGCCCTGGTCCTCCTTGAGGATGTCGGCCTGCACCGTGCCGCGCACGTTCTTCAGCGCCCACTCGCGCAGCTCGGCGGCTTCGGCGTCGGACGGCTCGCGCCCGTGCTCCGCCTTGAACTCGTCGAGCTTCTGGTCGATCGCGGTGTTGAGGAAGAACGCGAGGATCGTCGGCGCCGGGCCGTTGATCGTCATCGAGACCGACGTGTTCGGCGCGGTCAGGTCGAAGCCGTCGTAAAGGACCTTCATGTCCTCGAGCGAGGCGATGGACACGCCGGACGTGCCGACCTTGCCGTAGATGTCCGGGCGCGTGTCGGGGTCGTGGCCGTAGAGGGTCACGGAGTCGAACGCCGTCGAGAGCCGCTTCGCCTCCGAGTCCTCGGAAAGCAGCTTGAACCGGCGGTTGGTGCGGAACGCGTCGCCCTCGCCGGCGAACATCCGCGCCGGGTCCTCGCCCTCGCGCTTGAACGGGAAAACGCCCGCGGTGTAGGGGAAGTAGCCCGGCAGGTTCTCGCGGCGCAGGAACGACAGCAGCTCGCCGGACTCGGCGTAGCGCGGCAGGGCGACGCGCGGGATCCGGTTGCCGGACAACGTGTCGCGCCACAGCTGCGTGCGCAGCTCCTTGTCGCGGATCTTGACGACGAGCTCGTCCTGGCGGTACTCCTCCGAAAGCGCCTTGAAGCGCTCGAGGAGCTTCGTCGCCTCGCCGTCCACATCGGACTCGGCCGCGGCGAGCAGCCCGTCCAGCGCGTCGGTCGAGGCGTCCACCTTGCCCAGTTCTTCACGGGCCAGCGCCAGGGCTTCGCGCTTGCGGACCGCGGCGACCTGCGCTTGCGTCTTGGCGTGGTAGCCGCGCACGGTCTCGGCGATGTCGGCGAGGTAGCGGGCCCGGGTGCCGGGGATGACCGTCGACGCGTCGGTCGAGACCTTGCCCTCGACCTGCGGCAGCGTGCCGGCCGAGACGGTCAGCCCGCGCTCGGCGAGCATGCCGCGCAGGTGCTGGTACAGCGCGGTGACGCCGTCGTCGTTGAACTTCGCCGCGCTCGTGCCGTACACCGGCATGTCTTCCGGGCCGGAGTCGAAGGCCTCGCGGTTGCGCACCAGCTGGCGCGCGACGTCGCGGCGGGCGTCCTCGGCGCCGCGGCGCTCGAACTTGTTGATCGCGACGACGTCGGCGAAGTCGAGCATGTCGATCTTCTCCAGCTGCGACGCGGCGCCGAACTCCGGCGTCATCACGTACAGCGAGTTGTCCACGTAGTCGACGATGCCGGCGTCGCCCTGGCCGATACCCGGCGTCTCGACGATCACCAGGTCGAACCCGGCGGCCTTGCAGGCCAGGATCGCCTCGCTGAGCCCGGCCGGGATCTCGCCGGACGTCGTGCGCGTGGCCAGGGACCGGAAGTACACCGGGGAGCCGTCGAGGCAGTTCATCCGGATGCGGTCGCCGAGCAGCGCGCCGCCGCCCTTGCGCCGCGACGGGTCGACGGCGAGCACCGCGATCCGCAGCTTGTCCTCCTGGTCGAGGCGGAAGCGGCGGATCAGCTCGTCGGTGAGCGAGGACTTGCCCGAACCACCGGTGCCGGTGATGCCCAGGACGGGTACCTCACGCTTGCCCGTGGCTTCGGTGATGCCGGTGAGCAGCTCACCGGGGAGCTTCTCGGCCTGCAGCTGGGTGATGACGCGGGAGAGCGAGGCGACGTCGCCGGAAAGGACCTTGTCCAGCGCCGGGGCCTGGGCGGCGAGGTCGACGTCGCAGGCCTCGATCATCGAGTTGATCATGCCCGGGAGGCCCATCTCGTAGCCGTCCTCGGGAGAGAAGATGCGGGCGACGCCGCGGGAGTGCAGCAGCTCGATCTCCTCGCGCACGATCACCCCGCCCCCGCCGCCGAAGACCTTGATGTGCCCGGCGCCGCGCTCGCGCAGCAGCTCGACCAGGTAGGAGAAGTACTCGACGTGCCCGCCCTGGTAAGCAGAGATGGCCACACCCTGGACGTCCTCGGCGATGGCCGCGGTGGCCACCTCGTCGACCGACCGGTTGTGGCCGAGGTGCACGACCTCCGCGCCCTGCGACTGCAGGATCCGCCGCATGATGTTGATCGACGCGTCGTGGCCGTCGAAGAGGCTCGAGGCCGTGACGAACCGGACGGGGTGCGCGGGGCGGTACAGCTCACTGCTCATCCCTCCAAAATACTTTGACTTCCTACTATTGGAAACCCGAAGACCCGTGACGCGGATCTCAGCGGCCCACCAGGAGAACTTGACAACGTCCAGCTCGGCACTATGTTTAACGAGTCCGTTAATTAACAAGGTGCTGAAATGACTGCTGACCCGTTGAGCCGGACGTTCTCCGCGCTCGCCGATCCGACCCGGCGGGCCATCCTCGCGCGGCTGTCGGCCGGCGAAGCGACCGTGAACGAGCTCGCCGAACCGTTCACGATGAGCCTGCCCGCGGTTTCGCGGCACCTGAAGGTGCTGGAACAGGCGGGGCTGATCACCCGAGGCCGCACGCGCCAGTGGCGGCCCTGCCGGCTGGAGGCGAAACCGCTGGAAGACGTCGCCGACTGGGTCGCGACCTACCGCCGGTTCTGGGACGACGGGTTCGACCGCCTCGAGGAGCACCTGAGGAGCCTGACCGGCGATGCCTGACCTGGAGATCACCCGCGTCTTCGACGCCCCGCGCGAGCTCGTGTTCTCCGCCTGGACCGAGCCGGACCACCTGGCGCACTGGTTCGGTCCCCGGGGTTTCACCTGCCCGGCCGTCACCGTCGACCCGCGGCCCGGCGGCCGCTGGCGGGCCTGCATCCGCTCCCCCGAAGGCGACGAGCACTGGATGCACGGCGTCTACCGCGAGATCAGCACGCCGCGGCGGCTGGTGTTCACGTTCGCGTGGGAGGCCGAGGGCGGCGAGACGCTGGTGGCGATCGACTTCACCGACCTCGGCGGCAAGACCGAAATGACCTTCACCCAGACCGGCTTCCCGGCCGCCGCCGAGCGCGACGGCCACCACGACGGCTGGACGTCCAGCTTCGACGACCTGGCCGGCCACCTCCGAGGAAAGGACGACCGATGACCGCTCTGCCCGAGATCGTCACGCCGGCGGAATGGCAGGCCGCGCGGGACGCGCTGCTGGTCAAGGAGAAGGCGCACATGAAGGCGGCCGACCGGCTGGCCGCCGAGCGCCGCCGGCTGCCGATGGTCCGGTTCGACGCGGAGTACCGGTTCGAGAGCGCCGGCGGACCGGTCAGCCTGCTCGACCTCTTCGACGGCCGCCGTCAGCTGGTCGTCTACCACTTCATGCTGCACCCCGGCGACGAAGCGGGCTGCCCCGGCTGTTCCCTGGTCGTCGACAACCTGCCGCACCTGGCCCACCTGCACGCCCGGGACGTCACGCTCAAGGTCGTCGCGCCCGCGACGCTCGCCGAGATCGAGCGGTACAAGAAGCGGATGGGCTGGGACGTGCCGTGGGTGTCGGCGCACGGCAGCACCTTCACCGAGGACTGCGGCGTCGGGAGGGGCTTCGGCGTGAGCGTCTTCCTCCGCGACGGCGACGACGTCTTCCGGACGTACTTCACGTCCGGCCGGGGCGGCGAGATGTTCCTCGCCTCGCACCGCTACCTGGACGTGACGCCGCTGGGGCGTCAGGAGGCGTGGGAAGAGGAAAGCCACGGCGACGACGCGCCGAGCTCGTGGTGGCGCCGCCACGACGAGTACTGAGAACGCGCCGGGGCCCGGGGTGCTCCCCCGGGCCCTGACGGCGTCAGCGGGCCTTGGCCGCCCGGAGCGCGATCCACTGGCGCATGGCGTACTCGACCAGCGTGATCAGCGTCTGCTTCGTCGACTCGCGGTCCCGGGCGTCGCAGCGGACGATCGGGATGTTCGGGTCGATCGACAGGGCTTCGCGGACGTCGTTGATGTCGTGCTCCAGCACGCCGTCGAACGTGTTGATGCCGACGATGTACGGCAGACCGCGGTCTTCGAAGAAGTCGATCGGGGCGAACGAGTCGGCCAGCCGGCGCGTGTCGGCCAGCACCACCGCGCCGATCGCGCCGCGGACCAGGTCGTCCCACATGAACCAGAACCGCTGCTGCCCGGGCGTGCCGAACAGGTAGAGGATCAGGTCGGCGTCCAGCGACACCCGGCCGAAGTCCATCGCGACCGTGGTCGTCGACTTGCCCGGCGTGTGGTCGAGGTTGTCGACGCCGACGCTGGCGTCGGTCATCATCGCCTCGGTGGTGAGCGGCACGATCTCCGACACCGACCCGACGAAGGTCGTCTTCCCCGCACCGAAACCGCCAGCCACCACGATCTTGGCGGATGTCATGGTCGGGGGCGCGGTGTCCCGCGGTGCCTTAAAGCCGACGGAGTCCACTCAAAACCCTTTCCATCAACACCAGATGTGCCTCGGCGCCGTCATTGCCCGTTATCGTCTTGTGCACCGTGACCAGCCCAGCGTCCGCCGCGTCGCTGATCAGCACCCGGGCCACGCCCAAGGGCACCCGCAGGGCCGAAACGATCTCGGCGACCGAACGGGGGGTCCGGCACTCTTCCATGATCGAGAGGCACTCGATCTGCTCCGCGGCCACCTCGGGGAAGCCACCGGTGGCAGCGTAGTCCTTCGTGGAGATCAGTGTCTCCAGCTCCAGCGCGTAATTGGCCCGGGTTCGGCCGCCGGTGAGAGCGTACGGCCGCACGATCGCGGTCTGGTCTTCGGGCGGGGGTGCCTGTTCGAACACCCTGGGCATGACGAACTCGCCGCTGGGCGGGCCCGGGTCGAACAAGCCCCCTGGTCTGGGGCTGTCCCCGTCGGTACTGCCGGGGGGAGAGACTAAAGAGGTCACTCGATCTCCTTGGTCGGCCGGCGGCGCGGGTGGCGCCGGCGGTTCCGCGGCCGCGTGCGCACCGGCGGCCGGGGGTGGCGGGGACTCCTTGCTCTTCTTGCGCTTCCGGCGGGCACGGCCGGAATCCAGGGTGAAGCCGTTGAGGACGTCGGCGAAGGTGCCGTCGTCCTCGCGCCCGGGGGGCCGCTGCCCCTCGGGTGGTTCGCCGCCGAATCCGGACCCCGTGCTCATCGCGCCATCATCCCACCGGTTCGCCGATCAGCGACCCACCCGAGCCCTGGAGCTGGGCGCGCAGCTCCGGGGTCAGGATCTGGCCGACCCGGTCGACGAGCATCGTCATCTCGTAGGCGACCTGGCCGATGTCGCAGTTGGGGGCGGCGAGCACGGCCAGGCAGGACCCGTCGCTGATCGACATCAGCACCATGATCCCCAGTTCCATCTCGACGACCGTCTCGTTGACCGCGCCGGCCTCGAAGCACCGGGCGGCGCCCTGGGTGAGGCTGACCAGGCCCGAGGCGACCGCGGCGAGCTGGTCGGCCCGGTCGAGGGGCAGCCGGTTCGACGCGGTCAGCAGCAGGCCGTCCGCCGAGACGACCACGGCGTGCGCCACGCCGGGCACCCGCTCCGCGAAGTCGTTCACCAGCCAGCCGAACTGATTCTGCGTCGGCTGAGCGCTACTCGGCGAGGTCATTCACCCTCCAGTGTCTCGTGGTTGGTCTCGGTCGCCCGAGCGGTGCGGTGGCGCCCGCGCTCGATGCCCTGCTGGAAGCTTCGCAGGCGGCCGCGCACGTCGTGTGCGTCCCGTTGTGGTCGGGGGGCCGTGGCCCCGGTGGGCGGTCCGGCGCTGCCGGGCAGCAGCTGCTCCCCGCGACGGCGCCGGGGCAATCCTGCCGAAGTGAAGGTGGCGGGCGCCGACTGGGACACCGCTTGCACGGTCCGCCAGCCTTCGTCGGTCCCGAAGTTCCACTCGGCGGTGGCCTCGACAGCAGCCTCTTCCCGGCGCGGAGCCTCGGCCTGACCACCGGCGGGCCGCCGAGACGGCAGTGAAGACGGCGGGGCGGCCGGCCGGCCGGGCTCTTCGAACGCCGCCCGCTGCGGCAGTGGCTCCTCCGGCTGGGCCGCACCGGGCTGTGGGCCGCCCCGCTGGGGGAGGCCGCCTTGTTGCCCGGGGGCCGTTCGAGGCTTGGGCAGGCCGTTCTGTTGGGCTTCGCTGCCGGGCGCTTGCTGTCCCGGCTGCGGGAACGCGGCCGCAGGGTGCTGCCCTGAGTCTCCGGCCGCGGGCTGCCGCGGGCCCGGCTGCGGCGAGGCGGTTGCGTTACCCGTCGGCCCCTGAGCGGCATCCTGAGACCCGGCCGCGGGCTGCCCCGGGCCCGGCTGCGGCAGAGCGCCACCCGGCTGCGCCGCAGGCCGATCGGCTTGCGTCCCGGCCGCGGGCTGCCGCGGACCTGCCTGAGGCGAAGCGTCACCCGCCTGCCCCTGCGCGGCATCCGTGTGGGCCCCGGCCGCAGGCTGCCGCGGACTCGGCTGCGGCAAGGCGCCACCCGGCTGAACCGCTGACCCATCACCTTGCGTTCCGGCCGCGGGGCGTCGCCCGTCGCCACCCGGCTGAGCTGCCGGTCCATCGGCTTGCGTGCCGGCCGCAGGCTGCCGCGGACCCGGCTGAGGCGAAGCGCCGGCCGCCAGCCCCTGCGCGGCATCCGCCCGCGTCCCGGCCGCAGGCTGCGGCAGGCCCGGCGAAGCCTCGGCTTGCGTCCCGGCCGCAGCTCCTTGCGGAGTGTCAGCCTGCGTTCCGGCCACGGGTCCCGCCGACGTTCCAGCAGGTCCGCTCTGGGCCGGGTCGCCCTGCGGGCTTGCGGGCTTCGCCGGATCGGCCTGCATGCCCGCCACCGGGCCGCGCGGCTGCGTTGCCGCAGGTCCACGCTGTCCCGCGTCGGCCGAAGCGGAGGCCGCCGTCGGGTTCACCGCTGCCTGGCGGGCCTGCTGGCGGCCCCTCGTGACGCCCTGCTGGAAGCTGCTCAGCCGGCCGCGGACGTCCGCCGGGTCGCGGACCGGGAGGTCCGATCGCGGCGGGGCCGGGGTGGCCGGGGCCGGCGAGGTCGGCGTCGCGCTGCCCGGGAGGAGCTGCTCGCCGCGGCGACGGCGGGGGAGGCCCTTCTCCGTGAACGCCGTCGGCTCCGACTTCGTGATCGCCTGGACCGTGCGGAAGTTCTCGTCGCTCGCGAAGTCCCAGCTGCGCAGGCCCTCGGGCTCCGCCGCGGCGGGCTTCGCCTCGGGAGCAGCCGGAGTCGAAGGAGCGGCCGGAGCGGGCTTCTCCTCGCGGAACCACGCCGACAGCATCTCGTCGAAGATCGGCGTCGTCTCCGAGCGGTCCGGGGCCGGGGCCGCGGGCGCCGGTTCGGGCTTCGCCGTCGCCTGGTTCCACCAGTCGCTGAGCGTGGTTTCGTTGGCGGAGAACAGGTCCTTGCCCGCCGGGAGGTCGTCCGCGCGGGGCGGCTGCGGCACCGGCAGCACCGCGGGCAGCGTCGGGCGCGGCGGCGGGACGTCGTCGTCCTTCGGGAGGGGCGCGAACAGCGCCGTCCCGGAGATCTCGAGGTCCGACGGCGGGCGGACGGCCGGGCCGTGCCCGTTCGCCAGGCCGGCGAGGTCGCTCGCCGACGGCCAGCGCTCCTCCCCCATCGCCGGCTGCTGCGGGACCAGCGGCCGCGGCCGGGAGGTGCCGTTGACCTGGCGGCGCGGCAGCTGGTTGCCCGCCGCGGGGCTCGTCGGGTGCTGCTGCAGGGAGCCGATCGGGCCCGTCCGCGGGCCGTCCGTCACCGGCATCACCAGCTCCGCCGGGACGACGACCGTGGCGCGGACGCCGACGATGTCCTTGCCGCCGTGCAGCGAAACCCCGATGTGGTGGCGGCTGGCCAGCCGGCCGACCACGAACAGGCCCATCCGGCGCGACGTCGCCAGGTCGACCGACCCGGCCTCGGTCAGCCGGGTGTTCGCCTCGGCGACCTCGGCCTCGTTCATGCCGATGCCCTTGTCGAGGATGTCGACGTGGAGCGAGCCGTCCTCGCCCAGCCGCGACGCCACAGTCACCGACGTCTCCGGCGCCGAGAACGCCGTCGCGTTGTCCAGCAGCTCGGCGACCAGGCGCATCAGGTCGCTCGCGGCGTAGCCGACGATCCGGGCCGGGGGCGGCGGCTGCACCTGCACCCGCTGGTACTGCTCGATTTCCGAGACGGCGGCGCGGAGCATGTCGGTGGTGCCGACCGGCTTGCCGGACCGGCGGCCGGGCTCGGCGCCCGACAGCACCATCAGGTTCTCGTTGTTGCGCCGCATCCGGGTGGCGAGGTGGTCGAGCTGGAACAGGGTCGCCAGCTGGTCGGCGTCCTCCTCGTCCCGCTCGAGCTGCTCGATCAGCTGCAGCTGCCGCTGCACCAGGCTCTGGCTGCGCCGGGACAGGTTGACGAACACGCTGCCGAAGCCGGTGCGCATCGCGGCCTGCTCGGTCGCGAGCCGCAGCGCTTGGTGGTGCACCTTGTCGAAGGCCCGGGCGACCTCGCCGACCTCGTCCTCGGTCCGCACCGGCACCGGCACGACGTCCGTGCTCTGCGCGCGGCCTTCCTGGATGTTGCGGACCGCCTCGGGCAGCGCGGTCTCGGCGACGTCCAAAGCGCTGCGCCGCAACGCCTTCAGCGAACGCAGCAGCTGGCGGGTGATGAGGAAGACGACCGCGACGGCGAGCACCATGGTCGCGAACAGCACCACCGCGAGCAGGCCCGCGCCGCTGCTGGCCTCGTCGACCAGCTGGGTCGAGGTGGCCGACGCCGACGCGCCGAGCCGGTCGGCGACCTGGCTGATCTGCGTCCGCATCGCCGAGGACGCGGAGTTCCACTCGGCCGCCGAAAGGGCGCGGAACGCGTTGTCGACCGTGGTGCCCTGCGCGTTCAGCACCGATTCGACCATCCGGGCCCGGCTCTGCGCCTGGGCGCCTTCGGCGATCGCCGCGAAGTCGCGCTGCAGCGTGTCGCCCGCCGCGGAGCGGAAGTCGACGAGCCGGTCGGCCAGCCGCAGCTCGGCGGCGCGCAGCGTGGCCAGCTCGCTCGGCGACAGCGCCGAGCGGGCGATGCCGTAGGAGACCAGTGCCTGGCTGACCGACACCTGCTCGCCCGCGACCAGCAGTTCGTGCAGCCCGGCCGGGGTGCCGCCGAGCGTGCCGTCGCCGGCGCCCGCGGTGGCTGCGGTGTCGAGGCCGATCAGGGACCCGGTGATCCCGGAGTAGGAGTTGACGGCCTGGGCCGGGTCGAGCTGGCCGCCGTCGACCTGGCGGCGCAGGAAGCCGAGGTTGTTGACCTGCGCGGTGGCCGCGCCGGCCGCCCCGGCCACGCCGGGCTCGACGCCGGACGCGCGGGACTGCGCGTCGGTGAACGGGCCGACCGCCGCGTCCGTGGCCTTGCGGGCCGCGGCGAGCTCGGGCGTGCCGCCGACGGTCCCCTCGGTCAGCATCGCCGCCGTGACCGTGCGCTCCTGTTGCAGCGCACCGGTGAGCGCGCGCGTCTGGCCGCCGAGGGCGACCAGCCGGTCGAGCCGCTGGTAGTCGTCCGAGCGGCCGACCTGGGCGGCGATCGTCGTGATGCCGAGCACCAGCGCGAGGACGATCGGCACCACCGTGACGGCCGAGAGCTTCACGGGGAGGCTCCAGTCGCGCCATCGCACGAGGGCGCGCCACAGTTCCTTCCCCTTCGACCGCCGGGGCGCCCGGCCGAGCAGCTCCCCCACGGGCACCTGACCTTCTCCTGCAACGGTCACGTAAGTGACTCCCTGTCCGGCGTCATGGATCCGAGTCGGCGCGGCGTCCCGGCGGGCGGCGGGCCGTCGGACGGTCGTGCCGTCCGCGCCCGGCCGCCTCGCCGGCGCCTTCGCTCGTCCCCGGCTGCCCCGCCGACCGTGCGCCCGTCACCGGGCCGGCACCGCTTCCCGTGCAAGGGACAGTGCACGTGCACGGCGCAACTTGCGTTCTGCACGGTCGTGGAGATCAACTTTATCGGTGCCAATCGATCGCTGAGTCAGCTGGGCCAAAGAATCGTACCCCCGGAGCCCGGTCGGTCAATTGTGTTCCCCGTTCGGTCGCTGACCTGCGAAAAGCGCTTTCGGAGGCGGGCTCGGGCGACGACATTACGCCTCGGCGTCCCCGAAGAGGGAATTCCGGTTACCGGACGCGTCTCACCCAGGCGTTCGGCCGTCACCCGATTAGCCCAGGCGGGGCAGCAGCGTACCTCGGACGATCTACACTCCGTACCCCCATCGGGTGGGTCAAGTCTCAAGATGTGCCCGATGTTGTGGCGTTGCGCAGTGGCGTGACCCGACCTGGTGATTTCTTTCGGGACCCCGCGCCGACCTGTGGATCTTCCCCGCCACGCCCGCAGCCGGAGGACCCTCCACTGCGCTACCGAACCCTACTTTGACCACTCTGAGTGACAGTTGGTCACCCGCATCCGGCCGGATTAGCTCGTTCGCCGCAGGCTGGGCCGAACGCGACAACGTCGCGTCACAATTTTTCTCATCATTACGGGTGATCTGCGCGTGATCTTGTAGCGAACAGCCATTCGACGTTTTCGACGGGAAACCGAATACCGACCGTTCTCCCGCCGTTGAACCACCCGGCCGCCTGCCCGCTCCGCCGGACGGCGTAGTTACGATGTCGACTCGCAGTCCGCAAGGGCGGCCCGGCGCCCTGTCCGCAGGCGCCCGGGGCCCCGCCGCCACGCCAGGCACATCTGCCGGAGGCACCCATGTACGACGTCGCGCGTCCCGCGGCGGGCAACCCGCTCGAAGAGACCGGCCGGATGCCGGCGCTGTTCACCGGGGACCGCCCGCCGGGCGCCCAGCACCGACGGCCCGCTCCCCGCACGGGTCCCGACTACGCCGCGATCCAGGCCAGCCGCGAGTTCGTCTCGCTGCGGCGGCGGTTCCGGTCGTTCGTCTTCCCGATGAGCTTCGCCTTCTTCGCCTGGTACATGACCTACGTGCTGCTCGCCGCGTACGCGCACGACTTCATGAGCGCCAAGGTGTTCGGGCAGGTCAACGTCGGCATCGTGCTCGGCATCGGCCAGTTCGCCAGCACCGCGCTGGTCACCTGGCTCTACCTGCGCTACGCGCGCCGCCAGGTCGACCCCCGGGTCGCCGAACTGCGGGCCCGCGCCGGCCTGACGGAAGGGACCCGCCGATGACCGCCCTCGCCGCCGAAGGGGCGCCCGCCAGCAACCCGCTCGTCAACACCGCCGTGTTCGCCCTGTTCGTGGCGATCACGCTCTACGTCGTCTACCGGGCCAGCTCCCGGAACTCCTCGACGTCGGACTACTACGCCGCGGGCAGCGCGTTCACCGGCCGCCAGAACGGCATCGCGCTGTCGGGCGACTTCCTGTCGGCGGCGTCGTTCCTCGGCATCGCGGGCGCCATCGCGATGCACGGCTACGACGGCTTCCTCTACTCGATCGGCTTCCTCGTCGCCTGGCTGGTCGACCTGCTGCTGATCGCCGAACTGCTGCGCAACACCGGCCGGTTCACGATGGGCGACGTGCTCAGCTTCCGGATGAAGCAGCGCCCGGTCCGCGCGGCGGCGGCGACGTCGACGCTGGTGATCTCCTTCTTCTACATGCTGGCGCAGATGGCGGGCGCCGGCGGCCTGGTCGCGCTGCTGCTGAACGTGCACTCCAAGCTCGGCCAGGCGCTGGTGATCGGCGTCGTCGGCCTGGTCATGGTGCTGTACGTGCTGGTCGGCGGGATGAAGGGCACCACGTGGGTGCAGATCATCAAGGCGACCATCCTGCTGCTGTGCGGCGCGCTGCTGACGGTGTTCCTGTTCGGCAAGTTCGGCTTCTCGTTCTCGAACCTGCTCTCCTCGGCCGCGGAGAACAGCCCGCTCGGCGACAAGCTGCTCGAGCCGGGCGGCTCCTACGGCAAGAACGGCACCACCAAGCTCGACTTCGTGTCGCTGGCCCTGGCGCTGGTGCTCGGCGCGGCCGCGCTGCCGCACGTGCTGATGCGCTTCTACACGGTGCCGAACTCCCGCGAAGCGCGGCGAAGCGTCGTCTGGGCGACGGCGTGCATGTTCCTCTTCTACCTGTGCACGCTGGTAATCGGCTTCGGCGCGGCCGCGCTGGTCGGCGCGGACGAGATCAAGGCCGCGCCCGGCGGCGAGAACTCGGCGGCCCCGCTGCTGGCCCTGCACGTCGGCGGCACGCTGCTGCTGGGCATCATCGCCGCGGTGGCGTTCGCGACGATCCTCGCCGTGGTGGCCGGGCTGACGATCACCGCGTCGGCCTCCTTCGCCCACGACGTCTACGCGAACATCTTCAAGCGCGGCAAGGCGGAACCGGCCGACGAGGTCCGGGTGGCGCGGCTGACCGCGATCGCGGTCGGGGCGCTGGCCATCATCGGCGGCGTGCTCGCGAACGGGCAGAACATCGCGTTCCTGGTGGCCCTCGCGTTCGCCGTGGCGGCGTCGGCGAACCTGTCGACGCTGCTGTACTCCCTGTTCTGGAAGCGGTTCAACACGACCGGCACGCTGTGGGGCATCTACGGCGGCCTCGCCGCGAGCCTGATCCTGGTGCTCTTCTCGCCGGTCGTGTCGGGCGCCCCGGACGCGATCTTCAAGAGCGTCGACTTCGCCTGGTTCCCGCTGAAGAACCCGGGCCTGGTCTCGATCCCGTTCTCGTTCCTCTGCGGGTTCGTCGGCACCCTGGTGGGCAAGCCGAAGGCGGACGCGGACAAGCACGCCGAGATGGAGGTCCGGTCCCTCACCGGGATCGGCAGCTGAGGCCCTGGGCGGCCTGCGTCACGCGCGCAGGCCGTCCAGGATCACGTCCAGCACGCGCTTCCCGTCCTCCGGGCTGCAGTTGCGCACCGCCATCCCGGCGCCGTGGCCCAGCCGCAGCACGTCCGGCCCCGCGACGTCGGGGCGGATCAGCCCCTCGGCCGCGTCGACCAGCACCCCGACCGCCTCGCGCAGCCGGACCTGGCAGTACTGGAAGGTTTCGGAGCCCGAGTCGATCGACTCCTTGAGGATCGTGGCGAGCTTGTGCCGCTCCACGACCCAGGTGACCTGCTCCCCCAGCCAGGCCTCGAGGGCCTCCCACGGCGGCAGCTCGTCGTGCAGCACGTACGCGCGGTCGGCGAGCACCTCGATCTCGTCGCGGTAGACCGCCTCGAACAGCTTCTCGCGCGTCGGGAAGTGCCGGTACAGCGTGCCCGCTCCCACCCCGGCCTTCTTCGCGATGTCGTCCAGCGGCACGTCGGCGCCCTGCGCGGTGAAGAGGTCCTTCGCCGTCGCGACGATGCGCTCGTAGTTGCGCCGCGCGTCCGCGCGCATCGGACGCTCCGAGTCCGCACCCGGCATCCCGGCCTCCTCGCCTTTAACCGGAGAGATTCTCCGAATTCGCTTGCGCATCCGGAGACGATCTCCATATTATCGGATCGTCCCCAAGTGGAGAATCTCTCCACTTCTCGTTGCTCCTTGGGGGAGTATCCCTTGACCCAGCAAACGGTCCTCGACGAGCCCGCGGCACCGGCCCGTCGCAGCGGGCTGGTCCTCGCGATCATCCTCACCTGCCAGCTCATGCTCATCCTCGACGCGACGGTCATGAACGTCGCGCTCCCGCGCATCCAGGCCGACCTGGGGTTCTCCCCCACCGGCCTGTCCTGGGTGATGACGGCCTACAGCCTGGTCTTCGGCGGCCTGCTGCTGCTCGGCGGCCGCGCGGGCGACCTGTTCGGGCGGCGCCGGATGTTCGTCGCGGGCACCGCCCTGTTCACCCTCGCCTCATTGGCCGGCGGCCTCGCCGACTCGGCCGCCCTGCTCATCGCCGCCCGCGTCCTGCAGGGCGTCGGCGCCGCGATGGCCGGTCCGAGCACCCTGGCCCTGGTCACGACCACGTTCTCCGAGGCCAGGGCCCGCGTCCGAGCGCTGGCGCTGTTCTCCGCGATGTCCAGCGGCGGCTTCGCGATCGGCCTGATCGTCGGCGGCCTGCTCACCGAGTGGATCTCGTGGCGCGCGGCGCTGTTCATCAACGTCCCGTTCGGTCTCGCGATCGTGCTGCTCGCACCGCGGTTCGTGCCCGAGCCCGCACGCCGCCCCGCGCGGCTCGACCTGCCCGGCGCGATCACCGGCACCCTCGGCGTCGGCTCGCTCGTGTTCGCCTTCACCCACGCCGCGTCCGACGGCTGGGGCAACGCCGTGACGCTCGGCTCGCTCGCCGGCGGCCTGGCGCTGCTGGCCGCGTTCGTCGCGATCGAGGCCCGCACCGCGATGCCGCTGGTCCCGCTGCGGCTGTTCGCGGACCGCAACCGCAGCGCGGCCTACGTCAACTTCTTCCTCGGCCCGATGGCGATGATGTCGATGTTCTTCTTCCTGACGCAGTTCATGCAGGACATCCGGCACTTCGCCGCGCTGGCCACCGGGTTCGCGTTCCTGCCGATGGCGGCGCTGATCTTCACAATGAGCCGGCTCGTGCCGCGGCTGCTCCCCCGCTACGGGCCGAAGCCGCTCGCCGTCACCGGGACGCTGCTGATGCTCGCCGGCGTCGGCTGGCTCGCCCAGCTCACCGCGGACAGCGCGTACTTCCCCGCACTGCTGGGGCCGCTGGTGCTGATGGGACTCGGCGGCGGGCTCGCGTTCGCGCCGCTCAACGTGATCGTGATGGCCACCGTGCCGTCCGACGACGCGGGCGCCGCGGGCGGCGTGCTGCAGACGATGCAGCAGGTCGGCAGCACCCTCGGGCTGGGCGTGCTGATCACGGTGTTCGGCGCGACGACCCGCTCGTCGAGCGCGACCGGGGCCGGGCTCGTCGTCGACGGCATGACCTCGGCGTTCGCCACGGCCGCGGTGTTCGCGGCGGGCACGGTCCTGGTGGCGCTGACGTTCCGCCGGGTTACAGCTTCTGCCCGGCCTTGACCCGGTGCGTCACCCGGCGCTCGACGAGGAACGAGACGAACGGGACGCAGCCGGCCAGCAGCACCAGCACGGTGCCCTTGATCGACCAGCGGGCCTTGATCGCCAGGTCGATGGTCAGCACCAGGTAGATCATGTACAGCACGCCGTGGATCGGCGAGTAGACCGCCGACGGCGTCGGGTTGCCGAAGCCGTAGCGCAGCACCATCACGAAGCAGAGGCCGAGCAGGCCGACACCGGTGACGTAGGCGGCGGTGCGGAACCGGACCAGGGGGCCGGTGAGCGGCACCGCCGTCTGGGCGGCACCTTCGGTGCTGGTGGTCATCGGGTCGTCCTCACTCTGCGGCCTGCTGGTCGCGGGCGTTCAGCTCGCGCAGGTAACGGTTGTACGCGGCCAGTTCCTCGTCCTCGTCGGCGTGCACCACGTCGGGGCGGGGACGGGGAGCGGGCACCTCGGGCTTCACGGCCGGTTCGGGCGCCGGCTCTTCGGTTCGCGCCTTCTGGTTCAGCTTGCGGATCCGCCAGAACATGAACGCGGGGAAGAGCCCGAACAGCGGCCACTGCAGCACGTAGCCGAGGTTCTGGAAGGTGCCGCTGGCCGACATGAAGCGGTCCCACTGCCACCAGGCGAGCCCGCAGCAGACGAGCAGGCTCACCAGGCTGGTCGCGACGATCACGAGCCGCCGTCCCCAGGGGGAGGCGGCCGGCGGCGGGGAAGCTGGCACGGCTTCGACGCTAGCACTGACCGCCTGAGAGGCCCCGGCCCCGCCCTCTCCTCGGGGGGCGTCCCCAGTCCAGTCTATCGGCGGCTGCCGACGATCCTCAGGTTCGCGGGCGATCCGGCGCGAGTTGTCCACATTCGGCCCGGCCTGTGGACCAGCCGGGCTCGTCAGCCTTGCTTGCGCACCGACTGCGCGGCCTTCGCGTACCCGTCCGCCAGGCCGAACACCTTCTGCGCGTACTCCGTCGAGTTGTTGTACGACAGGATCCCGGCCCACCACCCCGCCGGGCTCGCCATGTCGCGGCCGCCCGCGCACAGGTAGCGGGCGGCCGCCAGGGCCGCGTCGTCGATCTGCTGGGGGTCGCCGAGGCCGTCGCCGTTGCCGTCCGAGGCCCACTTGCGCCACGTGCTCGGGATGAACTGCATCGGGCCGACCGCGCGGTCGACGGTCGGGTCGCCGTCGTAGCGGCCGCCGTCGGTGTCGCCGATCGCCTGGACCCCGGACGAACCGTCGAGCGGGACGCCGATGATCGGCTTGGACGGGCGGCCGTCCGCGCCGAGGACCGCGCCCGCGTACTGGCCGTGGTTCGACTCGATGCGGCCGATGCCGGCCAGCGTCGCCCACGAGATCTTGCACCCCGGCTGGTCCGCGCGCATCGCCAGCTCGGCGTTGCCGTACGCCTGCAGCGCCCGCGCCGGGACGCCGCTGGCCGCGGCGACCTGGGCCGCCCACTGCGAGAGCGTCGCCGGGCCGGTGCTGCGGGCCTGCTGCGGAGACGTCTGCTGCTCGGCGCCACCCGCGACGACGCCGCCGGCCGGGGCCACCGACCCCGGGCGGACGTCGGCCGCCTTGACCTGCAGGGCGGGGATCTCGGTGGTGGTCGGGCTCGCCTCCGGCGTCGACGCGCGGGTGACGAGCCAGACACCGCCGCCGGCCACGGCCAGCACGGCGACGACCACGATCAGCCGGGTGAGCACCGCGGCACTCGCGGCGCGCGCCGCCGGTGCCGGTACGGCGGGGGCGGCTTCGCCGGCGTCGTCGCCGACCGGGTCGTCCTCGGTCTTTCCGGTACTCGTGCGCACGAAACTCCGGTCCTCCAGCGTGGTTGCCGACGATCTGTCAACGAGCCCGCGCAGGTTAGCGTTACGCGGGCCGTCCAGAACGTCTCACCACGCCGGTTCACCCGGCCGTGTGGAGCACGTCTCGTCAGGCGGACTTCTGCTGCCGGGCGAGCCGCGCCACGCACCAGGCCGGCGCGCTGCCGCGGCGCAGGTGCTGCAGGACGGTCATCGGGCCGAGCCGGCGGCTCAGGTCGGACGGCGCGAGCCCGGCCGCCCGGTAGTCGAGGGCCCGCTGGTCGAGCGGGCTGATGCCGGCGTCCCACCACTCTTCGGCTTCGGCGACGCCGCCGACCATCTGCCACCAGCCCGCGGCGGCCGTGAGCAGCTCTTCGGGCACTTCCGGCAGGCGGCTGCGCATCGCGGCGAGGTAGCCGGGGTCGGCCGACTCGACGGGGACGAACCGGGACTGTCCGGACCGGGCGCGCTGGCCCGGGATGCCCGGCGTCTGGGCGGGCGCGTCGGCCAGCCACGCGGACGCGATCCGGTCGACCTCCTGCTCTTCGGGGGTCTGCTCGCGCTCGGCGGCCCACTGCCGGATCAGCGCGTCCACTCCGGGATCTCCGGTCATCCCTGCCTCCTTGTAGGTCCCCGACGGACAGGCCCTGACGCCTGTCCCACGCGGTGGTGCCGCACGCACCCACCTGCACCTTGCTGAGTGGAAACTGCCTGCGTACCGGGGCTCTCCGAGGGGGATGGCGAACCACCCGATCACGCAATGTGAGCACCGTAGGGCCGGGGTGGTCCCCTTCGCCAGACCCCGGCTGCCACGAATTCGCCGACCTGCGCGTTTTCGGCGGCAATCCACCCGGATGGTCGAGTGTTCGGTCCGAATTCCGAGATTCGTGACGCTCGGTGATTTACCGTCCGCTAACACGCAGGGTTACCACCGGCACCACCCGATACGGTGCCGGTGAGCGGGGCTTTCGGGTCAGGAGAAGAGCGACCGGAAGAACGTGACGATCGCTTCGGCGCCGTCCTTGAGCCAGCCCAGGACGCGGTGCACGAAGTCGGCGGACTGGTGGGGCTGGGTGATCAGGAAGAACAGCACGAGCGCGACCACGCCCACGATGAGCACTTTCTTCATCCCGCTCGACATGCGCTTCCTCCCCGGTCCGCCGTCCCGTCCTGGGAGTGGCCACGCCAATACTCTAGGGAACCAGTGCCCGGAAGACACCCCGACCAACCCCCGAGGAGCACCATGAACCGGAACGTGCTGGTCCAGCGGGACGGCGTCGTGACGACGGTCACCATCGACCGGCCGGACGCCCGCAACGCCGTCGACGGGCCGACCGCGGCTGAGCTGGCCGACGCGTTCCGCGCGTTCGACGCCGATCCCGAAGCCGCGGTCGCGGTGCTCACCGGATCGGGTGGCGCCTTCTGCGCGGGCGCCGACCTCAAGGCCATCGGCACAGACCGGATGAACCGGACTCACCCGGACGGGGACGGCCCGATGGGCCCGACCCGGATGCGGCTCGGCAAGCCGGTGATCGCGGCGGTCCACGGGCACGCCGTCGCGGGCGGGCTGGAGCTGGCGCTGTGGTGCGACCTGCGCGTCGCGGACGCCACGGCGGTGTTCGGCGTGTTCTGCCGCCGCTGGGGCGTGCCGCTGATCGACGGCGGGACGGTGCGGCTGCCGCGGCTGATCGGCCAGTCGCGGGCGATGGACCTGATCCTGACCGGACGGCCGGTCGAAGCCGCGGAAGCTTTCGACATCGGCTTGGCGAACCGGCTCGTCCCGGCCGGCGAAGCCGTCTCGGCGGCGCAGGAGCTGGCGCGGCAGATCGCGGCGTTCCCGCAGGTCTGCATGCGCGGCGACCGGCTCTCGGCGCTCGGCCAGTGGGGCCGCTCCGAACCGGACGCGCTGACGGCGGAGTTCGCCGCGGCGATGGAAACCGGAGTCCTGGCGGCCGAAGCTGCCGACGGCGCGGCCCGCTTCGCCGGCGGCGAAGGCCGCCACGGCACCTTCACGTGATCAAAGAGGCATCGCGCGTGATCAAGAAGGCATCACTCGTGATCAGCGGGGCATCACTCGTGATGGGAGAGGCATCGCGCTGATGCCCGCTCAATCACGCTTGATGCCCGCCGAATCACGCTTGATGCCCGCCCAATCACGCGTCATGCCCGCTCAGTCACCGGTGATGCCTCTAGTGAGTGGATCGGGTGGCGGCGGGCGGGTTTCGGGCAAGCGGCCGATAAGGTCGGCGGATGGACGACGATGTTCCCAGAGTCGTGCTCCGGCCGGTGGCCGAGACCGATCTCGACCTCCTGGAACAGCTGACCAACGATCCCGTCGCCGCCGGGGAGCACCAGTGGTTCGGCTGGCACGATCCCGGCTACCTGCGCCGCCGGTGGCACGAAACCGGCATGCTCACCACCGAGACCGGCATGCTCGTGCCGACCCTCGACGGCCGCGTCCTCGGTCTCGTGTCGTGGCACCGCAGCCGTACCGGGCCGGCGTCCTTCTGCTGGAACATGGGCCTCGTGCTGGCCCCCGAGGCACGCGGTCACGGCCACGGCACCGAGGCCCAGCGCCTGCTCGTCGAGTACCTCTTCGCCCACACCCAGCTCAACCGGGTCGAAGCGACGACCGAAGTCGGCAACCGCGCCGAACAGCGCTCGCTCGAGAAAGCCGGCTTCACCCGCGAAGGCGTCCTTCGCGGCTTCGACTTCCGAGACGGCGAGTGGCGCGACCACGTCCTCTACTCGGTCGTGCGCTCCGACCTGGCGGAGAACTAGACGATCGCCCCCGCCGCACGCAGGGCGCCCAGGTCCGTGACGCCCAGTTCGGCGAGCACGGCTTCGGTGTCGGATCCCTTGACGCGCGGGGCTTCCGGCGTCGCCGGCGGGGTGCGGTCGAACCGCGGCGCCGGGGCCGGCTGGACCATGCCGCCGATCTCGACGAACGTCCCGCGCGCCGCGTTGTGCGGGTGTGACGCGGCTTCGCCCGGCGCCAGCACGGGCGTCAGGCACGCGTCCGTCCCCGACGCGCGCGCGACGAGGTCGTCCCGCGTGTGTTTGCCGATCGCCGCCGCGAGGATTTCGCGAAGGCGGGGCCACTGCGTCTTGTCCACGTGCAGCGGCAGCGACTCCGGGTCCAGCTCCAGGACCTTGACCAGGTCGCCCCAGAACCGCATCTCGATCGCGCCGACGGCGACGTACTTGCCGTCCGCGGTTTCGTAGGTGTCGTAGAAGGGCGCGCCGCCGTCGAGCATGTTGTCGCCGCGCTCCCCGCCCCAGAGCCCGGCGGCGGCCATGCCGTGCAGGCTCGTGGTGAGCAGCGCCGCGCCGTCGACCATCGACGCGTCGACGACCTGGCCGCGTCCCGACGCGTTCCGTTCGTACAGCGCGGCCAGGATGCCCATCGCGAGCAGCAGCCCGCCGCCGCCGAAGTCGCCGACGAGGTTGAGCGGCGGCACCGGCCGCTCGCCCGCGCGCCCGATCGGCTCGAGCGCGCCGGCGATGCCGATGTAGTTGATGTCGTGCCCGGCCGCCGTCGCGAGCGGGCCGTCCTGGCCCCAGCCGGTCATCCGGCCGTAGACCAGCCGCGGGTTGCGGGCGTGCACGACGTCGGGGCCGAGCCCGATCCGCTCGGCGACGCCGGGGCGGAACGGCTCGATGAGGACGTCGGCGGTGTCGCACAGCTTCAACACCAGCTCGACGCCTTCGGGTGTCTTGGTGTTGATGCCGACCGACCGGCGGCCGCGGGCGAGCGGGTCCGTCGGGATGCCGAGCACGTCCTCCCCCGGCGTCGCGCGGTCGACGCGGACGACGTCGGCGCCGAGGTCCCCGAGGATCATCGTGGCGAACGGCCCCGGCGCGAGACCGGCGAGCTCCACCACCTTCAGGCCGCTGAGCGGACCTGCCTTCATGTTCGGTCCCTTCAGAGCGAGCGGGCGATGATTTCCTTCATGATCTCGCTGGTGCCGCCGAAGATCCGGGAGATCCGGACGTCGGCCCAGGCGCGCGCGATCGGGTACTCGGTCATGTAGCCGTAGCCGCCGAAGAGCTGCACGCAGTCGTCGATGACCTTGTTGACGCGCTCGGTGGTCCACAGTTTCGCCATGGCCGCGCCCTGGACGTCGAGCTCGCCCTTGAGGTGGCGTTCGATGCACTGGTCGAGGAACGCGCGCGACACCGCGGCTTCGGTGGCGGCCTCGGCGAGGGTGAACTTGGTGTTCTGGAAGCCGAAGAGCGGCCGGCCGAACGCCGTGCGCTCCTTCGTGTACTCGAGTGTGAGGTCGACGGCCGCCTCGAGCCCGGCCACCGCGGTGACGGCGATGATCAGCCGTTCCTGGGGCAGCTGCAGCATCAACTGGAAGAAGCCCTGGCCTTCGGCGTCGCCGAGCAGGTTGGCGGCGGGCACGCGGACGTCGTCGAAGAACAGCTCGGCGGTGTCCTGGCCCTTGAGGCCGACCTTGTCGAGCACGCGGCCGCGGCGGAAGCCCGGTGTGTCCGTCTCGACCACGACCAACGAGACGCCCTGGGCGCCCGCGTCCGGGTCGGTCTTCACCGCGACGACGACGAGGTCGGCGTGGAAACCGTTGGTGATGAACGTCTTCGCGCCGTTGATGACGTAGTGGTCGCCGTCGCGGACCGCCCGCGTCTTGATGCCCTGCAGGTCCGAACCGGTGCCCGGCTCGGTCATCGCGATCGCGCCGACCATTTCGCCGGAGGCCATCTTGGGCAGCCACTCGCGCTTCTTCTCTTCGGAGGCGTACGCGCTGAGGTAGTGCGCGACGATTCCGTTGTGGACGGTCACGCCCCACGCGCTGTCGCCGGAGCGGGCCTGCTCCTCGTAGAGGACGGCCTCGTGCGCGAAGGTGCCGCCGCCCCCGCCGTACTCCTCCGGGATGGACAGGCAGAGCAGCCCGACCTCGCCGGCCTTGTTCCACAGCTCGCGGTCGACCTTCTTCTCGGCCGCCCAGCGCTCCTGGTGCGGCACGAGCTCCTTCTGCATGAAGGACCGCGACAGCTCGCGAAGGTCTTCGAGCTCGGTCGTGCTCCACGAGCTCTTCGGCAGTTGCAGCGGCACGGGACAACCCTCCTGCTGGAAAACATGACGATCAGCATGTAAGTTCTCTCCGGAATGTACATCCGTACCGGCCTGTAGGTAAAGCAGGGAGGCCGTGGTGACCGAGACGGCGCACCGGACCCAGGCGCAGCGGCGCGAACAAACCCGCACCGCGCTGCTCGACGCCACCATCGACTGCCTGGTGGACGTCGGCTACGCGCGCACGTCGGTGCAGGAGATCTGCGCGCGGGCGGGCGTGTCGAAGGGCGCGGTGCAGCACCACTTCACCACGAAGGCCGAGCTGATGGCGGCCGCCGTCGAGCACCTGACGACGAAGCTGCGCCGCGAGCTCGCGAAGTCGCTCGACGAGCTGCCCGGCGGCGGCTCGGGCGTTGCCGCGGCCATCGACCTGCTGTGGACCGGCTACTCCGGCACGCTTTCCACCGCCGTCACCGAGCTGTGGGTCGCCGCCCGCACCGACCCCGAACTGCGCGCGGCCATCCGCCCCGTCGACCGCGCGCTGGGCCGCGCCACGCTCGAGCACGTCACCCAGGTCGCCGGCGACCTGCCGCCCGAACGCGCGGAAATGCTGTTCTGGCTCACCGTGAACCTGACCCGCGGGCTCGCGCTGGACGCCGAGCTCGGCGGCGACCCGAACCGGCGGCGGCAGCTTCTCGAGGAGTGGAAGCGGATCGCCGTCCTGCTCTATCAGGACGCCGCCGCTGGGCCGACCTGAGTAGCACAGCGCGCGTCCCGCGCACCAGAGCCGCGCTGCCCCTTATCCCCCAGGCGGTTTCGTGGTCCAATCCCCCCGGAAGAGGGGAGTCTCGATGACCGCCAGCCCGTACCAGTACCCGTACGGTCCTCCCCCGGCGCAGCCGCGCCCGCCCGCCGCCGATCCCGGCGCGCTCTTCCGGTTGCTGGCCGGCATCCTCGGCCTCGTCGCGGCGGCGCTGGTGGTCACCGGATCGTTCCTGCCCGAGACGTCGTTCGAGCAGGTCGTGAGCGGCAAGACCGAAAGCAAGCAGACGATCAGCGCCTGGACGCGCTCGTTCGACGTCGAACCCAGCGCCGAGGCGAAGCAGTTCTACGAGAGCACGCACGTCGCGCGCTACGGGATCCCGCTGTCGGCCGCCGCGGCCGTGCTGCTCGCCGGGTCCGGGCTGGCGTTCGCGGGCGCGCGGCGTTCGGCGGGCCCCGGCGTGCGCTCGGTCGCCCGGACGGCCCTGGTGGCCGGCGGCGCCGGTGCGGCCGCGGCGGTGTGGATGCTCGGCATGGACGTCTCGGCGACCTTGAGCTACCAGTCCGACGAAGGGTCGATCAAGTCGGTCTACGCGACCGGCACGGGCTTCTGGGTGCTGCTCGGCGGCGGCGTGCTCGCGGTGCTGACGCTGGTCTTCGCGGCGCTGGCCGGACGGCGGGCGCCCGCGGCGGCACCGGCCGGGCCGCCACCGGGGCCCTACCAGCAGCAGTCGCGGCCCTACCCGGTGCCGCCGCCGCAGTTCGCGGGGCCACCGCAGCCCCATCCGGGCGGACCGCCCCGGCCGGGCGCACCGGCTTACCCGACGTCCCAACCGTTCCCCGCGCAGCCGTATCCGGCGGGGCCGCCGTCACAGCCGTTCCCGGCGCAGTCGGGCGGGCCGTCGTCGCAGCCCTTCCCGGCGCAGTCCGGTGAGGTGCCCGAGCCGTCGCAGCCCGGTGGGCTGTCCTCGCGGCTCGATGACCCGTACGGCGGCGCGACCCAGGCCCATCCGCCGCCCAGCCGGCAGGATCCGCCGTCGCCGACGGAGCCGAACTACCAGCTCCCGCCGTTGAACCCACCCAATACGTGAAACCGATTCACATCCGGCTGGACATCTGACGTACCGACGGTATGGTGTACTCGTCGGTAACCTCTGCGCGCCGTCGCGCGGACTCCGCGGAACGGAGACGTCATGACCAGCACGACCCCCGCGAACGCGGTCGAAGCCACGCCCCTGCCGGCGACCGTCGGAGGCGTCGCCGGAGCCCCGGGCTCGGCGCGGGCGGCCCAGCTCGTCGCCCGCGTGGCCGGCGGCGCCGACTCGGCGCCGATCCGGATGCACGCGCCCTTCACCGGGCAGCCGATCGCGACCCTGCCCCAGGCCACCGACGCCGACGTCCGCGCGGTCTTCGCCGACGCCCGCACCGCCCAGCGCGCCTGGGCCGACCACTCCCCCGCCGAACGCGCCCGCGTCCTCACCCGCCTGCACGACCTCGTGCTCGCCCGGCAGGACGAGGTGCTCGACCTGGTCCAGGTCGAGGCCGGCAAGGCCCGGCTCGACGCGTTCGACGAGGTCAGCGCGACCGCGCTGGTCGCGGCCTATTACGGCAAGCACGCCGCGAAGCTCCTCGCCCCGCGCCGCACCGCGGGCGTCATCCCGGGCCTGACCCGCGCCGGCGAGGTCCGGCACCCCAAGGGCGTCGTCGGGATCATCTCGCCGTGGAACTACCCGCTGGCCCTGACCGCGATGGACGTCCTGCCCGCGCTGGCGGCCGGGAACGCCGTGGTGCAGAAGCCGGACAACCAGACCGCGCTTTCGGCACTGTGGCTGCACGAGCTCGCCGAGGAAGCCGGGCTGCCCGCCGGGACCTGGCAGATCGTGCTCGGCCGCGGCTCGAAGATCGGCACCGCGCTGGTCGAGGAGTCGGACTACCTGTGCTTCACGGGTTCGACGCCGACCGGCAAGGAGCTGGCCGGGCAGGTGGCGAAGCGGCTGACGTCGTACTCGCTGGAGCTCGGCGGCAAGAACCCGATGATCGTGCTCCCCGACGCCGACGTCGCGAAGGCCGCGACGGGCGCGGTGACCGCGTGCTTCTCCTCCGCGGGCCAGCTGTGCGTGTCGGTCGAGCGGATCTACGTCCACGAGGACATCCGCGAGGAGTTCACCCGCGCGTTCGTCGCCCGAACTGCCGCATTGAAGCTCGGCGGCGCGCTGGACTACGACGCGCAGATGGGGTCGCTGACGTCCGAAGAGCAGCTCGCCGCGGTGTCCGCGCACGTCGAGGACGCGCGGGCGAAGGGCGCGTCGGTGCTCACCGGCGGCCGGGCCCGGCCCGACCTCGGCCCGCTGTTCTACGAGCCGACGGTGCTTTCGGACGTCACCCCGGACATGGCGCCGTTCGCGGAGGAGACGTTCGGGCCGGTCGTCTCGATCTACGGTTACACCGACGTCACCGAGGCGATCGACCGCGCCAACGACACGCCGTTCGGGCTCAACGCCAGCGTCTGGTCGCGCAACGGTCGCGCGGGCTGGGAGGTCGCGGCGCGGCTGAAGGCCGGGACGGTCAACGTCAACGAGGGCTACGCGGCGACGTTCGGCAGCGTCGGCGTCCCGATGGGCGGCATGAAGGACTCCGGCGTCGGCCGCCGCAACGGCGCCGAAGGCCTGCTGAAGTACACGGAGTCCCAGTCGATCGCTTTGCAGCGCGGGCTGGCTTTGCGTCCGCCTCGCCGTGTCCCGGGCTCGTTGTGGTCCCGAGGCATGACGCTGGGCCTCAAGGCCCTCCGTCGCCTCCCTCGCTGACGTGACTGAAGGGTCGGCACGCGTGATTTGAGGGTCGATACGGCGGATGCCGACGGGCCGGCCGTGTCGACCCTTCAATCACGCGTGTCGACTCCCGCGTCACGCGTGTCGACCTTCTGATCACGCGTGTTCGGCGGTCGGGGTGGTCAGCAGGCCGCGGTCGTAGGCGATGGCCACTGCTTCCGCGCGGCGGCTCGCGCCGAGTTTCGCCATCACGCGGGACAGGTGGACGCTCACCGTTTTTTCGCTGATGTACAGCTCTTCGCCGACCTGGCGGTTCGTGCGGCCCAGGGCCACGCGCTCGAGGACGTCGCGCTCGCGGTCGGTCAGCGGGTCGGCGACCGCGCGGACCGGAGCCAGTGGCTCGGCGCCGGCCAGCTCGATCCGGGCGCGGTGCGCCAGGTCCCGGACGGCGTCGCGCAGGGGGACCGCGCCGAGCCGGACCGCCACCGCGTGCGCCGCCTCCAGGGCGGCGCCGGCGTCGGCGTCCGCGCCCAGCAGGGCTTCGGCCTCGTGCCAGCGGCAGATCGCCTGCTCGTACACGGCGCCGTAGCCGAACGCCTCGGCCGCGGCCGCCCACTTCGCCGCGTCGCCCCGGCCGGACAGGCAGGACGCCGCGGCCTCCAGCCGGGCCAGCCAGGCCCGGCCCTCGGGCCCCAGCTCGCCCGAGCGCGGCTGCCCGACGACCGAGCACATCCGGCCGTGCGACAGCATCCGCTCGCCGGCCGCCACGGCCGCGTCGACGGCGGCCTGGTCACCGCGGACCCGGGCGTCGGCGGCCAGCGCGGCCGCGGCCGACACGCCGAGCGCGGCCACCCGGATGCCCGCCAGCAGGCCGGGTTCGATCCGCTCCAGCCAGCCGATGAGGTCTTCGGCGCGCCGCACGGCCTCGGCGTGCTCGCCGCGCCAGTGGGCCAGCTCGATCCCCGCGTGCCCGGCCGACAGCGGGATCTGCATGTCCGCCGTCCAGTGCTGCCGCAGCCCGGCGATCAGCTTCGCGGCCTCGTCGAACCGGCCGCGCGCGACGACGAACAGCGACCAGATCGCCTGGATCCGCGCGGCGACCGCGCTGGACACCCCGCGCCCGGCACGCCCGGCGCTCTCGTCCGGCCAGTCGCCCATGAGGTAGCGCAGCATCAGCTGCCGCGCGCGCAGCTCGATCCCGAACGAGCTCCAGCTCAGCCCGGCTTCCTCGGCCCGGGCGACGCCGCTCGCGACGTGCTCCAGCGCCTCGGCGAACTCGGCCTGGTCGTCGTAGCTCAGCGCCAGGAAGTAGGTCGCGCGGATCTCGGTGTTCGGTCCCCCGGCCTCCCGCGCTTTCCGCTTGGCCTTGCGCAGCCATTCCCGCGCCTCCTCGGCGTTGCCCGCCGAGTCGGCCAGCGTGCCCAGGGTGACCAGCGCCGACGCCTCCGCGTTCGCCGCGCCGACGACCTGCGCGTCGGCGACCGCCGAGCGGGCGCTCTCCAGCGCCGCCTCCGGCAGGTCGAGCAGCCGCAGGAACCCGGCCCGGCTGGCCAGCACCCACGCGCGCGTGTTGCTCGGCTCGGTGTCCTTCACCAGGTCCCAGGCGCGGTCGATGGCCGCGGTCGCCTCGTCGAGGGTGCCTTCCAGGGCCAGCAACGCTTCCGCCAGCCGGCGCCACGTCTTCGCCGCGCGGTCGCTCGGCACCTCCGGTGTCAGCGACTGCGTGGCCGACCGGGCGAACGCGGCGGCGCGCTCGGGCTCGCCGGACGTGCCCGCGAAGTACGACGCCTCGTGCAGCAGGCGCAGCTCGTCGAAGCCGTCCGGGCGCTCGGCCGGCGGGACGGCGTCCCAGATGGACAGTGCCTGCTCGACGTGCCGCAGCGCCGACCCGGGCGCGCCGAGCTTCTCGGCCTCGTCCATCGCGCGCAGCAACGCCGGCAGCGCCGTGACGAGGTCGCTGCTCTGCATCGAGTGGTAGGCCAGCTTCGCGTCGTGGCCGCGGCCCTGCGGCCGAGCCTGGATGCGGGCGGCGTACGCCGCGTGCGTGCGCGACCGCTCGCCCGGCAGCAGGTCGCCGTACACCGCTTCCTGCAGCAACGCGTGCCGGAACGTGTACGAGCCGTCCGAAAGCACGACGAGCACGTGGTGCTGGACGGCTTCGCGCAGTGCCTCGTCGAGCTCCAGTTCCCCCAGCCCGGAGACCTCGGCGAGCGCGGCGTGCATCACCGGCTCGTTGGCCACCGAGATGGCGCGCGCGACCCGCCGGGTGTCCGGGGACAGCCGCTCGAGCCGGGACAGCAGCACTTCGGCCAGCCCGGCGGGCAGGTCGTTGCACTCGGTCTTGGTGGCGAGCAGTTCCTCGGCGAAGAACGGGTTGCCCTCGGAGCGGCTGACGATGTCGGACACGACGTCGGCCGGCAGCGGCTCGTCGGCCAGGGCTTCGACGAACTTGCGGGCGTCGGCGGCTCCGAAGGGGTGCAGGTCGACGCGCTCGACGGTGGCCAGCCGGACCAGCTCGGACAGGAGCCCGCGCAGCGGGTGGCGCCGGTGCACGTCCTCCTCGCGGTAGCTGCCCACGACGAGCAGCCGCTGCGCCCGCAGCCGGCTGAGCAGGAAGGACAGCAGGTTGCGGGTCGACGCGTCGGCCCAGTGGAGATCCTCGAGCAGGATCACCACCGGGCGCGACTCCGCGACCTCGGTCAGCACCCCCAGTACCGCGTCGAACAGCTGCAGCTGACCGAGATCCTGCTCGGGCCGGGGACGGACCATCGTCTCCCGGTCGTTCGAGGTCATCGGCGGGTGTTCGGCCGGGCGGGGCTCCTCGAGCCCCTGGCCCTGCGGCAGCAGCCGCCCGAGCGCGGGCCGGAGCCGCACCGCGGCGGCCACCGCCGGGTCCGCCGAGCTGCCCAGCGGGGCGAGCGCTTCGGCGAACGGAAGATAAGGAAGACCGCCTTCGCGGACGTCGATGCAGCGGCCGGTGAGCACCAGCCCACCACACGCGCCGACGTGCTCGCCCAGCGCGGTCAGCAGCCGGGTCTTGCCGACCCCGGCGTCCCCCGAGAGCAGCACCGCGCCGGCCTCGCCCCGTTCTGCCCGGGCGAAGGCGGCGCGGAGCCGCCGCATCTCGTGGGTACGGGCGACGAGCGGGATTCCGGAGCCGAGTCGGGGCACGATGAGCATTGTTGCCTACCCCACCGACAGTTTCCGACCGCTTATCGCCATCGACACCATGACCCGGCCCTCACCGGGCGGTCTTGCCGGCGCCCGCGGTCTCCCGCGCGGTCTCGCGGCGCTCCTGCGCCGGGACCTCGACGTCGGCGCGCGCGGCCCGCAGGTGGCGGATCGCGCGGCGGGCGCGGCCGGCCCAGGCGCTGCGCCCGGCCTTCCGCAGTTCCTCGGCCCGGTACGCCGCTTCGGCGCGGACCGCGTCGAGCATCAGATCGCTGTGCATCGTGTTCCCCTGTTCCCGAGTTCTCCGGTTGGTAGCACTCAGGTTCGTCCTGAGGGGGTTCCTCAGGCATCGGGTGATCACGCAGGCCTGGCCGTGAAAAGACCCCTTACTCCCGGCCGAGCCCAGCTCGACGGGGGTAAGGGGTCTTTTCCAGGGTGCCTCAGTCGTGTGCCGGGCCGCCGGGCCGCACCGCGGCCAGCAGCCCCCGCCAGCCCGACGCGGGCAGGCGGAACGCACCACCTTCGGGGTCTTTCGAGTCGCGCACCGCGGCACCGCCGTCGACGAACGCGACCTCGACGCAGTCGTTGCCGCCGCCGCTGTGGCTGCTCTTGCGCCACCGCGCCCCGGACAGATCTTCCATGGTCCCCACTCCTTACTGTGTCCTCGGTTCCAGATGGTGCACCGGAGCCGGAACGGCGGCCTGTTCGGCGAACCGTCCGGCCGCCTCGGCGATCAGCTCCACCGAGTCGTCCGGTTTCAGTGCGGCCGCGCGCAGATGGTCGAACATCAGCCCGTAGCGCCGCACGTCTGTGGGTTCCTCCAGGTACAGGCCGCTGGACGTGCTGTCGTCGACGTAGACGACGTCCGGGTCGGCCTGCTCGGGGAAGCCCATGATCAGGAAGGGACCTTCCATGCCCGGGTGCGCACCGGCCCCGAACGGGACGACCTGGATGGTCACGTTCGGCTTCTCGGCGACGGCGAGCATGCGGTAGAGCTGCTCGGCCATCACTTCGGGACTGTCGACCACCCGGCGCAGCACAGCCTCGTCCATCACGGCCCAGTACTCCGGCGGCGGGGTGTCGGACAGGAGCTCCTGGCGCGCCATCCGGGCGGCGACGCGGCGGCGGATCTCGGCGTCTTCGGCGTCCGGCCGCAGCGCCCGGATCACGGCGCGGGCGTACCGCTCGGTCTGCAGCAGGCCCGGCACGAGCAGGGCCTGGAACGCGCGCAGCGAGCTGGCGTCGGCCTCGAGCCCGACGAACGTGCCGGTGAAGACCTCGTTGTAGGCGTGCCACCAGCCGCGCTTGCGGGCTTCTCTGGCCAGCTGGACCAGGGCTTCCTGCTCGTCACCGGTGATGCCGTAGAGGGCGAGCATGTCCCGGGCGTCGCGCGGGGTGACCCCGACGTGGCCGGTTTCGATGCGGCTGACCTTGGAGGCGGAGCACTCGAGCTTCTCGCCCACCTCGTCGATCGTGAGGTCCGCGGCTTCGCGCAGGCGGCGCAGCTCGCCCGCGAGCCTCCGGCGGCGAACCGTGGGGCTCTGTCCCCTTGCCATCGCGGCACCTCCGGGTGTCGACGGCGTCTTCGCCGTTCGCTTGCTTCCTGTATCTAACCAGCCGTGCGCGGACCTGGTGGAGCATTAACACCGGGTCGATTCCCGGTGCCGGAACTGCAATTTGCAGAATGCTCTTGTATCCTCGCACCCTGCACTGCGACCGGAGGGGGCAACACGCCGGGTGGTCCACCCGCCGTGGCCACGACCGGCCTCTGAGCAGGGTAGACGATGATCGTACGGCGTGCCGCACGATCATTTGACGAAGGGGTCCGGGGCCGTCCCCCGATCGGTCCCGGCCCCCTTCCCCGGCCTTGGTGCCCCATTCCGGCGGTGAATATTCTGGCTATTAGTCGCCCGTAAGGGTGATTTCCCGGCAGTCTTCAGAGGACGCGCAGGAGTCCTTCTTGGACGACCGTCGCGATGAGCGTGCCGTCCTGGGCGAAGAACCGGCCCGTGGCGAGGCCGCGGGCGCCGGACGCGGTCGGCGAGGCGCTGTCGTAGAGGAACCACTCGTCGGCGCGGAAGGGCCGGTGGAACCAGAGCGCGTGGTCGAGGCTCGCGCCGAGCACCTTGTCGGTGTCCCAGTAGACGCCGTGGCGCGCGAGCACCGAGTCCAGCAGCGTCATGTCCGAGGCGTAGGTCAGCACGCAGACGTGCAGCAGCTGCTGGTCGGGCAGCTTGCCGTCGGCGCGCATCCAGACCTGGTTGCGCGCGGGGCGCTCCCCCGTCTCGCGGGTGATCCACGGCGGCTCGTTGACGTAGCGCACGTCGATCGGGCGCGGCCGGCTGTGCGCGCCGATCGCGTAGCCCTCGGCGCGCTCCATCAGCGTCGGCAGCGTTTCGGGCGCCGGGACGCCCTCGGGCATCTCTTCGGCGTGCTCGATGCCCGGCTCGTCCTTCTGAAACGACGCCGACAGCGAGAAGATCGCCTTGCCGTGCTGGATCGCGATGACCCGGCGGGTGGTGAACGAGCGGCCGTCCCGGATCCGGTCGACCTCGTAGATGATCGGCACGCTCGGGTCGCCGCCGCGGATGAAGTACGCGTGCAGCGAGTGGACCCGGCGTTCGTCGGGGACCGTGCGCCCGGCCGCGACCAGGGCCTGGCCGGCGACCTGCCCGCCGAACACCCGCACCGGCGAGTGGGCGGGCGAGACGCCGCGGAAGATGTTCTCTTCGATCTTCTCCAGGTCCAGCAGCGCGATCAGGCGGTCCAGCACCGGCTGGCCGCCACCCGGGATCTCCAGTTCGGTGGCGGCCGTCCTGGCCATTTCAGTCATGGCCAGACCCTATGTGCTGCGGGGGTGGGACGTCCCTTATGCGTGGTCGTCTTCACCGAGGCGGTGCACGTGGATCAGGTTGGTCGAGCCGACGGTGCCCGGCGGGGAACCGGCGACGATGACGACCAGGTCGCCCTTCTGGTACTTGCCCATTTCGAGCATCGCGTGGTCGACCTGCTGGATCATCTGGTCGGTCGAGTCCACCCGCGGCACGATGTGGGTGTTGGTGCCCCAGGTCATCGACAGCTGGCTGCGCACGCAGTCCTCCGGCGTGAACGCCAGCAGCGGCAGCCGCGTGTGCAGCCGGGCCAGGCGGCGCACGGTGTCGCCGGACTGCGTGAAGGCGACCAGGGCCTTGGCGTTCAGCCGCTCGCCGATGTCGCGGGCGGCGTAGGAGATCACGCCGCGCTTGGTGCGCGGGACGTGCGTCAGCGGCGGGACCACCGGCGAGTCGGTCTCGACCGCCTCGACGATCCGGCCCATGGTCTGCACGGTCTCGATCGGGTAGCGCCCGACGCTGGTCTCGCCGGACAGCATCACCGCGTCGGTGCCGTCGAGGACCGCGTTCGCGACGTCGGAGGCCTCGGCGCGGGTCGGCCGGGAGTTGTTGATCATCGACTCGAGCATCTGCGTCGCGACGATGACCGGCTTCGCGTTCTCGCGGCAGATCTGGATGGCGCGCTTCTGCACCAGCGGGACCTGCTCCAGCGGCAGCTCGACGCCCAGGTCGCCGCGGGCGACCATCACCGCGTCGAAGGCCAGCACGATGGCCTCGAGGTTGTAGACGGCCTCGGGCTTCTCGATCTTGGCCACGACCGGCAGCCGGCCCTTGCCGACCCGGTCCATCACCTGGTGGACCAGGTCGATGTCGGCGGGCGAGCGCACGAAGGACAGGGCGATGAAGTCGACGCCCAGCTCGAGCGCGAACTCGAGGTCCTCGATGTCCTTCTCGGACAGCGCGGGCACCGAGACGTCCATGCCGGGCAGCGAGACGCCCTTGTTGTTGCTGACGGGGCCGCCTTCGGTCACCTCGCAGACCACGTCCGGACCTTCGACGCCCTTGACCACCAGGCCGACCTTGCCGTCGTCGACCAGCAGGCGGTCACCGGGCTTGGCGTCCTTCGCCAGGCCCTTGTAGGTGGTGGAGACGCGGTCGTGGGTGCCGGCGACGTCTTCGACCGTGATCCGGACGATGTCGCCGTTGTGCCACTCGACCGGTCCGCCGGCGAAGGTGCCGAGGCGGATCTTCGGGCCCTGGAGGTCGGCGAGGATGCCGACCGCCCGGCCGCTCTCGGCGGCCGCGGCCCGGATGAGGTCGTAGACCTCCTTGTGGTCGCTGTGGCTGCCGTGGCTGAAGTTCATCCTGGCCACGTCCATGCCCGCGTCGACGAGGGCCCGCATCTTCTCCGGCGTCGCCGTCGCGGGGCCCAGGGTACAAACGATCTTCGCTCGTCGGCTCACGTTCGCACAGCGTAGTCCCTCGCCGCGCGTTCGTCTGTACCGATCCCGAAAAGTTCAGAAAAACTGTTCAGAAACCTGTCCTGTCCAGCTGGTCAGCGCCGGGGCAGTTCACTGGGCCCGACGCGGTCGCGGGCCCACTCGTTGAACTCGCGCACCTGCCGCCACGCCTTCTTCACCCGATCGAGGGCACCCCGTTCGTGCAGGACGTCGTCCGGTTCCCAGACGCGGACCGCGTACACCGAGCGGTACCGCAGCAGGTCGAGGCGGGGGTGGTCGGCGTCGAAGCCGCGGGGCTTGGACTTCAGGCGGTCGCCGCGGACCTCCCAGCCGGCCTTCCGGAGCTTGGCGAGGATCTTCTCCAGCGCTTGGCCGTGCAACTCCGTGTCGACGGCCGTGCGGAACCGGGCGATCTGGTCGGACTGCAGGTGGAAGCAGCCGCCGCCGACGCGCAGGCCTTCCGGGCCGACCTCGACGTAGTACGCGCCGCCGCCGCGGCCCTGCTCGATCACCGCGCCGCAGTGGGTCTTGTACGGCGTCTTGTCCTTCGCGAACCGGACGTCGCGGTAGGGGCGGAACACCTTGGGTTCGCCGAAGCCGTCGGAGAACTCGGGCGCGAGCTCGGCGAGCAGCGCCTCCATCGGGGCGCGGACGTCGGTCTTGTACGTCTCGACGTGGTCGTCCCAGTAGGGCTTCGAGTTGTCCTGCACGAGGCCGTCGTAGAAGTCGACGGCGTACTCGCCGAATCCGCTGAACGTCACGGTGCAGAACGATAATCGGGGGCACCGACAAGTTTCGCCGGCGCCCCCGAGGGCGTCACTTCGCGACGGCCGTGATCAGCTCGCCGTCCGTGGTGTCGCCCGAAAGCTCCCAGAACATCGCGCCGCCGAGGCCCTGCTGCTTGGCGTAGCCGAGCTTGCCGGCGATGGTCGACGGGGTGTCGTAGCTCCACCAGTTGCCGCCGCACTTGGCGTAGGCGGTCCCGGCGACCGTGCCGGTCGAGGGGCACGAGCTCTTGAGCACCTTGTAGTCCTCGATGCCCTGCTCGTACTTGCCGGGTGCGGGGCCGGTCGCGGTGCCGCCCGGGGCGTCCTGTGTGACACCGGTCCAGCCGCGGCCGTAGAAGCCGATGCCCAGCAGCAGCTTGCTCGCCGGGACGCCCTTGCTCTTGAGCTTCTGGATCGCGGCGTCGGAATAGAAGCCCGCGGTCGGGATGCCGTCGTAGCTGCTCAGCGGCGAGTGCGGGGCGGTCGGGCCCTGCGCGGCCCAGGCGCCGAAGTAGTCGTAGGTCATCACGTTGTACCAGTCGACGTCCTGCGCGGCGCCGCCGTAGTCGGCCGCGTCGATCTTGCCGCCGTCGGTGCCGTCGGCGGTGATCGCCGCGGTGACCAGCTGGGAGCCGAACTTGGCGCGCAGCGCGGACATCACGTTCTTGTAGGCCGCGGCGCCGCTGGTGTCGCAGGAGAGCCCGCACGCGTTGGGGTACTCCCAGTCGATGTCGATGCCGTCGAAGACGCCGGCCCAGCGCGGGTCGTTGACGAGGTTGTAGCAGGAGTCGGCGAAGGCGGCGGGGTTCTGCGCGGCCTGCCCGAAGCCGCCCGACCAGGTCCAGCCGCCGAAGGACCAGAGGACCTTCAGGCCGGGGTGCTTGGCCTTGAGCTTCTTGAGCTGGTTGAAGCTGCCGGCGAGCGGCTGGTCCCAGGTGTCGGCGACGCCGTCGACGCTGCCGGCGGCGTCGTAGGTCTTCTGGTAGTCGGCGTAGGCGTCGCCGATCGCGCAGCCGCCGTTCGTCACGTTGCCGAAGGCGTAGTTGATGTGCGTCAGCTTGTCCGCGGAACCCGACGTCTCGATGTTCTTGACGTGGTAGTTCCGGTCGTAGACCCCCCATTCGGTGAAGTAGCCGACGACCTTGCCGACGGAGGCTTCGGTTCTCGCGGGAGCACCGGTCGCGGCGACGGCGGTGAACCCGCCCGCCACGAGCCCGGCGGCGACCGCCGCGGTGAGCAGCGCCGAGAAGCTCTTCCTGCGGAAACGGGACATGCCTTCTCCCTCCGGAGAATTACTCACGGCCACGGTGCCGGAGTGGTGGGGACCACACCACCGTAAGTGGACTAGACCACTAGGTCAATGGTTCAGACCAAGTGGCAGTGCGCATGCCTTGACAGGAATATGCCGCGCGGAGCACATTTCAGGGGTGATGCAGACCTTCGAGGTGCTGGCCGAGCCGCGCCGCCGCACGATCCTGGACCTGCTGCGCGACGGCGAGCGTTCGGTGGGCGAGCTGGTCGACGAGCTTTCGCTCAGCCAGCCCGCGGTGTCCAAGCACCTGCGGGTGCTGCGGGAGGCCGGGCTCGTGACGGTCCGGGTGGCGGCCCAGCGGCGGTGCTACGCACTGCGCCCCGCCCCCTTGGCGGAGGTCGACGCCTGGCTGGCGCCCTACCGGCAGTTCTGGTCGGACCGCCTGGACGCCTTGGAGCGCCGCCTGGACGAAACCGACCCCCGCTGACAGGGCCGGTTCGCTACCGCTTCGCGCTCTTGCCCGTGGCCCCCTTGCGCCCGGTTTCCGCTTTCCCGCCCGTTTTTCGTGCAGGCTTCCGCCACGCTTTCCGGACACCGCGCACACCACGCCCGACCTTGGCCAGCCAGCCCAGGACCGCGAGCACCACGACACCCAGACCACCGGCGAGCCAGATGATCTTCTTCCCGGTTTCCCCCACGTCCCACCCGGAAGCGGCAGCACCGGAACCTGCCGACGCGGCCGGCCCCGGCGAGGCGGGTTCAGCCGCCGTGGCGGACAGGCTCGGCTCGCTGACTTCGACGACCGACAGGTAGGTCAAAGTTTGCGCGGCACCGTCTCCAGCGGTGGCACCCGAGGCACTCTCGGCACCGACGACAGCCGGTTGGAGCTCCAGGCGCAGCCGGCGCGAGCCGGCCGTGTTTCCGGTGACGGACCAGCTCCAGTTCAGCAGGCCGGCCGGGTTGAAGGAGCGTGAAGTCCAAGCCGGGGGATCGACCGACATCGAATCGTCCCCGACCAGCCGCGCGCTGAGCACGCATTTGACATCCAGGGACGACCCCATGAGATCGAGACCGGGAATCACCTGCTCCGGCGGCAACGGATGATCCCTGACGTCGACGGCGGCGAGGTAAACCCCGGGAACACTTTTCTCCAGGTCGAGCTTCTGCGGATAGTCGATCTGCGCGATCCGCCAATGCTCGGCGCTGAGGCGGCATTCTTCGACGAACTCTTGCAGCGGCTGTGGATCAGCGGGCGGACTCGAACCGGGTGCGGTCGGTTGAGGGGCGTACACGGTCGCGGGCGGCGGCGTTTCCCCTGTCGGCGACTCGGTTGCCGGCGCTCCGACCTGCGGTGCTCCACTGACGGCCGGCCCGGAACCGGCCGAATGGAGCGCGAGCGGCAGGAGGCCGATCGCCAGCGCGACGATCAGCCAACCAACCAGCAAGATGACGTGCGGTCGACGAGGAGAACGCGGATTTCGGTGTTCGCTGCCCACTTGACTTCACCCTGCCTGCTCGATTACCTCACAGACTCGCGAGCCGGATCGTCTCCGTTACGGCAGGAAGCGGCGTTCACCGGATGGACGGACCGGTAACCGGAATTCACGACTGGGCCCCGCAATCGGGCGAACAGTCATCCGCGCTCGGCCGGCTCGAAGGCGATGCCCGCCTCGGCCGCGCGGCGCTCGCCCCACTCGTACAGCGCCGTCAACGCCGGGCGGAGCTCCTCCCCCACCTCCGTCAGGTGGTACTCGACGCGCGGGACCCGGCCGTCGAGCTCGACGCGGCGGACTATCCCGTCCGCCGCCAGCTCGCGCAACTGCTGGGTCAGCATCTTCTCGCTCACCCCCGGCATCCGCCGCCGGAGTTCGCCGTAGCGGTGCGCGCCTTCCTTGAGGTGCGCCAGGATCACCGGCTTCCACTTGCCGCCGATCAGGTCGACCGCCAGCTCCACCGCGCAGTGGTAGCGCTTCATCCCGCCCTCCCTACGCACCGGAAAGTACGTGGTTGCCCGGCCGGGGCACCACTGGTTGCCTGGTCCCGTGATCGTGCCAGAAACCCCGAGCCTCTCTGATTGGGCCGGCGGCCACGAGGCCCTCGTCAAGCTGCTGACGATCTTCTACGGCCACGTCCTCGAGGACCCGCTGCTCGAGGACGTCTTCCGCGGCATGGACCCGGACCACCCGAAGCACGTCGCGGTGTGGCTCGGCGAGGTCTTCGGCGGGCCGGCCGGCTACTCCGCGAGCCACGGCGGCCACGCGCACATGGTCGGCAGGCACCTCGGCCGCGGGATCACCGAGCAGCAGCGCCGCCGCTGGGTGTCGCTGCTGCTCGACGCCGCCGACGAAGCGGGCCTGCCCGGCGACCCCGAGTTCCGGGCCGCGCTCGCCGGCTACCTCGAGTGGGGCAGCCGCCTGGCCGTGCTCTTCTCCGCGCCCGGCGCCGAGCCGGACCCGCACGAACCGGTGCCGCACTGGGACTGGCCGATGCCGCCCTGGCAGCCACCGGCGTCCTAGCCGCATAGTGAAGGGCAGCCGGAAAGGAGGCCGCCCGTGATCCGGGTCGACGGCCGGACCCTGCGCTGCGCGGACGTGGTGACCGCGGCGCGCACCGGGGGTCCGCTGGGCATCGACGTCTCGATCGCCGCCCTGCGCGCGGCCGAGCACGCCTGGAAGCTCGCCGACGAGCTGAGCACGCGGCGGCTCGTCTACGGCCGCACCACCGGCGTCGGCGCCAACAAGGACGACACCGTCGAGAGCTCACAGGAACACGGGCTGCGGCTGCTGCGCAGCCACGCGGGCGGCAGCGGCGACGAGATGCCCGCCGCGCAGGTGCGCGCGATGATGCTGATCCGCCTGAACCAGCTGCTGGCCGGGCGGTCGGGGATCAGTCCCGAGCTGATCGGCGCGCTGGCCGAGGCCGTCCGCTCCGGCGCGCTGCCGCTGGTCCACCGGCTCGGCGCGATCGGCACCGGCGACCTCGCGCCGCTCGCGGAGACCGCGCTGGCCCTCACCGGCGAACGGCCGTGGGTCACCGGGACCGTGCCGCCGGTGCCGGTGCTCGCGGGTGACGCGCTGGCGTTCATGAGCAGCAACGCCGCCACCCTCGCCGAGGCGACCCTCGCCGCGATGCGGCTCGACACGCTCACGCGCGCCAGCCACGCCGTCGCCGCGCTGACCTACGTCGCGCTCGACGGCAACCCCGAGGCGTACGCGACGCCGGTGCACGAAGCTCGTCCGCACGCGGGGCAGGTCGCCTGCGCCGCGGAGATGCGGCGGCTGCTGGGCATGCACCAGACGCCGAAGCCGGGACGGCGGATCCAGGACCCGTTCGGCCTGCGGGCGTTCCCGCAGGTCCAGGGCCCGGCACTGGACGCCATCCACTACCTGCGGGACGTCCTGGCCGTCGAGATCAACGCGAGCACCGAGAACCCGATGATCTCGACGGTGCACGGCGACGCCTACCACCACGCGCACTTCCACACGGCGTACGTCTCGACGGCGCTGGACCAGGCGCGGGCGACCGTCCACCAGGTGGCGGAGCTGTCGGTGGCGCGGCTGGGCGACCTGGTGGAGCCGGAGTTCACCGGGCTGCGGCCGTTCCTCGCGGCGGGCCCGGCGGGCAGCTCCGGCGTGATGATCCTGGAGTACGTGGCGCACGACGCGCTCACGGAACTGCGGCAGGCGGCGCTGCCGGCGACGCTCGGCACGGCCGTCGTCTCACGCGGGATCGAGGACCACGCGAGCTTCTCGACGCAGGCCGCCCGCGCCGCGACGGCCGCCTGCGCGGCCTACCAGCAGGTGCTGGCGTGCGAACTGGTCGCGGCGGTCCGCGCGCTGCGGATGCGCGACGCCGACCTGGTCGACCTGCCGGTGCGGGACGCCTACGACGCGGCGGCCGCGGTGCTCGACGAGAGCGTCGACGACCGGCCCCTCACCGACGACATCGCCGCCGCGGTCGGCGTCCTGGACTCACTGGCCCGGATCTGACGCCGACCGCGGCGGGCGAGGACTCAGCCGAAGAAGACTTCGGCTTCCTGGTAGCGCTCGGCCGGGACCGTCTTCAGCTCGGCCGTCGCCTCGGACAGCTTCACGCGGACGATGTCCGTGCCCTTGAGGGCGACCATCACGCCGAAGTCGCCGTCGGCCACCGCGTCGACCGCGTTGAGGCCGAAGCGCGTCGCCAGCACGCGGTCGTACGCCGTCGGGGTGCCGCCGCGCTGGACGTGGCCCAGCACGACCGCGCGGGACTCCTTGCCGGTGCGGTGGGCGATCTCGTCGGCCAGCCAGGTGCCGATGCCGCCGAGGCGGACGTGCCCGAAGGCGTCCTTCTCGCCGGTGAGCAGCTTCTCCTCGCCGCCCTCGGGCAGCGCGCCCTCGGCGACGACGATGATCGGCGCGAACTCCTTCTCGAAGCGGCGCTCGACCCAGGAGACGACCTGGTCGACGTTGAAGTGCCGCTCCGGCACCAGGATCACGCTCGCGCCGCCGGCCAGGCCGGAGTGCAGCGCGATCCAGCCGGCGTGGCGGCCCATGACCTCGACGACCAGCGCGCGGTGGTGCGACTCGGCCGTGGTGTGCAGCCGGTCGATCGCCTCGGTCGCGATGGAGACCGCGGTGTCGAAGCCGAAGGTGTAGTCGGTGGCGCCCAGGTCGTTGTCGATCGTCTTGGGCACGCCCACGACGCCGACGCCGTCGTCGGTCAGCCGCTTCGCGACGCCGAGGGTGTCTTCGCCGCCGATCGCGATCAGCGCGTCGACGCCCTGGTCGGCGAGCACCTGCTTGATCTTCTCGACGCCGCCGTCGACCTTGTACGGGTTGGTGCGCGAGGACCGCAGGATCGTGCCGCCGCGGGTCAGGATGTCCTCGACGTCGTTGAGGCCGAGCGGGCGGCTGTCGCCGGTCAGCGGGCCGTTCCAGCCGTTGCGGAAGCCCACGAAGTCCCAGCCGTGCACCTCGATGCCCTTACGCACCACCGCGCGGATCACCGCGTTGAGCCCCGGGCAGTCGCCGCCGCCGGTCAGCACACCGACACGCATGAGAAGCCTCCGTCTGTTCTCTGGAGATGACAGTCACATTTCGTCAAGCGCCAGCGTAGCGGCAATCGTCTGGATCGGTGCAGCCCGTACCACCTGCCGAATCGGTCCGGCTCCGCTGTGTGCTACGTTGACTGCGTGCGGCGCTATTTCTGGTTTACGAAGCCGGCCCCGGGTGGGCTCGGCGGCGTGAACCTGCGCTGACTTCCACCCCCGAGCCGGATTTCGAAACCGGCTCGGCGAACTTTCCGCGGGTCGGTGTCCACCAGGAAGGACCACTCCCGCGATGACCCCCTCAGCAGGCCCCGCCGTCATGGGCGACCTCGACGCCGCGCGCACCACGTCGATCAGCCCGCTCATTTCGCCCGCGCTGCTGCGCGAAGACCATCCGGTCGACGCCGCGGTCGCCAAGGTCGTGCACCAGGGCCGCGCCGACACGATCGACATCCTCGAGGGCCGCGACGACCGGCTGCTCGTCGTGGTCGGCCCGTGCTCGGTGCACGACCCGGAAGCCGGCCTCGACTACGCCCGCCGGCTGGCCGCGAAGGCCGAGGAACTGCACAGCGAACTGCACGTCGTGATGCGCGTGTACTTCGAAAAGCCGCGCACCACGCTGGGCTGGAAGGGCCTGATCAACGACCCTGACCTCGACGGCACCTTCGCCGTCAACAAGGGCCTGCGGATGGCGCGCAAGCTGCTGCTCGACGTCTCCGCGCTGGGCCTGCCGGTCGGCTGCGAGTTCCTCGACCCGATCACGCCGCAGTTCATCTCGGACATCGTCACGTGGGGCTCGATCGGCGCCCGGACCGCCGCCAGCCAGGTGCACCGCCAGATGTGCAGCGCGCTGTCGATGCCGGTGGGCATCAAGAACTCGACCGAGGGCGACGTCCAGGTGGCGGTCGACGCGACCCGCGCGGCCGCGGCGAGCCACGTGTTCCCGGGCATCAGCACCGACGGCCTGGCGGCCCTGCTGACGACGGCGGGCAACCCGGACTGCCACGTGATCCTGCGCGGCCACAACGGCGGCCCGAACTACGACGCGGCCACGGTGGCGGACACCCTCGCGCGGCTGGCGAAGTCGGGCCTGCCGGAACGCGTGATCATCGACGCCTCGCACGGCAACAGCGGCAAGGACCACGTCCGGCAGGCTTCCGTGGTGCGCGAGCTGGCGGCGCGGATCGCGGCCGGTGAGCGCGGGATTTCGGGCCTCATGATGGAGAGCTTCCTGGCCGGCGGGCGGCAGGACCTGTCGCTGGGCCACCCGGAGAAGCTGACGTACGGGCAGTCGATCACCGACGCGTGCCTGGCTTGGGACGACACGGCGCCGCTGCTGGACGAGCTGGCCGCGGCGGTGCGGGCGCGCCGCTGACGCCGTGCGCCGCGGCGTCAGCGCCCGTGGAAGTGCTCCTCGATGACTTCCCAGCGGGCCAGGTTGTGCTTCGCGTCCGCCAGGGCGTCGTGCTGGTCGGTGGGGGCGGCCGGGAGCTTCGGCTTCCCGGCGTCCTCCCACCGCTGGCGCAGGTCGCGCGTGAAGCGCGGCAGCTGGCGCGGCAGGGCCGGCATCGGGCCCCACAGCTGGGCCAGCGCGACGTGGTCGTACGCCGCGAACCAGGCCCACAGCTCGATGCCGCCCGGGGGCTTGCCGAAGAACTCCAGCAGGTCGGCGCGGATCTTTTCGCGGCTGCGCCACGCCGGGTCCGCCGGGGACGGCAGCTTGTCCAGGACGTTGTCGCGCACCCACGCGCCCGCGCGCGCCGGGTCGAACTCCGTCGAGACCGCGTAGAACTCGCGGCCCCGCTCGTCAACGACACCGATGGACACCAGGTCGATGGTCACGCCGTCTTCGATGAATTCGGTGTCGTAGAAAAAACGCACCGGTGAACCGTAGTCGGTCAGCCGACCTTGGACTCAGGCACCCGGGCCGCGTCGGAGGCGGACGGCTGGGCCGGCACCTTCGGCTTGACCCCGGCGGCCTCCGCGGCCAGCAGTTCCTTGGCCTTCGCCGCGTAGATGTCGACGTACTCCTGACCCGAAAGCTCCATCAGCGCGTACATGATCTCGTCGGTGATCGACCGCTCGATGAACCGGTCGCCGGCCAGGCCCTCGTAGCGCGAGAAGTCCAGCGGCTTGCCGAAGCGGACCTCGAGGCGGCGCGGCCACCACATCTTGGAGCCGATCGGGTTGACCTTGTCGGTGCCGATCATCGCCACCGGGACGACGACGCCGCCGGACTCCAGGGCGATCCGGGCGACGCCGGTCTTGCCCTTGTACAGCCGGCCGTCCGGCGAGCGGGTGCCCTCGGGGTAGATGCCGAGCAGGTGACCGGCCTTGACCAGGCGGGTCGCCGTGTCGAGCGCGGCCTGGGCGGCGTTGCCGCCGGAGCGGTCGATCGGGAACTGGCCGACGCCGGTGAAGAACCACTTCTTGAGCAGGCCCTTGAAGCCCGGCTCGGTGAAGTACTCGGACTTGGCCGGGAAGGTCACCTTGCGCTTGACCCGCAGAGGCATGAAGAAGGAGTCCGCGACCGCCAGGTGGTTGCCCGCCAGGATCGCGCCGCCGCTCTCGGGGATGTTCTCCGCGCCGACGACCTTGGTCGGCCACAGCGTCTTGAGCAGCGGTCCGATGAATACCCACTTCATGAGCCAGTACAGCACCGGTGCCTCAGTCCTCCATCGCAGCTCAGCCCCTGTCACCCGCGCGGGACAGCCTACGAACCCCGGCGGCCGCCGCACAACGGAGACCACCCGGTTACCCGACGGCAGCGATCGATCTCACAGGGAATTCCGGGCCCGGCCGGAGCCCCACAACGCCCGCGAGCCGTGAGAGCATGGACGAATCCACCGCTCACACGGAAGGCGATCGCATGGGCGTGCTCGCCGGCGCGGAACCGTTCGGCCACACCGGTTCGGCCGAGACCGGGTTCCTGCTCTGCCACGGGTTCACCGGTACCCCGGCGAGCATGCGGGCCTGGGGTGACCACCTGGCCGGAGCCGGGTTCACGGTGCGCTGCCCGCTGCTGCCGGGCCACGGGACCCGCTGGCCGGACCTCAACCGCACGACGTGGGAAGACTGGTACGGCACGGTCCGCGAAGCGCTCCTCGAGCTGCTCTCGACGTGCAAGACCGTGTTCGTCGGCGGCCTGTCGATGGGCGGCACCCTCACGCTGCGCCTCGCCGAGGAGTTCGGCGACCGGATCGCCGGGATCGTCCTGGTCAACCCGTCGGTGACGCGGCTGAAGTGGGACACGAAGCTGCTGCCGGTGCTGGGCCGGATCGTGCCGTCGGTGCCGGCGATCGCGAACGACATCAAGAAGCCGGGCGAGACGGAGCTGGCCTACCCGCGGACGCCGGTGCGGGCCGCGGCGAGCCTGGCGAAGCTGTGGGCGGTCGTGCGCGCGGACCTGGCGAAGGTGACGCAGCCGGTGCTGCTGCTGCACTCGTCGGTCGACCACGTCGTCGAGCCGGTGAACTCGCAGCTGGTGCTGCAGGGGGTGGCCAGCACCGACGTCACCGAAGTGGTGCTGGAGAACAGCTACCACGTGGCGACGCAGGACAATGACGCCGAAGTGATCTTCACCCGCAGCGTCGAGTTCGCGAAGGCGCACGCCGCCCAGCCGGAGGAGACCGCATGAGCCGGGGGAAGGACGGGCCGGAGGACGTCGACGCGACGTTCGCCGAGATCGTCGCCGACCTGCGGGCCGGGGGGTTCGGGCTGCCCGAAGAGGACACCGCGGACACCGCCGGGACCGCGCTGAGCGCGGAAGGAGACTCGCGCAAGGCACCGGAACGGCCCGCCGAGCCACCCGCCGTGGACTCGCCGCCGGACACCGGCTGGCGCTCCGGGGGCACGACGTGGGACACCACGATGTTCTCCGACGACCCGGCGGGCGACGACGAGCACTACGTCCCGCCGGAGCCGCCGCCGCTGCCGCGGCCGAAGATGGGCGCGTTCCTCATCCTGCTGCTGTTCCTGGCCGGGCTGTTCCTGCTGATCCTGCCGAACGCCATCGGCGTCGGCCCGACGGTGGCGACGCCGCTGGGCATCCTCGCGCTCGCGACGTCGATCGCGCTGCTGCTGCTCCGCGTGCGCCAGGGGCCGCCGCCCGGCGCCGACCCCAGCAACGGCGCCCAGGTCTGACGCCGGCGCCGATGCACATCGAGTTCAGCCCTTCACGGCGCTCCACCGTCGGCGCGGAATGGGAGCTCGGGCTGGTCGACCGGCGCAGCGGCGAGCTGTCGTCCGCGGCCGGGCAGATCCTCGAAGCCGTGCGCCCGGACGGCGCGGCCGAGCACCCGAAGATCAAGCAGGAACTGCTGCTCAACACCGTCGAGGTGATCACCGGCGTCTGCGACACCATCGCCGAGGTGAAGGCCGACCTGGCCGGGTCGCTCGACGTGCTGCACGGCGTCGCCGACCCGCTCGGCGTCGAGATGTTCTCCGCCGGGACGCACCCGTTTTCCAACTGGTACCAGCAGAAGGTCACCGACAAGGAGCGCTACGCCAAGCTGATCGACCGGACCCAGTGGTGGGGCCGGCAGATGCTGATCTACGGCGTGCACGTCCACGTCGGCGTCGACCACCGCGACAAGGTGCTGCCGATCCTCGACGCGCTGCTCAACTACGCGCCGCACCTCCAGGCACTTTCGGCTTCCTCGCCGTACTGGGGCGCCGAGGACACCGGGTACGCGTCGAACCGGGCGCTGATGTTCCAGCAGCTGCCGACGGCCGGGCTGCCGTTCCAGTTCCGGAAGTGGGCCGAGCTGGAGAGCTACGTCGAGGACATGTTCACCACCGGCGTGATCGACCACTTCTCGGAGATCCGCTGGGACATCCGGCCGGCGCCGCACCTGGGCACGATCGAGATGCGCGTCTGCGACGGCCTGCCGACGCTGGAGGAGGTCGGCGCGATCTCGGCGCTGACGCAGTGCCTGGTCGACGACTTCAGCGAGCGTCTCGACGACGGCGAGATCCTGCCGACGCTGCCGCCGTGGCACGTCCAGGAGAACAAGTGGCGCGCGGCCCGCTACGGCACCGACGCGATCATCATCCTGGACGCGGCCGGGCGCGAGCGGCTGGTCACCGACGACGTCGCCGACCTGCTGGACCGCCTGGAGCCGGTGGCGCGGCGGCTGGACTGCGTGAGCGAGCTGCGCGACGTCGAGACGATCCTGCGGTACGGGCCGAGCTACCGGCGGCAGCGCGCGGTCGCCGAACAGCACAAGGGCAGCCTGAAGGCCGTGATGGCGTCGCTGGTCGCCGAGATGCGCGACGGCATCCCGAAGGATTAGAGCTCGTCCAGCTGGCTGCGGAGCGTGCCCGGGCCGAGGATCGACGCGCCGAGGGCCTGGACACGGCCGCGCAGTTCGCGGTCGGCCGTCGCCACGAGGACGCGGGCCTTCTCCTGCGCCACGACTTCGACGATCTTCGAGTCGCCGTCGGTGTCGGCCGCGACGACCTCGACGCCCGGCACGCCGGTGACGTGCTTGGCCTGGCCCTCGACGACCAGGACGATCCGCGGCCACCACGTGATCGCCGGGTCGTCCGGGTCCGGCACGCCCGCTTCCGCGAGCTTCGCGAGCTGGTCGCGCAGGCGCTCGGCGGCGCCGTGCCGGTCGCGCCACCAGCCGTCCGGCCGCGAGCCGACGACGTTGGCCGCGTCCACCACCAGGACCAGCTCCTGCCCTACGCGGTCGCGCAGGTCCGGCCAGGCGGCGGCGAAGTCGCGGTGCAGCCGGTACCCGGGTACGTCGTCGGGGTCCACCCAGCGCACCTCCGCACTTTCGGTGTTGGCGACCCGCGCCTCGGCCCCGTCGGCCAGGGCGAGGACGGTCGTGTAGCTCCACTCCCCATGGTCCACCACGGACGCGGAGACCGCCCGGAACGCCTCGGCGGGGACGGACGCCTCTTCGAGTGCTTCGCGCGCGGCCGCGGTCACGGCGGTCTCCCCCGCCTCGATGGCGCCGCCGGGCAGCGCCCAGGTGCGGCCGTGGTGCACCCACCAGGCGCGGCGCTGCAGCAGGACGCCCCGTGCGGGGTCGACGAGCAACAGGCCCGCCGCGCCGTAGCGGCCCCAGTGCACGTGCCCGCGGGAACACCGGACGAAGACGCTGGCGGAGGCGGGACTCACCGGCCCAGCCTGTCACACTCGCGGGCACGACCCGGTTCGACCAGCTCGAGCCGGGCCGGGACCGTGCGGCCTGACCGGTCGTGAGCTGGGCGTCCGCCGAAGACCTGCTGTCGTCGGCGAGCTTCCCGGAGGAGGAGTCAGACCGGGGTCTTGGCCGCCGCTTCCAGGGCCAGCGCCGCCGCGCCGACGATCGCCGTGTCGTCGCCGAGGTGGGCCGTGCGGATCCGGGCCAGCGGGCGGTGGCGGGCCCCGGTGATCGCGCCCGCGTAGTGCTCGCGGGCTTCGTCGAGGAACAGCGGCGCCGACTCCGACACACCCCCGCCGATCACGATGATCTCCGGGTCGAACACGTCCGCCACCAGCGCCAGGCCCTCGCCGAGCCACTTGGCCAGCTCGGCCATCGCCAGCTGGGCGATCGGGTCGCCGTCGCGGGCCGCGCCGGCCACCCGGCGGCCCGTCACCGAGCCCGGGTCGCCCGCGACCTGCGGGGCCAGCACCGTCGACCGGCCCGGGTGCCGCGCGAGCAGCTCCACCGCTGTCGCGGCCAAGGCCGTCCCGCTGCAGTAGCGCTCCCAGCAGCCGTACTTGCCACATGGACACGGCCGGCCGCCGCGGACCACCGTCAGGTGGCCCAGCTCGGGCGCGACGCCGTACGCACCGCGGAACAGCTTGCCCTCCAGGAGCAGGCCCGCGCCGATGCCCGTGCCCAGCGCCACCAGCGCCGCCACGTGGGCACCGCGGGCCGCGCCGAAGCGGTGCTCGCCGACCATCGCCGCGTTGACGTCGTGCTCCAGCAGCACCGGCAGGCCGACGCGCTTCTCGATCCGGTCCGCGACCGGCGCGCCGCGCCAGGCCAGGTGCGGCGCGAACATCACCGACCGGCGGTCGCGCGCCACGAACCCGGCGACGGCCAGGCCGACGCCCGCGACTTCGTGCCGGTTCCGCAGGTCCTCGACCACTCCGGCGATGGCGTCCTCGAGGGCGCCTTCCTCGCTCGGCGTCGCGACGCGAGCCGTGTCGAGCAGGGAGCCGCGCTCGTCCACCACGCCGGCCCGGACGCTCGTCCCGCCGACGTCCACCCCGATCGTCCGCACTATCGGTTCTCCCACTCGTCGCGCCTGCGGACGGCGATGTGCTGCACCCGCGGCGATGCCGCCGAAGCGTCCGCCGGCGGCCGCGGCGCGGGCCGGAACCCGGGCATGTGCACGCCCTCGTCCGGCTCCCAGCGGTCGGCCAGCACGGCGCGCAGCAGGGCGACCAGCTGCGCGAGCTGTTCGGCCACCCTGGCCACCAGTTCGGGGCGCTCACCTCGCACAACGGCGACGATCGCACACAGCGGGCACCAGCCGCACGCCGAAGCACCGGCGTTCCCCTCCTCAGGGGTGCCGTGCCCGGCGGCGACGACGTCCTGCAGCCACGGCGCCGCCTTCTCCACGACCATCTCGGCGAGCAGGCGGATCTCCTCCGCCAGCCGCGGCCCGTCCGTGGGCTCCTCTTCGCTCACCCGCGTCCCCGGTTCCCGGCCAGGCTCACGACCAGGCCGTCGGCATCGGATTCCGCACCGGTGATCCGGCACGGCCGCAGCGACTCCGGCAGGGCGATGAGCCTGCGGAAGCCGTCCACGGTGATCGCCAGGTCGTCGTCGACGCGGGCGAGGTCGACCTCGGCGTCCCGCCCGAGCGGGATCGCGATGCGCAACGTGTACCCGTCCGGGCCCCGCCGCACGCGCAGCAACGGAGTGACCGGCGTCCCGTCCCCTTCGAGCGGGTCGCCGGCGCCGTACAGTTCGGCGGCGATCTCCAGCAGGGCGGGCAGGCCGACCGGTTCGACGGCCCGGTGCTCGACGCGCGACACCGCGGTGAACCCGGCTTTCCCGAGCTCGCCCAGCACGGCGTCCTGCTGCGTCCGGCGGGTGCGCAGCCACGACGCGGCGCCGCCGCGCCAGAACCCGGGCGCGGGCATCAGCCGGTTGGCGATCAGGCCGTCGACGGCGATGCCGCGCAGGGCCAGCGAGCTGAGCGTGCGCCGCGCTTCGGCGACGACGACCCGCTCGGGGGTCAGGACCAGCCGGACCGTGGTCACCGACGGCTCGGTGAGCAGCGCGCGCAGGCCGTCGAGGTGGGTGCCGAGGCGCCGGACGGATTCCGTGACGCGCCGGCCGAACACGCGGTTCAGGTAGCCGGAGAAGGCTTCGGGGAGCGAAAGCAGCCGCAGCGTCTCCGCGGTCGGGCCGCAGTCGACGACGATGGTGTCCCACGGCCCGTCTTCGGCCAGCCGGCGGACCTCGGTGAGAGCCAGCAGCTCGTCGACACCCGGGAGGACCGTCAGCTCCTCGGCGTCCAGGGTGTCGAGCCCCGCGCCGGCCAGCACCGTCTGCAGCTCGGCGCGCAGCCGGTGCCAGGTCGTGTCGACCAGGGTGCGGGAATCGAGCTGCACGGCGGAGAGCAGAGCGTCCACTTCGGACGGTTCGGCGCCCAGGGTGTGGCCGAAGGCGTCGGCCAGCGAGTGCGCCGGGTCGGTGGACACGACGAGCGTCTTCCTGCCGCGGGCGGCCAGTGCGGCGCCGGTGGCCGCGGCCAGCGTCGTCTTCCCGACACCCCCCTTGCCGGTGAACAGCAGGATCCGCACGCGGCTACCCCTCGGCCCGCTTCTTGAGCTCCTTCAGCGCGGTGTCCATGACCATCTTCTCGGCCTTGCGGCGCAGCAGGCCGATCATCGGCAGCGCGAGCTCGACCGACAGCGTGTACGTCACGCGCGTGCGGCCGCCGAGGTCCTCGAGCGCGTACCGGCCGTTCTGGGCCTTCTGCATCTGGCCCTTGACCAGGTGCCAGCTGACGCCGAGACCGTCGCCGTCCCAGTCGTACTCGAGGGTGTAGACGTCCTTGATCGGGCCCGCGTCGAGGGTGAGCTTGACCTGCTTGGCACGCCCGCCCGAGTCGGTGTCCAGGACTTCGGTCTCCCGGACGGCCTTGGCCCATTCCGGGTACGCGGGGAAGTCGGCGATCACGGCCATCACCCGGCTGGGCTCGGCGTCGACCTCGATGGACTGTGTGGACTGCTCGGCCATGGGTCGAAGCGTAGCCGCCGCGGTTGGTCACCAGCGCAGCACGTAGGGCTGCCCGGTCTCCTTGAAGTGACCCACGTTACGGCACTCGGTCAGCCCGACCCGGGCTCGGGGCGCCAGCGGCTGGTGCACGTGCCCGAACACCGACCAGCGCGGCCGCTGCGCGTGGATCAGCTCCAGCAGGGCCGTCGAGCCGATCTCGCTGCGGCGGGCGACGACGTCGTAGGTCAGCTCCGGCAGCGCGGGCGGGCCGTGCGTGCAGAGCACGTCGACCTCGGTGAGCGCGGCCACGCTCGCGTCGTAGTCCTCGCGAACCCGCAGGTAGGGCCGCCAGGCGGCACCCTTGCGGGGCCGCGGGACGACGCCGTCGGGCAGCAGCGCGCCGCCGACGAACCCGAACCGGAGGCCGCCGATCTCGGCGACCTCGCCGTCCAGCACGCGGATGCCCTCGCCGGCGAACTCGGGCCACAGGGCGGGGGTGTCGACGTTGCCGGGCGTGGCGTAGGTGGGCGCGGTCATCGCCGCGAACAACGCCGCGTACTGGGTGCGGATGGCCTCGTCGACGGCGCCGGCCGGGTCGTCGAGGCTCGCCCAGAGCTCCCGCGAGTAGGCAACGGTTTCGTCACGGGTGCCCTCCCGGCGCAGGCGGGCGAACCCCGCCACCTTCTCCGCGCCGAACAGGGCGCCCATGATGCCCTTCTCGTGGTCGTGGTAGTCGACGAAGTCGATCAGGTCGCCCAGCACGACCAGCGCGTCCGCCCCGTCGCCCGCCCGCTTCAACCCGTCGACGTTGCCGTGCACGTCCGAGACGACGTGTACCCGCACCCCTGGCCCCCTAGCTGTCGGTTCGCGGAGGAACGCCGGGCTCGCGCCCGTCCTCCAGGATCTCCTTGAGCCCGAGTGCGATCCCCTTCGCCGCGCGGGCCCGCCGGTCGAACTCCCGGCGCAGGTCGCGCGGCGCCAGCACGCGGGGCGTCCCGGCCGCGTCGGCGGGCGTCGCCCGCAGGAAGTAGTGCAGCAGGGTGCCGTCGAGCACCGGCTCGAGCCAGATCTCCATCGTACCGACGAGCGCGCCGCGCACGGTCCAGCGCAGGCCCTTGTCGCCCCGGTCGGTGTAGACCTCCAGCACCAGGTCGGGCCAGTAGCGGGTCCACGAGCGGGGGTCGGCGAAGACGGCGGCCACGGTGGACGGCGGGACCGCGAGGAACGTCTCGTCGACGACGTCGATGGCGGGCGGTGCGTTCACGTGCGAAGAATGTCACGCCCTCGCCGTGCGGCGGCGATCAGCATGGTCTTAAGGTGCTCACCACGCTAAGTTGACTGGCGGGTAACAGCGGTGTCGCCCACCGCACGCGTTGAACACGGAGGTCCACGTGCGCGAATACAGCGCTCCCGCCGGCAAGCCGGTGGCCGACGACGAGAACATGTCCGATGTCGTCTGGGCGAACGCCGAGCGGTTCTCCGACGTGGTGAGCTTCCGCCGCCAGGTCGAGGGCAGCTGGCTGGACGTCACCGCCAAGGAGTTCGCCGGCCAGGTGCTCGCGGTGGCCAAGGGCATGGCCCAGGCGGGGATCGGCCGCGGCGACCGCGTCGCGATCATGTCGAAGACCCGCTACGAGTGGACCCTGATCGACTTCGCGATCTGGGCCGCGGGTGCGGTGACGGTGCCGATCTACGACACCTCCTCGCCCGAACAGGTGTACTGGATCCTCTCCGACTCGGCCGCGAAGGGCGTGTTCGTCGAGACGAACGCCCACGCCGGAGCCGTCGACGAGATCCGCGACCGGCTCACCGAGCTGGACCACACGTGGCAGATCGAGGGCGACTCCCCCGCCGTGGAAGAGCTGGCCGCGCTGGGCGCCTCGCTGTCCGACGACGAGCTGCACGAGCGCCGTCGCGAAGTCACGGCGGACGAGCTGGCCACCATCGTCTACACCTCGGGCACGACCGGCCGCCCCAAGGGCGTCGAGCTGACCCACCGCAACCTGCTGGCCGAGATCCGCGCCGACATCGAGGCGTTCCCGCAGCTGATGGAGCAGGGCAACTCGCTGCTGTGCTTCCTGCCGCTGGCGCACGTGCTGGCCCGCGCGATCGCCGTCACGGCGCTGACCGCGCGCGTCACGCTCGGGCACACCCCGGACGTCAAGAACCTGGTCGCCGACCTGGGCACGTTCCGCCCGACGTTCGTCGTCGCGGTGCCGCGCGTGTTCGAGAAGGTCTACAACTCGGCGAAGCAGAAGGCCCACGGCGACGGCAAGGGCAAGATCTTCGACGCCGCCGAGGCGGTCGCGGTCGAATACAGCCAGGCCCAGGACACCGGCGGCGCCGGGGTCGCGTTGAAGCTCAAGCACCTGGTGTTCGACAAGCTGGTCTACGGCAAGCTGCGCGCGGCCCTCGGCGGCCGGTGCGTCGCGGCGGTGTCGGGCGGCGCGCCGCTGGGTGCGCGGCTGGCGCACTTCTTCCGCGGCATCGGCGTCCCGGTGTTCGAGGGCTACGGCCTCACCGAGACGTCCGCGGCGGCGAACGTCAACACCCAGACGGCGTTCCGCGTCGGCACGGTCGGCAAGCCGGTCAACGGCACGTCGGTCCGCATCGCCGACGACGGCGAGGTCATGCTCAAGGGCGACGTCGTGTTCCGGGCGTACTACAACAACCCGCAGGCGACCTCCGAGGCGCTGACCGACGGCTGGTTCCACACGGGCGACCTGGGCGAGCTGGACTCCGACGGGTTCCTGAAGATCACCGGCCGCAAGAAGGAGATCATCGTGACGGCGGGCGGCAAGAACGTCGCCCCGTCCGGCCTCGAGGACACGATCAAGGCGGCCCCGCTGGTCAGCCAGGCCATGGTGGTCGGCGACCAGCGCCCGTTCATCGCGGCCCTGGTGACGGTGGACGAGGAGTACTTCCCGTCCTGGAAGTCCCAGCACAACAAGCCCGCCGCGGCATCGGTGGCGGACCTGGCCACGGACGCCGACCTGCTGGCCGAGATCCAGGCAGCGGTGGACGAGGCCAACAAGTCGGTGTCCAAGGCGGAGGCGATCAAGAAGTTCACGGTGCTGGCGAACGACTTCACCGAAGCCGGCGGCGAGATCACGCCGAGCCTGAAGCTCAAGCGCAACGTGGTCACGAAGAACTACGCCAACGACATCGAGAGCCTCTACAAGAAGTGAGCGGTCACCGCTGGGCCGCGATGTAGTCGCGGTACCAGCGGTAGCTCGCCCTGGGTGTGCGGGCCTGCGTCGCGTAGTCGACGTGCACCAGGCCGAACCGGTGCTTGTAGCCGTGGGCCCACTCGAAGTTGTCCAGCAACGACCAGCAGAAGTACCCCCGCAGGTCGACGCCCGCCGCTGCGGCGGTGCGGGCCGCCTCGATGTGCTCGTTCAGGAACGTGATGCGCTCGTAGTCGGCGAAGTCGCTTCGATCCGCGTACACGCAGCCGTTCTCCGTCACGTACATCGGCGGCAACGCGGGATAGCGGTTGTGCAGGCCCACCAACGCTTCCGTCAGGCCCTCCGGCTCGACCGGCCAGCCCATCCCCGTGCGCGGGACGTCCGGCAGGCGCGTCGTGTCCACCCCGATGTCGGCGATTGTGCGCAGGGCCGGGTCCGGCTCGCGGTGCGGCGCGTCCGCGACGTGCAGGCGGTAGTAGTAGTTGACGCCCAGGTAGTCCAGCGGCACGCCGATCGTCTCGAGGTCGCCGTCGAGGCGGAACGAGAAGTCCGAGACGCCGTCGAACATCACCGCCAGCCCCGGCGCGTACCGGCCGCCGAACAGGGGGTCGGTGAACTGGCGCCGGAGCAGTGTGTCCTGCCGCGCGGCCGCCGCGGCGTCGGCCGCCGACTCCGTCACCGGGACCGCGGGCGACTGGTTGAGCACGATCCCGAACTGGTGCTGCGGGGTCGCCTGCCCCCGCATCGCCTCGACGGCCAAGCCGTGGCCGAGCAGCAGGTGGTGCGCGGCCGCCAAAGCGCCGTGCCCTTCGCGTGCGCCCGGTGCGTGCCGGCCTTCGCCGTACCCCGCGACCGCGCACGGGTACGGCTCGTTCAGCGTCGTCCAGTGGTCGACGACGTCGCCCAGCTCCTCGTGCACCAGCGACGCGTACTCGGCGAACCGGTGCGCCGTGTCCCGGGACCGCCAGCCCCCTTCGTCCTCCAGCGCCTGCGGCAGGTCCCAGTGGTAGAGCGTCAGGAACGGCTCGATCCCCAGCTCCCGCAACGCTTCCGCCAGCCGCCGGTAGAAGCCGAGGCCGCGCCGCTCGAAGCGGCGCCCGTCCGGCTGGACCCGCGGCCAGGACACCGAGAACCGGTAGGAGTCGACGCCCAGCTCGCCGAGCAGGGCGAGGTCGTCGCGCCAGCGGTGGTAGTGGTCGGCCGCCGGTTCGCCGGTGTCGCCGCCGGCGACCGCGCCCGGCACCGCGGCGAAGGTGTCCCAGATGGACGCTCCGCGGCCGTCCGCGGTGGTGGCGCCCTCGATCTGGAACGCCGAGGTGGCGACGCCCCAGCGGAAGCCGGGCGGAAGACTGGAAGTCACGGTGAGCTCCGGGGGGGTCAGCCCTTGAGGGCGCCCTGCATGATGCCGCCGACGATCTGGCGGCCGAACAGCAGGAACACGAGCAGGACGGGGACGGTGCCGATGGTCGCGGCGGTGAGCACGAGCGTGTAGTCGGTGGTGTAACCACTGGCCAGAGTGGACAGTGCGGTTTGGACGGTCGGGTTCTCCGGCACCAGCACCACCAGCGGCCAGAAGAAGTCGTTCCACGCCTGCATGAACGTGAACAGCCCGAGCACGGCCGCGGCCGGGCGGGCCGCCGGCAGCGCGACGTGCCAGAACAGCCGCAGCGAGCCGCAGCCGTCCATCCGCCCGGCTTCGAGCAGTTCCAGCGGCAGCGCGCGTTCGAAGTACTGGCGCATGAAGAACACGCCGAACGCGGTGACCAGGCCGGGCACGATGACCGCCTGCAGCTGCCCGGCCCAGCCGAAGTCGGCCATCATCATGTACAGCGGGACCACGCCCAGCTCGGTCGGGATCGCCTGGGTGGCGACCACGACCAGCAGCAGCACGGTCCGCCCGCGGAAGCGCAGCTTGGCGAAGGCGAACCCGGCCAGCGTCGAGAACAGCACCACGGACACGGTGATCGTGCCCGCGACGATCAGCGAGTTCCCCAGCGCCAGCGCGAAGTCCGTCTCGTCGAAGACGCGGGCGATGTTCTCGAACAGGTGCCCGCCGGGCACGAGCACCGGCGGCACGCTGCCGACGGCCTCCGTCGTCTGCGAGGAGACGACGAACGACCAGTACACCGGGAACGCCGAGCCGGCCAGGATCGCGATCAGCGCGGCGTAGGTCCACGGGCTCGTGGCCCGCCGGACCAGCCGCCGCGCCCGGCCGGGCGGGCTCGGTGCCGCGGCGGGCGCCGGGGTCAGCACGGTGGTCATGTCGCTCCTCAGTCCGTTTGGATGCGCCGGGTGACCAGGTACGACAGGCCCGCGACGAGCATCGTCGCGACCGCCAGGATCAGCGCGATCGCCGAGCTGTAGCCGAAGTCGTACTTGGTGAAGCCCTGCTCGTAGAGGTAGAGCGCGGCGGTCTGGAACTGCCGGTCCGAACCGCCGGTCGCGGCCGCCGTGCCGGGGTTGAACAGCAGCGGCTCGGCGAGCAGCCGCATGTTCCCGGTCGTCGCGATCACCGTCGAGAAGATGATCTGCGGCCGCAGCAGCGGCACGGTGATCCGCCAGAACTGCTGCCACCCGCGGGCGCCGTCGAGCGTCGCGGCTTCGTACATGCTCGACGGGATCGCCTGCATCGACGCCAGGAAGATCAGCGCGTGGTAGCCGGTCCAGCGCCAGACGACCATCGCCGCGATGGCCGTGTGCGAGCTGGCCGTGCCCGCCTGCCAGTCGACGTGCCCGGCGCCGAACCAGCTCAGCACCCAGTTGACCAGGCCGAAGTCCCGGCCGAACAGCTGCGCGAAGATGATCGTCACCGCCGCCACCGAGGTGATGTTCGGCAGGATCATGCCCATCCGGAACAGCGTCCGGCCGCGCAGGCGCCGGTTGAGCAGGTGCGCGACGCCGAGCGCGAACAGGATCTGCGGGATCGTGGTCAGCAGCCACAGGCTGACCGTGTTCCCCATCGCGTTCCAGAAGTACGGGTCGTGGAACAGCAGCTGCTCGTAGTTGCCGAACCCGATGAACGTCGCGCCCTCGGCGTCGAGCAGGTTCCGCTTCTGCAGCGACACGAACGCCGTGTACAGCAACGGGAACAACCCGAAGACGCCGAAGATTACGAAGTACGGGCTGACGAAGCCGAACGGCGACAGCTTGACGTCCCACTTGTGCCGCCGGTCGGCCCAGGTGAGTGCCATCACTTCAGCTTCGCGACGTCACCGACGAGCTGCTGCCACGCCGCCGCGCCGTCCTGCTTGCCCTGCTCGACGCGCTGCATCGCGTTGCCGAACTCCGTCTGGACGTCGCCCGCCTTCGGGCCCTGGTACTGCGGGTTCAGCTTCTTCGCGGCGTCGGTGAAGAGCTTGCCGACCGGCGCGTTGGTGAAGAACGGGTTGGTGTAGCCGGTGATCTTCGGGTCGTCGTAGAGCGACGGCGTCGACGGGAGCAGGCCCTGGCTGGTGAACACCTTCGCCTGCTGCTCGGGCGCGGTCAGCCAGGCGGCGAGGTCGGCGGCTTCCTTGGTGTGCTTGCCCTGCTTGGGCACGGTCAGGTACGAGCCGCCCCAGTTGCCGCCCCCGCCGGGCACGGTCGCCACGTCCCACTTGCCGGCGGTGTCCGGCGCCTGGTCCTTGATCTTGGTCATCATCCAGGCCGGGCAGGTGACGGTGGCGAACTGGCTCTGGGTGAAGCCGGTGTTCCAGGTCGGCGTGCTGTAGAGCAGGCCGGCGCTCAGGTTCGCCTTGACGGCGTCGACGACCTGGTCCCAGCCCGTGCGCAGCGCCGGGTTGCGGTCGACGACCAGCTGGTCGCTCTGGTCGTAGTACCCGACGGGCGCCTGGCCGAAGATCGCGTTGAGCACGGTCGGGCCGCCGTCCATGAACTTGACGCCGTTCGGCGCCTTGGCCTGGAAGCGCTTGCCGGTTTCGAAGAAGGCCTGCCAGGTGGGCCAGAGCGCGGACACGGCGTCGCGGTCGGCGGGCAGCCCGGCCTGCTGGAACAGGTCCCGGCGGTAGCAGATGGCCAGGCCGCCGACGTCGGTGCCGTAGCCGATCTGCTGCCCGCCCTTGGCCAGCGACGCCGACCACTTCCAGCCCAGCCAGCGGTCCTTGAGCTTGTCGCCGCCGACCGTGGTGAGGTCGACGAACTTGTCCGGGTTCGCCTTGAACTGGGCGACGTACCCGGTGTCGATGGCTTCGATGTCCGCGGCGCCGCCGCCGGTCGCCAGGTGCGCGGCGAGGTTCTTGTGGTGGTCGGAGTAGGACGCGGTCCGCTCGGTGATCTCGATGCCGGGGTGGGCGGCCTGGTACTCCTTGATCAGGTCGGTGTAGCCGAAGTTGCCGAACAGGCCGAGGCTGAGCTTGACCTTCCCGCCACCACCGGCGTCGCTGCTGCCGCAGGCACTCAGGACGGTGACGGCGGCGCAGACGGCCGCCAGGACGAGGCGGCTTGTCGTTTTCGGGCGCATGAGATCTCCGTTGTTCTACGGGCCGGACGGAAAACGCGGGACCTATGAGAGCGCTCCCAGCCGTGGTTCGTCAAGTTACGAACTCATAACGTACGTCGGCATTTACGCAGTCAGAGATCATGTGCTACAGATGTAACCGGTTTCAGTATGAAATCCGAGGCTTCGCCTCGGGTCGGGGGCTCCGTCACCCGAAGCCCCCGGAAAGCACCATCTGGAGGTCGCCATGGTCACCGCCCGCGAAGTCGCGCAGCTCTGCGGGGTCTCGGTCGCGACCGTGTCGCGGGTGTTCAACCGCCCGGCCACGGTCAGCGCGACGACCCGCGAACGCGTCGAGCGCGTCGCCCGGGAGCTCGACTTCTCGCCGAACGAGTCGGCGCGGGCGCTGTCACGGCAGCGCTCGGCGATGGTCGGGCTGGTCTGGGACACCGACCACCGGCGGCCCGGCTGGCGGCACCCGTTCCTGCAGGACCTGTTGCTGGGCCTCAAATCCGCGCTCAGCTCGCACGGCTACCACCTGCTGCTGCTCGCCACGAGCGACGACACCCACGACCGCAACCCGGGTGTGTCACTGGCCGACCCGATCGCGTACGTGAGCATGACCCGGCGCCACCACCTGGCCGGGCTCGTGCTGATCGACAGCGGCACGGACGCCGACGCGTTCACCACGTTCGCCCAGTCCGGGCTGCCGTGCGTCGCGCTGGACGTGGCGCTGTCCGGGCCGCGCGCGACCTACGTGACGTCGGACAACGCCGGCGGTGCGGCGGACGCGGTCCGGCACCTGGCCGCGCTCGGGCACCGGCGGATCGCGACGATCACCGGCCCCCGCGGCAACGCGCCCGCCGCCGCCCGCACCGACGGCTACCTGCGCGGACTGGCCGAAGCCGGCCTGCCGGCGCGCGACGACTTCGTCGTCACCGGGGACTTCTACCGGGAGAGCGGGTTCGTCGGGATGCGGCGGCTGCTGGCCCGCAAGGACCCGCCGACGGCGGTGTTCGCGGCCAGCGACGAGATGGCCGTCGGCGCCCTGCTGGCGGCCCGCGCGGCCGGGTTGCGGGTGCCGGACGACCTGGCCGTGATCGGGTTCGACGACATCGAGGTCGCGTCCCTGGTGGACCCGGCGCTCACGACGGTCGCCCAGGACAAGCCGGGTTTCGGCACGGCCGCGGCGGGCGCGCTGCTGGCGATGATCGAGAACGCGGCACCCCCGGAACCGGTGCGGCTGCCGACGCGCCTGGTGATCCGCGAATCGTGCGGCTCCCGGCAGACCCGCTAGGCCGCGTACTCCTCGTGGATCCCGGCGAGCGTCCGGCGGGCCCGGGCGGCTTCGGGGCCGCCGCGGGCGCGGGTGATCAGCGCCTTCCAGAGGGCCCAGCCGCGGCCACGCGCCCAGGTCGCGTCGTCGACGGCCAGCCGTTCGCGGAACGCGCGACGGCCGCCGGCGGTCAGCAGCGTCCACGCGATCGCCACGTCGCAGGCCGGGTCGCCGACGCCGCACGTCCCGAAGTCGATGACCGCGGTCAGCTTTCCCTTGTCCAGCAGAAGGTTTCCCTCCGCGACGTCGCCGTGGAACCAGCGCTCGACGCCGTCCCAGCGAGCGTCGAGCGCGGCTTCCCAGATCTCGCGCGCCCGCTCGTCACCCTCGAGGGCGCGCCGGGTTTGCTCGTCGTAGGTGCGCAGGTCGCCGCCCCGGAACCAGCTGTGCTTCCCGGGCCGGGGACCGTCGGCGGTGTCGATCGACTGCAGAGCCGTCAAGAACCCGGCCAGGTCGAGCGCGAACCGGACGGGGTCGGCGATGCGGTCCGCGTTCGCGGGCTCGCCCGCGAGCCACGGGTAGACGGACCAGGCGAAGGGGTAGTCCGCGCCCGGCTTGCCTTCCGCCAGCGGGACGGGCACGGGCAACGGCAGCCGGGGCGCGAGCACCGGAAGCCAGCGTTGTTCCTTCTCGACCGCCAGCGCGTACTCGGCCGCGCTCGGCAAGCGCACCGACATCTCGTCGCCGAGGTGGAAGGTGTGGTTGTCCCAGCCCCCGCGTGCCACCGGGCGCACCGCGAGATCCGCCCACCGCGGGAACTGGTCGGCGACAAGGCTCCGGACCTGGTCCGCGTCGACGGTGATGCGCTGGGGCAGCGGGCCGAGGCTCACCGGATCTTCGCGTCCCAGTCGATGTGGTGCGAGTACAGCCAGCCGCGCTCTTCGCCGACGTCGCCGCCCGCGCTCGCCTTCACCAGTTTCTCCACGCGCTCGCGCCGAAGTCCTTCGTACGCCGCGAAAGCCGACGCCGGGTCCGGCCGGTCGCGCAGGCACTGCGCGAGGATCACGCTGTCTTCCAAGGCCATCGACGCGCCCTGGCCCGCGGCCGGGGACGCGGCGTGGGCGGCGTCACCGGCCAGGACCATCTCGGGGGTCGACCAGACGCGCGTCTCGGGGACGTCGTAGGAGTGGCCGCCGAACACCTCGTCGCCCGTCGCCGCGACGATGTCCTTGCAGGGCAACGCTTCGTCGTCGGCGAACGCGGCGTGCGCGAACTCGCGCCAGCCGGCCGGGGTGACCGCGGCGATCTCCTCGCGCGGCCGCTCGGCGTCCGGGATGCGGGCGAACCAGAACGTGGCGCCGTCCGGGTCGGTCGTGAAGCCGAACGCCGCCTTGCTGCCGCGGACCATCCGGTAGATCCCGGGCGCTTCCGGCAGACCGGACGCGCGCGTGTAGCCGTAGACGACGGTCAGCCCGGTGTAGCGCGGGTCGTCCGCCGCCGGGTCGATCAGCCGCCGGACGACCGAGCGCAAGCCGTCGGCCCCGACCAGGACGGCACCGGTTTCGGTGCGGCCGTCGGCGAATTCGGCCGTGATCCCGTCCGGGCCGGGCTTCGCGCCCACCAGCCGTTTGCCGCGTTCGAGCGGGACACCGCGGCGCGCGGCTTCGTCCTGCAGGACGCGGTAGAGCGTCGCGCGGGTGAGCGTGCGCGGCCCGTCGAGGCCTTCGGTGTCGAACTCCCGGCGTCCCACGGTTTCCCCGGCCGGGGTGACGAGCTCGACCCCGTACGCGGCGAAGGACGCGTCGATCACCGGCCGGTCGGCGCCGATCGCGCGCAGGGCGTCCATGCCGTTGTGCATGATCGTGAGGAACGCGCCGATGTCGTCCCCGCCCGCCGGATAGGCCTCGAAGACCACCGGGTCGTGCCCCGCCAGCTTCAGCGCCATCGCCGTGACCGTGCCGGAAATCCCGCCACCCGCGACCAGTACCCGCACTCCGCGCCCCCCTGTGAACTCCGCGTGCCGCCGCTGGCGACCCTACCGCGACGGCGGCACGCGGCGCTCACTTCTCCTTGGCGCCACTGGCGGCGATGTCGCCGTTGAGACCGCGCGGGAAGAAGCCGCCCGAGTTCACCTTGTCCGGGTTGAGGTAGGCGATGTTGAGCACGCGCTCGGCCGAACGCCCGAACGCGACGCCGTTGGCGTCCGCGGGGACGAGGTTCGCCTTGCCGTCCTTGAGCACGCCTTCGTCGTCGTCCGCCTTGCCGTCGAGGCTGTCGCGGGCGTCGGAGATCTTGTTCGTGACGTCGCCCAGGCCGCGTTCGAACAGCTGCGCGCGCACGATGCCCGCGTGGTAGGCCTCGACCGCGAGGATGCCCGCGGCCGCGTCGAGGAACGTCTTGTTGTTCACCAGCGGCGCCGCGCCCTTGTAGGCGGACACGCCGACGTCCTCGAACAGGAACGCGGCGAGCAAGAAGTTGTTCTCGCTCGCGAACGGGTCGAACGTCTGGCCCTGCTTGATCAGCCCCGCGGCCTGCATGGCGGCGGTGAAGCTGTTCTGGAAGTCGATCTCGGGCTGCGCGACGGCCGCTTTGTCGAGCGCCTTGCGCAGGAAGGTCACGTGCGCGACCTCGTCGCCGGCGATCTCCTGGGCGATCTGCTTGACTTGCTCGCTCTTGAACTTCACGGCGTGGCCGCCGGAGACCTTGCCGAGGTTGCCGATGCCGTTGACGTACTTCTCGTTGAGCCCGTAGCCGTAGACAGCGAACGAGTACAGGTTCGCCTCGAGGTACTCGAGGTTGAGCGCGAAGTTCAGCACCGCGGCGTCGCTGGCGGCGGCGTCCGCGGCCTTCTGCTGCGGGTACTGCTGCGTGGCACCGGCCGAGCCGAGACCCAGCGACAGCGCGCCACCGAGCGCGCCGGCGCCCGCGACCCCGAGCCCCGCCGCTCCCGCAGCCTTGAGGAAGCGGCGGCGGTCGGTCGCGTTCTCCGCGCTGCGCTCGATGAGCTGCTGTGTGTAGCGTTTTCCGAACACCGGGGGACGTCCTCTCGTGACGAGTTCGTCCACCTCACCCACCGGTGATACGTACCTGGACGGCCCCCGGCTCGGTCAAATCGGGAAAAAGTTCTTCCCGATTCCGTCTCCGCAGGTCAGGCGCGCTCGGCGGCGGCGAGCCGGACGCACACGGCGAGCGCGCGCACCGCCTCTTCGACGTCGGCGAGCTCCGGGAACGTCGGCGCGATCCGGATGACGGCGTCGGCCGGGTCGTTCCCGTGCGGGTGCGTCGCCCCGGCGGGGGTCAGCGCGACACCGGCCTCCTTCGCCAGCCGCACGACCTCCTTCGCGGTGCCCTCGGGCACGGTCAGCGACACGAAGTACCCGCCGGTCGGCTTGGTCCAGGACGCCAGGTCGGACAGCTCCTCGGTGAGGATGCGGTCGACGGCCGCGAACTTCGGGCCGATGATCTCGGCGTGCTTGCGCATGTGGGCGCGGACGCCGTCCTCGTCCTTGAGGAAGAGGGCGTGGCGCAGCTGGTTGACCTTGTCCGGGCCGATGGTCCGCTTGCCGATCTTGGCGACCCACCAGTCGAGGTTGGCCTCGGAGGCGCCGAAGAAGCCCACGCCTGCGCCGGCGTAGGTGATCTTCGAGGTCGAGCCGAAGACGAACACGCGGTCGGCGTTGCCGGCCTCGGTGGCCAGCGCGAGGACGTCGGCCAGGGCCGGCTCGTCGTCGGTCAGGTGGTGCACGGCGTAGGCGTTGTCCCAGAAGATCCGGAAGTCGGACGCCGCGGTGGTCATGGTCGCGAGCCGCCGCACGACGTCGTCACTGAACGTGACGCCGGTGGGGTTGCTGTACTTCGGCACGCACCAGATGCCCTTGACGGCCGGGTCCTCGGCGACGAGCGTCTCGACGGCGTCCATGTCCGGGCCCTCGGCGGTCATCGCGACCGGAACGAGCTCGATGCCGAAGCGCTCGGTGAGCGCGAAGTGCCGGTCGTAGCCCGGCACGGGCGCGAGGAACTTCACGACCGGCTCGTCGGCCCAGCGGCGCTCGGCGCCGGGCAGCGGGCTCAGCAGCGCCTGGACGACGGCGTCGTGCATCAGCTCCAGGCTGGAGTTGCCGGCGGCGAGCAGCTGCCCGGCCGGGACCTGCAGCGCGCCGGCGAAGATGCGGCGCAGCTCGGGCAGGCCCTTGAGGCCGCCGTAGTTGCGCACGTCGGTGCCGTCCTCGGCCTTGAAGGTGCCGTCGCCCGGGAGGTCGAGCAGGCCGTTGGCCAGGTCGAGCTGCTTCGGGGAAGGCTTGCCGCGGGTGATGTCGAGGGAGAGGCCTCGGTCGACCAGGGCCGCGTAGTCTCGGCGGGCAGTGTCGACGTCGACGGAAGCAGTGGTCATGGCGTCAACGCTAAACCCGGCGTCGATACCATTTCGGGGCGGGTCCTGGCTAGGGTGGTTCGTGTGCACCTCGTAGTCCACGCCGACCAGCGCCAGTTCTCGGTGCGCGACTCGGGTTCCCGCCTGGACGGCAGCGGCTGGACCGCATCGGCGGTCGAACTTCACCGGATCGGGGCAGAGCCGGGCGGCATCGCCATCGCGACGGCACGCTCGGACCTGGTGGAGTCTTCGGTGGAGTTGCTCCCCGGGCCACCGGTGCTGGCACCTGCCGCCGAGCACGTGGTGGAAGCGGATCTTCCCGTGCCGAGCGGGAAACTCGTGATTTCCGGGCCTGCCGACTACCCTTCGCAGGAAAAATTCTTCTCGGTCCTGCCGGGGTTGTACCGGGCCCGGGTTTCGTACGTGCCGGCGGGACCGCCGTCGGTGGACTGGAACGACCACGAGTTCGGGGAGCACTACCGGTACGTCGTGGAGATGTGGCCGTCGACGTCACCGGCGGGGGTCGAGGTGCTGAAGCAGGGCGCAACCGTCTGGGACGGCTAGCGGGAAACTATGCGGCGGCCGCCGGTGGCGCGGTTTGCTCGTTCCTGCGCACGACGACCGAGCCGACGAACACGAGCGCACTCGCGGCGAGCAAGCCGAAACCCCAGCCACGCCGAGTCGACAGCGCGCCGTCGCAAGCGGCTGCGTAACCTTCCGTGGCGTCGTCGGCGGGGAGGTAGCCGAGGCCGCTGTCGGCCCGCATCGCGTTGGCGAGGGCGTTGACGTTCGATTCGTGCGCCGCTTGGCTCATGTCGGTTTTGAAGCCGGTCCCGCAGGACACCGTCTGGCCGCCCGCCGCCGTAGCCTTGACTGTGACGAGCAAGAGGATCAGGCCCCCACGGCGACGGCCAGCGAAGCCCAGACCACAAAGGTACGAGGTTTCATCACACGCTCCGGTCCGTTCAGTGTGCGCGCACAAGAACGTCTGGAGCCCAACCTTTGTTACGGATCAGAGAGCCGTGAGCGTCGCGAGTTTCCAGTGGCCGTCCACTCGCTTGGCCGTCACCGCCAGCTGGGCCACCGACGACGACGGTGCTCCGCCGCCCTGGGCCACCGTTTGCTGGTCGAGGAACAGCAGCAGCGAAGCGTCGTCCCCTCGCAACGACTGCACCCCGACCGCCCGGACCGTGGTGGTGCGGACCAGCTTCTCCGCAGTGGCCCGAGTCCGGGCCGAAGCGAACTGGTCGCGGTACTGGCGCACCGCGTCACCGACCAAGACCTCCGAAGCCGCGCGCTCGGTGCGCGCCAAGTTCGCGTAGTCGTAGGAAAACACCGACTTCACCGCATCACTCACCTCGGACGCCACCGCGGAAGTCCCGGCCGAATCGACCAAAGCCGCGTTCTCACCGGGGGACAGCGAAGCCGCCTCGATGCCGAACCACACCGAGCAGCCCACGGCGAGCACCACGATCGCCAGCAGGACGCGCCTCATGAGCCCGCCGCCTGGACGCCCGAGATCTTCCAGCCCGACGGCGACCGGGTGGCGTCCACGGTCAACCGGTTCAGGCGCGGGGCCGCCGCGCCGCCGCCCGTCGAGACCCGGACGTCCAGCACCGCCAGCAGACGCGCGGTGCCGTCGGAAACCTCCGTCACCGCCGCCTGGACCAGCGTGGCCGACGACACCGTCTTGGACGAGGACGCCCGGTCGATCTGCAGCTGACGATCGCCGGCGAGGTCCTTGCCGTACTGGCCCGTCGTCGCCGCGATCCAGCGGTCCACGTCGGCGGCCGCCGAGCGGTAGTCGATCGTGTTCAGCGTGACCAGCTCAGGGCCCGCCGCCGCCAGGACCGCGTCCCGGTCCCGGCCGCGCGCCGCCGAGTCGTCCGAAGCCGCCCGCCACCACGAAAAGCCCGTGCCCAAGGCGGCCAGCACCGCGAGCACCGCCCCCACGACCAGGAGTTTCACGGCGCGCCCAGCAGCTTGCCCAGCCCGCCCGCCGACGGCCCGGTCAGCAGGCTCAGCATCCCCGGCAACTGCGCCTGCGCAGGCGTGGAAGACGCGCTCTGCGAGGGCGCGGCCGGAATCGCCGGCGGCTTGCCCCCGTACGGCGCGTTCTGCGCCCCGCGCACCCCGGTCGGGCTGCCCGGCGGCTCGGCGCAGTACGCGTTCATGTTCACCGGTGCTTCGGACTCGTCGTTCGCCGGACGCTGCTTCGTCCCTTCGTAGCCCTTCGTGCACGAAGCCGGGTCGAAGAAGTTGAACACGACGCCGAGGTGGCCCGTGCCGTCCGGGGACGTCGACGGTGAGAACGCCGAGATGATCGGGTACGCCACCAGCAGTTCCTCGATCGAGTCCTTGCGGGACGTCGTGATCTGCGCGGTGGTCAGCAGATTGGCGAACAGCACGCCCAGGTCCGTGCCCGAAGCCGCGAGGACGTCGCTGATCTGCCGGCTCAGCCGCGGTGCCTCCGCGATCACGCGCCGCAGGTCGGGGTCGGACGCCTTCAGCTGCCCCGCGATCTTCTTCAGCCCGGACGCGAAGTCGGTGATGTTCGCCGCCTGCCGCTCCTGCGTGTCCAGCACGACGCGGGAGTTGCTCAGCAGGCCCTGCGTCTGCGGCACGTACTGCGCGGCCGTCGCCGTCAGGGATCCCGTGCTGTCGAGCAGCTGCTGCAGTTCCGGGCCCGCCCCGGCGAACGCGTTGTACGTCTCGTCGACGACCGTCCGCAGTGAATCCGGGTGGACGCTCGCGACGAGGTCGTCGAGGTGGCTGAGCACCGTGTCCGGCGACGGCGGCAGCGACGTCTTGTCGCGGGTGATCACCGAGCCGTCCGTCAAGAACGGACCGCCCTCGTGCTGGGGGAGCAGGTCGACGAACTGCTCCCCCACCGCCGACCGGTTCGCCACCTGGGCGTGCGCGTCCGCCGGGATGTCCGGGGCGCCCGCGTCGATGTCGAGCGCGAGGTCGACGCCGTGCTCGGTCAGCGTCATCCCGGTCACCCGGCCGACCGTGACGCCGCGGTAGGCGACTTCGGAGTTGACGAAGATCCCGCCGGAATCGGTCAGCTGCGCGGTGACGACGTAGCCGCGGTTGCCGAAGAGCCGGTCCAGCCCGGCGTAGTGGCCGCCGGCGTAGACGACCGAGACGACCGCGATCACGACGAACGCGAACAGCTGGACGCGGATCTTGCGCGTGGTCACTTGCCACCCCCGGCCAGGCCGAGGAGACCGCCCAGCAGCCCGGTGCCGCCGGTCTGCCCGGGCGACCCGAGGTCCGGCAGCGGCAGCGGAGGCCTGGCCGCGGACGGCTGCCCGCCGATCGAGTCGGGCAGCGCGAACGGCGGCTGCGACGAGTTCGTGAAGTTCTGGATCAGCGTGTCCAGGTCGAGGTTCACGTTCGCTTCGACGTTCGCGTAGTCGCCCTTGATCACGTTGCCCGCGTAGTCCGGGAACGGGTAGGTCAGCAGGATCTGCAGCGCGTTCGGCAGGTTGGCACCGGCCTCGCCGAGCTTGGTCAGCGTCGGCTGCAGGGCCTTGAGGTTCGCGACGAGCTGGTCGCGGCTCTTCGTCACGGTGTCCACCGCGACCCCGGAAAGCGAGTTGAGCGCGTTGAGCATGCCGACGAGCTGGTCACGCTGGTCGGTGACGATCTTCAGGCCCGGCGCGAGGTTGTCGAGCGCGTTGGTCAGGTTCTGCGTCTGGCCCGTCAACGTCTTCGACAGCTTCCCGAGCCCGTCGATCGCGCGGAGGATCTCGGTCCGGTGCCCGTCGAGCTGGGTAGCGAGCTCGTCCACCCGGGACAGCAGCACCCGGATCTCCGGCTCGTTGCCGGACAGCGCGTCGTTGAGTTCGTGGCTGATCTTCTGGATCTGCTCGACGCCGCCGCCGTTGAGCAGCAGGGAAAGCGCGCCGAGCACCTCCTCGACCTCGGGGTTGCGGTTGGTGCGCCCGAGCGGGATCTGCGCGCCGTCACCCAGGTGACCGGTGGCCGGCTCGGCCGTCGGCACGCTCAGTTCGACGAACTTCTCGCCCAGCAGCGAGGACTGCTTCAGCTCGGCGCGGGCGTTGGCGGGCAGCGCGATGTCGCTGTTGACGGTCATCGCCACGAGCGCGGACCGCGTGTCCGGCGTCAGGGTGATCTTGTCGACGCGCCCGACCGCGACGTCGTTGACCTTGACGCTGGACTGCGGAACCAGGTCGAGGACGTCGGTGAACAGCGCGGTGACGTGGTACGGGTGGTCGCCGACGTCGGCGCCGCCGGGCAGCGGCGTGCCGTACAGGCCGTTGAACCCGCCGTCGCTGCAGGCCGCCAGCACGAGCACCCCGGCGAGCACTCCCGCGAGCCGCTTCACTTCGCACCCCCCGAAAGCTGCTCCATCACGTCGACGAGCGGGAGCGGCAACGGCGGGAGCGTCCCGTTCTGCAGCGAGTTGAGCACCTGCGGGATCGTCGGCAGCTTCAGCGCTCCGTCGAGGACCGGCGCGAGCTGCTTGCAGATGTTCCCCAGCGTGTCCGGGACCTGCTTGGGCGTGCCCGCGCTGATCAGCCGGCACACCGTCAGGATCGGCGGGTTGGTGAGCTCGTTGAGGTTGTCTCGGACGGCGATGGTGCCGGACGCGGCGTCGTAGGAGTTGATGAAGTTGGTGGCGCCGGTCGGCGCGATGTCGAGCACCTCGGCCAGCGACGCGCGCTGGTCGACGAGCACCTTCGACAGCGACGCCAGTTTGTCCACATTGGACTCCAGAGCGCCTTTGTTGTCGTTGACGAACTGCTGGACGTCCCCGAGTGCCCCGCCGAGGGACTGCAGGGCCGCGCCGACGTCGGACGAGTCGGCGGCGAGGAACTGGCTGACGTCGGCGACACGGCCGTAGAACTCGTTGAGCTGCTGGTCGCTCTGGGCCAGCGCGCCGGTGAAGGAGTTGAGGTTCTGCACGGTCGAGAACAGGTCGTCCTTCGAGCCGTCCAGCGTCTTGGCCAGGCCGGCGAGCTGCCCGACCGTCGAATTGAGCGAAGAACCGTTGCCCTTCAACGTGTTCGCGGCGGTGTCCAGGACGCTCGACAACGCGCCGTCCTTGTTGGCGCCGTTCGGGCCCAGCGCCGTGGAGAGCTTGTCCAGGCTCGAGTACAGGTCGTCCAGTTCCACCGGCGTCGCCGTGCGGTCGCGCGGCAGGACCGTGCCCGTCGCCAGCGTCGGGCCGCTGTCGTAGGCCGGGGTGAGCTGGACGTACCGGTCGCTGACCAGGCTGGGCGCGACGACGACCGCGCCGACGTTCGCGGGCAGCGGCACGTCGTCGACGCGCATGTCCACGCGCACGGCGTCGCCCTGCGGCGTGACGTCGGTGACCTGCCCGACCGCCACGCCGAGCACCCGCACCGACGAGCCCGCGTAGAGCCCGACGGTCTTGCCGAAGTAGGCCGACAGCTTGGTGCCGGTGGATTCCCGGAACACCAGCCACAACCCGGCGGTGACGACGAGCGCGAGCACACACGCGAACGCCAGCCACGTCACGAGGCTGCGGCCGCGGTAGGTCCGGATGGTCATCGGCCGCCCACCCCCTGGTTCGGCGCCGCGATCGGCGGCGTGCAGCCCTCGGGGTTGATCGAGAGCCCGCCCGCGGTGATCGTCGGCGGCAGCAGCCCGCACAGGTAGCCCTCGAACCAGCGGCCGTTGCCGGTGGCGTTCGCGCCGACGCGGGCGAACGGCGCCATCAGCTGCAGGCTCTTGTCGAGGTTGCCCTGGTTGCGCTGCAGGATGTCGGTCACCTTGCTCAGCTTGTCCAGCGTCGGCTTCAGCTGCGCACGGTTGTCCTGGACGAGCCCGGTGAGCTGCTGCGAGAGCTGCTGGGTGCCGGTGAGCAGCGCGTTGATCGCCTTCTTGCGGTTCTGCAGCTCGCCCAGCAGCAGGTTGCCGTCGCTGATCACGCGCTGCAGCTGGGTGGTGCGGTCCGACAGCGTCTTCGACACCTGGCTCGTGTTCGCCAGCAGGGTGTGCAGGTCGTTGTCGCGGGAGGAGACCGTCTTGGCCAGCGAGGACAGCCCGGTGAGCGTGTCCTTCAGGTACTGCGGGCTGTCCTTGAGGCTGTCGGACAACGCGGTGAAGCTGTCCGCGAGCTGTTTCGTGTCGATGTCGCCGACCGTCGTCGAGAGCTGCTCGAACGCGTCCTGCAGCTGGAACGGCGTGCGCGTGCGGGCCTGCGGGATCGTCGCGTCCGGCTCCTGGGCGCCGCCGCCCTTCGGGTCGAGCGCGAGGTACTTCTCCCCCAGCAGCGTCTTGATCTCGATGGACGCCGTCGTCGCGTCGCCCACCCGGACGTCCTTGACGCGGAAGCGCACCAGCACCTGCTTGCCCTGCAGCTTCACCGACGAGACCGTGCCGACCTTCACGCCGGCGACCTCGACCTCGTTGTCCGGCGCCAGCCCGGCGGACTCGCCGAAGTACGCCGAATACGTCGTGCCGTTGCCGAAGAACGGGAGCTGGTCGGAGAAGTACGTCGTGGCCGTGACGAGCACGATCAGCACGAGCGCGACCGCGCCGACCGCGGCCTGGTTGCGTTCCTTCAGCGGCTTCACGGACCACACCTCTCCGCGCGCTGGGTGCCCGGGATCGGGATGATCGGCAGGGTGATGTCGAGCGAAGAAATGCCGATGGTGCCGGTGATCCCGCACAGGTAGTAGTTGAACCAGCTGCCGTAGCTCAGGGTCCGCGTGAACTTCTCGAGGTTGCCCGGCAGCACCTCGAGCAGGTGGTTGAGCAGCACGCCGGAATCGCCGAGGTTCTGCGAGAGCACGCCGAGCTGCGCGACGTCGTCCTTGAGCGCCGGGCGCGCGTCGGCGAGCAGGCCCGTCGTCGACACGGCGAGGTCGCCGAGCGCGCTGACCGCGTCGCCGATCGGCTTGCGCTGTTCGGCCAGGCCGCTGACGAGCTTCTGCGTCTGCTCGATGAGGTCGCCGAGCTGCGGCCCGTGCTGGTTCACCGTGCCCAGCACGGTGTTGAGGTTCGCGATGACCTGCCCGATCACCTGGTCCTTGCTCGCGATCGCCGTCGTCAGCGACGCGGTGTGCTGCAGCAGGCTGGTGATCGTGCCGCCCTCGCCCTGGAAGACGCTGATGATCTCGGCCGAAAGCTGGTTGACGTCCTTGGGGCTCAGCGCCTTGAACAGCGGCTTGAACCCGTTGAACAGCACGGTGAGGTTCAACGCGGGTTTGGTGCGCTCGGGCGGGATCGTGCCGCCGTCGGCCAGCGTCTTCTCGCCCGGGACGTCGGTGCCGAGCGCGAGGTAGCGCTGGCCGACGAGGTTGCGGTACTTGATCGTCGCGGTCACCGTCTCCGGCAGCCGGTAGGTGTGCTCGACGTCGAACCGCACCTCGGCGAAGTTCTGCTCCCCTTCGACGACGCCGATGGAGTCGACCTGGCCGACCTTGACCCCGGCGATGCGGACGTCGTCGCCTTCCTTGAGCCCGGACGCGTCGGTGAACTTCGCCAGGTACCCCGACGTCACGCCGAAGTTGGTGTTGGCGATGGTGGCCGCGAGGACGCCGGTGAGCAGCACCGTGACGACGGCGAAGACGCCCAGCTTGATCAGCGACGGGAGGAAGCTCCTCACTTGAGCTCCACCTCCGCCCCGCGGTAGAGCGGCCCCACGAGCAGCCCCGCCCAGCCGGGCACGTCCCCCGGCGACGTCCCGAGCGCGGGGGACGCGAGCAGGCCGATCAGGTCGGTTTCGTAGGCCGAGCCGACGATCGAGCCGGGCGACCCGCCGACGGCGCCACCACCGGCGGGCAGCTTCTCGGGCGGGTTCTTCGGCGGCGCGGGCTTGGTCGAGCCGTCCTTGATCGCGCCGTCGGGCGGGTACTGCGGCCAGACGCCCGGCTTCGGGACCTGCGGGTAGCAGCGCGGGCCGCGCTTGTCGTCGTACTTCGGCTCGTCGACGCCGGGCAGGTACTTGCCGCGGCTGGCGGCGAACTCGATGGTGACCCGGCTGACCTCGGGGTGCGCGGTGCCCTTGCCGAACGCCAGCTCGGCCGGCCCGACCTCGCCGGCGAGCTGCTCGAGCAGGCACGGGTACTCGGGCGCGTACTTGGCGAGGACGTCCAGCGTCGGCTGCACCGCCGTGGTGAGCCGGATCAGGTTGTCCTTGTTGACCTGGAGGAAGCTCGTGAGATCCACCGAAGCCGCGGTGACGGTGGCGTAGAGGTCGCTCAGCTGGGCGCGCTGGTCGACGATCGTCCGGCTCGTCGTCGTCAGGTCCGACAGCGCCTGCAGCACGTCGGGCGCGGCCTTGTCGTAGGTGTCCGCGACGTTCGCGAGCCCGGTGATGTCGGCCTTGACGTCCGGCAGCGACGGGTTGAGCTTGCCCAGGTAGTCCGACAGCTGGACGAGCGTCTGGCCGAGCTGCTTGCCGCGGCCCTCGAGCGCGGTCGACACGGCGGTGAGCGTGCTCGACAGCTTCTCCGGCTGGACGGCCTGCAGCAGCGGCATCACGTCGTCGAGGACCTTCTGCAGCTCGATCGCCGCGCTGCTGCGGTCCTGCGGGATGACGTCGCCCGCCTTGATCGGGCCCTGTGCGGTCTCGGGGAGCTGCAGGGCGACGTACCGCTCGCCGAAGAGGGTCTTCGGCAGCAGCCGCGCGGCGACGTTCCTGGGGATGACCTTCGTCTTGTCCGGCTGCAGGGCCAGCTCGAGCTCGGCGTGGTCGCCCTTCGCCGTCACCGAGCGGACCTCGCCGACGAGCACGCCGCGGACCTTGACGTCGCCGCCGGTGCGCAGCTGGCTGCCGACGCGGTCGGTCTCCAGCTTCACGAGCGTCACCGGCGTGAACGCCTTGTTGTAGACGGCGAGCGTGAACGCGATGAACAACGCGGCGACGAGCAGGAACGCCAGCCCCAGCACCTGGTACCGGAGCCGCTGCCACAGCTCGCGCCTCATCCGGAGATCCTCACCGTCGTGTTGGCGCCCCAGATCGCCAGGGACAGGAAGAAGTCCAGCACCGAGATGAGCACGATCGACGTCCGCACCGCGCGGCCCACCGCGACGCCGACCCCGGCCGGGCCGCCACTGGCGTTGAAGCCGTAGTAGCAGTGGGAAAGGATCACGAGCACGCTGAACACGATCACCTTCCCGAACGACCAGAGGACGTCCCCGGGTGGCAGGAACAGCGTGAAGTAGTGGTCGTAGGTGCCCGCGGACTGGCCGTAGAGCCAGATGGTGATCTGCCGTGACGCGAGGTAGCTCGAGAGCAGGCCGACCGCGTACAGCGGGATCACCGCGGCGACGCCGGCGAGCACGCGCGTGGTGACCAGGTACGGCATGCTCGGCACGCCCATGACTTCGAGCGCGTCGATCTCCTCGGAGATCCGCATCGCGCCGAGCTGCGCGGTGAAGCCGCAGCCGACCGTCGCGCTCAGGGCGAGCCCGGCCGAGAGCGGCGCGACCTCGCGGGTGTTGAAGTAGGCGGAGATGAACCCGGTGAGCGCGGCCGTGCCGAGCTGGTTGAGCGCGGAATAGCCCTGGAGGCCGACGATGAGGCCGGTGAACAGGGTCATCCCGATCATCACACCGAGCGTCCCGCCGATGACGGCGAGCCCGCCGGTGCCGAAGCAGACCTCGGTCAGCAGGCGCAGTGTTTCGCGGCCGTAGCGGCGGATCGTGCGCGGCGACCACGCCAGCGCCTTGGCGGCGAACGCGAGCTGCTTGCCGAGGCCTTCCAGGCTCTGGCCGGGACGCGCGATGTACTCGAGCGTCCGGTCGGTGGCGTCGAGCGGTTCCGCCGTCATCACATGGCCTTCGGCGGGACGATCCGCAGGTAGATGGCGGTGAGCACGACGTTGATGAGGAACAGCAGCAGGAACGTGATCACGACGGCCTGGTTGACGGCGTCGCCGACGCCCTTCGGCCCGCCCGCCGGGTTCAGCCCGCGGAACGCCGCGACGACCCCGGCCACGAAGCCGTACAGCAGCGCCTTGATCTCGCTGATCCACAGGTCCGGCACCTGGGCGAGCGCGTTGAAGCTGGCCAGGTACGCGCCGGGCGTGCCGCCCTGCAGGACGACGTTGAAGAAGTAGCCGCCGAGCACGCCGACGACGCTCACCAAGCCGTTCAGCAGCACCGAAACGACCATCGCGGCGAGCACGCGCGGCACGATCAGGCGCTGGATCGGGTTGACGCCCAGCACCTGCATCGCGTCGATCTCTTCGCGGATCTTGCGCGCGCCGATGTCCGCGCAGACCGCGCTCCCGCCGGCGCCCGCGACGAGCAGCGCGGTGATCAGCGGGCTGGCCTGCTGCACGATGGCCAGCGCGCTGGCCGCGCCGGTGAACGACTGCGCGCCGATCTGCGCGGTCAGCGAGCCGAGCTGCAGCGCGATCACCGCGCCGAACGGGATGGCCACCAGCGCGGTCGGCAGGATCGTGACGCTCGCGAAGAACCAGCACTGCTGGATCCACTCGCGGGCCTGGAACGGGCGCTTGAAGATCGCGCGCAGGACCTCCCACGAGAGCGTCGCGAGCCGGCCGACCTGGGTCAGGGCCGCGGTTCCCGGGAGCGTGCCCGTGCTCTCGCTCACCACACCTCCCAGTAGGTCGTCGCTGACCTCCGAGTGTTCTCCATACCCGGTGCCCGATTTTCGTTAGCGGTGTTTACTGATCGTTCTTCAGAAGCTCAGGTTGAGGGCGTGCGACGCCGTGGCGCCGCCGTCCGCGATGAATTCCGCGCCCGTGCAGTACGCGCTTTCGTCGCTGGCCAGGAACAGCACCAGCTTCGCCACGTCTTCGGGCTGCCCGACCCGCCCGAGCGCGACCTTCTTCCCGACGTACGACATGTCGACTTTCTGGCCGCCGGCGGCGGTCTCGACCATCTGCGTGTCGATCGCGCCGGGGTGCACCGAGTTGACCCGGATGTGCTTCTTCCCGAGCTCCATGGCCGCGACCTTGGTCATCCCGCGGATGGCGAACTTGCTCGCGGTGTAGGCGACGAGGTAGGGCATCCCGGCCAGCCCCTCCACAGAGGACACGTTGACGATGGAGCCACCGCCGGCGGCGGTCATCGGTTCAACGACCGAGCGCATCCCGAGAAACGCCCCGATCTGGTTCACCCGGATCACGCGTTCGTAGTCGGCCAGCTTCGTCTTGCCCAGTTCCGAGAAATGCAGGATGCCCGCGTTGTTGACCAGCACGTTCGGGGCGCCGAACTCGGTGGTCACCCGGTCGACCGCGGCCGCCCAGCCGTCCTCGTCGCCGACGTCGAGGTGCTGGTAGACGGCCTGCTCCCCGAGCTCGGCGGCGAGCTGCTTGCCCTCGTCGTCGAGGATGTCGGCGATCAGCACCTCGGCACCCTCGGCGACGAACGCGCGGGCGGCGGCCGCGCCCTGGCCGCGCGCCGCGCCGGTGATCAGGGCGATCTTCCCGTCCAGCCTCATGACTCTCCCAGGATCTCGGTGGCGGCGAACATCCGGCCGGGGTCGCGGTCGGCGAAGAAGGCGCTGACCGACGTCTCGAGCTCGCCGAGGGACCAGCGCTGCTCGATCCTCGGCGCCGCGACCAGGGACACCGTGCCGCCGTGGACGATGAACACCTGCCCGTTGACGTGCTCGGCCGCGGGCGAAGCGAGGTAGGCGACGAAGGGGGCGACGTGCTCGACCGAGAGCGGGTCGGCACCCTCGGCGGGAGGAGCCCCGAACACGCCCTCGGTCATCGCCGTCCGCGCGCGCGGGCAGATCGCGTTGGCGCGGACGCCGTACTTGGCCAGGCCGCGGGCGGCCGACATGGTGAGCGCGGTGATGCCCGCCTTCGCCGCGGCGTAGTTGGGCTGGCCGGGCGAGCCGATGAGGAAGGCTTCGGACGCGGTGTTGACCAGGCGCCCGTACACCGGCTTACCGTCCTCTTTGGACTTGTCACGCCAGTGCTTCGCGGCGTTGCGGGACAACAGGAAGTGCCCGCGCAGGTGGACGCGCAGCACGGTGTCCCAGTCGTCGTCGGACATCGAGAAGAGCATCTTGTCGCGCAGCACGCCCGCGTTGTTCACGACGACGTCGAGCCCGCCGAGGTCGAGGGCGGCGGCGACGAGCGCGTCCGCGGTGGCCCGCTCGCCGATGTCACCGGCGACCGCCACGGCCTTGCCGCCCGCCGCTTCGATCTCGTCGACGACGTCCTTCGCCTCGGTGATGTCGTTGACCACGACCGTCGCGCCCCGCGCGGCGAGCGCGAGCGCTTCGGCCCGTCCCAGCCCCGCGGCCGCTCCGGTTACGATCGCTGTCCTACCGGTCAGGCTCACGCACGGCCTCCTCGTCGAGTCCTGTGATCGGGCCTACATTAGAATCTGTTCTCGTCGAGGGCAACCCCCTGAGTGAACACCGCTAACCAGCGATGAACAGGGCGTTCTTCGGGCAACTTTTCACCGCATCTGTAACATGTTCTATCTGGTTGTCCGGAACCGGTCCCGGCTGGATGACGAGTTCTTCGTCATCGTCCAGGTCGAAGACCTCCGGCGCGAACCCCACGCACACCGCGTTCGCCTCGCAGAGCGAACGATCGACGCCGATCTCCATACTTCCTCCGCCGCGTGAGTCCTGGTACAACTAGAACAGGTTCTACTATAACGCCGGATCGAGGTGACGGGTGCGGATCGACTACACGCCGGAGCAGCGCGCACTGGCCGAGGAGCTGCGGGCGTACTTCGCCGAGCTGATGACGCCCGAGCGGCGGGACAGCCTCCGCGCGGGCGGCGGCGAGTACGGCGACGGCTTGGCGTACAAGGAAATCGTCCGGCAGCTGGGCAAGGACGGCTGGCTCGCGCTCGGCTGGCCGAAGGAGTACGGCGGCCAGGGCCGGCCGATGCTCGACCAGCTCATCTTCACCGACGAAGCGGCCGTCGCCGGCGTGCCGGTCCCCTTCCTCACGGTGAACACCGTCGGGCCGACGATCATGCGCTACGGCACCGACGAGCAGAAGGCGTTCTACCTGCCGAAGATCGCCGCCGGCGAGCTGCACTTCTCGATCGGCTACTCCGAACCGGAGGCCGGCACCGACCTCGCGTCGCTGCGCACGCGCGCGGTCCGCGACGGCGACGAATACGTCGTCACCGGGCAGAAGATGTGGACGAGCCTGATCGAGTACGCCGACTACGTCTGGCTCGCCGTCCGGACCGACCCGGACGCGAAGAAGCACCGCGGCCTGTCGATGCTGATCGTGCCGACGTCGTCTCCCGGGTTTTCGTGGACGAAGGTGCACACGGTCGCGGGCGCCGGCACGAGCGCGACGTACTACGACGAGGTGCGCGTGCCGGTGTCGGCGCGCGTCGCGGAGGAGAACGCGGGCTGGCCGCTGATCACCAACCAGCTCAACCACGAGCGCGTCGCGCTGACGTCGGCGGCGCCGGTCCGCAAGGCCCTCGCCGACGTGCTGGCGTGGGCGAAGGAAACCGGCGCCATCGACCAGGAATGGGTGCGGCTGCACCTCGCGCGGGTGCACGCCGGCGCGGAGTACCTGAAGCTGCGGAACTGGCGGATCGCCTGGGCGGCCGCGGCGAGCGAGCTCGGCCCGGCCGAGGCGTCGGCGACCAAGGTGTACGGCACGGAGTTCGCGATCGAGGCCTACCGGCTGCTGATGGAGGTGCTGGGCGCGGCCGCCGTCGTCCGCGACGGCTCGCCCGGCGCGCTGCTGGCCGGGCGGATCGAGCGGTTGCACCGCTCGGCGCTGATCCTCACCTTCGGCGGCGGCACCAACGAAATCCAGCGGGACATGATCGCCGCCACCGCCCTCGGCCTGCCCGTCACGCGCTAGGAGCGTCGCATGGACTTCACCCCTTCCGAGGCGTCGGCCGACCTGGCCGCGCTGACCCGGCGGATCCTCGCCGACAGGGCCACCCACGACCCGCACGGCACCGGCGGTTTCGACGCTCCCCTGTGGACGGCGCTGGGCCAGGCGGGCGTGCTCGACGCGGCGCTGCCCTCGTCGCTGGGCGGCGGCGGGTTCGGCCTGCTGGAGCAGTGCGCGGTGCTGACCGAGATCGGCCGGGCGGTGGCCGCGGTCCCCTACCTGCCGTCGATCACGATGGCGGCGTCGGCGCTGGCCGAGTTCGGCACGCCGGAGCTGGTGGACCGCTGGGTGCTGCCGGTGCTGCGGGGAGAACGCGTTCTGGCGGTGGCGCTGACCGGCTTCACCGCCTCGGAGGGGGTCCTTTCGGGCTCGCAGTCCGCGGTGCACTTCGGCGCGTTCGCCCACGGCTTCCTCGTGGCCGCGTCCGGCGAGGTCTTCCTGGTCGACGCGGCGGCCCCGGGCGTCACCGTGCGGCCGCAGCAGACGACCGACCACGCCGACGCTTGCCTGCTCGAGCTGTCCGAAGTTCCCGGGACTTCGCTGGGCGACATCGGCGAATGGCTGCGCCTGCGCGGGACGGTGGGCGTCTGCGCGCAGCAGCTCGGCGTGGTCGAGCGCTCGCTGGAGCTGACGGCGGCGTACGCGGGCGAGCGCAAGCAGTTCGACCACGTCCTCGGCGGGTTCCAGGCGGTCCGCCAGCGCATCGCGGACGCGTACGTGGACGTCGAAGCGGTGCGCCTGACGTCGCTGCAGGCCGCGTGGCGGCTGGCGTCGGACCTCCCGCCGGCCGAGGCCGTGGCGACGGCGAAGTTCTGGGCGGCGGAGGCCGGCCACCGGGTCGCGCACACGACCGTCCACCTGCACGGCGGCGTCGGCATCGACGTCGACCACGAGGTGCACCGCTACTTCACGGCCGCGAAGCGCCTGGAGTTCCTGCTCGGCTCGGCGACTCCCCAGCTCCTGGCCCTGGGCGACGAGCTGGCGGGCCGGTAGCTACTTCGCCGCGTACGTCCAGAACTCGCGCATCAGCGGGGTCGGCTCCGGACTGGTCAGCTCCACCTGCGTGAGCAGGACCGTGACGGTACCCGTCGCCGGGACCAGGTGCGCCGCCGTGCCCGCCCCGCCGACCCGGCCGTAGCGGCCCGCCACCTCCCAGGGGTGCTTCGGCTCGACGTCGACCGCACCGCCGTAGCCCCAGCCCTGGCCGTGCAGGAACGGCCGCGCCGCCGCGCGCTGGGCCGGCGTCAGGTGGTCGGCCGTCAGCCGGCGCACGGACTCCGGCCGCAGCAGCCGGTGGTCGCCGACCGTGCCCTCGGCCAGCACGAACCGGGCGAACGCGAGGAGGTCGCCCGCCGTCGAAACCAGCCCGGCCGCCCCGGACGGGAACTTCGGCGGGGCACACCACCGGCCCTCCGGCGAGTCGACCAGCTGCAGGCCGTGGTCACGGCGGCGGTAGGCGCTGGTGAACCGGCCCAGCGCCGCCGTCGGCACGGCGAAGCCGGTGTCGGCCATGCCCAGCGGCTCGAACAGCCGCTCCGCCAGGAACTCCGGCAGCGGCCGGCCCGTCACCCGCGCGATCAGCACGCCCTGCAGGTCCGAGCCGGTGGCGTAGAGCCACGCCTCGCCCGGCTGGTGCAGCAGCGGCACCTGGGCCAGCGCCGCCAGCCACTCGTCCGGCGACAGCCCGCGCGGCGCCGCGGCCGGATGGCCCAGCACCTGGAGCAGCAGGTCGACGGCCGGCAGCGTCGTGTCCGCCGCGAGGCCGTACCCGCAGCGGGAACCCAGCACGTCGGCCACCGTGATCGGCCGGACGGCGGGCACGACGTCGTCGACCGGCCCGGCCGGCGTCCGGACCACCACCGGCGACGCCAGCTCCGGCAGCCACCGCGCCACCGGGTCGTCCAGCGCCAGCTCGCCGTCGTCGACCAGGAGCAGCAGCGCCGCGGCCACGACCGGCCCGGTCAGCGCCCCGACGCGGAACAGCGAGTCCGGCGCCATCGGCACGATGCCCTCGGCGTCGGCCGCCCCCACGGCCGCGACCTCGGCCTGCCCGCCGTGCGCCACCAGCGCCACCGCACCCGGCACGTCCGCGGCGTGCCGGGTCAGCACCTCGGTCAGCGTGCCCATGGTCAGTCCAGGGGGTTGATGGCGCGCAGGCGCCGCGGGCCGGTGTCGGGACGGGACGGCGGCGGCCCCAGCACGAGCCGCGCGTTGGCGACGAAGGCGCCGTCCGGCGAGGCCAGGATCGGGTCCAGCACGAGCGACCGCACCTCCGGGTTGTCCTCGGCCAGCGCGGCCACGCGCAGCACCATGTCCTGCAGCGCGGCGAGGTCGGCGGGCTCGTCGCCGCGGTAGCCGGTGAGCAGCGGCGCGGTCCGCGGCTCGCGCAGCAGCGTCGCCGCGTCGACGTCGGTGAGCGGCACGGCGCGGTAGGCGCGGTCGCCCAGCAGCGTGCTGACCAGCCCGGACAGCCCGAACGACACCAGCGTTCCGAACGACGGGTCGTCCTGCAGCCCGATCACGCACGACAGGCCCTTCGGCGCCATCCGCTGGACGTACACGTCGTCGTCGCCGGAGATCTCGCGCAGCGTTTCGTAAGCCGTGCGCACCGAGTCTTCGGACGCCAGGTCGAGCCGCACCCCGGCCAGGTCGGGCCGGCCGCGCAGCCGCTCGTCGACCGCCTTGAGCGTCACCGGGTAGCCCAGCTCGGCCGCCGCCGTCACCGCTTCGTCCACAGTGGACGCGACGCGGAACGGGACGACGTCGATGCCGTAGCAGCCCAGCAAGCGCACGACGTCGGTGTCCGACAGCAGCGTCGTCCTGCCGCTTTCGGACTCCAGCAGTTCGCGCACGATGCCCTGCGCCTGCTCGGTGTGCATGCCGGCCGGGCGCACCAGCGTGCCCTGCGGGCGCTGCCGCCAGGCCGCGTACCGGACGACCCGGGCAAGGGAGTTCACGGCGCGTTCCGGGCTCGGGTACGACGGGATCGAGCCGCGCGCCGGCACGCCGTCGTCCGACAGCTCGGCGAGTTCGTCGGGCACGCCTTCGGCGGCGAGGAACGTCGAGACGATCGGCTTGCGCTCCCCCAGTTCGACGGTTTCGCGGAGAGCGCGGGCGTACGCGGTGCCCGGGATCGCCACCGGCGGCGCGAACACGACGACCAGCGCGTCGGTGTCCGGCGAGGCGAGCGCCTCGCCGACCGCCTTGGCGAAGTCGTCCGGCCCGGCCTGCGGGCCGACGTCGACCGGGTCGAAGGCCAGGCGCAGGCCCTGCATCCGCGCGGTGTCGGCGGCGAGCAGGCCGATCGCGCTGGAGTTGCCGACGATGGCGACCCGCGGCCCGGCGGGCAGCGGCTGGTGGGCGAACACGAGCGCGGTGTCGAACAGCTGCGCCAGCGACTCCACGCGCACGACGCCGGCCTGCTCGAACAGCGCCTGGACGCTGGCTTCGTCGATCTCCGTCGACGTCGCCGCCAGCTGCGGGCGGACGGCGTGCCGCCCGGACTTCACGGCGACGATCGGCTTGGTCCTCGCCAGCCTTCTGGCCAGGCGCGCGAACTTCCTCGGATTGCCGAAGGACTCCAGGTACAGCAGGACGAGGTCGGTGTCCGGGTCGGTTTCCCAGTACTGCAGCAGGTCGTTGCCGGAGACGTCGGCGCGGTTGCCCGCCGAGACGAACGTCGACAGGCCGAGGCCGCGCGACTCGGCGTCGGCGAGGATCGCGGTGCCCAGCGCACCGGACTGGCAGAAGAACCCGGTGCGCCCGCGCCCGGGCAGCCGCGGCGCGAGGGTGGCGTTGAGCCGGATGCTCGGCGCGGTGTTCAGCACGCCCAGCGCGTTCGGGCCGACGACACGCATGCCGTGCGCCCGCGCCTCCCCGACGAGCCGCAGCTCGGCGTGCAGGCCGTGCGGCCCGGCCTCGGCGAAGCCGCTGGAGAGGATCAGCAGCGTCTTGACGCCCTTCGCGAGGCAAGCGTCCAAAACGGACTCGACGGCCTCGGCGGGCACCGCGACGACGGCCAGGTCGACCGGGTCCGGGATGTCCAGCACCGACGGGTACGCGCGGACGCCGCGGACCGAGCGGTGCTCCGGGTTGACCGGGTAGACGGTGCCGGTGAACGAGGCGACCAGCAGGTTCGCGAACGCGGCGTGCCCGACCTTGCCCGGCTCGGCCGACGCGCCGATCACCGCGACCGACGCCGGGTGCAGCAGGTTGTGCACGCTGCGCGCCTCGGCGGCCTGTTCGCGGGAGCGCGCGACGGCGAGCGACTCCTCGGTCGGATCGATGTCGAACTCCAGGTGCAGCACGCCTTCCTCGATCTCGCGGCTGACCTGGTAGCCGGCGTCGCGGAAGACCCGCACCATGGCGGCGTTCTCGGCCAGCACCTCGGCGACGAACCGCCGCAGCCCGCATTCCGACGCGGCCGCGGCGAGGTGCTCGAGCAGGATCGAGCCGAGCCCGCGGCCCTGGTGCGCGTCGCTGACGACGAACGCCACCTCGGCCGACGGCCCGCCGTCGAGCCGCTCGTACCGGCCGACCGCGACGATGTCGTCGCCCAGGAAGGCGGCGAACGCGACCCGGTCGTGGTGGTCGACCGTCGAGAAGCGCTTCAGGTCCTTTTCGGGGATCCGCGGGTAGGCGCCGAAGTAGCGGAAGTAGCGCGTGCGTTCGGAGAGCTTGCCGTGGAACGCGACCAGGCCGTCGGCGTCGGTGGGCACGACCGGGCGCAGGTGGACGGTGCCGCCGTCGGACAGCACGACGTCGGCCTCCCAGTCGCGGGGGTAGTCGAAGGGGTCGCGGCCGGCCATGGTCAGTCCCTGGGGTCGTCCGGGTCGAGGCCGTGCAGCGGGAAGACGGCGCGGCGGGTGTCCCGGATGGCGATGTCGACCGGGTCGTCCTCGCCGTCGCCCCACGGCTTGAACCCGGTCTCGCGCTCGTCGGTCATCGCGCGCGGCAGTTCGGCGTGCGGCGCGGCGTTCGTGACGGTCGAAACCCAGCCGGGCGGCAGCGGCGTCGCCGGGTCGACGTCCCGGTCGAGGACGGTGGCGATCAGGTGCGTCCACGACCGCGGCACGACCCGGATCAGCTGGTACCCGCCCCCGCCGACGGCGATCCACTTGCCGCCGGCGTAGGTCTCGGCGAGGTCGCGGAGGGTGCGGTAGATGGTCCGGTGCCCGTCGACGCTCAGCGAGAGGTCGGCGAGCGGGTCCTCCTCGTGCGAATCGACCCCGCACTGCGTGAACAGCAGCTGCGGCTCGAAGTCGGCGAGGAGCGACGGGACGACGGCGTTGAAGGCACGCAGCCAGCCCGGGTCCTGCGTGCGCGGCGGCAGCGGCACGTTGACGGCGGTGCCGTCGGCCTTGCCGCGGCCGGTCTCGGCGGAGTAGCCGGTGCCCGGCCAGAGCGTGAAGGGATGCTGGTGCATCGAGATCGTGAGGACGCGCGGGTCGTCGTAGAAGGCGGCCTGGACGCCGTCGCCGTGGTGGACGTCGGTGTCGATGTAGGCGATCCGCTCGAAGCCGTGGTCGAGCAGCCAGCTGATGGCGACGGCGCAGTCGTTGTAGACGCAGAACCCGGACGCCTGGTCCCGCATGGCGTGGTGCAGCCCCCCGGCGATGTTGACCGCGCGCGTGGCCGCCCCCTCGGCGACCTTCCGCGCGGCGAGTAGCGTCGAGCCGACGACCAGCGCGGACGCGTCGTGCATGTCGGAGAAGACGGGGTTGTCGGAAGTCCCGAGCCCATGCCCGACATCCCACCCGACGAGCGGCGCCTCCCGCACGGCGGCGATGTATTCGGGAGCGTGGATCCGGAGGAGCTCCTCGCCCCCGGCCCCGGTGGGCACCAGCAGCGGAACGTTGTCGAGCACCCCGAGCTCGGTGGCCAGCCGCACGGTCAGCTCCAGCCGGACGGGGTTGAACGGATGCTCCCCGCCCAGGTCATAACCGAGCAGAGCGGAGTCCCAAACAACAGCCGGCGACATACCGCCCGACTCTAGTGCCGATGCCGGCGATCGCCGACCGGGAAATCGCGCGGAACCGGCGGCGCCCGGCGAGGCCGGCCATCCAGCGCGGAGCGCCCGCTCCCCACCGGATGGCCGGACGTCCGGATCACGCCGTCAGGGCTTGACCCACAGTTCGATGACGTAGCCGGGGTTCCGCGAGGTGACCCAGCAGCCGAAGGTGCCCCAGGCGCCGCCCTCGACACCTTCCACCGCCCTGGCGTTGCACTGGTCGCAGACCGCGTTGTAGACGCCTCCGTAGTACGTCGCCACGTACGAGGTCAGGACGTTGTGGTTGATCTGGTCGAAGCACTGCAGTCCGGCGATCGGCACGGAAGACGAGCTCTGTGTCACCGACACGCCCGGGCTCTCCTGCGCGATCGCCGGGGTCCCCGGCAGCACCGCGCCCAGCAAGGCAGCGACCGCAGCAAGGCTGCAGGTGATGTTCCGGCTGATTTTCATCCACCCTCCCCTGGTCGGGTTCCCGGCCGGCGCCGGGAACTGTCGGAAACTTGCGAAAAAGCTCCCGACTTGCCCAGAAAAGCACGAAGTTGACCTTGAGCCGTACCGCCATTCAGGCAGCTGGACATCACCGCATCGGGGGATCAGCCCGGCAGGGTGCCCGTCGCGGCCGGGCGGTGCGGGTCGCGGGACCAGTGGGACCACGAGCCCGCGTACAGGCCCGCGCCCGGGTGGCCCGCCAGCTCCAGGGCCAGGACCACCGAACTGGCCGTCACCCCCGAGCCGCAGTACGCGCCGACCGGCTCGCCCGGGCGCAGGCCCAGGTCCGCGAAGCGGGCCGCCAGCTCTTCGGGCGCGCGCCAGTGGCCGTCGTCGGTGGTGTGGCCGGCGAACGGGGCGTTCACCGCGCCCGGGATGTGGCCCGCCCGTGGGTCGACCGGCTCGGTCTCGCCCGTGTAGCGCGGGTTCGCCCGGGCGTCGAGCAGCAGGCCGTCGCGGGCCAGGGCCGCGGCCTCGTCCGCGTCGAGCACCGGCATCGCGCCCGGCCGGACCGTGAGGTCGCCCGGCTCCGGCCGCGCCGCGTCCGTGCTCACCGGGTGGCCGTCGGCCGTCCACGCCGCGTAGCCGCCGTCGAGCACCGCCACCTCCTCGTGGCCGGCCCAGCGCAGCAGCCACCACGCCCGGGCCGCCACCGAACCGTCCGCGTCGTCGTAGACGACCACCGGCGCGCCCGCCCGCACGCCGGCCGCGCGCAGGTCGCGCTGCAGGGCGGCCGGGTCGGGCAGCGGGTGCCGGCCACCCTCGCCCGGCTCACCGGCGAGCACGCGGTCGAGGTCCGTGAAGACCGCGCCGGGCACGTGGCCTTCGCGGTAGGAATCGGCGCCGGGCGGGCCGGCGAGCCGCCAGCGGACGTCGAGGACCACGGGCCGGTCCCCCGCCGGGCCGGCCAGCGCGGCGGCGAGGTCGGTGGTGCTGATCAGCGGACGCATGCCTCCCATCTTCCAGCGGTCCGCCACCCGGCCGCTGCCGGGTTCCGGCACAAGGCCCACCGGCGAGTTGTTATCCCTGAGGGCCGCCGCCGCTGTCGGGGTCAACGACTACGATGAGCGACGCGGACGAAGGGGACAGCGTGAACGATCTCATCGACACCACCGAGATGTACTTGCGTACCATCTACGAGCTTGAAGAAGAGGGTGTCGTTCCGCTGCGCGCCCGCATCGCCGAGCGCCTGCAGCAGAGCGGCCCGACGGTGAGCCAGACCGTCGCCCGGATGGAGCGGGACGGCCTGGTGGTGGTGGCCGACGACCGGCACCTCCAGCTGACCGACCACGGCCGCGAGCTGGCCATCGCCGTCATGCGCAAGCACCGGCTGGCCGAGCGCCTCCTCGTCGACGTCATCGGGCTCGAGTGGGAGCACGTGCACAACGAGGCGTGCCGCTGGGAGCACGTGATGAGCGAGGCCGTCGAGCGCAAGCTGGTCAAGCTGCTCGACCACCCGACCACCTCCCCGTACGGCAACCCGATCCCGGGCCTGGACAAGCTGGGTGACGGCGACCCGGCACCGCCCGCCGAGGCCGACCTCGTCCGCCTGGACGAGTTCGCCCGCACCGGTGGCGGCCGCGTCGAGATCCGGCGCATCGCCGAGCACGTCCAGCTGGACGAGTCGCTGATGACCGAGCTCAAGTCCGTCGGCATCGTGCCGGGCGGCACGGTCACCGTCGGCAAGGCCAACGGCGGCACCATCGAGGTCACCGGCGGGGACAACACCGCCCAGGTCGCCAGCTCCGCGCTGCACGCCGTCCTGGCGCAAGCCAGGTGAGCCCGGCTTCCGATGCCGCGGCGGCGTTCCGCACGGTGCACGGCGGCGAGCCCGCCGGCGTGTGGTCCGCGCCGGGGCGCGTCAACCTGATCGGCGAGCACACCGACTACAACGACGGCTTCGTGCTGCCGTTCGCCCTGCCGCACCGCCTCGCCGCGGCCGCGACGCCCCGCGAGGACGGCGTCCTGTCCGTGGCCACCCTGGGTGACGACGGCCAGCTCCAGCGCTCCGGCGAGCTCAAGATCGCCGACCTGGCGCCGGGCACGGTCGACGGGTGGGCCGCGTACCCGGCGGGGGTCGCCTGGGTGCTGCGCGACCAGGGCTTCTCGGCCGGCGCCGACCTGGTCATCGCGGGCGACGTGCCCTCGGGGGCAGGACTCTCCTCTTCGCACGCGCTCGAATGCGCGGTCTCGCTCGCGTTGCTCGGGCTGGCCGGGCTGGAGCTGGGCACCCCCGGTGACCGCGTGCCGACGCGGCCCGAGGTGGCGCGGTGGGTCCAGCGCTCGGAGAACGACTTCGTCGGCGCGCCCACCGGCCTGCTCGACCAGACGGCGTCCCTCTGCTGCACCGAATCGCACGTGCTGTTCCTCGACGTCCGCTCGGGCGAGCAGGAGCAGGTGCCGTTCGGCCTGGCCGAGGCCGGGCTGCAGGTCCTGATCATGGACACCCGCACGAAGCACTCGCACGCCGAGGGCGGGTACGGCGAGCGTCGCCGCGGCACCGAACGGGCGGCGGAGCTGCTCGAGGTCAAGGCGCTGCGCGACGTCACCGTCGAGGGTCTCGAGGACGCCCTCGGCCGGCTGCCTGCCGAGCTGGTGCCGCTCGTGCGGCACGTCGTCACCGAGAACCAGCGGGTGCTCGAGGTGGTCGAGCTGCTGCGGGCCGGGCGCCTCGCGGAGATCGGCCCGTACCTGGACGCTTCGCACGTCAGCATGCGCGACGACTACCGGATCTCCACGGCCGAGCTGGACCTGGCGGTCGACTCGGCGCGGGAAGCCGGCGCGCTCGGCTCCCGGATGACCGGGGGCGGCTTCGGCGGCTCGGCGATCGCGCTGGTCCGCGACGCCGACCTGGACGGGGTCAAGGCGGCCGTCGAGGCGGCGTACGAGAAGGCCGGCTACCGGCGGCCGCGGATGTTCACCGCGGTGCCGTCCCGGGGTGCCGGGCGCGACGAGATCTGAGGCCGCGCCGGTCCGCCCGGGGCAACCCCCGCGCGGACCCGCGCGTCGCCGGGGGTGAAGACTGTGGCGCACAGTCACCACCCTGAGCAGGAAGGCCTGGACGTGTCGGAGCAGAGCAACGCCCTGAAACTGGTCGTGACGGGCGGAGCCGGGTACATCGGCAGCGTCTGCGCCGCCCGGCTGATCGAGGCCGGGCACCAGGTCACCGTGGTCGACGACCTCTCCACCGGGCACGCCGACGCCGTCCACCCGGACGCGCGGTTCATCGAGGGTGACGCGGCCGAGGTGGCGGGCAGCCTGCTGCGCGAGGGTTTCGACGGCGTGCTGCACTTCGCGGCCAAGTCGCTGGTCGGCGAGTCGATGGCGGAGCCGACGAAGTACTGGGAGGGCAACGCCGTCACGTCGCTGCGGCTGCTCGAGGCCATGCACGAGCACGGCACGCCACGCCTGGTGTTCTCCTCGACGGCGGCCGCGTACGGCGAGCCGGAGCAGTCGCCGATCCCGGAGTCGGCGCCGACCCGGCCGACCAACACCTACGGCGCGACGAAGCTCGCGATCGACCACGCGATCACCAGCTTCGCCGGCGCGCACGGACTGGCGGCCGTGAGCCTGCGTTACTTCAACGTCGCGGGCGCGTACGGCGCCTTCGGGGAGCGCCACACCACGGAAACCCATCTCATTCCTCTCGTCCTGCAGGTCGCCTCGGGCGACCGCGAGCGCATCCAGATCTTCGGCGACGACTACCCGACGCCGGACCACACCGCGATCCGCGACTACATCCACGTCGTGGACCTCGCGGACGCGCACCTGCTGGCGCTGAAGCACGCGACGGCGGGTGAGCACCGCATCTACAACCTGGGCAACGGCACCGGGTTCTCCGTGCTCGAGGTGATCGAGGCCTGCCGCGAGGTCACCGGCCACCCGATCCCGGCGGCGGTGGCCCCGCGCCGGTCGGGCGACCCGTCGGTCCTCGTGGCGGCCAGCGACCGGGCCCGCGAGGACCTGGGCTGGAAGCCGGAACGCACCGAGCTGACCGGGATCGTGCGCGACGCTTGGGAGTTCGCCCAGGCCCGGCAGACCGCGCGGGGCTGATTCCACGCCTGGGTCGCCTCAGCTGCGGCCCGGGCCCCGCGTCCGGGGCCGGGGCTTGAGTCCGGGGCCGGGGCTTGGGCTGACGGCGATCCGGCCCGGGAGCCGAAACGCACCACAGCTGGGGAGCTTCGCCCAGCCCTGGCAGACCGCCCGGGCGCCCAGCCGTGGCCGCCGGGCGATCCGGCCCGAGCAAACCGGGCCCGGAAGCCAGAGCGCACCGGCGCCAGGGCGGCCGCCCAGACCCGGCAGCCCGCCCGGACCGGGCAGCCGCAGCTCGGCCACAAGGCACCGCGTCGGCAGCCGGCAGGCGTCGGTCAGGATGAGTCTTTCCGCGCTTCCGAGTGTCCGAACGCGACACCCGACGGCAGGCACGGACCCGGCTCGGCGAAGTCCGCCGGGGCGAGGCCGAAGCCGGACATGCCCGTGGGGTCCGCGGCCAACGCCAGGCCCAGGAGCTGTTCCGGTGGGAAGCCGTGGTTCAGCACCTTCGTCAGCAGCTGGGCCAGGACGTGGTCCGGCGCCGCTTCCAGGGCGTTCTCCAGGGCCATGCCCGCGAACGTGCCGTCACCGCGCATGTAGGCCGTGTAGCCCAGCAGGGCCGCCGCCTCGGCGCGCTCGGGAGCCGGGAGCTCCTGGACCAGCATCAGCCACAGGCGCTCCGCCTCGCGCGCGGCCGGGGTGTGGGACGGGACCGCCATCGCCAGGCAGACGTCCCGGATCTCGGGGATCGTCAGGGCGCTCGCCAACTGGACCGCTTCTTCGTCCGTCGGCGGGTCTTCACCGCGCAGCTGACGCTCGAACGCCGCTCGGATCACCGACGCCGCGTCGGACACCGCGGTGGCTTCCGGCCACGGCAACGAGGACTGCGCGGACAGCGCCTCCGCCCGGCGGGCGAGCGCTTCCGGTGACCGCGGGGCCAGCAGCGCCGCCAGCTCGTCGCGGCTGTCGAACGCCACGGTGCCGTCCTCCGTCGCGGCCGCCGCCAGCACCGTCGCGCGCGGGTCCGGCAGTTCGCCGCCGCAGTCTTGGTCCGCGTAACAGCCCCAGGGCGCGCCCTCGGTGATGTTCTCGGCCCACATCGCGTGCAGCACCGGGAGACCGAGCTCGCCCAGCGCGTCCGCCAGCTCCTCGACGAACCCCGCGTGCGGCGGCGCGCTGCCGGGTCTTCGCCGTCCGCCGACGACCACCAGCGTCACGCCGGTGTGGGGTGCCAGGGCGAACCGTGGCGCGAGCGCCCTGGCCTGCCGGGCCCGGTCTTCGCGGCGGGGGAGGTCGCCGCGCAGGACCAGGCCGATGCGGTTGCCCGCCGGGGCGCGGTGGCCGAGCAGGACGACGGAGTTCTCGGGCCGGAACCCGATCAGGTACGGGAGCGCTGCCAGCAGCTGCGCGGGGCTTCGGAGGTTGACCGGCGGCCGGCCGGTCGGAGTGGCAGTGGTCATGCCTCCACGATGGGGCAGGACGGGGCCGGCCGGGGCGGTGGCGGCAAATCTGTGGATCGTCGGGGCCGATGTGGACGGATCCGGCCGGCGGCCGGCCGGACAGCGGGTTTCTGTCGGTGGGGCGGGCTAGGCTGCCCGGCCCCACCGACCGGCTCGGCTCAGCCGCAGTGCTCGAAACCGCTTTCGTAGGTGTTGCTGCCCACCGAACCGCCCCACTTCACGCAGGTGGCGTCGGCGGTCTTCTTCACCGGCCCGGCGTAGTAGGTGAAGCTGCCCGAGTCGGTCACCCGCGCCGACCCCTGGACCTCGAGGAACGCCGAGACCGGGCTGGCCGTGCCCAGCGACGTCGCCTTGAGCGTGGTCACGCAGTTCGCCTTGGTCGAGGCGTTGTACAGCAGGTACGCCGTGCCCGACGAGTTCGCCAGCGCCTGCTGGTCGACCACGGAGAAGCCGGCGCCGCAGACCTCTTCGGCCGAGTACGGGTTGCCGCCGCAGTTGTTCTTGCTGGTGAAGTCCGTGTGGCCGTAGTAGGGCACGGCGACGCCGTTCAGCTTCGCCTTCTGGACCACGCTGTTCAGCCGCTCTTCGAAGTGCAGGTGCGGCCCGGTGACGCCGCCGGTCGCGCCCGCCTTGCCGATCTCCTTGCCGAGCCCGACGGTCTGCCCGACCGAGACCTCCTGGGCGGACAGGTGCGCGTACCGGGTGCGCCAGCCGCCGCCGTGGTCCAGCTCGATCCACTTGCCGTAGCTCGTGCTGCCCTCGTCGGCCACCCGCGTGACCGTGCCCGACGCCGCGGCGAGCACCGGCATGCCCGTGATGCCCGACTTCTGGAAGTCGACCGAGTACTCGGGGCTGTGGCCGCTGAACGTCGCCGCGGTCACGGTGACCCCGCACTTGAACGGCACCTGGAAGTTCGGCGCGGCCGAGGCCGTCGCCTGGCCGGCGAGGGTGAGGCCGAGCGCGGGCAGCGCCGCGGCGGCGGCGAACACGGCGAGCCGTCGCAACCTGGACATGGGGGAACCTCCTGACGAACGGGACATCTCGACACCGCACAGTGAAGCCCCCGTCGGTACATTTTCCGTACAAGCACCCAGCGGAGGCACCGAGGATGATCAGCAGACGAGCCGGGCTCCCCCAGGTCCAGGACTGGGTGCGCTGGGGGTTCGTCGCGGTGCCGATGTTCGCCGCGATGCCCCGCGCGAACGCGCTCGCCTGGATCCTGATCGGCATCACCCTGGTCTTGTCGCTGCCGCTGCTGTGGATCTACGACGTCGGCAGCCGCCGCCTGCTGCCCGTGGCGACCGTCGCCGTGATCGGCGCCGCCGGTGCGCTGTGGGCGGTCGTGCCGAACAGCTTCGCCTCCGTGACGATGTTCGCCACCACCTTCTTCGTGGTGATCCGGCAGCCGGCGGTGCCGATCGTGCTCGCCGTCGCGATCGACCTGGCCGCGATCACGTTCTGGGCCGGCTACCACCACGCCTGGGGCGGTGCGCTGCCGACGTACGCGATCGTCGCCGTGATCGTCCTGCTCGGCCTGAACCGCCGGACCCGGCTGGCCAAGATCGAGCAGACCGAGCTGGCGCTGGCCCGCGCGCAGACCGCCAGCGAGGAGCACGCCCGCGCGGCCGCCCTCGCCGAACGCGCCCGCATCGCCCGCGAGCTGCACGACGTCCTGGCGCATTCGCTGGCCGGGCTCTCGCTGAACCTGCAGGGCGCCCGGCTCATGCTGGTGCGCGACGGGGCGAGCCCGGACGCCGTCGCGCAGATCGAACGGGCGCAGAAGCTGGCGTCGGAAGGCCTCGCCGAGGCTCGGAAAGCCGTCGCCGCGCTGCGCGAAGACGCCGTCCCGGTCGAACGCACGATCGCGGACCTGCTGGCCGCGTACCGGCTCGACAGCGGCGCCCGGGCGGACCTGACCGTCGAGGGCGAGCCTCGCGACCTCGACGCGGCGGTCGGCACCGCCCTGGTCCGCGCGGTCCAGGAAGCGCTGGCGAACACGCGCAAGCACGCGGCGCAGGCCGACGTCGACGTAACGCTGGACTACGGCTCCGGGAGCGTCGCGCTGACCGTGGCCGACCGGCAGGGCAGGCGCCCGCCGGACGCGCCGGCGGCAGGCTACGGTTTGCGCGGGATGAGCGAACGGGTCGCGCTGCTCGACGGGCGCTTCGAGAGCGGGCCGGGGGAGGACGGATGGCGGATTCACCTGACGGTGCCGGCGTGACGTTGCGCGTCGTGCTGGCCGACGACCAGGCGGTCGTCCGGGAAGGCCTGGTCACGCTGCTCGGGCTGCTGCCGGGCGTCGAGGTGGTCGGCGCCGCCGCCGACGGGCTGGCCGCGCTGGACCTCGTCGCCGCGCACCACCCCGACGTCGTGCTGGTCGACCTGCGGATGCCCCGCTGCGACGGGGTCGAGACCACCGAACGGATCCGCGCCGAGCACCCGGGGACCGAGGTCGTCGTGCTCACCACGTACGCCGACGACGAGTCGCTGCTGGCCGCGTTGCGCGCCGGGGCCCGCGGGTTCCTGACGAAGGACGCCGACGCCGAGGCGATCGCCAGGGCCCTGCGCTCGGCCGCCGCCGGGCAGTCCACAGTGGACGGCGAGCTGCAGCGGCGGCTCGTCGACGCCGCCACCCGCAGCACGCCCAAGCGGGTCAAGGAGATCGAAGGCCTGACCGCCCGCGAGATCGAGGTGCTGCGGCTGATCGCGGCGGGGCTGTCGAACACGGAGATCGCGCGCACGCTCGTGGTGAGCGAGGCGACGGTGAAGACCCACGTGAACCACCTGTTCACCAAGGCCGGGCTGCGGGACCGCGCGCAGGCGGTCGCCTTCGCCTACCGGGCGGGCATCGCGGACTAGAGCAGTCGCTGGGTGAACCCCGCCGCGGCCAGCCGGCCGAACGCCCGCGCCACGCCCGCCGGGATCGCCTGCGGGATCGCGAAACCCCGCTCGGCGTACGCGGTGATCCGCTGGGTCTCGCCGACGAGCATGCTGATCACCCGTTCGGCGTCCTCTTCGCCGGTGAGGTGGTCCTCGAACGACACCGCCTTGGACGCGCACACGACGTCGACGCCGGGCCAGCGCCGCTTCGCCGTGGCGTAGGCCCGGCGTTGCTGGTACGGCCGCGTCACCAGCGTCACCGACCGGATCGCCCGCCCGGCCAGCAGCCGGCGGGTGAGCTCGATGTTCTCCCCCGTGTTGCGCGCCGCGGGCTCGACCAGGATGACGTCGTCGGGGACGCCCAGCTCCAGCGCGATTTCGCGGTAGTGGACCGCTTCGCCGCGCGGGAAGCGCTCGACCGTCGTCGGCGCGTTGGCGCCCGTGAAGACGACGAGCGGGAACCGGCCCGCCCGGAACAGCTCGGCCGTGTGGACGGCGACGCCGGGATCGCGGCTGCCGAGCCCGATCCCGACGTCGGAGCGCCGTGGTGCGTGCCGCAGGTCGTGGTACTCCCACAACGTGCGGACGTCGGCGTCCAGGTGGTCCGGCAGCATCAGCCGAACGCGGCTCGCAGCGCCGGCTTGCCCCCCGTGACCGGGAGCGTCACCGACGTCTTCGTCAGGTCGAGCGCCAGGCCCGCGCCCGGTTTCGGCCGCAGTGTGTAGTCGTGGTCGCTCGAGGCGAGGAGGAACTCCAGCCGGTGGCCCGCCGCGAGGACGTAGTCCTTCGGCATCAGCTCGACGCCGATCTTGTACGTCTTCCCGGGCGTGATCGGCTCGGTGCGGGCGGGCGACGTGCGGTTCTGCGGGTCGGTCCAGCCGCGGCTGATCACGTGGGACGTGCCGTCGGGGGCGCGGTCGAGCAGGATCGCCGAGACGTTCGCCGCGGGCCGGTCGAAGGCCAGCGCCAAGTCGGCGCGCGCGGTCCCGGAGAGACGTACAGCCTGCTTCGCCGCTGAAGTCGCGTACAGCAGGCGGTTGCCCGACGACGCCAGGCCGGCCAGCTGCTCGATCGTCTTCGACGAGTCGTCGGCCAGGGTTTCGACGGCCGCGGTGCCCGGCACCGGGTTGCGCGTGTCGAGGGTGCCCTTCGCCTTGCCGCCCGGCCACGGGTAGACGCGGACGTCGGCCGTCGTCGGCGCCGGCCAGTCCGCTTCGTCGACCCAGGACAGGTCTTCGCGCTGGATCGTCGCCTTCGGCTCGTTCTGGATGCCGTTGTCGATGCCGTAGAGGTAGTGCGACATCCACTTGTTCAGCGTCGTGAGCCAGACGTCGCGCCGCAGCGTGTACGGGTCCGCGTGGCCGGACTGGTGCAGCCAGATCTTGTGCTCGACGCCGTGGGCCTTCAGCGCTTCGTACCACTCGGCGACCTGGTCGGTCTTGACGTTCCAGTCGTTGAGGCCGTGCACCGCGAGCACCGACGCGTGCACCTTCGCGACGTCGTTGCGGTAGTTGCGGACGTCCCAGAACGGCGTGTAGTCGCCGGTCACGCGGTCTTGGTCGCGGGTGAGGCCGTCGATCACCGGGCGGCAGACCTGCCGGTCGGCGCGGGTGTAGACGTATTCGGCGAGCACGTCGGCGTCCTCGCCCTGGTAGCCGCCGGCCGCGACGACGGCGCCGTCGTTGCGGTAGTACTGGTACCAGCTGGAGATGGCGGCGATCGGCACGATCGTCTCGAGGCCTTCGACGCCGGTGCTCGCGACGGCGTTGGGCAGCGTCCCGTTGTAGGACACGCCCATCATGCCGGTCTTGCCGGTGCTCCAGTCGGCCTTCGCCGCGGCGCCGTTCGCGTCCTTCGCGGCGGTGCGGCCGTTGAGCCAGTCGACGACCGACCGCGCGCCGATCGTCTCGTTGACGTCACCCGTCGTCGGGCAGCCGGTCGAGAGGCCGGTGCCCAGCGATTCGCCGTAGACGACGGCGAATCCGCGCGCGGTGAAGTAGTCCTGGTAGCGCCAGGTGATCGGGGTGGCCGGGCCGACGCCGTGCGCGGCGACGCGCGGGCCTTCCGGGCCGCGGGCGTACCCGGGTGCGTAGAGCTCGACGTCGACGTCGTGGTTCGCGACGTCGTTGCCGCCGGCGTAGTACGGGCTGGCCTGGTAGACGACGGGCACCTTCAGGCCCTGCTGCGTCGCGCGCGGGCGCACGACCTGGGCGTGCACGAGGTCGTCCTGGCCGTCGTGGTCGCTGTCGACGGGCGCGGTGACCCAGACGTCTTCGCGGATGACGTCGGCGGGGTCGAACACCGGCTGGGCCTGGCCGCCGGAGAACACCGGGGCGGGCAGGGCCGCTTCGGCGGTGACCGCCGTGAGCGGCAGGGTCGCCAGGGCGAGGAGCAGGACTGCGGTTCGTGCGGCTTTCATCAAACCCCCAAGCCGGGCGAAGCGGACGACTGCCGAGACTTCCGTTCCGCCCTCGGGAGTGTCAAGCGACTAACGTCGGGGGCATGCCGACCGTGGAAGCGCCGATCGCCGCCGTGACCGTCTACCCGCAGCAGGCCCGGATCACCCGCCGGGGCAAGGCCGCGCTCGACGGCGGGCCCCGCCTGACCTTCGCCGGGCTGCCGCTGGCCCTCGACCCGGCATCGGTGCGCGTCACGGGCACCGGACCCGCGCTGATCGCCGGCGTCGACGTCCGCACCGAACGGCACGCCTCCCCGGCCGACGCGGCGTTGCGCGCGTTGGTGGAGCAGCGGCGCGCGGATCAAGCCACGCTCGACGGCGTCGTGGACGACGAAGCGGCCGAAGCGATGAAGGTCGATCTGCTGACTTCGCTCGCGAAGCGCAGCGGTGGCAGCTTCGCGAAGGCGCTGGCGGCCGGGACCGCCGAGCCGTCGCGCGTCGCGGAGGTGACTGACGCGCTGAGTTCGCGGCTGGCGTCGGCGTTGAAGGCGCGGCGGGTGCTTTCGGACCGGATCACGCGCTTGCGCGAGGATCTCGCAGCCTTGGACCGGCGGATCGAGTCCCACAGCGCTCGGTCCGAAGAGGACAGTACGTCGGTGGTGGTGGAGCTGGAGATCTCGGACACCGCCGGCTCGGCGGAGCTGGAACTGTCCTATGTGGTCCCCGGTGCGAGCTGGGAGCCGGGGTACGACGTCCGCGTGCGCGGCACGGACGTGACGGTGATGTCGTACGGGCTGGTCACCCAGCACACGGGCGAGGACTGGCCGGAGTGCGAGCTGGCATTGTCGACCGCGCGGCCGGCGGTTTCGGTGGTGGTGCCGGAACTTTCGCCGTGGTACCTGGACCGGTTCCTTCCGGCCCCGGCTGCGCCCGCGGCCGCCTACGGCGGGTCCGGCGGCGGCATCCCCGAGGGAGCGCGGGCGAGGGGTTTCGCCGCTTTGGCCGCGGCACCGATGGCCCCGAAGCTGGCCGCGGTGGAGCAGGGCACGACGGCGGTGACGTACCGGCCGTCGCGTCCGGTGGCGGTACCGTCGGGGGCCCAGGGGCACCGGACGACGTTGGCGCAGCTATCGCTGACGGCTGATCTGGGGTACGTCACGGCACCGGTGCTGGCGGAAGAGGCTTATCTGCGGGCCACGGTGGTGAACACCTCGTCCGTCGCACTGCGACCGGGTCGGGCTTCGGTGTTCCACGACGCCGAGTTCGTCGGAACCACCGTTTTGGAGGCTTGGGCTCCCGGGGAAGAGCTGGAGCTGGCGCTGGGAGTGGACGACCGGATCCGGGTCGAACGCGAGCTGGTCCGGCGCACGGCTTCGAAGGCGGCGTTGTCGGGACAGCGGCGGCGTGAGGCGGAGTACCGGATTTCGGTCGGCAACCACGGCCCCCGTTCGGCGGTCGTGACGGTGCTGGATCAAGCGCCGGTCTCGCGGGACGACGGGATCACGGTCCGCGATGTGAAGACGTCGCCGGAGCCGGTGGAGACGTCGGAGCTGGGCGAGCTGACGTGGAAGCTGACCTTGGCACCGGGCGAGACTGGCGAGGTGAAGCTCTCGTACCGGGTGGACGTGGCGAAGGGCGTGGAACTCTCCGGCTGGCGGGAGTGAGTGAGCCCATCAAAGCGGAAGGCCGGCCTCACCCCGCATAGTCGGGTGAAGCCGGCACTCGCGTCGTAACGTCAGCCCTGGGAGATGTAGGCCTCCAGTTGTTCCTGGCTCTTCTCCAGCTCTTCCATCCGGTTCTTCACCACGTCCCCGATGGAGATGATTCCCGCCAGCCGGCCGTCCGCGAGTACCGGGACGTGGCGGATGCGGCGCTCCGTCATCAGGACCGACAGCTGGTCCACCGAATCGTCCGGGGTGCAGCTGGCCACCAGCGTGGTCATGATCGAGGACACCGGGCCGTCCAGGAGGGCTGGGCCGTGGTCGTTCAAGCGGCGGACCACGTCGCGTTCCGAGACGATCCCCGCGATCGAGCCGTCCGGGGCCACCACCACCATCGCGCCCACGTTCTTCTCGGCCAGGCCGGCCAGCAGCGTGGTCACCGTGGTCTCCGGGGTGACCGTCGCGACCGCCGACCCCTTCTTGCGCAGCAGATCCGCAATCCGCATGGCGATCCTTCCCGTCGGTGAGCTGGATCACCACAGGGTAAGGGCGCCGGGACGTGCGCGAAAGTCCGGCAAACGGGGCGTTTTCGTGGTATTGAAAACGATTCAGCCCAGGCGTTCGGCCAGGCCGTCGAGGGCCAGGCGGATTCCCGTCGCGTAGTCGTCGTCGCCCAGGGCGGCCAGGCAGGACCGCGCCAGCGCCAGCTGCTCGCGGGCCGCCGGCTCGTCGCCCAGCTTGCGGTAGTCCTCACCCAGGTTGAGGTGCAGCGACGGGTAGAACCCCCGCGCGGTCGCCGTGTCGGTCATCGCGCCCGCCGCCGTCAACGCACGCAGATCCCACTCGAGCTCTTCCGCGGGGTCGTCGCAGACGTCGGCCATGTGGTGCGCGAGCGCGACGCGGTGCAGGGGCTCGCCGTCCGGGCCGATCGACGCCCACAACGCCGTGAACGTCGCGTATGCGCCCGCGCGGTCGCCGCCGATGTGCTGCCGCAGGCCGGCGTCGATCGCCACCAGCACGTCGTCGGTCATGCCGCTCCCCCGTCCGCCAGCGCCCGCAGCCGGGCCAGCCCCGGCCCGATCCGCTCGGCCGCGATCGCACCGTAGCCGAACACCAGCCCGTGCCGGCGCTCGCCCACGGCGAAGTCCCCCAGCGAGTACAGCCGGACGCCGGCCCGGCGGGCGCGGCGGACCAGCGGCGACAGGTCCGCCGAGGAAACCGCGCTCACGTGCAGGCCAGCCGAAGACGGCAGCAGCGTCAGGAACGGGAACTCGCCGACGCGCGACGACAGCAGTTCGTGCCGCTCGCGGTAGACCTTCCGCATCCGCCGGACGTGCCGCGCGAAGCCGCCCTCGGCCATGAACGCCGCCAGGGCCGCCTGCTCGACGTTCGGCGCGTGCCAGTCCGTCAGGTACCGCGCCTTCACCAGCGCCGGCACCAAAGACGGCGGAGCGACGAGGAACCCCAGCCGCAGCGCCGGCGAAAGCACCTTCGAGAACGAGCCGACGTACACGACCCGGCCGCGGGAATCCAGGCTGTGCAACGGTTCCAGCGGCCGTCCGGTGTAGCGGAACTCGGTGTCGTAGTCGTCCTCGACGAGCACCGCGTCGTTCCGCTCGGCCCAGTCGAGCAGTTCCAGCCGCCGCTCCAGCGACATCGACAGGCCCAGCGGGTACTGGTGCGACGGCGTCACGTACACCAGCCGCGTCCCCGCCGGGATCGCCCGGACGACGATGCCGTGCGAGTCGACCGGCACCGGCGCCACGCGCACGCCCCGCGCGGCCAGCACCAGCCGCGGCGGCGGGTAGCCGGGGTCCTCGACGGCGGCCAGGTCACCCGGGCGCAGCAGCACCCGCCCGACCAAGTCCGTCGTCTGCTGGGCCCCGGCCGTGACGACGACCTGCGACGCGCTCGCCCGCACGTCCCGCGACACCCCGACGTGCCGCGCGAGCTCCTCGCGCAGCGCAGCGAGCCCCTGTGGATCGCCGTACGTCATCAGGTCCGCCTGGCCCGCCCGCAGCCGTTGCGTGACGAGCCGCCGCCAGGTGTCGAACGGGAACCGCGTCAGGTCCGGGACGCCGGGCCGGAAGTCGAACTCCGGCGCCGGGGCGAACGGCGCGGGCGGCGCCGGGACCGCGTCCCACTCCGGCAGCGGACGGACCCCCGAGACCGAGGACGGCGCCGGGCGGGTCAGGGAAGAGGCCGTGACGAACGTGCCCGCGCCGACCCGGCCCTCGAGGAACCCCTCGGCGGTGAGCCGGTCGTAAGCCGCGCTGACCGTCGTCCGGGAGACCGCCAGCCGCTGCGCGAGCTCCCGCGTCGGCGGCAGGGCCTCCCCCGGCCGGATCCGGCCGTCCAGGATCGCCGCCCGCAGCTGCCGGTAGATCGCGTCGCGGTGCCCGCGGGTCCCGGCCAGGTCGATGTGCACGTCCACGCCTCCAGATTGGCACACCTGATCTAGGCCGGATTTGGCACTGTTCGTGGTCCGCTCCGCCGCTTAGCGTGCGAAGCATGGATCTCCGCGAACTCGACCGCCGCAGCCTGCTCGTCCTCGACAAGCTCGTCGCCACGACCACGCCCGCCGACCTGGCCCGCCCGACCCCCTGCGCCGGCTGGACCCTGGCCGACCTCCTCCGCCACCAGGTCAGCGAGAACCACGCCTTCGCCACGGCGGCCCGCGCCGGCTCGGCGCCGGACTGGGAAGCCGGTGACCTGGGGGACGACGCCCGGGCCGCCTACCAGGCGTCCGTCGACGACTTCCTCGACGCCATGGCCGACGACGCCGTGCTGGACCGGCAGCTCGCCATCAACCACTTCGGCACGTTCCCGGGTACGATCGCCGCGCACATGCACCTGGTCGACACCGTCGCGCACGGCTGGGACCTGGCCCGCACGCTCGGCCTGCCCTACGAGCCGGACGCCGAAGCCGTGCACGCCGCCCTGCAGCTGGCCGAGCGCATCCCGGACGAGGGCCGTGAGAAGAACGGCTCGTTCGCGCCCAGCGTCCGAACGGAGGCGGACACGAGCGAACTCGACCGGTTCCTCGCCCTGCTCGGCCGCGACCCGGCCTGGACCGTCAGCTGACGTCGGCGACCGGCGCGCTCCACGTGTCGCACGCCTTCGTCGTCCGGCCGTCGTAGCCGGCCTTCGCCCAGGACAGCTGGTGCGCGCGCGAGCCGTGGGTGTCGCTGTCGTTGGCGCGGCCGTAGTCGGCGACGGCGGCGTTGGCCAGGGAACGGCTGATCGAACCCGAGCCGGCGACGGCGGCCAGGAACAGCGCGCCGAAGCAGTTCGCCTGCAGCTCGATGCGGCGGACGACCTCCTTGTCGGCCGCGCTGTCCTCGTTCGGCGAGGTCATCTTGTCCGCCGCCGCGGACAGGATGCCGCTCTCGCGCTGCACGTGGTGGCCGTACTCGTGGGCGATCGTCGCGATGTGGCGGGCCTTGTTGAGCCCGGCGTCCGAGAGCATCCAGTCGGTCGGGGCGTAGATCGTCGTGTCGCCGCCGCAGTAGTAGGCGACGGCTTCGTTCTCCGTCGGCGCCGCGCCGCACGCGCTGTGCTCGGGCAGCTTCACCGAGACGAAGGCGAGCAGCCTCGGCTCGTTCGCCTTGTCCAGGGCCGGGCGCCAGGACTCCGCCAGGCAGTCGACGAGCCGGTCGTAGTACGCCTTGAGCTGGTCGGCCGCCCGCCCGAGGTCGGGCAGGGCGCAGGTCGCGGGCCCGGGCGTGATGTCGTCGGCGAGCAGCGGGTTGCGGGCCAGCTCCGGCACGGGCTTCACTTCCGAGCCGCCGCTGTAGGCCCGGCCGGTGTCGGCGCCCTGCGCGACGAGCGCGTGGCCGTCGACCCGGTGCGGGATGGTGGCCGCGATCAGCGAGATCGCCAGCACGACGACCAGGACGCCGGCGACGGCACCCCAGAGCCGGCTGCGCGGCGGGGCGATCGGGACGGGTGGCGCGGCGGCCCAGTTCGGGGCCCACGGGTTCGGCTCCGGCGTCCACGCGGGTTCCGGGAGCCGGGCCGCCATCGGCGGCGGTGATGGCAGCCCGGGATCTCCCGGCGGAGCCGGGCCGTCGGTGTCGTTCACGTTCTCCCCCTGCTCAGTGCGACCAGCATACGGACCACCGGAGAGGCCGGGATCACGAAACGAAAACGCCGTCAGGTGGCCGGCGGGACCGTGGGGAGACGAAACTGTCGGCATGAGTGTCGAGGACCCGTACCTGTGGCTGGAAGACGTGACCGGCGATGACGCGCTGAGCTGGGTGCGCGCCCGCAACGACGAGACGCTCGCCGAGCTGACCCGCGGCGCGCGGTTCGCCGAGCTGCGGGACGAGCTGCGCGAGGTGCTCGACGCCGACGACCGGATCCCGTACGTGCGCCGCCGCGGCGCGCTCCTCTACAACTTCTGGCAGGACGCGAGCCACCCCCGGGGCCTGTGGCGGCGGACGACGCTCGAGTCGTACCGGCAGGCCGAGCCCGAGTGGGAACTGCTGCTCGACGTCGACGCGCTGGCCGAGGCCGAGGGCGAAAACTGGGTCTGGCAGGGCGCGACCGTGCTGCGGCCGGACTACCGGCGCGGCCTCGTCGAGCTGTCGCGCGGCGGCGCGGACGCCACGGTCGTGCGCGAGTTCGACCTCGACGCGCACGAGTTCGTCGAAGACGGCTTCACCCTGCCGGAAGCGAAGACGCGGATCGGCTGGATCGACGAGGACCGCGTGTACGTCGGCACCGACTTCGGCGAAGGCTCGCTGACCAGCTCCGGTTACCCGCGGCTGGCCAAGGAGTGGCGCCGCGGCACGCCGATCGAAGAAGCCGTCACGGTGTACGAGGGCAAGCCCGACGACGTCTCGATCGGCGCGTCGCACGACCCGACCGAAGGCTTCGAGCGCGACTTCGTCAGCCGCGCGGTCGATTTCTACCGCTCCGAGCTGTACCTGCGGACGCCCGGGGCGCTGGTCAAGATCGACGTCCCGGACGACGCGAGCGCGTCCGTGCATCGCGAATGGCTGCTGGTCCGGCCGCGGACGGCGTGGGCGGTCGGCGGCACCGAGCACCCGGCGGGGTCGCTGATCGCCATCCGCTTCGACGACTTCATGGGCGGCGAGCGCACCTTCACGACGCTCTTCACGCCCGACGACCACACCTCGCTCGACTACTGGGCCTGGACCCGCCACCACCTGCTGCTCGGCACGCTGCGCGACGTCCGCACGGAGCTGCGCACCCTGACGCCCGGCCCGGACGGCTGGGCGGAGGAGCCCCTGGCGGGCGGCCCGGAGTTCGGCAGCGCGGACATCTTCGACACCGACCCCGACGTCAGCGACGAGTACCTGCTCGACTCCAGCGGCTTCCTCCAGCCGTCGACACTCAGCTACGGCCACGTCGGCGAAGAGGTCGAAGTGCTGAAGCAGGCTCCGGCGTTCTTCGACGCTTCGGGCATGAGCGTCGCGCAGTACTTCGCGACGTCGGAGGACGGCACGAAGATCCCGTACTTCGTCGTCCGGCCGTCCGGCGCCGCAGGCGGGCCGACGCTGCTGACCGGCTACGGCGGCTTCGAGGTCTCGCTGACGCCGTCCTACAGCGGGATGATCGGCCGCGGCTGGCTCGCGCGCGGCGGCACGTACGTCGTCGCGAACATCCGCGGCGGCGGCGAATACGGGCCGAGCTGGCACACCCAGGCGATCAAGGCCGAGCGGCACCGCGTGTACGAGGACTTCGCCGCCGTGGCCGCCGATCTCGTCGAGCGCGGCATCACGACGCCGGAGAAGCTCGGCATCCAGGGCGGCAGCAACGGCGGCCTGCTGATGGGCGTCATGCTGACGCGCTACCCGGAGCGGTTCGGCGCGATCGTCAGCCAGGTGCCGCTGCTGGACATGCGCCGCTACCACCAGCTGCTGGCCGGTGCGTCGTGGATGGCCGAGTACGGCGACCCCGACGAGGCCGCGGAATGGGAGTACATCTCGAAGTACTCGCCGTACCAGAACGTCCACAGTGGACGCAAGTATCCGCCCTCGCTGTTCGTGACCTCGACGCGCGACGACCGCGTGCACCCCGCCCACGCCCGCAAGATGGTGGCGCGCATGCGTGAGCAGGGGCACGACGTCCGCTACCACGAGAACATCGAGGGCGGCCACGGCGCCGCGGCCGACAACGAGCAGCTGGCGTTCAAGTGGGCGCTGGTGTTCGAGTTCCTGTGGGAGCAGCTCACGAAGTAGACGAACCCGGCGAGCACCGCCCCGGACCCGGACGTCTTGGCCGACGTCCTGCTGGCCCCGCTCGCCCCGGACTTGAACCTGCACCAGCGCGCGGGGCGTGACGCCGGAGCGGATCACGGCGTCGCTGCGAGAACTGGCGAGCCTGCTTTAGACCAGCCCGCGCGGCCTCGCGCGCTTCGGGACGTATCGCGGCTTCGGTTTCGGCTCTTCGCCGCGGATCCGCGCGAGGGCGGCCTCGAAGGCGGTGAGGACGTCCGCGACGAAGACGAGCCGTCCGACGCCCAGGCGGTGCAGTGCCGGGCCGTGGTCGGCGGCGACCGTGACCGCGACGCCGAGCAGCAGGACCCGCCACGCCGCGAACACGGCGGCGCGCGCCGGTTTCGACAAGCCCGCGAAGCCGGTCCGCAGCCGGTGGCAGTGGAAGGGCACGTGCCGTTCCTCGTCGGCGAGGATCCGGGCGGCGACCTGCGTGACCAGCGGGTCGGCGGTGCCGTCGCGCAGGGCGCGGTAATAGCGCAGGGCGACGACCTCGGCGATGAGCAGCACCATCAGCTCCAGCCGCAGCCCGAGCGCCCGGCGCAACCACACGAACACCGCGTCCGTCCAGTGCGTGGCGATGGTGGGCACGCCGGCCGCGCCCAGCAGCTCGGCGAGCATCCGGGCGTGGTTCTGCTCCTCGGCGACGAAGAGCTTGACGGCGGCGAGGTAGTCGCCACCGCCGGCCTTCGAGATGAGGTTGGCGCCGTCCCCGGCTTCGCCGACCTGGAACCGCTGGACGCTCTTCGCGACGTCGGGGTGCAGCCGGGCCCCGCGCGCCCAGGGCGGGCCTTCCCGGCGCCGTCGCCGCTCCGCTTCCGCTTCGAACTCCCGCAACCAGTTCATCGGGTCCGATCCTGCCGCGCGCCTGTGGATTTTCCGGGCGGCTCCGGTGGAGATCCGGTGAAGGTTGACGTGCTAGCTACATAGGATGCTAGCATCCTGTCATGGCGGACAAGGACGTCAAGCAGTTCAACGTGTACCTCCCCGTGGACCTCATCCGGGAGGTCAAGCACCACGCCGTCGACCGCGGGCAATCCCTCTCGGCCCTCGTGACCGAAGCACTGCGCCAGTACCTGGCCAACACCGAAGGAGACCAGCGATGACCATCGAAGCCGTGTACCTCGAGACCCACAACTGGGGCAAGGCGGCCAAGTTCTTCCAGGCCCTCGGGTTCGAGCTCGACTTCGCCACCGACCACAACTCGGGGCTCCTGCGCAACGGCGACGGGCCCTACGTGTTCGTCGCCGAGGTGCCCGAAAGCCGGCCGACCGGGATGAAGATCGTCCTCAAGGGCGAAGAGGTGACCCCCGACGTCGAGGTCGTCTCCCCCTTCGAGGACACGCACTTCGGGACCCGCGAGATGACCGTCCGCGACCCCGACGGGCGGGAGTGGATCCTCCAGGCCGGGCGCTGACGTGCACCGCACCCTGGGCATGCTCGTCGTGATGACCGGCGTGCTCATCGCGGCCGTCGACGGCACCATCGTCGTGCTCGCCCTTCCCGCGATCCAGGCCGACCTGGACATCTCGCTGTCCGCGGTCACCTGGGTGGTCATCGGCTACCTGCTCGTCGTCACCGTGCTCGCGACGCAGCTGGGGCGGCTCGGCGACCTGTTCGGCCGGGTGCGGATGTACCGGGCCGGGTTCGCGGTGTTCGTCGGCGGCTCCGTGCTGTGCGCGCTGGCCTGGGACGCGGCGTCGATCATCGGGTTCCGGATCGTCCAGGGCCTCGGCGCGGCGCTGATCGCCGCCAACAGCGGCGCCATCATCTCCGAGCTGTACCCACCGGCCGAGCGCGGCCGCGCCTACGGCTTCAACGCGCTCGGCTACTCGGTCGGCTCCGTGATCGGCGTGCTGCTCGGCGGCATCATCGTGACGTCGGTGTCGTGGCGCTGGATCTTCTGGATCAACCTGCCGATCGGCGCGGTCGCGCTGGCGCTGGCCGTACGCGTCCTGCACGACCGCGGCGAGCGGACGCGCCGCCGGCTCGACGTCGCCGGCATGCTCACCCTCGGCCTGGGCCTGTTCGGCGTGTCGTGGGCGATGACGTCGCTGGCCGCGGAACCCCCGCGTTGGACACACCTCGCTTACCTGGCCGGCGGTCTGCTGCTGCTCGGCGTCTTCGTGGTCGTCGAGCTGCGGCACCCGGACCCGACCGTCGACCTGTCGCTCTTCCGGATCCCGGCCGTGGCGCCGTCGCTGCTGGCGTCGCTGCTTCAGGGGCTCGGCAGCTTCGCGGTGCTGTTCCTGGTGATCATGTACCTGCAGGGGCCCCGCGGGCTGAGCCCGATCGACGCGTCGCTGCTGCTCCTGCCGGGGTACGTGCTCGGAGCCGCGGTGGGCCCGTGGGCGGGCCGGCTCGCCGACCGCGTCGGGCCGGCACTGCCCGCGACGGCCGGGCTCGGCCTTTCGGTCGTCGCCCTCGTGCTCTTCGCCCGGATGACCACGACGAGCGGGCTGTGGTTGCCCGCGGTCGGGAACGTCGTGATCATGATCGGCGGCAGCTTCTTCTACCCGGCCAACAGCTCCGCGGTGATGAAGGCCTGCCCGCCCGAGCGGCTGGGGATCGCGTCGGGTGTGCTGCGGACGTTCGCGAGCATCGGCATGGTGTTCTCGTTCACCACGGCGATCCTGGTCGCCGCCCAGGCGATCCCGCGCGGCACGGCGTTCGCGATCTTCGTCGGCTCGGCCCGCCTGGACGGTCCACTCGCGACGGTCTTCACCGACGGGCTGAGCACGGCGTTCACCACCCTGACGGTGGTCATGCTCGCCGCGGCGGTCCTGTCCGCGGCCCGCGGGCGGCGTCCCCGAAGGCTGAAAACTCCGCGTTTGTCCGAGGGCGGCCGGGGCGCGAAGCTGGACGCATGACGACCGCCGACGCGTTCCGCGCGCTGCACGAGCGCCCCGAACCCTTCCTGCTGCCGAACCCGTGGGACGCCGGCACGGCCCGGCTGCTCGCCGGCCTCGGCTACGAAGCTCTGGCCACGACGAGCCTCGGCGTGGCCAACGTGGTGGGCCGGACCCGCGCGACCCGGGCGGAGATCCTCGCCAACATCCGCGAGATCGCCGACGCGACGCCGCTGCCGGTGAACGCGGACCTCGAGAACGGCTTCGCCGACGACCCGGCCGAGGCCGCGAAGATGATCGACGCGGCCGCCGACGCGGGCGCGGTGGGCGCGTCGATCGAGGACCACACGGGTGACCGCGGCTCGCCGATCTACGAGTTCGGCCTGGCGGTCGACCGCGTCCGCGCGGCGGTGGAGACGGCGCGGGCGCGAGGCGTGGTGCTCACGGCGCGCTGCGAGAACCTGTGGCTGGGCATCGACGACCTCGCCGACACGATCAAGCGCCTGCAGGCGTTCGAGGAAGCGGGCGCGGACGTGCTGTACGCGCCCGGCCTGCGCACGCTCGCCGAGATGCGCGCGGTGGTGTCGTCGGTGGGCAAGCCGGTGAACGTGGTGATGGGCTTCGCGGACCCGTCGATCACCCTGGAACAACTGGCGGAGATCGGCGTCCGCCGCATCAGCATCGGCGCGGCGTTGTCCCGCCTGGCGCTGAAGTCCTTCATGGACGGCGCGCGGGAGATGCTGGCGGGGCGGTTCGGCTTCGTCGGCGAGCTGCCGCCGATCTCCGAGCTGCAGCAGGCGTTCGACTGAGCCGGACGCCTGCCGCAGCCCCGGTCGTCAGCTGCAGCCGGAGGTCGAGCCGCAGCCTTCGCAGGCGTAGCACGAGCCTGCCGGGCGCATCTTCGTTCCGCACGTCATGCACAGCGGGGCGTCCGCTGCCTTGCCGAGGCGGAGCTCCATCAGCTCCGTCGTCGTGTGGGCTTCGCGGTGCGGGGCCTCCGGCTGCTCCGCGTGCGGTTCCGGAGAAGAGTCCACTGTGGAACGCAGGGTCTCGAGGTCCGGTGTGCCGTAGCTCGCCTCGACCTCCGCCGAACGCTCGTCCGCCGACAGGATGCCCAGCTGCGAACGCTTTTCGTACGGCAGGTAGTCCAGCGCCAGGCGGCGGAACAGGTAGTCCATCACGCTCGTCGCGATGCGGATGTCCGGGTCGTCCGTCATGCCCGCCGGCTCGAAGCGCAGGTTCGAGAACTTCGAGACGTAGAACTCCAGCGGGATGCCGTGCTGGAGACCGACCGAAATGGACATCGAGAACGCGTCCATCACGCCGGCCAGCGTCGAGCCCTGCTTGCCCAGCTTGACGAAGATCTCGCCGAGGCCGTCGTCCGGGTACGAGCCCGCCGTCAGGTAGCCCTCCGCGCCGCCGACCGTGAACGACACCGTCTGGCTCGGGCGCTTCTTCGGCAGGCGCTTGCGCACCGGCCGGTACTCGACGACCTTCTCCGGCTCGGCGACCGCCGACTCCTTCTTCGCCGTCGACAGCGGCTGGCCGACCTTGCAGTTGTCGCGGTAGATCGCCAGCGCCTTCAGGCCCAGCTTCCAGCCCTGGAAGTAGATCTCCTCGACCTCTTCGACCGTCGCCGACTCCGGCATGTTGACCGTCTTCGAGATCGCGCCCGACAGGAACGGCTGCACCGCCGCCATCATCCGGACGTGCCCCATCGGCGCGATCGAGCGCTCGCCGACCGCGCAGTCGAACACCTCGTAGTGCTCGGGCCGCAGCCCCGGCGCGTCGACGACGTGACCGTTCTGCGCCACGAACTCGACGATCGCCTCGACCTGCTCGGCCGGGTAGCCCAGCGCCTCCAGCGCGCGCGGCACCGTCTGGTTGACGATCTGCATCGAGCCGCCGCCGACGAGCTTCTTGAACTTCACCAGCGAGAAGTCCGGCTCGATCCCGGTCGTGTCGCAGTCCATCATGAAGCCGATGGTGCCGGTGGGCGCGAGCACGGACGCCTGCGCGTTGCGCCAGCCGTGCTTCGTGCCGATGTCGATGCCCTTCTTCCACTCCTCGGTCGCCAGCGCGCGAACCGCGGCGTCGTTCGAGTGGTAGGTGCGGACGAGCTCGTTCGCCGCCGCGTGCTTGCGCATCACGCGCTGGTGCGACTCGGCGTTGCGCGCGTAGCCCTCGTACGCGCCGACGACCTGCGCCATCTCCGCCGAGCGCCGGTACGAAACGCCGGTCATCAGCGACGTGATCGCCGCCGCGAGCGCGCGGCCGCCGTCGGAGTCGTACGCGTGGCCCAGCGCCATCAGCAGCGCGCCGAGGTTCGCGTAGCCGATGCCGAGCTGGCGGAACTTGCGCGTCGTGTCGGCGATCGGCTCGGTCGGGAAGTCCGCGAAGCAGATCGAGACGTCCATCGCCGTGATGACGAACTCGACGGCGCGCGCGAACAGCGGCGCGTCGAACGTGCCCTCGGGCGTGACGAACTTGAGCAGGTTCAGCGAGGCGAGGTTGCAGCTCGAGTTGTCGAGGTGCATGTACTCGCTGCACGGGTTCGACGCGGTGATCCGGCCCGACTCGGGGCAGGTGTGCCAGTCGTTGATCGTGCCGTCGTACTGGATGCCGGGGTCGGCGCACTCCCACGCGGCCTGCGCGACGCTGCGGAACAGCTTCTTCGCGTCGGTCCGGTCGATCACCTCGCCGGTGAGCCGGGCGCGCAGGCCGAAGTCGGTGCCGTTCTCGACCGCCTGCATGAACTCGTCGGACACGCGGACCGAGTTGTTCGCGTTCTGGTACTGCACGGAAGAGATGTCCGCGCCGGAGAGGTCCATGTCGAACCCGGCGTCGCGCAGGACCTTGATCTTCTCTTCCTCGCGCGCCTTCGTCTGGACGAACTCTTCGATGTCCGGGTGGTCGATGTCGAGCACGACCATCTTCGCCGCACGCCGGGTGGCGCCGCCGGACTTGATGGTGCCCGCGGACGCGTCGGCGCCGCGCATGAACGAGACCGGCCCGGACGCGGTGCCGCCGGAGGTCAGCAGTTCCTTCGAGGAGCGGATGCGGGAGAGGTTCAGGCCGGCACCGGAGCCGCCCTTGAAGATCAGGCCCTCCTCGCGGTACCAGTTGAGGATCGACTCCATGGTGTCGTCGACGGCGAGGATGAAACAGGCGCTGACCTGCTGCTTCGACGCCGTGCCGACGTTGAACCAGACCGGGGAGTTGAAGCTGAAGACCTGGTGCAGCAGCATCCAGGTGAGCTCGTGCTCGAAGATTTCGAGGTCCTGTGGCGTGGCGAAGTAGCCGTGGTCGCGCGCGGCCTTGACGTACGTCTTCACGACCCGGTCGATCAGCTGCTTGAGGCTGCGCTCGCGCTGCGGGCTGCCGACGGCGCCGCGGAAGTACTTGCTGGTGACGATGTTCGTCGCGTTGACCGACCAGAAGTCGGGGAACTCGACGCCACGCTGCTCGAAGTTGACCGAGCCGTCGCGCCAGTTCGTCATCACGACGTCGCGCTGTTCCCAGGTCACCTGGTCGTAGGGGTGCTTGCCCTCGGTGGTGAAGACGCGCTTCACACTCAGCCCGCCGGCCGCCTTGCTCTTCTTGCCGGCGGCCGCGCCGGCCCCGGTTCCCACGGTTTCGGTCATCGGTCGAACCCTCACTCCCGCAGCGGGACGGTCAGTTGCCGTCTTCGCGCTGATCGCTCTCCTCCGGAGCAGCAGAACCCGCCATGGCCTCACGAAGATCGGCGATCTCCTTCTCGAAGTCCTCGACCGAGGAGAACGAGCGGTAGACGCTGGCGAACCGGAGGTAGGCGACCCCGTCGAGCTCACGCAGCGGGCCCAGGATCGCCAGGCCGACCTCGTGACTCGGGATCTCCGCCAGCCCGGCGGAGCGGATCGACTCCTCCACGCGCTGCGCGAGCTGCTGCAACGCGTCGTCGTCGACCGGCCTGCCCTGGCAGGCGCGGCGGACGCCGCTCACCACCTTGTCCCTGCTGAACTGTTCGGTGACCCCGGACCGCTTGACGACGGCGAGCACCATCGTCTCCGAAGTCGTGAACCGCCGTCCGCACGACGCGCACGAGCGCCGCCTGCGGATCGCCTGGCCTTCATCCACCTCTCGGGAGTCGACGACCCGAGAGTCCGCATGCCGGCAGAACGGGCACCTCATCCGCCGATCACCTTCCCCTCCGCGCCGGCCGCCCCGGTCGACGTCCCCCGGCCGCCACGCGCGGCCGGTCGAGCACCCGGCACCCCTGCACCTGGTGATCGTTTTGTGGACATCCGGTGGGTAAAGGCCGACCAGCTGTGGACAACTGCTGCCCAGTCTACCCCAACCTGTGGACCAACTACAGCGGTGTAACTACTACATATAGCGGGCGAGCGTAGAACTCGGCGGAGGTGTGCGCAAGCGGCACGGCCGTGGTCGACCCCGCCCGGGTGAGGGGCGGACGGGCCATCCCGCGGCGACGCTGGCGTTCACCGGTCCGGCCCAGTGGCAGGTTCACCGGAGCGGGTGATCTTCACGGCGCGGGAACGGCGCCGTCGACCGGGACGGTCAGCGGCAGCCCGGGCACCAGCACCGCGTCGTCGAGGCGGTTGAGCTCCTTGATCCGGGCGACGACCGCGCTCGCGTCGCTCTCCGGCGCGAACCGCGCGGCCAGTGAAGACAGCGTGTCGCCCTGGCCGACCGACACCGTCGCGGTGCGCTCGGGCACCGGGGCGCTCGCGGAGCCCCCGCCGAGCAGGCCCAGCCCGACGACCACGAGGCAGCTCGCGACGGCCAGCGCGGCCAGCCACGGCCACCGGACCGGCACCCGCCTCGGCGCCGCGCAGGGCGCGCCGGCCGGGCGGCGGCCAGCGACGACCCGTGCGCGTGTCGGCGGGCGCTGGATCTCCCCGCGGCGCCCGCGCGTCACGCGCACGGGGCCGGGGTGCGCCGGGACCGGGGTCGCCGGGCGAGCGTGCTCGCGTTCGGCCAGAATGGACATCCGAACCTCCTCGAAACCCTGGTGTCCGCCCGTTTCCTGGGCCGGTGCCGGCCCGTGGATCAAGGTCGAACAGGCGTTCTATCGAACGCCCGTGCGAAGGTCTACCACCTACCACCGACAAAATCGAGCGGACACGGCGTGTCGATCGAACAGATGTTTGAAATCGTCGTGCCCGGGGGCTAACGTCGGTGACCAGGGCATCTGCCGGGCAGATGCCGCCGGCGAGGCTGCCCGCACCCGGCGGGCGGCGGCCGGCGCGCGATACGTGCAGCGAACGTCTGGGAGGCGACGCAGTGGCGAAGGAGAACAAGGCGGGCAGGACCAGTGGGTCCCCCGGGGGTCAGGTGCACTCCATGCCCGAGGTGTACGACGTGGACGAGACCCTCACCGTCCGCCAGCAGCAGGTGCTCGACGTGATCCGCACCTGGGTCAGCCGCTACGGCTACCCGCCGAGCGTCCGCGAAATCGGCGAGGCGGTCGGGCTGACGTCGACGTCGTCGGTGTCGCACCAGCTGCGCGCCCTGCAGCGCAAGGGGTACCTGCGGCGCGACGCGAACCGCCCGCGCGCGGTCGGCGTCCTGTCGGCGACCGACGACAACCCCATGGGCATCGAGATGGACCAGCCGCCGTCGATGCCGAAGGCGGCGTACGTGCCGCTGGTCGGCCGGATCGCCGCCGGTGGCCCGGTGCTGGCCGAGCAGGCCATCGAGGACGTGTTCCCGCTGCCGCGGGAGATCGTCGGCGAGGGCGAGCTGTTCCTGCTGAAGGTCACCGGCGACTCGATGGTCGACGCGGCCATCACCGACGGCGACTGGGTCGTGGTCCGGCAGCAGCCGGACGCGGACAACGGCGAGATCGTCGCGGCGATGATCGACGGCGAGGCCACGGTCAAGACGTTCAAGCGCAAGGGCGGCCACATCTGGCTGATGCCGCACAACGAGGCGTACGAGCCGATCCCCGGCGACGACGCGACGGTGCTCGGCAAGGTCGTGGCGGTGCTGCGGCGGCTCTGATCCCCGCCGGCGGCCGGATCTGGGGGCAGAACCGGTCGCCGGTACCGGTGGTGGGCGGACGGGAAGCCCGGTCCCTCCCCCACCCCGATCGGATGATCCTCGCGGGTGCGCCGGAGCGCGCGGCTTCGGCCTGCGCGCCCCGCACCCGCGGTGACGCGGTCGCATGTGGACGGTGCGGGCTCGCGCGGCGCCCGGCCGTCAGCCCCGGCGCCGTCGCAGGCGGCTGAAGCCGAACCACCCGAGCCCGACCACGGCCACGGTGATGCCCGCCGCGGGCAGGAGCGGTACTCCCCCACCGTCCGAAGCGGACACGCCACCCGATGCCGTGTCCGGCTTGCCGGCCGAAGACGCCGCGGGAGCGGACGCCGCCGCGCCCTTGACCGCGCGGATCGGCTCGCCCACCCCTTCGCTTCCCGACAACAGCGTGCCGTCCGGGTCGAACGCGATCGCCTCGCCCTGCTTTTCCCCCGGGAGGGGGATGCGAACGGGGGTCTGGTGCAGCGACGCCAGGACGTCGCCGTCCGGGACCGGGTACAAGTACGCGTCCGTGTACGTCCGCAGCGCCACCACGCTGCCGTCGGCCGTCGAAGCCGCACCCGTCACCAGGACCGAGCCGAGCGAACCCACCGGGCCGCCCGGGGTGTCGGTCTCCTTGATCTTCAGCGAGCCGACCTTCTCCAGGTTGGTCGGCCCGGGGCTCGCCAACGGCCCGGACGGCCGGTAGACGCGAGCCTCGCCGAGGATGTCCTTGGTGATCAGGTACGGCGTGCCGGACTTGTCCATCAGCAGCGCCTCGGTGTCGTGCTGGCCGTCCGGGTAGGTCAGCCGGTGCAGCGTCACCTTGCCCTGCGGGCTCATCTCCAGCAGGGCGACCGTCAGCCGGCCCTTCTGGTTGTCGCCCGTGTCGGACAGCCACAGCGTGCCGTCCGGGGTCCGGGCCAGGTCCTCGACGTCGAACGGGTCCGTCCGATCCGTCAGGACCTGCTGGACCCTGCAGTCGCGGCCCAGGACGAACACCTGGACCTTCGCGCCGCCGTCGTTGATCGCGTACAGCTTCGAGCCGTCGGAGACCAGGCCGGAAAGCTCGTTGAGGCGCGAGTCCTTGACCGTGCACAGCGGCTCCGGAGCCGGCGCCGCCGACGCTGGGACAGGCCCGCTCACCAGGGCCAGCGAAACCGCCGCGACCGCGACCACCCAGCGCACCCAGCCACCTCCGTAGTGTGCGATCCACCCGGAAAGCACACTACGGAGACGTCTCAGGCCCTGGTCGAGTTGGTCTCGTAGTCCCGCAAAGCCGCGGCGAGGTCCGGACGGACCCGCACCAGCAGGCGCGTGCCGTCTTCGGCGTGCTCCTCTTCGAGCACCTCGCCGTCCGCGTGCGCCCGCGCGACCAGCTCGCCGCGCGAGTAGGGCACGAGGACGTCGACCGTGACCTCCGGCCGCGGCAGGCGGTCGGCGATCACCTCGACGAGCTCCGCGATGCCCGCCCCGGTCCGCGCCGAGACCTGGACGGACCCGGTCAGCGCGTGCCGCAGCCGGGCGAGGCTGACCTCGTCGGACGCGTCGGTCTTGTTGATCACCAGCAGCTCCGGCGGGAGCGGCTCCTTGCGCTTGCGGGTGATCTCGCCGAGCACCTCGCGCACGGCGCTGACCTGCTCCTCCGGCGCCGGGTCGGACCCGTCCACCACGTGCAGCAGCAGGTCCGCGTCCGCGGCCTCCTCCAGCGTCGAGCGGAACGCGTCCACCAGCTGGTGCGGCAGGTGCCGCACGAAGCCGACGGTGTCGGTCAGCGTGTAGCCGCGGCCGTCCGCGGTCTGCGCGCGCCGCGTGGTCGGGTCGAGGGTGGCGAACAGCGCGTCCTCCACCAGCACCCCGGCCCCGGTCAGCGCGTTGAGCAGGCTCGACTTGCCGGCGTTGGTGTAGCCGACGATCGCCACGCTGGGCACCTCGTTGGCCAGCCGCCGCCCGCGCTTGGTCTCGCGGATGGTGTCCATGGCGGCGATCTCACGGCGCAGCTTCGCCACGCGCTTGTTGATCCGCCGCCGGTCGGTCTCGAGCTTGGTCTCACCGGGACCACGCAGGCCGACGCCGCCGTTCGCGCCGCCGGCGCGCCCACCGGCCTGCCGGGACAGCGACGCACCCCACCCGCGCAGCCGCGGGATCAGGTACTGCAGCTGGGCCAGCTCGACCTGCGCCTTGCCCTCCTTGGACCGGGCGTGCTGGGCGAAGATGTCGAGGATCAGGGCGGTCCGGTCGATGACCTTGACCTTGACCTTCTCCTCGAGCTGCCGCAGCTGGCCCGGCGAGAGCTCGCCGTCGCAGATCACCGTGTCGGCGCCGGTGGAGCCGACGATGTCCCGCAGCTCCTTGACCTTGCCCGAGCCGATGTAGGTGGCCGGGTCCGGCTTCGGACGCCGCTGGATGAGACCTTCGAGGACTTCCGAGCCCGCCGTCTCGGCCAGGCGCGCCAGCTCGGCCAGCGACGCCTCGGACTGCAGGGCCGTGCCCTCGGTCCACACGCCGACCAGCACGACGCGTTCGAGCCGCAGTTGCCGGTACTCGACCTCGGTGACGTCCTCGAGCTCGGTGGACAGTCCCGCGACCCGGCGCAGCGAAGCCCGGTCCTCGAGCTCCATCTCGCCCGTCGAAGGGTCGTACAGGTCGTCGTCGTGGTCTTCGGTGTGTGTCAGTTCTGTCATCGTGCCTCCATGGTCCCACGATTCGCCGCGGGAACCGAACTTTTACGTGCTGGGATAGGTGGCGAGGTAGATCGCGGTGCGCTCGGCGCCGGGACGGCGCGGGCGCGCGCGGAACTCCTCGAGCAGGGCGTTGAGCCGGGTTTCCAGCTCCGCTCGCTCCTCGGGGGCCACCTGGACGACCAGGCGTGACTGGTGCACGCCCTCGAATCCGGTTTCGGCGATCTCGGCCAGATAGGCCTCGAGCACCGCCTGTTCCACGTCCTTGTCACCGCATGAGTCGAGTGTCCAGGAAAGACCGGTCGAAAGATACGGAATTTCCTTGGCGCCCCGCGCGCCGCGCCGCGGCGGCTGCGCGGCCAGGAAACCGGTCTCGACGAGCCGGCGCACGTGGTGCAGTGTCGTCGCCGGGTCGCGGCCCAGCCGCTCGGCGAGCTCCTTGTTCGTGAGCGCCTCCGAGAAGGTCAACCGGATGATGCGCAGCCGTATTCCGGAGGCCAGCGCGGCGGCCTCGGCTTCGGTCGCGGCGCGTCGTTCTGCGGGGAGCACGCGCTCAGCCTAGAGCGAAAAGTGATTGACGCTTTCCAATCACTCACGCCACACTCGGGGCATGCCCAGGGGGTCCCTCTTCCGCCACGCCGACTTCAGGCGGCTGTGGGCCGGCGACACGGCCAGCCAGTTCGGCACGTTCGTCGGCAACACCGCCGTCCCGCTGCTCGCCGCCGTGACACTGGCCGCGACGCCGTTCGAGATGGGCCTGCTCACCGCGGCCGAGACATTGGCGTTCCTGCTGCTCGGGCTGCCCGCCGGCGTGTGGGTCGACCGGCTGAGCCGCCGCCGGGTGATGCTCACCGCCGACTTCACCCGCTTCGCGCTGCTGCTGAGCGTGCCGGTCGCCTGGTGGGCCGGGGTGCTGACGCTGGCCCAGCTGCTGGTGGTCGTCCTGCTCGTCGGCATCGCGACGCTGTTCTTCGACGTCGCCTACCAGTCGTACCTGCCCTCGCTCGTCGGCCGGGAGCACCTGCTGGAAGGCAACGCGAAGCTGCAGGCCGTCCAGTCGACCGCGCAGATCGCCGGGCCGAGCGCGGCCGGCGTGCTGGTCCAGCTCATCACCGCGGCGAACACCGTGCTCGTCACCGGCTTCGGCTTCCTCACGTCGGCGTTGTGCCTGCTGCGCATCCGCGCGGCCGAGCCCGAGCCCGTGCGCGGGGGCCACGCCCGGCTGCTCCCGCAGATCGCCGAGGGGCTGCGGTTCGTGTTCTCGGACCGGCCGTTGCGCGCGATCGTCGGGTGCACGGCGACGGCCAACCTGTTCGGCGCCGCGCTGAACGCGGTGCAGGTGCTGTTCCTGACGCGGACGGTCGGGCTGCCGCCGGCCGCGATCGGCGTGCTGCTGGCGGCCGGCGGCGCGGGCGGGATCGCGGGCGCGCTCTGCGCGGGCGGGATCACCCGGCGGATCGGCCAGGCGCGCGCGATCTGGCTGCTCCCCCTGGTCACCATGCCGGCGAGCCTGCTGGTGCCGCTGGCCGCACCCGGCTGGCGGACCGTGCTCGCCGGGCTCGGCCTGGTCGTCAGCGGCTTCGGGATCATCGTCTACAACATCGCCCAGGTTTCCTACCGCCAGGCGATCTGCCCGGACCGGCTGCTCGGCCGGATGAACGCGAGCGTGCGGTTCGTCGTCTGGGGCACCATCCCGCTCGGCGGCCTGCTCGGTGGCGCGCTGGGCGAGTGGCTCGGGCTGCGTGACGCGGTGTGGGTCGCCGTGGCCGGCGAGGCCGCCGCCGTGCTGTGGGTGCTGTGCTCGCCGTTGCGGCGCATGCGCGATCTGCCGACCACGGCGAAAAGCGGTTCCAGCGCCGCCTAGAGTTGCTTCATGAGTACCCCATACCAACGCCCCCAGGTCCCGGACAAGGTCGGTGTCGACGGTCTGGAGGCCAAGTGGGTACCCGTATGGGAATCCACCGGCGCCTACCGCTTCGACCGCACGAAGACGCGTGAAGAGATCTACTCGATCGACACGCCGCCGCCGACGGTCAGCGGGTCGCTGCACATCGGGCACGTGTTCTCCTACACCCACACGGACGTCCTCGCGCGGTTCAAGCGGATGCGCGGGCTCGAGGTGTTCTACCCGATGGGGTGGGACGACAACGGCCTGCCGACCGAACGTCGCGTGCAGAACCACTTCGGCGTCCGCTGCGACCCGTCGCTGCCCTACGACCCGGCCTTCCGCGCCCCGGAGAAGCCGGGCAAGGACGTGGTCTCGATTTCGCGGCGCAACTTCGTCGAGCTGTGCGAAACGCTGACCGAAACCGACGAGCAGGTCTTCGAAGAGCTGTGGCGGCGCCTCGGCCTTTCGGTCGACTGGACGATGACCTACCAGACGATCGGGCACGACTCGCGGCTGATCTCGCAGCGCGCGTTCCTGAAGAACCTGGCCCGCGGCGAGGCCTACCAGGCCGAAGCGCCGACGCTGTGGGACGTCACGTTCCGCACGGCGGTGGCCCAGGCCGAGCTGGAGGACCGCGAACGCCCGGGCGCGTTCCACGACCTCGCGTTCACCGGCCCCGACGGCGCCGACGTCGTGATCGCGACGACCCGGCCGGAGCTGCTGCCCGCGTGCGTCGCCCTGGTGGCCCACCCGGACGACGAGCGGTTCCGGCCGCTGTTCGGGAAAACCGTGCGCACCCCGGTGTTCGGCGTCGAGGTGCCCGTCGTGGCGCACCACCTCGCGGACCCGGAGAAGGGCCGCGGCATCGCGATGGTGTGCACGTTCGGCGACACGACCGACGTCACGTGGTGGCGTGAACTGCGGCTGGCGACGCGGGTCGTGCTCGGGCGCGACGGCCGGTTCCTGCCCGACGCGCCGCACGACGTCCCGGCCGGGGCCTATGCGCCGCTGGCCGGCAAGACCGTCCACACCGGACGCGAGATCGTGGTGCGCCTGCTGCGCGAAGCCGGTGCCCTGCGGGGAGAACCGCGGCCGATCACGCACTCGGTGAAGTTCTACGAGAAAGGCGACAAGCCGCTGGAGATCGTCGCGAGCCGCCAGTGGTACCTGCGCAACGGCGGCAACGACGAGGCGTTCCGGGAGAAGATGCTGGCCCGGGGCGAGGAACTGAACTGGGTGCCGAAGCACATGCGCGTCCGGTACTCGTCGTGGGTCGAGAACCTGGCCGGCGACTGGCTGGTCAGCCGTCAGCGGTTCTTCGGCGTGCCGATCCCGTTGTGGTACCGGCTCGACGCGAACGGCGAGCCCGACCACGACGCGCGCCTGCTGCCGGAGGACCTGCCGGTCGACCCGAGCAGCGACGTCCCGCCCGGCTTCACCGAGGACCAGCGCGGCGTGCCCGGCGGGTTCGTCGCGGAAGCCGACGTGATGGACACCTGGGCGACGTCTTCGCTGACGCCGCAGATCGTCGGCCGCTGGACCCTCGACGACGACCTGTTCGCCCGCGTGTTCCCGATGGACCTGCGGCCGCAGGCGCACGAGATCATCCGCACCTGGCTGTTTTCGACGGCGGTGCGGGCGGAGCTGGAGCACGGCGTGCTGCCGTGGCGCGAGACGTCGATCGCGGGCTGGGTGCTGGACCCCGACCGCAAGAAGATGTCGAAGTCCAAGGGCAACGTGACGACGCCGGTCGACCTGCTGGAGCGCTTCGGCTCCGACGCGGTCCGCTACTGGGCGGCGAGCGCGCGCCCGGGCGTCGACACGGCGGTGGACGAAGGCCAGATGAAGGTCGGCCGCCGCCTGGCGACGAAGCTGCTCAACGCGAGCCGGTTCGTGCTGGGCCTCGGCGTGCCTTCTCCGGACGCGGTCGCGACCGAGCCCCTCGACCGGGCGCTGCTGGCTGGGCTGTCTTCGGTGGTTTCCTCGGCGACCGCGGCGTTGGAGGCACTGGACTACGCGCGGGCGTTGCAGGTGACCGAGACGTTCTTCTGGACGTTCTGCGACGACTACGTGGAGCTGGTGAAGGGCCGCGCGTACGGCGACCTCGGCCCGGAGGCCGCGGCGTCCGCGCAGGCCGCGCTGGTGACGGCGCTGTCGGCGGTGCTGCGGCTGTTCGCGCCGTTCCTGCCGTTCGCGACCGAGGAGGTCTGGTCGTGGTGGCGGGAAGGCTCGGTGCACCGGGCTTCCTGGCCTTCGCTCACCGCCGAAGGCGACCCGGAGCTGCTGTCCCTGGCGAGCGACGTGATCGCGGCGGTGCGCCGGGCGAAGACGGACGCGAAGGTGTCGATGCGCACCCCGGTGGAGACGCTCACGCTGACCGGCCCGGCCGAAGTACTGGCTCGCTTCGCCGGCATCCAGGCGGACATCCGGGTCGCGGGCGCGATCGGGTCCGTGGAAACGCGCGAAGGCGAGTTCGCGGTGGACGCGAAGATCTGACGCCGCCGGGCCGCCGTCAGGAACCGGCGGCGGCCCACCAGGCTTCGTCGATCTCGCCGCGGGCCACGATCTCCGCCGGGCCCGACAGCGTCGACGCGCCGCGCGACACCGTCACCGAAACGCGGCCGCCCGGGATGTCGACCGTGGCCGCGCCGGTGTCCGTGCCCGCCAGGTGGACCGCCGCCGCCACCGCGGCGACCGTGCCCGTGCCGCAGGCCCGGGTCTCCCCAACGCCGCGCTCGTGCACGCGCATCCGCAGCGCGCCTTCGCCGAGCCGGTTGACGAACTCGAGGTTGACCCCGTGCGGGAACACGTCGTGGTCGAAGTCGGGCTGGTCGCGCAGGTCGAGGTCCGCGACGTCGTCGTCGAGCACCGACACCAGGTGCGGGTTGCCGACGTCGACCGCCACGCCGGAGAACGGACGGCCGGCCACCACCGTGACCGACGTGCCGGTGATCGTCGCCGGTCCCATGTGGACGGTCACCGAGCGGTCCGGGTGCACCACCACCGGGCGGTCGCCCGCGCGGGTGCCGACGACGAACTCGCCCTCGGTCGCCAGGCCGGAGTCGACGAGGTGGCGGGCGAAGACCCGCACGCCGTTGCCGCACATCTCCGCGATCGAGCCGTCGGCGTTGCGGTAGTCCATGAACCACTCGCCCGCGGACGGCAGGTCGAGCTCGGCGGCGCGGACGACGCGCAGCACGCCGTCGGCCCCGAGGCCGCGGCGGCGGTCGCACAGCGCGGCGACCCTCGCCTCGGTCAGCTCGAGGCGGCCCGCCGCGTCGGGGAGCAGCACGAAGTCGTTCTGCGTGCCGTGCCCCTTGAGGAACTCGATTCCGCCCATGGGGGCAAGATTACCGGCCCAGGGTATCCAGGACGCGCTCGGCCAGCCCCGGCCCGGCGCCGTCGAACCAGTGGATCCGCTTGTCGCGCTTGAACCAGGACCGTTGCTTCCGGACGAAGCGCCGCGTCGCCTGCGCCGTCGCCGCGGCGGCCGCGTCGAAGTCGCCTTCGCCGTCCAGCTCGGCGAGCACCTGCTGGTAGCCGAGCGCCCGGGACGCCGTCTTCCCGTCGCGCAGGCCCGCTTGCACCAGCGCGCGGACCTCGTCGACCAGCCCGGCGGCGAACATCCGCCGGACGCGCTCGTCGACGCGCTCGTCGAGCTCGGCGGGATCGCGGTCGACGCCGACCACGACGGTGCCGTACCGGGCCGGGCCCGGCTCGGGCAGGTTCGCCGAGAACGGCTCGCCGGTGATCTCGATGACTTCGAGGGCACGCACGATCCGCCGGGTGTTGGTCGGCAGGATCGCCGCCGCCGCGGCCGGGTCGCGTTCACCCAGCCGGGTGTACAACGCGGGCGTGCCGAGCTGCTCGGCCTCCGCGTCCAGCCGGGCCCGGACGGCCGGGTCCGTGCCGGGGAAGCGCAGGTCGTCGAGCACGGCCTGGACGTAGAGGCCGGACCCGCCGGCCAGCACCGGGACCCGGCCGGCGGCCAGGATCCGCTCGATCTCGGCGCGCGCCTCGCGCTGGTAGGCCGCGACGGACGCCGTTTCGGTGACGTCCAGGACGTCGAGCAGGTGGTGCGGGACGCCGCGGCGCTCCTCGGCGGTGGCCTTCGCCGTGCCGATGTCCATCCCCCGGTAGAGCTGCAGGGCGTCGGCGTTGACCACCTCACCGCCCAGCTCCAGGGCCAGGTCGACGGCGAGCGCGGTCTTGCCGGTGGCCGTCGGCCCGACCACCGCGAGCGGGACGACGGAGCTGTTCACGGCGGCTGACGATACCGGCGGGCCGCCACGGAGCGTCCACCGGAAGTAGGATCACGTGCTTCGAGTGGCTCATCCGGTACCACGGTGCGCGCTGAGCTGCTTGAATGCCGCGTGGGGGCCGTAGCATCCGAGCACGGCCCGTGACGACCGCATTACCCGGCCCCGCTTCCGCGGCGGGGCGCCCGCGCGAGCGGGCGTACAGGCGATAAGGAGCCTGCGATGGCCCAGGAGAACACTTCCACCGGTACCCCGGCCCCGCACCCGGTGCCGCACGCGCTGCACGCCGGGCACGCCGCCCCGCCCGTGCCGCCCGCCGAGCCCACCCCGTCCACCTGGGGCCGGATCGACGACGAGGGCACCGTCTACGTCATCACCGCCGAGGGTGAACGCGCGGTCGGCGTCTGGCAGGCAGGCAGCCCCGACGAGGGCCTGGTGCACTACGCCCGCCGCTTCGACGACGTGCGCACCGAAGTCGAGCTGCTCGAGACCCGGCTGGTCTCCGGCGCGGGCGACCCGAAGCACGCGCTGTCGAGCGCCACGCAGCTGCGCGACGGGCTGGCCGAGGCCGCCCTGGTCGGCGACCTGGCCGCGCTCGCCGCGCGGCTGGAGTACGTCATCGGGCACGCCGAGAAGGCGCTGGCCAGCGCGAAGGCCGAGCGTGAGGAGGCCCGCGCGGCCGCCGTCGCCCGGAAGCAGGAGCTGGCCGAAGAAGCCGAGAAGATCGCCGCCGACTCCACCCAGTGGAAGGCGGCGGGCGACCGGCTGCGCGCGATCCTCGACGAGTGGAAGACGGTCAAGGGCGTCGACCGCAAGACCGACGACGAGCTGTGGAAGCGGTTCTCGAAAGCCCGTGAGGCGTTCAACCGCCGCCGCGGGTCGCACTTCGCCGAGCTGGACAAGCAGCGCGCCGCGGCGAAGCAGCGCAAGGAGGAGCTCATCGCCGAAGCCGAGGCGATCAGCGAGTCCGACGACTGGGGCGAGACGGCCGGGCGCTACAAGGACCTGATGACCGAGTGGAAGGCCGCCGGCCGCGCGCCGAAGGACAGCGACGAGGCGCTCTGGCAGCGGTTCCGCGCGGCGCAGGACAAGTTCTTCGCCCGCCGGTCCGCGGTGTTCTCCGAGCGCGACGCGGAGTTCGCGCAGAACGCGGCCCGCAAGGAAGAGCTGCTGATCGAGGCCGAGAAGATCGACGCGGCGTCGAACCTCGAGGCGGCGAAGGGCGCGCTGCGGCGCATCCAGGAGCAGTGGGACGAGATCGGCAAGGTCCCCCGCGAGCGGATCCGCGAGCTCGACGGCCGGCTCAAGGCGGTCCAGGACGGCGTGAAGTCGGCCGAGGACACCCGCTGGCGCCGCACCGACCCGGAGGCCCAGGCCCGGGCCGCGCAGTTCCGCGAGCGCGTCGAGCAGTTCGAGGCCCAGGCCGAGAAGGCGCGAGCGGCCGGCGACGAGCGTCGCGCCAAGAAGGCCGACGAGCAGGCCGCGCAGTGGCGTGAGTGGCTGCAGGCCGCCGAGGCCGCGGTCGCCGACCGCTGAGCCCCGAGTCCGTGGAGGCCGCATCGAGGGACTCGGAGTCCCTCGATGCGGCCTTCACGGCTTTCCGGCTCGGTAAGCGGAGGGTTAACGCATCACCCGAAGCGGTGTGACGGGCTGCACGGCCGGGGGTCTTCCGGCGCTTTCCGCGCCCCGCGGTGCTCCACTTCGATCATGAGCAGAACATCGAACCTCGTGTCCGCACTGGTCGTAGCCTGCACCGTCGCCCTCGCCGTCCCGACCGTCGCGCTGGCGGCGGGTGGCCCGGCCCCGGCCGCCGTCCAGGGGCACAAGAAGCACCAGGCCAAGGTCGACGCCAAGGCCGACAAGACCCGCGTCAAGGTCGGCGAACAGACGAAGATCAAGGGCTCCTTCGCCGACCTCGGCGGGCAGGAGAGCATCGCCGGCGGCGAGCCGGTGATCGTCCAGCAGCTGCAGGCCGGCGTCTGGGTGGACCTGACCACGGGCACCTGCCGGCCGAACGGGAACTTCGTGTTCAGCCTGAGCTTCAGCGTCCGGGCCAGCCTGTCGCTGCGGGTCTACCACCCGGAGACCGATCTCTACGTCAGCGCGGTTTCGAGCGTCATCGGTCTCGTGGTGATCTAGGACCGCGAGAACGCCGTCCGCATCCACTGCACCGCGAGGCAGATCATCGCGATCCAGGCGATGATCAAGCCGATCCCGGGTCCGCCGCCCGCGGCTCCGCTGGCGTGCGACGACTGCTGCGACCAGATGGCCAGCAGCCCGTCCACCGAGGCGAACCAGCCGCCGGCGGCGCACACCCAGGCCAGCCACCACCGGCGCGTCACCAGCGCCAGCGCCGAGGCGAGGATGCCGACCCCGGTCGACGTCGCCGCGAACAGCTGCGGGATGCCGCCGCCCTCGCCGGCCAGCACCTGCCAGCCCGCGTGCTCGCCGACCCACGGCAGGAGCAGGCAGACCAGCAGCACGAACGAAAACACGGCGATGGTGAACCCGCGCCGGCCCAGCTCCACCGTCCGGGACGCGTGCTGGCCCACCTCGTCGATCTCGGCGGCCAGCTCGGCCAGCTCCCCGTTGCCCTTGGACTCCGTCACAGCGCACACCCACTCACCGGCTCGGGCCGGGCGGCCGGGGCACCGAACCCCGGCAGGCCCAGCGTGACGCCGCTCGTCTTCGGCCGCAGCCCGGCCTCCGCGTTGTCCCCGGCCCGCGTCCGCCGGTGCGACAGCAGGTCGCCGTCGGCCACCAGGTGGTGCGGCGCGCCGTAGGTCACGACCGTCTCGACGACGTCGCCGGGGCGAACCTGCGCGTCGCCCGGGGCGAAGTGCACCAGGCGGCCGTCACGGGCGCGGCCGCTCATCCGCTGCGTCTCGGCGTCCTTGCGGCCTTCGCCCTCGGCGACGAGCAGCTCGACCTTCCGGCCGACGATCTTCTTGTTCTCTTCCCAGGAGATCGCGTTCTGCAGCTCGACCAGCCGGTCGTAGCGCTCCTGCACGACCGCCTTGGGCAGCTGGTCCGGCATCGTCGCGGCCGGCGTGCCCGGGCGGATCGAGTACTGGAAGGTGAAGGCGCTGGAGAACCGGGCCTGCTCGACGACGTCGAGCGTGGCCTGGAAGTCCTCCTCGGTCTCGCCGGGGAAGCCGACGATGATGTCGGTGGTGATGGCCGCGTCCGGCATCGCCGCGCGGACCTCGTCGAGGATCTTCAGGAAGCGCGCCGAGCGGTAGGAGCGCTTCATCTCGCGCAGCACGCGGTCGGAACCGGACTGCAGCGGCATGTGCAACTGGTGGCAGACGTTCGGCGTCTCGGCCATGGCTTCGATGACGTCGGAGGTGAAGGCGGCCGGGTGCGGCGAAGTGAAGCGCACGCGCTCGAGGCCGTCGATGCCCCCGGTCGCCCGCAGCAGCTTCCCGAACGCCAGCCGGTCACCGAACTCGACGCCGTAGGAGTTCACGTTCTGGCCGAGCAGGGTGACTTCGAGCACGCCCTCGGCGACGAGCGCCTCGACCTCGGCGAGGATCTCGCCGGGCCGCCGGTCGCGTTCCTTGCCGCGCAGGGCGGGGACGATGCAGAAGGTGCAGGTGTTGTTGCACCCGACCGAAACGGACACCCAGCTCGCATAGGACGATTCGCGTCGCGCGGGCAGCGTCGAAGGGAAGGTCTCGAGGGATTCGAGGATCTCGACCTCGGCCTCGGCGTTGTGCCGGGCGCGCTCGAGCAGGGTGGGCAGCGACCCGATGTTGTGCGTCCCGAAGACGACGTCCACCCAGGGCGCACGCTTGACGATCTCCCCGCGGTCCTTCTGGGCGAGGCACCCGCCGACGGCGATCTGCAGGTCCGGGTTCGCGACCTTGTCCGGCCGCAGGTGCCCGAGGGTGCCGTAGAGCTTGTTGTCCGCGTTCTCCCGGACGGCGCAGGTGTTGAACACGATCAGGTCGGGCTTGGCGCCCTCCCGCACCGGGGCGTACCCGGCGTCCTCGAGCTGCCCGGCGAGCCGCTCGGAGTCGTGCACGTTCATCTGGCAGCCGAAGGTGCGGATCTGGTACGCCCTGGGTGCCTGCTTCTCGGTCATCGACCACCAGGGTAACCCTCGCCCCACCAGCGGAAGCCGCCGCCTCGGCCGCTCGTGACCGCCGTCGCTGCCGCCAGGCGGCTTCCGCGACCACACGTCCTCGGCGTCGCGGGCAGAACGGCGGCATCGCAACCCGTAAGTTACCGAACGGTAACTTATCGTCGTCGTATCGGAAAGCGCATACGGGACGGCAACACCGCGCCGCCTTGACTGGCGGCATGTCCTCCAGCCCTTTGCCGTCCCCGTCCGCCACGGTCGTCACGAAGACGGGGATCACGATCTACGGCTGCGGGCCGGACGAAGCCGTGCTGTTCCGGGAACTGGCGCCGCGCTTCGGCGTCGTGCCGACCATCACCGAGGCCGCCGTTTCGGAAGCCACCGCGGACCTGGCCGCCGGGAACCGCTGCGTCAGCATCGGCCACAAGACCACGGTCACCAACGCGACGTTGCGCGCCCTCGCCCGGGCAGGCGTGGAATACGTTTCGACCAGGAGCATCGGCTTCGACCACCTCGACGTCGACCACGCGCGGGCCGTCGGTATCACCGTCGGGAACGTCGCCTATTCGCCCGACAGCGTGGCCGACTACACCGTGATGCTCATGCTGATGGCGGTGCGCGACGCGAAACGCGTCATCCGCCGCACGGACACCCACGACTACCGGCTGAACGCGGTCCGCGGGAAGGAACTGCGCGACCTGACCGTCGGCGTGGTCGGGACCGGGCGCATCGGCCGGGCCGTCGTGCAGCGGCTGCGGGGCTTCGGCTGCCGCGTCCTGGCCTGCGACGAGCGTCCCCAGACCGCCGTCGAGTACGTCGACCTCGACGAACTGCTGCGGCTGAGCGACATCGTCACGCTCCACACCCCGCTCACCCCGGCCACCCACCACCTCCTGGACCGCCGCCGCATCGCCGGGATGAAACCGGGCGCGTTCGTCGTCAACACCGGACGCGGCCCGCTGCTCGACACGGCCGCGCTCACCGAAGCACTGGAAAGCGGCCGGCTGGGCGGCGCGGCCTTGGACGTCATCGAGGGCGAAGAAGGAATCTTCTACGCCGACTGCCGCACCCAGCCCCTCGGCCACGCAACCCTGCCGCGGCTGCAGCGGATGCCGAACGTGCTCATCAGCCCGCACACCGCGTACTACACGGACCACGCGCTGAGCGACACCGTCGAACACAGCCTCGCCAACTGCCTGCTCTTCGAAGAGGGGAAACACCATGAATAGGCTCAAAACCGGGATCGTCTTCGGCGGCGCGTCCGAAGAACACCCCGTCTCCGTCAAGTCCGCGCAAGAAGTCGCGAAGCACCTCGACACCGCGAAGTACGAACCGTTCTGGATCGGGATCACGAAAACCGGCACCTGGCGGCTGTGCGACGGCCCGGACACGGACTGGGAAAGCACGGATTCGCGTCCCGCGGTGCTGTCGCCGGACCGCGGCACCCCCGGGCTGCTCGTCCTCGACGAGGGCAAGTACGACCTGATCGGCCTGGACGTCGTCCTGCCGGTGCTGCACGGCAAGTTCGGTGAGGACGGCGCGATCCAGGGCCTGCTGGAACTCTCCGGCATCCCGTACGCCGGCTGCGACATCCCGAGTTCCGCGCTGTGCATGGACAAGTCGCTCGCCTACCTCGTCGCCCGCGGTGCCGGGATCGCAACGCCGGACTTCCGGATCGTCTCCCCCGGCGAAGACGCCGGCGGGCTCACCTACCCGGTCTTCGTGAAGCCCGCCCGCTCGGGCTCGTCCTTCGGGGTCAGCAAGGTGTCCCGGGAGGAAGAGCTGGCGGCCGCGCTGGCGAGCGCGGGCCAGTACGACTCGAAGGTGCTGATCGAGGAAGCCGTCGCCGGCAGCGAGGTCGGCTGCGCGATCCTGGGCAACGGCCCGGAGCTGTTCGCCGGCGAGGTGGACCACATCGCGCTGTCCCACGGCTTCTTCCGGATCCACCAGGAAAGCACGCCCGAGAGCGGCTCGGAGAACTCGACGCCGATCGTGCCCGCCGACATCCCGGCGGAGTCGCGCGCGCTCGTCCAGGAAACGGCGAAGGCGATCTACCGCGCCATGGGCTGCCGGGGGCTGGCGCGCGTGGACATGTTCCTGACGGCGGACGGCACGGTCGTCCTCAACGAGGTCAACACGTTGCCCGGCTTGACGTCCTACAGCCGGTACCCGCGGATGATGGCCGCGGCCGGGCTGCCGCTCGCCGAGGTGCTCGACCGGGCCGTCGCGCTCGCGCTGACGGGCACCGCCCGGTGAACGCCGACTTCGGCTACCTCGACGAGTGGGCACCCGGCATCCGCTGGGACGCCAAGTACGCCACGTGGGACAACTTCACCGGCAAACCGGTCGACGGGTACCTGGCGAACCGGATCGTCGGCACCCGGGCGCTGTGCACCGCCCTGGGGAACGCGCAGGAAAAGGCCGCATCGCTCGGCTTCGGCCTGCTCGTCTGGGACGGCTACCGGCCGCAACGCGCCGTCGACCGCTTCCTGCGCTGGTCGGCCCAGCCGGACGACGGCCGGACGAAGCCGCGGCACTACCCGAACATCGACCGGCCCGGGATGGTCGAACAGGGGTACGTGGCCGCGAAATCGGGCCACAGCCGGGGCAGCACCGTCGACCTGACGCTCTACCACCTCGGCACCGGCGAGCTCGCCGCCATGGGCGGCGACCACGACCTGATGGATCCCCGCTCACACCACGGCGCGAAGGGGATCACGCCGGCCGAGACGCGGAACCGGCACCACCTGCGCGGCGTCATGGAGGACTGCGGGTTCACCGCGTACGAGCGCGAATGGTGGCACTACACGCTGAAGGACGAGCCCCACCCGGACACCTACTTCGACTTCCCCGTCGCGTGACCGGACGGCGCGGGCAGCTGCACCGTGACGCGCAGCCCGCCGCCGGCACGGGGAGCGAGGTTGAGGATCCCGTCGTGCGCCCGGGTGATGCTGCGGACGATGGCCAGGCCGAGCCCGACGCCCGCCGGGCCGCTGCGGACGCGTTCGGCACCGCGCTGGAACGGCTCGGTGAGCGTCGCGACCAGCCGCGGGGAGAGCTGGGCGCCGGTGTTCTCGACGGTGAGCAGCACGAACCCGGCGCGGACGGCGGTTTCGATCCGCACGGTGCCGGCTTCCGGGAGGTTGTGGACGATGGCGTTGTGCAGGAGGTTCGTGGTCAGCTGCAGCAACAGGGCCGGTGACCCGCTGGCCGGCGTCACGCCCCCGGACGTCTCGACGGCGACGCCGTGCCGTTCCGCGAACGGGAGCAGGGATTCGGCCGCCTCCTCCGCGATGAGGGACAGGTCGACCGGCTCCGGCGTGAAGGAGCCCTGCTCGGCGCGGCCGAGCAGGAGCAGCGCCTCCGTGACCTCGATCGCCCGGGCGTTGACGGCGTGGAGGCGTTCGACGAGCTCCCCGGCGTCCCGGTCCGGGTCGGTGCGGGCGACTTCGAGCATGGCCTGCGAGATCGCCAGCGGCGTGCGCAGCTCGTGCGACGCGTTGGCGGCGAACCGCCGCTGCTCGGCGACGTGCGCTTCGAGCCGGGCGAGCATGGTGTCGAAGGCGTCGGCGAGCTCGCGGAACTCGTCGTTGCGGCCCGGCAGGCGGATCCGGTGGGACAGCGAGCCGTTCGCGGACAGCCGGGTGGCCTCGGTGATCCGGCCCAGCGGCGCGAGCATCCGCCCGGCGAGGAGCCAGCCGCCGAGCAGGCCGAACACCAGCAGGAACAGCAGCACCGCGACGGCCGCCGGGCCGAAGACGGCCGGGCCGAAGTTGCGCGGGTCGAACGCGCGCAGGAAGTCCGACGGGCGCGGGATCAGGATGTGCAGGGGCGTGCCGCGCAGCAGGAACACCCAGACCGCCGTGAGCAGCAGGAACCCCGCGAGCATGAGGAACCCGGCGTAGCTGAGGGTGAGCTTGAGGCGGACGCTCAGCCCGGGTTCCCTATCCACGGTCCCCGCCGATGCGGTAGCCGACGCCGGCCACGGTGGCGATCAGCCAGGGCTCGCCGAGCCGCTTGCGCAGGGTCGAAACCGTGATGCGCACGGCGTTGGTGAACGGGTCGGCGTTCTCGTCCCAGGCCCGTTCCAAGAGCTCTTCGGCGCTGATCACCCCGCCTTCGGCGGCGACGAGCACTTCGAGCACGGCGAACTGCTTGCGGGTCAGTGCGACGTACCGGCCGTCGCGGTAGACCTCGCGGCGGAACGGGTCCAGCCGCAGCCCGGCGATCTCCCGCACCGGCGGCCGGCTGTGCCCCCGCCGGCGGTCCAGCGCCCGGAGCCGCAGCACGAGCTCCCGCATCTCGAACGGCTTGGTGAGGTAGTCGTCGGCGCCGAGCTCGAACCCCGTGGCCTTGTCGTCGAGCCGGTCGGCGGCGGTCAGCATCAGGATCGGCGTCCCGCTGCCGGAGGCGACGATCCGCCGCGCGACCTCGTCACCGGACGGCCCGGGGATGTCCCGGTCGAGCACGGCGATGTCGTAGGAGTTGACGCTCAGCAGCTCCAGCGCGGTGTCCCCGTCGCCGGCGATGTCGGCCGCGATCGCCTCCAGGCGCAGCCCGTCGCGGACGGCTTCCGCCAGGTAGGGCTCGTCTTCGACGATCAGCACACGCATGCGCCCGATGCTACGAGGCGGCGCATTTCGCGCGCATATCGAAAACCGGGTACGCCCCGGCAACACCCCGCTGCCTTCACTCGGGGCATGACCCACGACTGCGCCGTTCCCGTCCCCGTGACCGTCTTCGCCGACGTCCCGGCCGTGGCCAACCTCGGCCCCGGCCTGCTCGCCGCCCTGCGCCGGGCAGCGGCCGACGCCGCGGCCGACGGCGTCGAGATCTTCGTCAACGGCGGCTGGCGGTCCCCGGAGTACCAGGCGGGGCTGCTCCGCCAAGCCGTCGCGAAGTACGGCTCGGCGGAGGCGGCCGCCCGCTGGGTGGCGACCCCCGACACGTCGGCGCACGTGTCGGGGGAAGCCGTCGACATCGGGCCCGCCGCGGCCCGGGTGTGGCTGTCCGCGCACGGCGCGCGGTACGGGCTGTGCCAGATCTACCGCAACGAACCCTGGCACTACGAGCTGCGCCCCGAGGCGATCACCGGCGGCTGCCCGCCCCTGTACGCCGACCCCTCACACGATCCGAGGCTGCGGCGCACCGGAGCGCGTCACCAGCCGACGGCGACCACCAGCCACTGCGGGTCCCCGTGAGAGACGAACGAGGACTGCCCGGCCACGTCGTCGTACGGGAAGCCGTACGCGAGGTGGTTGATGCCGTGGTCGTGCCAGAACTTCGCGTAGTAGTTCGCCGGCGCGGCCTTGTAGTAGTTCGCCGGGTCCTGCCACTGCGACTGCGGCAGCTGGGCGGTGTGCCGGTTCAGCGCCGCGCACGTGTTCGGGTTGCCGGCCAGCGAACCCGCGCAGCCGGTGATGTTCGACGTCGGCTCGTTGACGCCGACCGACTGCGCGTAGGCGGTGAAGTAGTTCGCGTACTTGCCACCCGCGCGGAAGTCGGGCGCGCTGCCCGGGGCCGGGATCCGGTACGGCGCGTTCACCGTCGCCAGCCCCTTGAACTCGGTCGGCACCTCGGCCTGGAAGCGGGCGAAGGTGGCCGACCGGTCCTCCTGGAACAGCCCGTAGTCGTCGCCGACCTGGACGTCGTAGCCGTCGTGCGCGTGCAGCCGCATGGCGAGCTTCAGCGCGAACGCGTCGACCCGGGTGGTGTTGCCGTTGAACACGTCCGGGCCGACGGTGAACTCGATGAAGTCGGCGTACTGGCCGTTCGGGGTGCCGAGGGAGAAGTACATCCGGCCGGCCGAATTGGCCGGCATGTCGATGTAGGGCTGCTCGGCGATCGAATGCGTCTGGCCGCCGAAGTTCCAGTACACCTGGCTGTCCGGGTACTTGCCGTTGGTCCGGTTGAGCACCTTCACGGTGAGCACGTTGCGCGCGGCCGGGATGCTCGAGGTGTCACCCCAGAACGAGTCGGGCGGGACGCCCGCGCCGGGCTGGGTGGTGCCGCCGCCGGTGCCGTAGACCTGGAACTCCCACAGCGAGACGCCGTACGGGGTGGCCCGGGCCGTCGTGTACAGCCGGACGTACCGGCCGGCGCCGGTCACGTTCAGGGTCTGCGTGCCGCCGGTCCCGCTGGTCGTCTGGTACACAGTGGACCAGCCGGAAGCGTTGTCGGACACCTGGACCTGGAACGCCGTCGCGTAGGCGGCCTCCCAGTTCAGCACGACCCGGCTGATCGTCGCGGCACCGCCGAGGTCCACCTGGATCCACTGTGGATCGCTGAACTGCGACGACCAGCGGGTGCCGGTGTTGCCGTCCACCGCGGCGGAAGCCGGTGTCCCGGCGTTCTCCACCGATGACGCGGTGACGGCTTTTCCCTGCGAGATCAGGGTGTCCGCCGCCTGGGCGGCGGGGGCGGCGAGGCCGAGCGCGGCGACCGCGAGGGCGGCCGCCAGCGTCGCCAAGCGGGTTCCGGGTCCGCGGCGGCGGCGCCGCGGCAGGGCGTTCGTGGGCATGGTTCCTCCCTGGCCGGGAAGTGGGGCGGACCCGCCGCCGGTCAGGGGACGGCGTCGTCCGGCTCGTCCCGTGACGCCGGGCGGATGCCCACGAGGGCCGGCGGGGACGATCGGTGAAAAGGTTCATACCACCGCCCCGGACCTGTCAACCCTTGACAGCCCGGGGTCCCGGGGCGATCCTCGGAACCGGTTCCGTATCGACCCTCTGCGTGGCGCCGCCACCCGCCCAGGGGCCGGCTCACCGGGAGTCAGCCATGCCCCTCCGCACGGGCCCCGCCGTGTCAGCCACCGTGTCAGCGCGGTGGCCGCCGGGTGTCAGCCGCCCCGGCGATCGTGGTTTCCAGCAAGGCACACCACGACCGCACAGGAGCTCACGATGCAGACCTTCGCCACCCCCGCCCCGATCGCCGCTCTCCTCGACCTCCCCGCGGGCCGCGTCCGGCTCGTCGCCGCCGACCGCGCCGACACCACGGTCGAGGTCCGGCCCGCGGACCCGGGCAAGAACCGCGACGTCAAGACGGCCGGCCGGACCACGGTCGAGTTCGCCGACGGCGTCCTGCGGGTCCGCACGCCGGAGCCGGAGAACCGGTTCTTCGGCCCCACCGGATCCGTCGAGATCACCGTCGAACTGCCCGCCGGTTCGCGTGTCGAGGCCAAGGCCGCCGCCGCCGAGTTGCACGGGACCGGCCGCCTGGGCGACGTCGCCTTCGAGGGCGCGTACCGCGAGATCAAGCTGGCCCGGGCGGCGAGCGTCCGGCTCACCGCCACCGACGGCGACGTCGAGGTCGGCCGCCTGGACGGCCCGGCGCAGATCAGCACCGCCCGCGGTGACATCCGCATCGCCGAAGCCGTCCGCGGCGAGGTGGTGCTGAGCACCCGGTCCGGCGCCATCTCGGTCGGCGCGGCCGCCGGGGTCTCGGCCTCCCTGGACGCCGGCACGTCCTACGGCCGCGTCGACAACTCGCTCAAGAACGACGGCGCCGCGGACCTGCGGATCCGCGCCACGACCTCGCAGGGGGACATCGTCGCCCGCAGCCGGTGACCGGAGGTCCACTGTGGACGGAGGCGGCCCGGTGCGCCGGCACCGGGCCGTCAGGCCGCGAGGTCGGCGAGCACCGCGGCCGCCGCGCGCTGCCCCGAAACCAGCGCCCCCTGCACCGAAGGCGTGTCGCGGTGGTCGCCGCAGACGTACCGGCCGCGGCTCACGCGCACCGGGCGCCGCAGGGGAGCACCCGCACCGAACACCGGCAACGCCCGGGGCAGCGCGTACACCTTCAGCAGCTCCCAGCCGGCCGTGTCCGTCTCGTAGACGCGCGCCAAGCGCTGCCGCACCCGCGGTTCCAGACCGGGGTCGGCGCGGCCGGGCACCGACGCCGAGATCAACGCCGACCCGGGCGGCGCGTAGCCCGGCGCGACGTCACTGAGCACCGCCGTGTTGAGCAGCAGCTCGTCCAGGCCGTCGACGATCAGCGTCGGCGAGTGCAGGGGCGAGACCCCGGCGCGGTAGTAGAAGGTCGTCACCGCGTGCCAGTCCGGCGCCTCGACGCCGGGCAGCAGCCGCGCGGCCGTGTCGCCCTCGGTCGCCACCACGACCGCGCGCGCCCGCACGTCCTCCCCCGCCGTCGTGCGGACGCCGTCCGCGGTGACCTCCGCGACCTCGACGCCGGTGCGGACCGGCAGCCCGGCGGCCAGCTGCCGCGGCAGCGCCTGCATGCCCTCGGCCGGCAGCACCCCGCCGCCGCGCAGGAAGCTGCGCCAGATCAGGTGGAACAGCCGGCCCGACGTCGCCAGCGCCGGGTCGAGGAACACCCCGGCGAGGAACGGCCGCAGCACCTCTTCGACCGTGGCCCGCGACAGCCCCCAGCGCCGCAGCTCTTCGGCGGTGGTGCGCCCGCTGTCGCCGCGGGCCGCCGTCAGCACGTCCCGGACGGCCAGCCCCGCCATCCGCACGCTGTCGACCGGACGGCCCGCGAAGAACTCCGCGGCACCACGCACCGCGGAGACGCCGTGCCACGGCCCGGCGAGCCAGCGGCGCCCGGAACCCGTCATCGCGACCGTGCCGCGCGTGAACGGCCGCGGCCGCAGCGCGCCGACGTCGGCCAGCCGCCGCACCGCCGGGTACGCGGGCAGCAGCACCTGGAACCCGCGGTCGAGGCGGAACCCGTCGACGACGTCGGTGCGCACCCGGCCGCCGACGTCGTCACCCGCTTCCAGCACGGTGACCTCGGCCCCGGCCCGGCTCAGCCGCGCCGCCGCGCTCAGCCCCGCCAGCCCGCCACCCACGACGACGACGTCCACGCCGTGCTCCCTTCGTCCTCCGCAGCATGCCCGCGTGGCCGGTGACCAACCACTCGGCCACCGGATCTGGCACGATCGGGCGGTGACCGGCACGCGGCGGAGACGAGCGCTCGCGCTGGCGGGCGCCCTGCTGCTGGCGCTCACCGCGTGCAGCTCCGGGTTCAGCGGCTTGAAGCTGCGGATCGCCGCGGGCAACTCCGGCGGCGTCTACGACAAGCTCGCCCAGACCCTCGCCACGGCGTGGGCCGCCGGCCTGGACATCGACCGGCCCGCCGTGCTGCAGACCCAGGGCTCGCCCGACAACCTCGACCGGGTGCTCGCCGGGACCGCCGACGTCGCGTTCGTCGCCGCGGACGTCGCCGCCGACCGGTACAAGCGCGACCCGCGGCTGGCCACCCTCGCCCGCATCCACGACGACTACCTGCACATCGTCGTGCGCACCGACTCCGACATCCGGACCGTCGAGCAGCTGCGCGGCCGCCGGATCGCGACCGGCGCGCCGTCTTCGGGCGTCGAGTACATCGCCAGCCGGCTGCTGGAGGCGACCGGGCTCGCCGGCTCGGTCACCACGAGCGCGCGCGGCCTGGACGACTCCGTGAGCGCCCTGCTCGGCGGCCAGATCGACGCGTTCTTCTGGTCCGGCGGCCTGCCGACGCCCGGCCTGGCCAAGTACAACGACAAGCAGTCGCTGCGCCTGCTCGACATCGCCGACGTGATGCCGAAGATGCAGGAGCTCAACCAGGTCTACGGCACCGCGTCCATCCCGGCCAGCACCTACAACCAGACGGGCCCGGTGACCACGCTGCTGGTGCCGAACTTCCTGGTGGTGCCGAAGTCGATGAGCGACGACGTCGCCGAGGCGCTGGTCCGCGGCCTGTTCGACGCCCGCCAGCAGCTCGCCGTGGCCAACCCGGCGGCGTTGTCGATCGACGTCCACCCGGGCATCGAGACCCAGCCGATCCCGCTGCACCCGGGCGCGCTGCGCTACTACCGGGCGGTCAAGACCTAGGCGGCCGGGAACGTCATCGTGATCCGCAGGCCGCCGCCTTCGGGCAGGTCCAGGGCCAGCTTGCCGTCGGAGTGCGCGGTCAGCTCGCTGACGATCGCCAGGCCCAGGCCCGAACCCGGCACGTTCTGGTGGGCCGGGCTGCGCCAGAACCGGTCCAGCGCGCGCTCGAGCTCCTCCGGCGGCAGCCCCGGGCCGTGGTCGCGCACAGACAGGCTGACTTCGTCGCCTTCGCGCTCGACCGCGACCCGGATGTCCGTCCCGGCCGCGGTGAACTTCAGCGCGTTGTCCAGCAGCGCGTCCAGGATCGTCTCGGCACCGCGCGGCGGCATCCGGACCCGCGCGCCGTCGCCTGCGGCGGCCACGACCAGCCGCACGTCCCGGGCCTCGCCGACCACCGACCAGTCGGCGACGCGCTCGGCCACCACCTCGTCCAGCACCACGGGGTCCAGCTCGCCGCCGGAGGCCTCGGCGCGGGCCATCGAGAGCAGGCCGTCGAGGATCTGGTGCAGCCGCCCGGCGTCGATCCGCGCGGCCTCCAGGTCGGCGGCGGACTGCTCGTCCACGACGTGGCCTTCGAGGTTCCCGAGCCGGATCTTCAGCGCGGTCAGCGGGTTGCGCAGCTGGTGGGAGGCGTCCGCGACGAACGCGCGTTGCGCGGCCAGCGCGCCGGACACGCTCTCGGCCATCCGGTCGAACGACCGCCCGAGCTGCCGCAGCTCCGGCGGCCCGCCGCCCTCCCCCACCGGCTCGGCCTCCCGGCCGCTGACCACGGACGCCACCAGCGCCCCGGTCGCGTCGTCGAGCCGCTTCACCGGCCGCAGGATCCACCGGACGACCGGGATCGCCACGGCCAGCGCCAGCACGAAGGCGAGGATCCCGCCGGCGGCGAGCAGCAGCCACCACCACAGCACTTCGGCGCGCTCGGTCCCGGTGTCGGACACGGTGAGCACCGCGCCGCGCACCTCGCCGTCGGCGAGCACCGGCTCGGCGAGCACCAGCGGCGTCGAATCCCACGGCATCAGCACGCCGGAGGGCTGCGACCGGCGGCCGGCCAGCGCTTCGTGGACGGGGTCGCTGATCCGCTCGGCCTTGAGGTCGATCCGCGCGGCCGCCGGGCCGAGCGAGGTGACGACCGGCTTGCCGTCCTGGTCGACGACGATCACCTGGACGCCGTACACCTCCGTGTAGCGGCGCACGTCGGGCTCGAGCAGGTACGGCTTGTTGTCGAGCAGCGGCCGCTGCGCCAGCGAAGCGAACCGGGCGGTGTCGGTCAGCCGGTCGAGGAACAGGTCCTGCCGCGCGCCGGCCGCGATGGACGTGGCGAGGGGGATGCCCAGGCCGAACACCAGGAGCGCGACCAGGGTCAGCACGATGCCCTGCAGCCGGACCCGCACGGCGTCAGCTCCGGGCGGTCTGGCCGCCGAGCCGGTAGCCGACCCCGCGGACCGTCTCGATCAGGGCCGGGCGGCCCAGCTTCGTCCGCAGCGTCGCGACGTGGACGTCCAGCGAACGGCTCTCCGCGGGGCCGCGGTGGCCCCACACCTCGGTGAGCACGTGCTCGCGCGAGCACACCGCGCCGCGCGCGCCCGCCACCAGCGCGAGCACCTGGAACTCCTTGCGGGACAACGCGATCGCGCGCCCGTCGACGAGCACCTCGTGCCGCGACAGGTCGACGCTGACGTCCCCGACCTCGATCACGACCGGCTCGCTGACCGCGTGCTCGCCGCGGCGGCGGCGCACGGCCTCGACCCGGGCGAGCAGCTCCTCGACGTCGTAGGGCTTGACCAGGTAGTCGTCGGCGCCCGCACGCAGGCCCGCGATCCGGTCGTCGACCTCGCCGCGCGCCGAGACGACGATGATCGCGACGTCACTGACCGCGCGGATCTGGCGGCACAGCGTCACCCCGTCGATGTCCGGCAGGCCCAGGTCGAGCAGGATGACGTCGACCTCGTGGACGCGTTCGAGCACGCCGGCGCCGGTGGCGAGCCGGGCGATCGCCAGCCCGCGCCGGGTCAGCGCCGGGATGAGGGCGCCCGCGACCCGGTCGTCGTCCTCCACCAGCAGCACCCGCACCCCGTCCGCCTCCCATGGTGACCTGCCTCACCGGCCGGTAGCGCCGAACTCTAGGACGTCCCGTCACGGGACGCACGAGCCACCCGGCCGGTGACTGTGGGTTACCCTGACGCCGATACTCCCAAATGGGACATCGATACGCAGTTGAAACCCTAAGTATTGCTCAACTCGGCTTGCCAGCCGGTGCAGCAACGGTAGGTTCTCGCCATCGCGTGGTGACCCACGCCGCATTCGAACGACCCTGGAGGCCAGATGACCGCGGAGGTGGCGGCGCCGATGATCAAGGCGTCCGCCGTGAACAAGTACTTCGGCGACCTGCACGTGCTCAGGGAGATCACGCTCGAGGTGCCCCGCGGCCAGGTCGTGGTGGTGTTGGGTCCGTCGGGCTCGGGGAAGTCGACCCTGTGCCGGGCGATCAACCGCCTCGAGCCGATCAACTCGGGCGAGATCGCCGTCGACGGCGTCCCGCTGCCCGCGGAGGGCAAGGCCCTGGCGGCCCTGCGCGCCGACGTCGGCATGGTGTTCCAGTCGTTCAACCTGTTCGCGCACAAGACCATCGTCGAGAACGTGATGCTGGCGCCGACGAAGGTCCGCAAGGCCTCGAAGGACGAGGCCCGCAAGACGGCGATGGAGCTGCTGGAGCGCGTCGGCATCGCCAACCAGGCCGACAAGTACCCGGCCCAGCTTTCGGGTGGCCAGCAGCAGCGCGTCGCGATCGCGCGGGCCCTGGCCATGCGGCCCAAGGTCATGCTGTTCGACGAGCCGACCTCGGCGCTGGACCCGGAGATGGTCCAGGAGGTCCTGGACGTGATGACCGGCCTGGCCAAGGACGGCATGACGATGCTGGTCGTCACCCACGAGATGGGCTTCGCCCGCCGGGCAGCCGATCGGGTGATCTTCATGGCCGACGGCGAGATCGTCGAGGACACGACGCCGGAAGAGTTCTTCACCGCGCCCAAGAGCGAGCGCGCGAAGGACTTCCTCGGCAAGATCCTGACCCACTGAGCACTTTCCCCGGCCACGCGGCCGGGCGAGATTCGGAAGGAACCTGAGAGACGATGCGGTTGAACCGAGTTCTGCAGGTCGGCGCGGTCGTGATGGCCGCCGGGCTGGCCCTGACGGCCTGCGGCGGCGGGTCCGGCAGCGGCGCGAGCGGCGACAAGAACCTGGTCCAGCGGGCCAAGGACAACAAGAAGCTGACGATCGGCATCAAGTTCGACCAGCCGGGCCTCGGCCTGAAGAAGCCGGACGGCACCTACGCCGGCTTCGACGTCGACGTCGCGAAGTACATCGCGAAGCAGCTCGGCGTCGACGAGTCGGGGATCACCTGGAAGGAAGCGCAGTCCGCGCAGCGCGAAGACCTGATCAAGAAGGGTGAGGTCGACTTCATCGTCGCCACCTACTCGATCACCGACAAGCGCAAGAACGACGTCTCCTTCGGCGGCCCGTACTTCATCGCGCACCAGGACCTGCTCGTGCGCCAGGACAACACCGACATCACCGGCCCCGAGTCGCTGACCGGCAACAAGAAGCTCTGCTCGGTCAAGGGCTCGACCCCGGCGCAGAACGTGAAGACGAAGTACGCCAAGGAGGTGCAGCTGCAGGAGGTGGGCAAGTACACCGACTGCGTGACCGCGCTCCTCAACGGCACGGTGGACGCGATGACCACCGACGACGTCATCCTCGCCGGCTACGCGGCGCAGCAGCCCGGCAAGCTGAAGCTGGTCGGCAAGGGCTTCACCGACGAGAACTACGGCGTCGGCCTGAAGAAGGACGACGCGGACGGCAAGGCCGCGATCAACAAGGCCATCCAGCAGATGGAGCAGGACGGCTCCTGGGAGAAGTCGCTGCAGACGAACGTCGGCCCGTCGGGCTACAAGATCCCGGCCGCGCCCGCGATCGCTCCCTGATATCCGGTTTGTGAAGTCGAACGGTGCGCCGTGACCGCGGCGCACCGTTCCCATACCGAGGCCAGGTTGGACAACCGTGTTCGAGTTCCTCAACAACCCTGATTACGACCTCGTCGGCGCGTTCTGGACGACGATCCAGCTGACGTTCTTCTCGGCGATCGGCGCGCTCGTCTGGGGCACGATCCTGGTGGCGATGCGGGTCAGCCCGGTGCCGATCATGCGCGGCTTCGCCACGGCGTACGTCAACATCTTCCGGAACACCCCGCTGACGGTCATCATCATCTTCACGTCGCTGGGTCTTTCGTCCACGCTGGGCATCAACCTGGCCGCACCGGATTCCCCGACGTCCTTGGCGGACAACGCGTTCCGGCTGGCCGTGCTGGGCTTCGTCGTCTACACGGCCACGTTCGTCTGCGAGTCGCTGCGGTCCGGCATCAACACCGTGCCCGTCGGCCAGGCCGAGGCGGCGCGGGCCCTGGGGCTCAACTTCCTGCAGGTGCTGGGCCTGATCGTGCTGCCGCAGGCGTTCCGCGCGGTGATCGCGCCGCTGGCGAACGTCCTGATCGCGTTGCTCAAGAACACGACGGTCGCCTCGGTCATCGGCGTCGCCGAAGCGTCGCTGCTGATGTCGACGATGGTGGAGAACGAGTCCGACTCGCTGTTCCTCGTCTTCATCCTGTTCGCGCTGGTGTTCGTCGCGCTGGTCCTGCCGCTCGGCCTGCTGCTGGGCTGGGTCGCCAAGAAAGCCGAGGTCAAGCGATGAGCACGCAGTCCGTCCTCTACGACGCGCCCGGCCCGAAGGCCAAGGCCCGCAACTGGATCTACACGGTCCTGTTCGTGCTGGTGCTGCTCCTGGTGGCGTGGTTCGTCTACACCGGCTTCGACGAGAAGGGCCAGTGGGCCGGCGCCCTCTGGAAGCCGTTCATCGAAGGCTCGACCTGGACGCAGTTCCTGCTGCCCGGCCTGCTGAAGACGCTCGAAGCGGCCGCGCTGTCGATCGTGATCGCGCTGCCGATCGGTGCCCTGCTCGGCATCGGCCGGCTGTCGCAGCACAAGTGGGTGCGCATCCCGGTCGGCGCGGTGGTCGAGTTCTTCCGGGCCATCCCGGTGCTGCTGCTGATGGTGTTCGGCGCGGCGCTGTACGCGTACTACACCCCGATCGAGGCGGACACCCGCCCGCTGTTCGCCGCCGTCACGGGCCTGGTGCTCTACAACGGCTCGGTGATGGCGGAGGTGTTCCGCGCGGGCATCCTGTCGCTCCCGAAGGGACAGACCGAAGCCGCTTCGGCGCTGGGCCTGCGCAAGACCCAGACGATGATCAACGTCCTGCTCCCCCAGGCCATCACGCTGATGCTGCCGGCCCTGGTGAGCCAGCTGGTGGTCATCCTGAAGGACACGGCGCTCGCCGGCCAGCTGACCATCGGCTACGACGAGCTGATCCGCGGCTCGGGGCCGATCACCGGCAACTTCAACAACACCATCCCGACGCTGATCGTCATCGCGATCATCTTCATCACGCTCAACCTGCTCCTGTCGTGGTTCGCGTCGTGGCTGGAGCGGAAGCTGTCCCGCCGGAAGAAGGCCCCTCGGGGCGCGAAGCCCATGGAAGCCGCCCCGGCGGCGGTCACCGCGGCGACCGACTTCGCCACCGGCAACGCCTCGGGCGGAGGCTGATCTTCACGTCTTCACACCGGAGCGGGTGAGTGCGCGGAGTCGCACTCACCCGCTTTTTCGTCCGCTGACGTCTGCCGCGCCGGCTTCACCGCGAAGGCGGGCCCGGTGCCGTGGGGTTGTCCTGCCCCCGGCTCTCCCCTAGCGTCGGGACCCATGGGCGTCGCACTGGTGACCGGCAGCTCCCGCGGACTCGGCCGGGTGATCGCGCGGAGACTGGCGCGCGACGGGTTTTCCGTCGCCGTCAACGGTCTCCACGACGACGCCGACCTCAAAACCGCCGCGGAAGGGATCCTCGCCGAGGGCGGCCGGGCCGCCGCGTTCGCCGCGGACGTGACCGACCGGCGCCAGGTCGGCGAGCTCGTCGACGGCGTCACCGCGCTGCTCGGCCCGATCGGCGTGCTCGTGCTCAACGCCACCGGACCGCAGCCCGAAGCGCCCGTGTCGCAAGTGGACTGGCCGGACCACCTGGCGCAGCTGGACTTCTTCGTGCGGTCGCCGGTGCTGCTCGGGCACGCCGTGCTGCCCGGGATGCGCGCCCGCGGGTACGGGCGCGTCGTGCACGTCGACTCGGAGGTCGCGGACCGCCCGCCACCCGGCCGCTCGGCCTACGCGACGGCCAAGAGCGCGCAGATCGGCCTGGCCCGCGCGTGGGCGCGCGAACTCGCACCGGACGGCATCACGGTCAACACGGTCGCGCCGGGGTTCGTCCCGGTGGAACGGCACGCGGAGGTCCCGGCGGCCGAGCGGGAGGACTACCGGCAGTCGGTCCCGGCGGGCCGGCTGGGAACCCCGGACGACGTCGCGGCAGCAGTGAGCTTCTTCGCCTCGGAGGAGGCGGGCTTCGTCACGGGACAGCGTCTGCTGGTGGACGGCGGTCGCGCGCTCGGCTGACCCGCAGCACCACCAGCACGCCGACGATCAGCACGAGCGCCAGTGCCAGCGCCGTCCACATCGCGACGTGCAGCTGGAGCAGCCCGCCGGCGAGGGCACCCACCAGCATCGCGCCGACGGCCGCGATCTTCCGCAGCGGGTGCGCCCCCTGCCCGCCGGCCGCCTTCGAGTCGGCCGCGAAGCCGGTCAGCGTCATGGTCAGGACGGTCGTCGTCAGGTCCGGGGCACCGATCCGGCGGACCGCCGCGTTCTGCAGGCCCATCGCCACGCCCAGCACGACGATCAGCAGTTCGCTGCCCGCCCGGGTGCCGGTGCCGAGGGTCGCCGACAGCACGACCGCCACCGCGACCAGCACCGCTTGGGCCGCCGTCGCCTGGTGGAGCGTGTCGTAGTCGTCTTCGCGGCGGGCCAGCCGGCCACCCGCGAGCGCGCCCGCCAGGAACGCCAGCACCGCGGTCAGCGACGCGAGCACCGACAGCGTCGTCTCCCCCGCCGCCGCGAAGCCGAGGAACACCACGTTGCCGGTCATGTTGGCGACGAACACCCGGCCCAGCCCGAGGAAGCTGACGGCATCGACGACCCCGGTCACGACGGTGAGCGTCAGCAGCAGGGCGGCCAGGTCCCGCGGTTTCGGTTCAGCCATGCACGCAGTCAACCACCCGGCGGGTCAGTTCGCGGTGCCCGAGCGCGTCCGTGCTGTCGACGAACTGGTCGATGGCGCCGACCGGCAGCCGCGCCCCGGCGAGCAGCGGCGCCACGAACCGCTCCGCGCCGATGACCCGGAACGGCCGGTCGAAGAAGAGGCGGGCCCGCGGGTCCACCGGGGCGGTGAGGCCGAGCGCGTTGTGCAGCCCGGCCACGCGCTCGTACGCCGTCACGAGGTGGTGTTCGCGGTCTCGCCAGTGCGTCGCCGCGAGCGCGCCGGCCAGCGACGGCGTGAGCGTCGCGGCCGCGGGCAGCCGAGCGAAGGCGCTGCCGAGCCACTTGCTGTAAGGCGGGTACCGGCGCGCCATGAGCAGGCACAGCCGCATCAGGTCCCGCACGAGCCTCGCGGCGACGACGGCCGAGCCCAGCTCGTCGCCGGCTTCCCCGCACCGGCCGACGAACGCCTCTTCCTGGCCGATGCGCTGCCACTGGCACGCGAGGACGTACCGCCAGACGTCGTGCGGGTACCAGGCGACGCGGCTTCGCAGCGCTTCGAGCCCGAGGTCGTCGTGGAAGACGGCGCCGGCGGTGAACTCGGCGAAGACCTGGGTCGGGGTGGCGAGCCAGTCCTGCGGCTCTGGGTGCCGCGGGTCGAAGCCGAGGAAGTCGCGCGTCCAGTCGTCGAGCTTCGCGACAACCAGTTTCGTGGGGTGCCCGAGAAAGGTCGGCGGCACCTCCGGGCCGCGGCCGCCGGGGACGAACAGGAAGACACGAGCGGTCCAGTCGTGGTCGGTGGAGCGCTCGGTGTCGAAGCCGAGCACCTCGGAGCCGGGCCCGAGCAACGCAGCGCTGTGCCGTCCGCCGACACGCGGCGCGACCGCTTCGGCGTAGAACCGGCGACTCAACGCGATTCCGGAAAAGAACGTCATGAATGCCATTATGACTTACTGACACGCGGAGCGCGCTTCATTATGCGAAACCGCTTCGCGGCATTGATTCCTGAATGTCTGGCGAACACGACAGCACGCGAAGCACGCTTCGCCGCGCGAAGGTACTTCGCGCTCCTTCTCGTTGTCGCACAAGCAGAACAGCTACGTACGATACGGTGAACATCGACGCGACCGGGGGCACCACACCAATTCGCCTCCCTAACGCGCGAAGCGCCCTTCCTTGTGCGAAGCTGCTTCGCAGCGCTTCGCGAGCGGATTCCATTGTCACACGACCAGAACACCGACATACGTTCCGGTGAACCCCAGCGTGGCAGCGCAAATTTTGTCGGTACCTCCCCTTACCGTCCGAGCATGACCGAAAAGAGCACGGTGCGCACTCGGGAGATGGGCATCGAGTTGAAGACGCAGCGCGAGGCGAAGCACCTGTCGCTGCGCGAAGTCGCGCGGCGCGCCCACTGGTCGGCGTCGAAGGTGTCCGGCTGGGAGAACGGCCGCCGCGTCTCCCCGATCGACGCGGCGATCTACCTCGCGCTCTGCGGCACCGACGCCGCGGAGCGCGCGCGGCTGCTGGAGCTCACCCGGCCACCGGGCGAGCAGTACTGGGTGCGGCCGTACTTCGACAAGCTCGTCGACCCGATGAGGTCCCTGATCATCCAGGAGAACCTGGCGACCACGGTGATCTCGAACAGCCCGACGGCGCTGCCCGGCATGCTGCAGACCGAGGACTACGTGCGCACCCTCTACGAGATGTCCGGCCGGTACACCACCGACCGGCTGAAACCGTTGATCCAGGCCAGGATCGACCGGCAGCGGCTGCTGCAGCGCCGGGACCCGCCCCACTGCATCTACTTCGTCTACGAGCACACCCTGAGAGCGATCCTGCGCGACCCGGCCCTGATGCACGAACAACTGCAGTACCTCGTGCTGGCCACCAACCTCCCGCACTGCACCATCCGCGTCGTCCCCGCGTCCGCTCCGCCGTACCACCTCGTCAGCAGCCGGTTCACCCTCCTCGAGTTCGCCGAACACCCGCCGGTGGCCTACGAAGAGACGTTCACCGCCGGGCTGTTCGTCGACGACCGGGTGGCGGTCGAAGCCTTCTACGTCCTTCGCACGCGCCTGGAGCAAGTCGCGTTGCCCGAAGGGGAGTCGCGGGACTTCCTGGTCCGCCTGGCCGAGGAGTTCGATCTCATGACGACCTGACCCCGTCGACCGGCTCCCCGTCGTGCCAGACCGCCCGGATCCGTCCGGGCAGGTCGGCGACGGCCAGGTCCGTGCCGTCGAGCAGCACCAGGTCCGCGCGCAGCCCCGGCTCGATCCGGCCGCGGTCGTCGTCGAGCCGGAGCAGGCGCGCGGCTTCGGACGTCGCCGCCTTCAGGGCGGCCGCGTCGCCGAGGACGTCCGCCAGCAACCGGAGCTCGGTCGTCAAGTCGACATGCGGACGCGGCGCGAGGTCCGAGCCCGCGGCGATCCGGACGCCGGCGTCCGCGGCGAGACGTAGCGAGCGCCGGTGCGTCTCGGCGAATTCGCTGTCGTGCAACGGCGAGAGCGTCGGCACGTACCAGGCCTCGGCCAGGGCGGCGACGGCGGAGTCGTCGAGGAAGGTGCCGTGTTCGACGCTGCGCGCCCCGGCGCGGGCGGCCGACACCACGGCGGCCGACGTGTGCGCGTGCGCCAGGACATCGCGCCCGCAGCGGCCGGCTTCGTCGACCAGCGCGGCGAGCTCGTCGTCGGTGGGGCGGACGTCCATGCCCGCGCGGACCGACCACAGCGCCCCGCTCGCGCCGACCTTGATCCAGTCGGCGCCCGCCCGCACCATCCGGCGCACGGCCGCGCGGGCGGCGTCGGGCCCGTCGAACAGCGGGTCCGGCAGGGCCGGGTCGCCGTAGTTGTCGACGGTGCCCGCGGCCGGGTCCCAGGTGTCGCCGAGCCCGCCGGTCGGCCCCAGCTGGCGCAGGCTGACGAGCAGGTCCGGCCCGGTGATCCAGCCTTCGCGCAGCGCGTGCTTGAACCCGGCGTCGGCACCCCAGGCGTCCCGGACGGTGGTGATCCCGCGCGCCAGCAACCGGCGCAGCACGGGCACGGCCTCGAGGATCCGCGCGCTGCGGGGCAGCGGCTCCGGCCGCCGGAACGCGACGTGCACGTGGCAGTCGATGAGCCCGGGCACCAGCAGCCCGCCCGAACAGTCGACCCGCTCACCGCCGTCGAGCCCCGGCCCCACCTCGGCGATGCGCGAGCCGTCCAGCCGGACGTCCGCCCGGGTCGTCTCCCCGGTTTCGGGGTCGAACACCCGCGCCCCGGCGAGCAGGGTCACGCGAGGTCCTTGCGGTAGACGAGAAAGTCGCACGGCGTGGCGAGCGACGGCGCGAGGTGCGGGTAGTCCTCGGCGAGATCGGCCCGGTGCGTCACGCGGTAGCCGAGCCGCCCGTACCACTCGGCGAGGAACTGCTTCGACGGATGCGTCCACTCACGTGGCACCAGCAGTTCGAGCTGCATCTCCCGGCACCCGGCCGCCCGGCCGGCGGCCTCGGCGAACCGCACGAGCTCCCGCCCGATCCCCAGCCCCCGCCGCCCCGGATCGGCGGCGAGCATGCCGAACTCCCCGGTCACGTCGTCAAGGCGCCGGACCCGCACGGACCCGGCCAGATCCCCGTCCACCAGCGCAACGGCGATCTCCCCGGCCCGCACGAACCCGGCGACCTCATCGCCGTCGGTCCGGTCGGTGCTCCCCAGCCAAAGCCCCTTCTCGGACTCGGCGTAGACGTGGTTGACCAGCGCCGTGATCCGTTCGACCACGGCGCGGTCAACCGACGGCGTCAGCAGCTCGATCTCCATGCCCCCACCTTGCCAGGTGCGGGGCACGGATCACTTGTCGCGGCGGAAGAGCTTGTTGCCCAGCCAGACGATCGGGTCGTACTTGCGGTCCGCGACGCGCTCCTTCATCGGGATGAGCGCGTTGTCGGTGATGTGGATGCCTTCCGGGCAGACCTCGCTGCAGCACTTGGTGATGTTGCAGTACCCGAGGCCGTGCTCCTCCTGCGCGGCGTCGCGCCGGTCGGCGACGTCGAGCGGGTGCATCTCCAGCTCCGCGATGCGCATCAGGTAGCGCGGCCCGGCGAAGGACTCCTTGTTCTCCTCGTGGTCGCGCACGACGTGGCAGGTGTTCTGGCACAGGAAGCACTCGATGCACTTCCGGAACTCCTGCGACCGCTCGACGTCCACCTGCTGCATCCGGTACTCGCCGGGCTTGAGGTCGGCGGGCGGGGTGAACGACGGGATCTCGCGCGCCTTCGTGTAGTTGAAGGACACGTCGGTGACGAGGTCGCGGATCACCGGGAACGTCCGCATCGGCGTCACCGTGATCACCTCTTCCTCGGTGAACGTCGACATCCGCGTCATGCACAGCAGGCGCGGCTTGCCGTTGATCTCCGCCGAGCACGAGCCGCACTTGCCCGCCTTGCAGTTCCAGCGCACCGCGAGGTCCGACGCCTGGGTGGCCTGCAGGCGGTGGATGATGTCGAGGACGACCTCGCCCTCGTTCACCTCCACCGTGAAGTCCTGCAGCCCGCCGCCCGTGTCGTCGCCGCGCCAGACCCGGAAACTCGCCTTGTAACTCATGCCTTGCTCCCCGGGTGCGTCTCCAGCTCGGCATCGGTGTAGTACTTCCCGAGCTCGCCGAACTCGAACAGCTCCAGCAGGTCCTGCCGCAGCGGCACCTGCTCCTTGACTTCGACGCCGATGTCCGGGACGACGGGGTTGTCGCCCCCGGACGCCGAGCACACCAGCAGCTTGTGCCGCCACTCGGGGTCCATGCCCGGGAAGTCGTCCCGCGTGTGCCCGCCGCGGCTTTCGGTCCGCGTCAACGCCGCCTTCGCGACGCATTCGCTGACCATCAGCATGTTCCGCAGGTCGACCGCCAGGTGCCAGCCCGGGTTGAACTGCCGGTGCCCTTCCACGGTGACGTGCAGGATGCGCTGCCGCAGCTCGGCCAGCTTCGTCAGGGCCTGCTCGATCTCGCCGGCCTTGCGGATGATGCCGACCAGGTCGTTCATCGACTGCTGCAGCTCGGTGTGCAGCGTGTACGGGTTCTCCGCTGACGCACCCGCGGGCGGGTCGAACGGCGCGAGCGCCATCTTCGCCGCGGCGTCCACATCGGACTCGCTGACGGCGGGCCGGTTCTCGAGGCCCTGCACGTACTCGGCCGCGCCGAGGCCCGCGCGCCGGCCGAACACCAGCAGGTCCGACAGCGAGTTGCCACCGAGCCGGTTGGAGCCGTGCATGCCGCCCGAGCACTCACCGGCCGCGAACAGGCCGGGCACGCTCGCGCCGGCCGTGTCCGGGTCGACCTCGATGCCGCCCATGACGTAGTGGCAGGTCGGCCCGACCTCCATCGGCTCGGCCGTGATGTCGACGTCCGCGAGTTCCTTGAACTGGTGGTACATCGACGGCAGCCGCTTCTTGATCTCCTCGGCGGGCAGCCGGCTCGCGATGTCGAGGAAGACGCCGCCGTGCGGGGACCCGCGCCCCTCCTTGACCTCGGAGTTGATCGCGCGCGCGACCTCGTCGCGGGGCAGCAGGTCCGGCGTGCGGCGATTGTTCTCCTGGTCGGAGTACCAGCGATCGGCTTCGTCTTCGCTCTCCGCGTACTGGCCCTTGAAGACGTCCGGCACGTACTCGAACATGAACCGCTTGCCGTCGGAGTTCTTGAGCACGCCGCCGTCACCGCGCACGCCCTCGGTGACGAGGATGCCCTTGACGCTCGGCGGCCAGACCATCCCGGTCGGGTGGAACTGGACGAACTCCATGTTGATCAGCTTGGCGCCCGCCCGCAGGGCCAGCGCGTGACCGTCGCCGGTGTACTCCCACGAGTTCGACGTCACCTTGAACGACTTGCCGATGCCGCCGGTGGCGAGCACGACCGCGGGCGCGTCGAACAGGATGAACCGGCCGCTCTCGCGCCAGTACCCGAACGCGCCGGCGATGGCGCCGTCGGTGGTGAGCAGTTCGGTGACCGTGCACTCGGCGAAGACCTTGATCTTCGCCTCGTAGTCGCCGGTCTCGGCGAAGTCCTCCTGCTGCAGCGAAACGATCTTCTGCTGCATCGTGCGGATCAGCTCGAGGCCGGTGCGGTCACCGACGTGCGCCAGCCGCGGGTAGGTGTGCCCGCCGAAGTTGCGCTGGCTGATCCGGCCGTCGGCGGTGCGGTCGAACAGCGCGCCGTAGGTCTCCAGCTCCCAGACGCGGTCGGGCGCCTCCTTGGCGTGCAGCTCGGCCATCCGCCAGTTGTTGAGGAACTTCCCGCCGCGCATCGTGTCGCGGAAGTGGACCTGCCAGTTGTCGTTCGAGTTCGCGTTGCCCATCGACGCCGCGCACCCGCCCTCGGCCATCACCGTGTGCGCTTTGCCGAACAGGGACTTGCACACCACGGCGACGCGGAAACCGCGTTCGCGCGCCTCGATCACAGCTCGCAGACCGGCGCCACCGGCACCGATCACCACCACGTCGTAGCTGTGCCGTTCGACCTCGGTCATGAAGAGATTCCACCTCGGAACTGGGGACGTCGTTGTCGGGAGCGGGAGACTAGTTCACGAACCGCAGGTCCGAAATCGCGCCACTCGACACGAGCATGACGTAGAAGTCGGTCAGCACCAGCGTGCCGAGCGTCGTCCAGGCCAGCGCCATGTGGCGGGTGTTGAGCTTCGAGACCTTGGTCCAGATCCAGTAGCGCACCGGATGCTTGGAGAAGTGCTTGAGCCTGCCGCCGGTCACGTGCCGGCACGAGTGGCAGGAAAGCGTGTACGCCCACAGGAGGATCACGTTGCCGAGCAGGATGATGTTGCCCAGCCCGAACCCGAAGCCACCGGTCTTGCCGTGGAACGCCGTGATCGCGTCGTAGGTGTTGATCAGGGAGACGACCAGCGCGACGTAGAAGAAGTAGCGGTGGACGTTCTGGATGATCAGCGGGAGCCGCGTCTCGCCCGAGTACTTCGCGTGCGGTTCCGCGACGGCACAGGCGGGCGGGGAGAACCACACGGCCCGGTAGTAGGCCTTGCGGTAGTAGTAGCAGGTCAGGCGGAACCCGAGCAGGAACGGCAGCACGACGAAGCCGAGCGGGATGAACCCCGGCAGGTCGCCGAACCAGTGGCCGAAGTGGCTCGAGCCCTCGACGCAGGAAGTGGACAGGCAGGGCGAGTAGAACGGCGTCAGGTAGTGGTAGTCGGGCACCCAGTACGCGGTGCGCACGAACGACCGGACCGTCGCGTAGATGATGAACGCCGACAGTCCGAGCACGGTCAGCAGCGGCTGCAGCCACCACCGGTCCGTGCGGAGGGTGCGCTCGGCGATCCGGGCCCGCTTGGGGGCCCGGACGCCGGTGCCGACGCCGTTGTCAGCCGGAGCGCTCACCGCTGGTCGCGCTTGTAGCCGCCGACACCCTCGTCGTCCGCGCCGTGCCACAGCGCGGGGTCGTACGGCGTGTCGGGTACTTGCACGCGTTCGGCGGGCTTCGCCTGGGAGGGCACGGCGAGCGGCACCCCGTCGAGGTCCGCGGTGTCGATGTCGAGGCGCTCCACGTCGTTGGCGAGCCGGCGGACCGCCGAGGCGTCGCCGTAACGCGAGCGCAGTGCGCCGACGCACTGCCTGAGCTGGCCGATGGTTCGCCGCAGCTCGGCGATCTCGGAGGTGGACATCATGCCTCCCGGGTGTGGTGGGGCTGGCAGGGAGCCGGCCGGGCGATCGCTCGCTGTACGGCTTTGCCACGCGTCGTGCAGTGTGACAACTAGCACACTAACGGTTCCGGAGGTGATCGGGGTCACGCGGGTGGATCTTCTGAATCGATTTTGATTCGGCGTTTTCCCGAGGTACTGTGGCCAGTGTCACGACCCAGAGGCGTCAGCGCTGCCGTCCCGCGGACCACCCCACACCAGTGATCCGGAGCCGGACATGAGCCCCACCTCCCTGCACAAGACCGTCGCCGACGTCACCGCCCGCATCACCGCGCGCAGTGCCGCGACGCGCTCCGCCTACCTCGACCGCATGGCCGCCGCGCACGAAGAAGGCCCGGTCCGCCGCGGTCTCGCGTGCAGCAACCTCGCCCACGGCTTCGCCGCCATGGAAGGCGCCGACAAGGCCGCGCTGCGGGCCGCGCGCGCTCCCGGCGTCGCGATCGTCTCGTCCTACAACGACCTGCTGTCGGCGCACCAGCCGATGCAGGAGTACCCGGCCTGGCTGAAGAAGTCGGTGCGCTCCGCCGGCGGGGTCGCCCAGTTCGCCGGCGGCGTGCCCGCGATGTGCGACGGCATCACCCAGGGCCGCGCGGGCATGGAGCTGTCCCTGTTCAGCCGCGAGGTCATCGCGATGTCGACGGCGATCGCGCTGTCGCACGACATGTTCGACGCAGGCCTGCTGCTCGGCGTCTGCGACAAGATCGTCCCCGGCCTGCTGATCGGCGCCCTGGCGTTCGGGCACCTGCCCGCGCTGCTCGTGCCGGCCGGCCCGATGAACTCCGGGCTGCCGAACAAGGAGAAGGCCCGCGTGCGGCAGCTGTACGCCGAGGGCCTCGCGACGCGCGAAGACCTCCTCGACGCCGAAGCGGCGTCCTACCACTCGGCCGGCACCTGCACGTTCTACGGCACGGCCAACTCCAACCAGATGGTCGTCGAGGTGATGGGCCTGCACCTGCCCGGCGCCAGCTTCGTGCAGCCGGGTTCTTCCTTGCGGCAAGCGCTCACCGAAGAAGCGGGCCGCCGGGTCGTCGCGCTCTCGCGCGGCGAGGAGTACACGCCGGTCTCGCGGATCCTCGACGAGAAGGCGTTCGTCAACGGTGTCGTCGCGCTGCTCGCCACCGGCGGGTCGACCAACCACACGATGCACCTGGTCGCCGTCGCCGCGGCCGCGGGCATCCAGCTGACCTGGGACGACTTCTCAGACCTCTCGGCCGTCGTGCCGCTGCTGGCGCGGGTCTACCCGAACGGCAGCGCGGACATCAACCACTTCCACGCCGCCGGCGGCATCCAGTTCCTCGTCGGCACGCTGCTCGACGCCGGGCTCCTGCACGAGGACGTGCACACGGTCGCCGGGTTCGGGCTGCACCGCTACCGGGCCGAGCCGATCCTGTCCGACGGCGAGCTGGTCTGGCGCGACGTGCCGGCCCGCAGCCTCGACGAAGACGTGCTGCGCCCGGCGTGGCGGCCCTTCGCCGCGGACGGCGGGCTGCGGATGGTCGAGGGCAACCTCGGCCGCGCGGTGACCAAGGTGTCCGCGGTGGCGCCCGAGCACCGGGTCGTCCAGGCGCCGGCCCGGGTGTTCACCACCCAGGAGGCGTTCAAGGACGCGTTCGAGGCCGGCGAGCTGGACCGCGACGTCGTCGTGGTGCTCCGGCAGCAGGGCCCGCGGGCCAACGGCATGCCCGAGCTGCACGGCCTGACCCCGGCGCTGGGCGTGCTGATGGACCGCGGGTACGCCGTGGCACTGCTCACCGACGGCCGCATGTCGGGCGCGTCGGGCAAGATCCCGGCCGCCATCCAGGTGACGCCGGAGGCCGCGGCGGGCGGCCCGATCGCCCGCATCGCGGACGGCGACGTCATCCGGCTCGACGCGTCCACGGGCAGCCTCGACGTGCTCGTCGGTGACGAAGAACTCGCCCGCCGTGAACTTGTGGACTCGCCGCCGTCCGAAGCATCCTGGACCGGCACCGGCCGAGAGCTGTTCGCCGCGTTGCGCCGCGCGGTCGGTCCCGCCGACCAGGGCGCCTCGGTGTTCGGCCCCGTGACGCCGGAGCACTTCGGAATGCCCGCTTTCACCACCCAGGAGGTCGGTCAGTGACCACCGGTCAGGACCTGCTCGAGCTGTCCCCCGTGATGCCCGTCGTGGTCATCGACGACGCCGGCGACGCGGTGCCCACGGCCCGGGCCCTGCTCGCCGGCGGGATCGGGGTCATCGAGCTGACCCTGCGCACCCCCGCGGCGCTCGCTTCGATCGAGCGCGTCGCGGCCGAGGTCCCGGACATCGTCATCGGCGCCGGCACCGTCACCTCGCCGGACCAGGCGAAGCAGGCCGCCGACGCGGGGGCGAAGTTCCTCGTGACGCCGGGCTGCACGGACTCGGTCGTCGACGCGTGCTTCGAGACCGGGCTGCCGTTCCTGCCCGGCGCGAGCACGGTGTCCGAGGCGATGCGGCTGGCCGAACGCGGCCTCTCGGCGCTGAAGTTCTTCCCGGCGGAGGCGTCCGGCGGGGTCGCGTACCTGAAGTCGATAGCGGGCCCGCTGCCGTCGCTGAAGTTCTGCCCGACGGGCGGGATCACCGCGGCGTCGGCGCCGTCCTACCTGGCGCTGCCGAACGTCGGCTGCATCGGCGGTTCGTGGCTGACGGCGTCGCTCGAGCCCGCCACGATCGAGAAGCTGGCCGCGGAAGCCGCGCGGCTGTAGCGGAGATCACCCCGCCGGAATCCGCGCCCGAACGGCGGAATCGGCGTCCGGATCCCGGGAGCACCGTTCCAGCGCGCTGGAACGGTGCTCCGAGCGGGTGTGGCGGCCGTCATGAATCCGGCCGAATGTGCCACTGAATGGTCCACTGTCACTCCGGTCGGTGATTTACCGGCCTGTTATCGTTCCTCTTCGCTATTTCCAGCGAGGAGAATCCGTGTCCCTGACCAGTGTGGTCGCGCCCAGTCCTGCCCCTGAAACCGTCGCCGCGCTCGTCGGCGAACGGCTTTCCCTGTCCGCGTTGCACCAGCTGGGCGGCACCCTCGGCGGTTATTCCTTCGTCAAGGTCGTGGTCGACCGCGAAACATCGGTCATCCACTTCCTGAACGACGCGCGCCATTCCTTTCACGCGATCTATATCGGCGAAGAGATCCTCGGCGTCCCGGAAGAACGCGTCCGCGCGGACATCGACTCCTACAACCAGGCCTTCTACCACGCACCGGACCGCCGGTTCCTGCTCGGCATCCTCGCGCTGCACACGCGACGGGAAAAGAAGATCCTCTCGCTGGAGACGGTCGAAGTCGACACCATGCCGGCCGCGCTGATCCGCGAGTTCCACGCCTTCGTCGCGCAGTACGTCGACCCCGCGCTGCCGCTGCTGTTCAAGCCGGCCAACCAGCTGCAGGAACGGCTCGTGCGGGAGATCCCGGCGAACGAGCTGCCGCGCGTGTTCGCGCACGAACTGTTCTCGACGGCACCGTTCGTCGCGCTGAACCCCGGCACGGCCACGGGCCGGCTGCGCGCGTTCCGCTCCGAGGCCGAGTACCGGGCCGCCACGCTGGACTGGTCGGACATCATCGTGATGGACCGCGTCCCGGACGACGTCCCGCGCCTGGCCGGCATCGTCAACGCCCGCCACACGACACCGCTGTCCCACACCAACGTGCTGGCCACCGGCTGGCGGATCCCGAACGCCGTCCAGCTCGGCGCGCTCGCCGAGGTCGAGCGCCGCGGGCTCGACGGCCGGTGGGTCGAGTACACAGTGGACACCCAGGCGTCGTCGATCTCCCTGCGGGAGGTCGAAGAACCGGCCGAGGCAGGGCCGCGACCGGGCTGGTACGCCCAGCGCGTCACGCTGGAGGAACCCGAAGCCGAGCACAGCCCGATCGTGAACCTCGCGCGGCTGCGCGCGGCCGACCGCTACCGCTACGGCACCAAGGCCGCCAACCTGGGCGAGCTGCACCACGTGCTGGCCCACGGCTCGCAGCGGCTCCTCGGCTTCTACCAGGTGCCCCGGCCGCCGCGGGACAACCTGCTCCCCCACCTGGCCACGCTGCTGGGCGTCCCCGCCGACGCCGACGTCGCGGCCGCCGCTCGCCGGCTACTCGACGAGCGCATCCGCGTGTCCCGCGGCATCGCCCTGCCGTTCTCGCTGCAACGGCGGTTCCTCGAGTCGTCGCCGCGGATCCAGCAGGCCATCGGCAAGCTGAAGATGGCCCTGGAACTGGACGCGCGGGAGATCGAGCCGCTGTGCGTCGAGCTGCAGGGCCTGATCCGGTCCGCGCGGATGCCGGGCGCGCTGGCCGGGGAGATCGACTCCGCCCTGGTGTCGCAGCTGGCCGGGGTGCGGACGTTCGTCGTGCGCAGCTCGTCCAACGCCGAGGACCTCGCCGGGTTCTCCGCCGCCGGGATCTACGAGTCGCTCAACCACGTCACGTCCGCCGAGCGGATCTTCGCCAGCGTCAAGGAAGTCTGGGCTTCGCTGGTGTCCGTGCGCAGTGTGCGGCTGCGGCACCAGGCCGGGATCTCCCTCGACGAGTGCTACATGGGTGTCGTGATCCAGGAGCAGGTCGCGGCCGACTTCGGCGGCGTGCTCGTGACGACGAACCCGATGAACCGCGCGGACTTCCGCACGGTGTACGTCAACGTGTCGCCTCGCGTGACCGACGTCGTCGACGGTTCGGCCCTGCCCATGCAGTACCTGTACTCGACGGTCGAGGGCGGCGGCCGCACGGTCTCGCTCGGCGACGCCACCACCGACCTCGACGAGACGGCCCACGAGCAGCTGCAACGGCTCGCCGTCGCCGGTCGCCTGCTGCAGGGGCACTTCTCACCCGACTACACGTTCGGCTCGCCGGTGGACATCGAATGGCTCGCCGACGGCAACCACGTCCACATCGTGCAGCTGCGTCCGTATTCCGCCTGAGTTCCCGGGAGACATCGTCATGCTGGGCCTTCGCCTGCCCGCGAAACCCGCCGTTCAGCGCACCGTCCGGCTGACCTACGGGTTCCAGTTCTTCTTCGGCCTGCTGCTGTGGGTGCCGATCTTCTACCAGTACCAGAAGCTCGCCGGCCTGTCCGACGGCGAGATCTTCGGCATCCAGAGCATCTACTACATCGTGTTCTGCCTGCTGGAGATCCCGACGGGGATGGTCGCCGACCGGTTCGACTACCGCACGTCGCTGGCGGCCGGCGCCGGCGTGCTCGTGGTGGCGAACCTGGTGCCGGTGTTCCTCGGTTCCTACACCGGGTTCCTGGTGCACTTCGTGCTGATCGCCCTGGCCCGCTCACTGGTGTCCGGCGCGCAGAGCGCGTACCTCTACGAGTACCTGCACGCTTCCGGCGCCGGTGAGCACTACCTGCGCGTCGAAGGGGTCGGGCGCGCGTACAGCCTCGTCGGCAAGATCGTGTACTGGCCGGTCATCGGCCTGCTGATGACGTGGAACCTCCCTTCCCCGTACTGGCTGACGGCGATCAACGCGGCCGTCGCGCTGGCGTTCGCGTGCCGGCTCCCGGCGATCCCGGGCGGCCGTCGCTCGACCGGCAAGACGGCATCCCTGCTCGCGGGCGTCGGCGGCGCGCTGTCCGCGCTGCGCTCGTCGCGGTGGCTGGCCCTGCTGATGGTGCAGGGCATCGCGATGTTCACGCTGGTCCGGATCTGCCAGGTGAACCTGTTCCAGCCGATTCTCGAGTCCAAGTCGCTGTCGGTGAACTGGTACGGCGCGGTGCTCGCCGCCATGACGGTGTTCGAGGCCCTGGGCGCGGCCCGTCCGCACCGGCTCCGCCGCGCGATCGGCCCGGTGGGCTCGGTGTTCACGCTGACGATCGTGATGGCGCTGTGCCTGGGGCTGATCGTCTTCGTCGGCTCCTTCCCGGCCGTGGTGCTGCTGTGCGTCTTCGCGGTGGCGACGGGCATCGCGTTCCCGGTGCAGAAGCAGCTGCTGAACGACTCGATCCCGGACTCCCGCCACCGCGCCACCCTGCTGTCGATGGAGTCCATTGTGGACCGCGCCGTGTGCGCGCTGGTGGCGGTGGCGCTGGGCGCGTACCTGGCGGCCGGCCGGCTGAACGAGTTCCTGGTGCTGTCGGCCGTGGTCACCGGCGTGGCGATGGGCCTGCTCGCCCTCCTGCTCTTGGCGGTCCGCAAGCACCGCTCGGACCGCCGGGTGCCCACGCCCCGGCGTCGCGACCAGGCGCCGGCCCGCGAGGTGCGGGAGCCCTGGTTGCCGGCCGCCGGCGCGGAACGCCGCTGCCACGGTTCGGAAGTCCGCCCCCGGGTCACGGAGCCCCGGAGCTGATGCCGGTCACCGGCGCCGGGGCCGCCGGTCGTAGTACACCGTCATCGTCAGGTCGTCCTCGCCCTCGGTGGCCGCGCTCGCGAAGGTGATGTCCTGCACCTGGACGTCACCGAGCTCGTCGAGGGTGTCGGCGACCCGGCGCAGCAGGGCGGCCACGTCACCCTGCCCCGGGCCGGCCGGGTTGCTCTGCGAGAAGTGCTCGACGGTCCAGCCGGGCCCCATCAGTCGATGACGGCGTCGTCGAGCAGGGTGGACTCCGCGCCGTACTCGCGGAGCTCCTCCCTGATCACCGTGTACGCCAGCCCCTGCGGATATCCCTTGCGCGCCAGGAACCCCAGCAGCCGCCGCAGGGCCGTCTGTTCGTCGACGTTGCCCAGCGAGCCGAGGCGCTTGCGGACCAGCTCCCTGGCCATCTGCTCCTCGGACTCGCGGTCGACCTCCCCCGCCGCCTGCGCGGCGACCTCGCCGTCGACGCCCTTGCGCCGCAGCTCGGCCACCAGCGCGGTGCGGGACAGGCCCTGGTTCGCGTGCCGGGACTTCACCCACAGCTCCGCGAACTCCGCGTCGTTGACCAGCCCGGCCCGGTCGAGCTTGCCGAGCAGGGTTTCGCAGGTCTCCTCGTCGAACCCCTTGCGGTGCAACGCCTGCCGGAGCTCCTCCTGGGTACGCGGCCGCGCGGCCAGGAGATCGAAGCAGATCTCCTTGGCCTTCTTGTACCGCTCCTCCGGAGGCAGCTCGGCGGGCGGCACCTTGGGCGCCCTGGCCACCTGAATCACTCCCTCGTCACGCCCCACCGCGGACCACGGCCACGGCAGGGCTCGCCCTCACCCGCGGATCAGAAGTCGACCGGCGCCGGGACCGCTTCGACGGCGTCCGCGTCGACCTGCGGGCCGATGCCGAGCTTTTCCTTGATGCGCTTCTCGACCTCGTTGGCGATGTCCGGGTTGTCGCGCAGGAACCGGCGCGCGTTCTCCTTGCCCTGGCCGAGCTGGTCGCCCTCGTAGGTGTACCAGGCACCCGACTTGCGCAGGATGCCCTGGTCGACGCCCATGTCGATGAGCGAACCCTCGCGGGAGATGCCCTGGCCGTACAGGATGTCGAACTCGGCCTGCTTGAAGGGCGGGGCCACCTTGTTCTTGACGACCTTGACGCGGGTGCGGTTACCGACCGCCTCGCCGCCGTCCTTCATCGTCTCGATGCGGCGCACGTCCAGGCGGACCGACGCGTAGAACTTCAGCGCCTTGCCACCGGTGGTGGTCTCCGGCGAGCCGAACATGACGCCGACCTTCTCGCGGAGCTGGTTGATGAAGATCGCCGTGGTGCCGGAGTTGGACAGCGCACCGGTGATCTTCCGCAGCGCCTGGCTCATCAGGCGGGCCTGGAGACCCACGTGCGAGTCACCCATCTCGCCCTCGATCTCGGCGCGGGGCACGAGCGCGGCCACGGAGTCGATGACCAGGATGTCGAGGGCGCCGGAGCGGATCAGCATGTCCGCGATCTCCAGCGCCTGCTCACCGGTGTCCGGCTGGGACACCAGCAGCGCGTCGGTGTCGACGCCGAGGTTCTTCGCGTACTCGGGGTCGAGCGCGTGCTCCGCGTCGATGAACGCCGCGATGCCGCCGTTGCGCTGGGCGTTGGCCACCGCGTGCAGGGCGACGGTCGTCTTACCGGAGGATTCCGGGCCGTAGATCTCGACGACGCGGCCGCGGGGCAGCCCGCCGATGCCGAGCGCGACGTCGAGGGCGATCGAGCCGGTGGGGATCACGGCGATGGGCGGCCGGGTGTCCTCGCCGAGGCGCATCACCGAGCCCTTGCCGTACTGCTTGTCGATCTGCGCCAGGGCGAGATCGAGCGCCTTGTCCTTGTCGGGTGCTGCAGGCATGGAAGTCCACCTCGCTGGTCGAAGCCCCGTCTCCGGGGCTCTGTGTCGGTTCTTCAGCTGTCCGGTCCGACGCTAGCGGCGGGGACCGACAATTCCAGGCGCGGCGCCCAATCTGTGGATCGCTGGACCCGATGTGGACAACACCATAGACGAACACCTGTTCGAGGTCGGCAGCGACACGCCCTTGCGCTAGGATTTTCGCCCGCCCGGGTCAGGACCCGGGCGTATCCGCCCAGGTCAGCGTCGTTCGGGGGGCACGTCGAAGGCGTCGCAGACCTCTCGCCAGATCTCTTTCGCCGGGATTCCCGCGGTCAGCGCCTGGTCGACGGTGCGGCCGCCGAGCCCGCTGAGCACGTGGTCCCGGGACAGCACCTGGGCCCGCCCGGGGCCGAACTCCTCGGCCATCAGCCGCCGGAAAACCGTGATCCGCATCGGACCCACTCTAACCGGGCGGCGCGAACGGTCCGTTCGCGCCACTACTCGCCCGGCTGGACGCTCGCCTCGAAGTAGTCGGCCAGCGTGTCCGGTGTGGTCGCGGCGGCCTGGTCGTTCGAGTTCAGCTGGTAGATGAACCCGGCGAGCGGCCGGTCCGACACCGTGAACACGAGCACCGCCGCCGTCTTGCCCGCGGCCGACGAGTAGTGGCCCTTGAGCCCGTTGCCCGCCCAGTCGGCCTCGGTGCGGTCGCCGCCCGCCGAGGTGAGCAGGCCGTCGGTGTACTGCTTGAGCGTGTCGGCGTTGTCGCCCTGGACGTAGGTCACCTGCGTCCCCGCCCGGCCCGGCGCGGAGCACGTCGAGGCCGGCCCGAGGCTCTTCGCGGGCGCCGCCGGGCCGTTGCCCATGCCCGGCTTGCAGTCGCCGGTGTCGGCGATCTTCCCGGCGAGCTGGCGCAGGCAGCCGGTGAGGCCCTTGCCGTCCGCCTGGCCCGGGGTCTTGCACTGGTCCGCGGTGTAGGTCGTCGCCGAGGACGACGACGTCAGGAAGTAGGTCAGCCCGGCCGCGAGCACCACGACGACCGCGACCGCGATCCCGATGACCAGCTTCTTCTTCCCGCCCGGCTTCGGCTCGGCCCGCTCCGGGGCGGGCGAGTACGCGGGGAAGTTCGACGGCGCCGGGGTCTGCACCCGCTGCGGGCCGCTCGGCGGGAAGTTCGACGGCGCGTACCCCGGGTACTGCGGCGGGGGCGGCGGCGCGTACTGCGGGCGGTGCGGCGGGGCGCCCGCGGCCACCGCCCCTTCGACGTTCTGGGTCCGGGCCCCGAGCCCGTCGCGGGCGACGTGCTGGGCGCCGAGCGCGACGGCCGTCTCCGGCTGGTCGAGGCTGCCCGGCACGACGCCGAGCTTCTCCGCGATCATCGTGCCGACCAGCGGCAGCCGGCTCGACCCGCCGACGAGGTAGATGCCGGCCAGCCGGTCCGGCGCCAGCCCGGACGAGCGGAGCGTCCGCGAAAGCAGTTCGACGCTGCGCAGCATCGCCGGCCGGACCAGGCCTTCCAGCTCGCCGCGCGTGACGAGGACGTCCTTGAACGGCTCGGGCATCGGCACTTCGGTCTGCGGGTGCCGCGACAGCGCTTCCTTGGCCGCCTTGACGTCTTCCTGCAGCGCGCGCCGGGTGCGCCGGTCGGCGGTCGACTCGGGCCGCAGCAGCCGCTGCCAGCGCTGCGGGTCGGAGTGCGAGACCTCGCGCCCGACGTGCACCATCAGCGCCTGGTCGACGTCGAGGCCGCCGAGGTCGGGCAGACCGTCCTCGGCGAGCACGGTGAAGCCGTTCTGCGTGGCGCCGACGACGGCGACGTCGAAGGTGCCGGCCCCGAGGTCGTAGACGGCGAGCGCCTGGCCGGGGGCGAGGGACTTGCCGGGGAACGACGCGAAGTGCGCCGCCGCGGCGACGGGTTCGGGCACCAGCAGGATGTTCCGGTCCATCCCGGCGAGGCGGGCGGCGGACATCAGGACGTTGCGGCGGGTCTGGCCCCACTGCGCGGGGTGGGTCAGCCGGACCTCGTCGGGCTGCTCGCCGCCGAGCTGGCGGGAGGTCTCCTCGAGCACCCGGCGCAGGATCGCGGCCAGCGCGTCGGTCACCGGGACGACGTCGGTGCCGAGCAGCAGGGTCTGCTCGTCGATGCGGCGCTTGGGGTTCGGCTCGAAGCGCGTCGGGTCGAGGCGGGCGCGCCGCTCGGCGTCGCGGCCGACCATGATCGTGCCCTCTTCGGTGGCGAACACCGCGGACGGCATGTTCGCCGAGCCGTCGACCTCGACGACCCGGGGCGGCATGCCGTGCGCCGAAAGGACGGCGACGGTGTTGGACGTCCCGAGGTCCACCGACAGGATCCGCACTGCACTCCCCTTCGCACAACCACGCCGTGGCGGCGTTCGCCGTGATGCTGCCATGTGCGCGGTCACCGTGCGTGCGGACCCGCGAAAGTGACCGCTCCTTGACGGAGAGGTCGATCACGAGGCACGATAGTTGCGCAGTTCGGTCAACCGAGTTGCACGAAACGCGCGAGGGAGCGGTCGATGCCGAAGTTGCTCGTCCTCGGGGACGACTTGACCGGCAGCAACGCGACCGGAGCGCTGTACGCCCGCTTCGGGCTGCGCGCGGTTTCCGTCAACGCGCCTCTCGGACCGGACGCTCCGTGCTTCCGCGCGGACTGCGGGATCGAAGCGCTCGTGGTGAACCTGGGTACCCGGCACGCTTCCCCGCCACACGCCGCGCAGGCGGTGCGCGACGTCGTGGAGCTCGTCGGGCCCGTCGAGCTCACGGTCAAACGGGTGGACACGACGCTGCGCGGCAACGTCGGCGTGGAGACCGAGGCCGTGCTGGCGTCGGCGCCGGACGCGCGGGCCCTGGTCGTGCCCGCGTTCCCGGACGCCGGCCGGGTCACCCTCGGCGGCCTGCACCTGGTCGACGGCGTGCCCCTGGCCGAAAGCCCGGCGGCGCGGGACCCGCTGGCACCGGTGAAGTCGTCACGCATCCGCACGCTGCTGCACCCCACCGGCCGGGAGATCGGCGAACTGCCGCTGGACGTGGTCGAAGAAGGCGTGGACGCGGTCGAGGCGGCGTTGCGGCGCCCGGCCGGGATCGTCGTCTGCGACGCCACGACGAACCGGCACCTGACCACCGTCGCCAAGGCCGCGGCCCGGCTCGCGGCCGAGGGCACGCGGTGGGTCTCGGTGGACTCCGGGCCGTTCGGCGTCCGCCTGGCCGCCGCGCTCGGGCTCGCGCCCGGGCACGGCACCGTCCCGCCGGTGCTCGCCGTGGTCGGCAGCATCACCGCGCAAACCCACGAACAGCTGCTGGAAACCGAGCTGGTGCTCGACGCGCGGTACGTCGACGTCGATCCGGCGCACCCGGACCCGCCCGCCATCGCGGCCGAGGCCGGAAAGCTGCTCGAGTCCGGGCACCGCGTGGTGGGGATCCGGACTCGCGCACCCGCCCCCGGCACGCCGGTGGACCCGGGCGTCGCGGCGCGGATCCCGCCGGCGCTCGGCGAGGCGGCCCGGCTGGTGCTCGGCGCGCACCGGATCGGCGGGCTCTACGCCACCGGCGGCGACATCGCCGTCGAGATCACCAAGGCACTCGGGGCCGAAGGCTTCGAGATCGACGCCGAAGTGCTGCCCCTGGCGGTCGCCGGGCGGCTTTCCGGCGGCCCGCACGCCGGGCTGCCCTTCGCCACGAAGGGCGGGCTGATCGGCGGGCGGGACGCGGCCGTCGCCTGCCTGGAACACCTCAACCACGTCCTGGCCACCGGAAGGAAGAACCCGTGAGCGACCTCCCCGTCCTCGCCGTCACCCTCGGCGACCCCGTCGGCATCGGCCCCGAGATCACCCTGAAGACGCTGGCCGAACCCGAGTCCCTGCAACTGGCGCGGGGCGTCGCGGTCGGCGACGCGATCGTGCTGGAACGGCTCGTCCGGCACCTGGGCCTGCACCTGGAGGTCAACCCGATCGCCACGGTCGCCGACGCGCGCTTCACCACCGGCGTGATCGACGTGCTCAACCTCGGCGTGGTCAAGGAAGACCTGCCGTGGGGCGAGGTGAACGCGACCGCGGGCGCGGCGGCGGTCGGCGCGATCGAGGTGGCCACGCGGCTCGCGCTGGCCGGCGAGGTCGACGCGGTCGTCACCGCGCCGATCAACAAGGAGGCGATCTGGGCGGCCGGCTCCCAGCACCTCGGGCACACCGAGATGCTCGGCGAGCTGACCGCCTCGACCCGGTTCAACACGATGTTCTGGGTGTCCGGGCTGAAGATCTTCTTCGCCACGCGGCACCTTTCGCTGCGTGAAGCGATCGACCAGATCACTCGGGAGAACATCGAGCACGCGATCCGTGAGGCGTACACCGCGCTCGAGGTGTTCGGCACCGAAAAACCGAGACTGGCCGTGGCGGCGCTGAACCCGCACGGCGGCGAGAACGGCAAGTTCGGCGACGAGGAGATCGTCGCGATCGCGCCCGCGGTGGCCGCGGCACGGGCCGCCGGGCTCGACGTGGTCGGCCCGATCCCGGCGGATTCCGTGTTCCACCAAGGGATCCAGGGCCGGTTCGACGGCGTCCTCTCGCTCTACCACGACCAGGGGCACATCGCGTCGAAGACGTACGACTTCGACGGCACGGTCTCGGTGACGGTCGGCCTGCCGATCCTGCGCACGTCGGTCGACCACGGCACGGCGTTCGACATCGCCGGCACCGGCCGGGCGTCGCACGGCACGATGCGCGCGGCGTTCAAGGCCGCGGCGACACTGGCGCCGTACGCGCGGAAGCTGCCCGCCATCTACCCGCCGGCCGTCCGATGATCCCCCGCAAGCGCTGGGCGTACGTCATCCCGGTCGCGGTGGTCATGTACATGCTGGCCTACCTCGACCGCACGAACGTCGCGGTGATCCTGCCCTACATCGGCGACGACTTCCCGTTGTCCGCCAGCGCCAAGGGCCTGGCGAGCGGCATCTTCTTCGTCGGCTACCTCGTGCTGCAGATCCCGGCCGCGGTGCTCGCGGTGAAGTGGAGCGCCCGCAAGACGGTGCTGGTCCTCATGGTCGCGTGGGCGGTCGCGGCCGTGCTGTGCGGCCTGGTGCAGAACGAAACCCAGCTGTACCTGGCGCGGTTGCTGCTCGGGCTGTTCGAGGGCGGAGTCTGGCCCGCCGTGCTGATCCTGCTGGCGTCGTGGTTCCCGCAGGCCGAACGCGCGCGGGCGAACGCGCTGTGGATGACCTGCCTGCCGATCTCGGCGATCGTCATGTCGCCGCTGTCCGGGCTGATGCTCGACCACATGTCGTGGCGCTGGGTGTTCGTGCTCCAGGGCCTGCCGCCGCTGCTGTGGGCGGTCGTCTGGTGGTTCGCGGTCGCCGACCGGCCGGCCCGGGCCCGCTGGATCTCCGCCGAGGAACGCGAGTACCTCGAAACCACGCTGAAGGCCGAAGAAGAGGCGAAGCCCGCGTTCGCGAAGCAGGGCCGTGACAACCGAGGCTTCGCCTCGGGCCCCCGAAAAGCGGGCTACCGGCAGGCGCTGGCGAACCGGCAGGTGCTGCTGCTGATCGGCGTCTACTTCTTCTGGATCACCGGGTTCTACGGGTTTTCGCTGTGGTTGCCGTCGGTCGTGAAGACCATGACCGGGGGTTCGGCGACGGCCGTCGGGTTCCTGTCGGCCGTGCCGTACGTCCTCGCCCTGGCCGGGATGGTCGCGTGCGCGCACTGGTCGGACCGCACCGGCAACCGGCGGCTCGCGGTCACCGTGCCGCTGGTCGTCGCGATCGCCGGGTTGCTGCTGGGCAACCTCGTGCACTGGCCACCGGTGGTCCGGCTGGTGCTGCTCTGCGTCGTCGCGACCGGCGTCTACATGCCGTACGGGCCGTTCTGGGCGATCCCCAGCCGGATCCTCGGCATCGAGGTCGTCGCCGTCGCGATGGGCCTGATCAACGCGCTCGGCAACCTCGGCGGGTTCGCCGGGCCCTACCTGGTCGGCTGGCTCACCGACGTCACCGGCAGCGCGACCACCGGGTTCGTCGTCCTGGCCGCGTTCCTCGCCGTGGCCGCCGGCCTGGCGTTCTTCGGGCTGAAGCCCGCCCACGTGGAAGACTCGGCGCATGTCCCAGCCGCGACCAGGAACCCGTGACCGGCGGGCGATGCTGCTCGAAGCCGTCCGCGACGGCTCGGGGGGCATCGCCGAGCTGGCCGAGGAGTTCGGCGTATCCGAGTCGACGATCCGGCGCGACCTCGCGTCGCTCGCCGGCGCCGGGCACGTCGTCCGCACCTACGGCGGCGCGCTCGACACCGAACGCAGTCCCCGAGAGAAGGACCGCGAGCACGCGACGGCGAAGGACGCCATCGCGCGTGAGGCCGCCGCCCTGGTGCAGGACGGGGAGGTCGTGCTGCTCGACGCGGGCACGACCACCGGGCGGCTCGCCCGGCACCTCGCCCACCGCGAGGGGCTGACCGTGGTCACCAACGGCGTCAACGCCATCCGCGAACTGGCCGGCTTCGGCGGGATCGACCTGATCGTCCTCGGCGGGCGGCTGCGGCACCCGAACGAAGCCATCCTCGGCGAGACCGTGCTCGCGCAGCTGCGGCACATCTCACCCGACCGGGTGTTCCTGGGCGCGGACGGCCTGGTGGCCGACCGGGGCCTGTGCTGTCCCTCACTCGAGCAGTCGGTGGTCAAGCACGCGATGCTGCACGCGGGCGCGGAGGCGTACGTGCTGGCCGACCACTCCAAGCTGGGCCAGGCCCCGTTTTCCTACTGGGCGCCACTCGACCGCGACTACCGGCTGATCACGGACGAGCCGAAGGTCGACGTGACGTACCCGGAGTTCGCTCAGAGCGTGATCCTGGCGGGCGAGCCCGAAACTGTCGGTGGTGCCGCGCATGATGGACGACGTGGCAGGTGACGTGCTCGACCTCTTCTCCCCCGCGACCCGGGACTGGTTCGCGGGGGCCTTCGCCGCGCCCACCGCGGCGCAGGAAGGGGCCTGGCGGGCGGCGCACGCGGGCGAGCACGCCCTCGTCGTCGCGCCGACCGGCTCCGGCAAGACGCTGTCCGCGTTCCTCTGGGCGCTGGACCGGCTCTCGGTGGAACCACCGCCGGCGGAGGCCACCAAACGCTGCCGGATCCTCTACGTCTCCCCGCTGAAGGCCCTGGCGGTCGACGTCCAGCGCAACCTCCGGGCGCCGCTCGCCGGCATTTCGCAGGCCAGCAGGCGGCTCGGGCTGCCGGTGCCGGGGATCGAAGTGGGCATGCGCACCGGCGACACCACCGCGGCCGAGCGCCGGTCCTTCACCAAGACCCCGCCGGACGTGCTGGTGACGACGCCGGAGTCGCTGTTCCTGATCCTCACGTCGTCGGCGCGGGAGTCGCTGCGCGGCGTCGAGACCGTGATCGTCGACGAGGTGCACGCGGTCGCGGGCGGCAAGCGCGGGGCGCACCTCGCGCTGTCGCTGGAACGGCTGGACTCGCTGCTGCCCAAGCCGGCGCAGCGGATCGGGCTGTCGGCCACGGTCCGCCCGATCGACGAGGTGAGCGCGTTCCTGGCCGGTGGCCGCCCGGTGCGGGTGGTCCAGCCGAAGCTCGCGAAGACCATCGAGGTGCGCGTCGAGGTCCCGGTCGAGGACATGGGCAACCTCGACGCGCCGCGCGAGGGCCCGGCGCCGAGCCCGCTCGACGCCCTGGAGTCGATGACCGACGCGCTCCCGCCGGGCGACATCGCGCCGGGCGGGCTGGGCACGCTGGAGGAGATCGCCGGCAACCCCGTGCAGCGGCCGTCGATCTGGCCGGCGGTCGAGGAGCGGGTGCTGAGCCTGATCCAGGCCCACCGGTCGACCATCGTGTTCGCCAACTCGCGCCGGCTCACCGAGCGGATGACGGCCCGGCTCAACGAGCTGGCCGCCGAGCAGACGGAGCTCACGCCCGCGGACGCGTTCCCGGCCGAGGCCGTCGGCCAGTCCGGGGTCACCACCGGCGCGCCGCCGGTGATCGCGCGGGCGCACCACGGGTCGATGTCCCGGGAGCAGCGCACCCACGTCGAAGAGGACCTGAAGTCCGGTCGGCTGCCGTGCGTGGTGGCGACGTCGTCGCTGGAGCTGGGCATCGACATGGGCGCGGTCGACCTGGTCGTGCAGATCGAGGCGCCGCCGACGGTGGCGTCCGGGCTGCAGCGCGTCGGCCGCGCCGGGCACCAGGTCGGCGCGGTGTCGTCCGGGGTGATGTTCCCCAAGTTCCGCGGCGACCTCGTCTCCTGCGCGGTGGTCGCGGAACGGATGGCGACCGGCGCGATCGAGGCGGTCCGCTACCCCCGCAACCCCCTCGACGTGCTGGCGCAGCACGTGGTCGCGATGGTGGCCCTCGAACCGTGGACGGTGCCGGACCTCGCGTCGCTGGTGCGGCGGGCGGCGCCGTTCGCGTCGCTGCCGGACGACGCGCTGCACGCGGTGCTCGACATGCTCGCCGGCCGCTACCCGAGCGAGGAGTTCGGCGAGCTGCGCGCCCGGATCACGTGGGACCGGATCAGCGGCGAGCTGCGCGGGCGGCCCGGCTCGCAGCGGCTGGCCGTCACCTCCGGCGGCACGATCCCCGACCGCGGCCTGTTCACGGTGATGACCCCGGGCGCGGACGACAAGCCCGGTTCGCGCGTCGGCGAGTTCGACGAAGAGATGGTGTACGAGTCGCGCGTCGGCGACACCATCCTGCTGGGCACGTCGTCGTGGCGGATCACCGACATCACGCACGACCGCGTCATCGTGGTGCCTGCGCCGGGCGAACCGGCGCGGATGCCGTTCTGGAAGGGCGACGCGCCGGGCCGTCCGCTGGAACTCGGCCGGGCGCTGGGGAAGTTCGTCCGCGAACTGTCCACTTCGGACGCGGACAAGGCCCGTGAGCGGGCCACCGCGGCGGGGCTGGACGAGCGGGCGTGCGACAACCTCCTGCAGTACCTGGCCGAGCAGAAGGAAGCCACGCGGCACGTCCCGAACGACCGGACGATCCTGCTGGAGCGCTACCGCGACGAGCTGGGCGACTGGCGGATCGTCGTGCACTCGCCGTTCGGCGCGCAGGTGAACGCGCCGTGGGCGCTGGCCATCGCCGCGCGGCTGCGCGAGAACCGCGGGGTCGACGCGCAGGTCGCGCACTCCGACGACGGCATCGTGCTGCGGCTGCCGGACGCGCTCGACGCGGAGGGCGCGGACGTGACCATCGGCGCGGACGACATCCTGCTCGACCCCGAAGAGGTCGAGCAGCTCATCGTCGCCGAAGTCGGCGGCTCGGCCGTGTTCGCGGCGCGGTTCCGGGAGTGCGCGGCGCGGTCGCTGCTGCTGCCGCGCCGGGACCCGCGGCGCCGGACTCCCCTGTGGCAGCAACGGCAACGCGCGTCGCAGCTGCTCTCGGTCGCGGCGAAGTACGAGCGGTTCCCGGTCGTGCTGGAGGCGATGCGAGAGGTCCTGCAGGACGTCTACGACGTGGGCGGGCTGCGGGAGCTGATGGCCGACGTCCGGGCCCGCAAGGTCCGGCTGGTCGAGGTCGAGACGCCGGCCGCGTCGCCGTTCGCGCGCAGCCTGCTCTTCGGCTACGTCGGGATGTTCCTGTACGAGACCGACGCACCGCTGGCCGAGCGCCGCGCGGCCGCACTGTCGCTGGATTCGGCGCTGCTGGCCGAACTCCTGGGCACCGAGGCGATCCGCGAGCTGCTCGACCCGGAAGCCGTGCGCGAAGTGGAGCGGTCGCTGCAGCGGCTCGAACCCGACCGGCACGCACGGTCGGCGGAGGACGCCGCGGACCTGCTGCGGTTCCTCGGCGACCTGACCGTGGAAGAAGCCGCCGAACGCGGGATCCGGGCCGAGTGGCTCACCGAGCTGGAAGCGGCGCGGCGGGCGATCCGGGTGCGGATCGGCGGCGAGGAACGGTTCCTGGCGATCGAAGACGCGGGCAAGGTGCGCGACGCGCTGGGCACCGCGCTGCCGGTCGGCGTGCCCGAGGCGTTCACCGAACCGGTCGCCGACCCGCTCGGCGACCTGCTGTCGCGCTACGCCCGCAGCCGCGGGCCGTTCGCGGCGGCGGATGCGGCGAAGCGGTTCGGGCTGGGCCTGGCCGTCGTCACCGGCGTCCTCGACCGGATGACCGGCGAAGGCCGTCTCGTGCGCGGCGAGCTGAGCCCGGTCGGGCACCCCGACACCCACGGAGTCGGCATCGAGTACTGCGATTCGGCGGTGCTTCGCCGGCTGCGGCGGGCATCGCTGGCGAAGCTGCGGGCCGAGGTCGAACCGGTCGAACCGGCGGCACTGGGCCGGTTCTTGCCGGCGTGGCACGGGTTCGGCGGCCGCGTCCGGGCGGCGCCGACGGCCGACGACGTGCTGTCGGTGGTCGAGCAGCTCGCCGGGGCGCCGCTGCCGGCGAGCGCGGTGGAGTCGCTGATCCTGCCCGGCCGGCTGCCGGGCTACTCCCCCGCGTTGCTCGACGAGCTGACGACGGCGGGCGAAGTCACCTGGGCGGGCTGCGGCGCGCTGTCCGGTGGCGACGGCTGGATCGCGCTCGCGCCGACGGACGTCGCCGACCTGCTGCTGCCCGAAGTCGTCGAGGACATCCCGACCGGCCCGCTGCACGACGCGATCGTGTCCACTTTGGAGGGTGGCGCGCTGTTCTTCCGGCAGCTGGTGGACCGCGCGACCGTCCTGGTGGAGAAGGCACCGAACGACGCCGAAGTGGTGGCGGCGCTGTGGGACCTGGTGTGGGCCGGGCTGGTCACGGGCGACACGCTGGGACCGTTGCGGGCCCAGGTCGCCGGGCACGGCGCGCACAAACCGCGTCGCCAGGCACCGCGCGGCCGGTACGCGCGGCTGCGCGCGGGCCGTCCGCAGATGCCTTCGCGGTCGGGGCCGCCGACGGTCGCCGGCCGCTGGGCGCTGACCCCGAACCGCGAAACGGACGCGACCCGGCGGGCCCACGCGCGGACCGAGGCGTTCCTGGAACGCCACGGCGTCCTGACGCGCGGCGCGCTCGACACCGAACGCGTCACCGGCGGGTTTTCCGGGATCTACAAGGTACTCCGCGGGATGGAGGACACCGGCCAGGTGATCCGCGGCTACGTCGTCGAAGGGCTGGGCGCGGCCCAGTTCGCGGCGAAGGGCGCGGTCGACCGGCTGCGCGCGCTGTCGGGCCCGGGCCGTCCGGCACCCGGCCGCGCGGTCGTGCTGGCGGCGGCGGACCCGGCCCAGCCGTACGGCGCGGCGCTCCCCTGGCCGGCCGCGACGGGCGACACGAAGCACCGCCCGGCCCGCAAGGCCGGCGCGCTCGCGGTGCTGGTGGACGGCGTCCCGGCGCTGTACGTCGAGCGAGGAGGCCGGTCCCTGCTGAGCTTCACGGAGGAACGGCAACCCTTGTCGGACGCGGCCCAGGCGCTGTCGGCGGCGGTGCGGGAGGGCTGGCTGGGCCAGCTGGCGGTCCAGCGCGCGGACGGCGAGCAGGCGCTGACGTCGGAACTGGCGGAGGTCCTGCGGGAAGCCGGTTTCCGGGCCACGCCGTCGGGTCTGCGGCTGCGGGCCTAAGCTGCCAGTCCGACACGCACGAAGGATGTTCTGCTCATGGCCATGCGCGAACTGCGCTATTTCGGGGACCCGATCCTCAAGTCCGTCTGCGACCCGGTCACCGTGTTCGACGCGAAGCTCGAGGCGCTCGCGCGGGACCTGGTCGACTCGGTGAAACCCGCGGGCCGCGCCGGGCTGGCCGCACCGCAGATCGGGGTCGGGCTCCGCATCTTCAGCTACGACGTCGCCGGCCTCACGGGCTACGTGATCAACCCGGAGATCGTCGAGCTGTCCGAGGAAACCCACGAGATCGACGAGGGCTGCCTGTCGGTGCCGGAGCTGTGGTTCCCGACGAAGCGAGCGAAGCACGCGAAAGTCCGAGGCGTCGACATCCACAACGAGCCGATCGAGGTGGAAGGCGAGGACGTGCTGGCCCAGTGCCTCCAGCACGAAACCGACCACCTGGACGGCGTGCTCTACCTCGACCGCCTCACCGCCGAGCGCAAGAAGACGGCAATGCGCCAAGCCCGCGAAAAGGACTGGTTCTGGCGGCGCTGACCAGCTGACCCGGCCGCGAGCAGCCCAAAGCCGAGCCGAAGCTCCGCCGACGCGTGCAGCCACTACCGGCAGCGAGCGGACGCCCCGCCCGGTGCCGGACAACTCGCGCGAGCAGCCACCGCTCACCGGCCGCCGAAGCGAAGGAAAGCCGGCCCCGCCCAGCTGCGACCCGCCGCGCACGGGCCGCGGCACCGGCCGTCGAACCCAGCTCGGGCGAAGTGCGGCCGCTCGCCTGCTCAGCCGTGCAGGAACATGCGCAGCTGGGTGCCGTCCTCGGTGGGGTGTTCCGTGTGCAGGCCCGCGCGGGCCGCGGTGCGGGGCAGTGCGTCGTCGCCGGGGAGGCAGTCCGCCCTCAGCTCCGTGATGCCCTGCGCCTCCGCCAGCACCGCCAGCCTGGCCAGCAGGGCCGTGCCGATGCCCTGGCGCTGCCAGTCGTCCTCCACCAGGAGGGAGATCTCCGCCTTCTCGGCCGCCGCCGGGATCAGCTGGGCCAGGCCGATCACCTCGCGGCCGAAGACCGCCAGCACGCTCGTTCCGCGCGGGGGCACCAGCAACCGGTGCAGCCAGCGGCGCGGGACCGTCCGGACTCCCGTGTGGTAGCGCCGGAAGAGCGTCGCGGTCGAGCAGCGGCGGTGCAGTTCGGAGACCGCGTCGGCGTCCGCCGGGACACCCTTGCGCAGGACGATCGCCGCGCCGTCCGGGCGGTTCAGCACCACCGGGCCCGCGACGTTGCGGGCCGCCGCGGCCAGCAACGTCACCAATGCCTCGGCGCGCGTGAGTTCCAGCTGCACGAACGGCGCCCACTGGCGGCGCGCCACCAGCGCCGTGGCGTTGTCCAGCTCGAACACCGCCCGGTGCCCGCTTTCCGTGCGGGCCGGGTTCGCCTCCGTCACCGGGACGAGCGTGACGAGGTCCGCGGCCAGCACGTCCTTCAGGACCTCGGCGAGCCGCGCGGGGTCGTCGATCGCGCGGCGGGCCGCGAGCAGCGTCGACGACGACGGGTCGACCAGCTCGTGGACGTCCGCGTCGACGATCGCGGTGCATTCGCAGCCCTCCTCGCGGATGGCGTCGGCGAGGAGCCGCCGGGGCAGGCCGGTCGCCGGGCGCAGGACGATCTCGTCGAGCACGCCGCCCGGCACCGGCAGCACGGTCAGGCCGAGGATGTTGCACTCCAGGTCGGCCAGCCGGATCGCGATCCGGGCCAGCGTGCCCGGGTGGTCGTGCATCCGGACGCGCACCCGCCACGCGGACGGCGCGGCTTCCTCCACCACGGCCGTCCCGGCGAGCGGCTTCGCGACGTTCGACGCTCTGGTTCGCTCCATGCCGTCACGGTCCCGCGCGGTTGTTGCCGCCCCAGGACGCCGGTGTTTCGTGCAGGTCAGCGTTCCGGGCGGCCCGGCAACCCCGGCGAAACACCCAGCCACGACCGCAGCTCGGCCGCCAGCCTCACCGGGGCGTCCAGCTGGATCAGGTGGCCGGCCTCGCGCACCGGGGTGAACTTGGCGCCGCGGATGCCGGCCGCGAGCCGCTCGCCGGTCGCCTGCGGGATCCAGGTGTCCTCGGTGCCCCACAGGACGTGCACCGGCAGGTCGAGCCGGCCGAGCCGCTCCTCGTTCTCGGCCAGGTAGCCCTCGTCGTACGCGGCGATCTGGCGGTAGAACGCCGGCTGGCCCTCCTCCCCGAGCCACGGCGCGGTGAGTTCCGCCAGGTCAGCCTCCCGCAGTTCACGGAAGCTCGCGTTGCCGATGTAGGCCCTGACCAGCGCTTCGTGGATGTACGGCGGCACCTGGGCGAGCACGTCCGGGTGCTCCTTGACCAGCCGGAAGAACGGGGAGCCCGCCGGCGGGATGGCCACGACGTCGGCCATCAGCAGCGACGCGTACGGCACGCCGTGGACCAGGTGGGCGCGCAGCGACACCGCGCCGCCGTAGTCGTGGGCGACGACGTGCGGCCGGTCGAGGTCCCAGTGGGTGAGGAGGGCCTGGAACGCCTCCGCCTGCACCCCGAAGTCGACCGGGTGGTCCGGGTCCTTCGAAGAGCGGCCGTAGCCGGGCATGTCCCAGAGGTACACGGTGAAGTCGCCGCTCAGCGCCTCGGCGAAGGGCCGCCACAACCACGACGACCACGGCGTGCCGTGGCAGAACACCACCGCCGGCCCGGATCCGGCGCGCTCCCAGGCGATCCGCCTTCCGCGCCACTCGAAGGTCTCCATGATCCCCACGCTAGGTCAGCGCGGGGTCAGCACGCAGAACTCGTTGCCCTCCGGGTCCATCAGCACGCGCCACGGCAGGTCCGGGCCGCCGAGGTCGGCCGGCGCCGCACCCGCCGCCACGACCTCGGACACCGCCGCCGCGTGCTCGGTGCCCGCCGGCGGCGCCACGTCCAGGTGCACCCGGTTCTTGACGCGCTTGACGTCGTCGTTGCGCAGGAACTCCAGCCACGGCCCCCGGCCTGACGGCGCCCGCAGCCCCACCACGACGTCGCCCTCCCGGCTGCCGATCGGCCGGCCCGTGATCCGTGCCCAGAAGCCGGCCAGGCGTTCCGGCTCGTGGGTGTCGACGACGATCGCGGCCACCGCGCCCGTCTCCGCGTACCGCTCGCGGGGCTCGAGGACGCAGAACTCGTTGCCCTCGGGATCCGCCAGCACGACCCACGGCACGTCGCCCTGCCCGAGGTCGACCCGGCTTCCGCCCAGCTCCAGGGCGCGCTCCACCAGTTCGGCCTGGTGCGCCGGCGTGCGGCTCGCCAGGTCCAGGTGGATCCGGTTCTTCCCCTCCTTCGGCTCGGGCACCGGCACGAAGACGAGGTCCAGGTCCCAGCCGTCGGTCTCCGGAGCGCGCACGTCGACCTCGTCCGGTTCCTCGATGGCGACGCGCCAGCCGAGCAGCGCGGCCCAGAAGCCCGCCAGGACCCTCGGCCGCGCCGCGTCGATCACCAGGTTCACCAGGCGCGTGTTCATGCGCCGCAGGCTAGCCGCCCCCGCCGACAGTTCCGGTTCGGCTTCCCCACCGGCCGGAGTCATCGGGTCGCGAGCCGCAGCAGCGCCCAGAGCTGCGCCGCCTGGTCGTGCACGCCCCGCACGGTCACCGAGGTCAGGGACGCCCGGCCCCAGAGCCACAGGTAGATCCGCCCGGGTTCGGCCGTGACGACGTCGTCCGCGGCCTCGGCCTCCTCGGCCGAACAGCGCCAGGCCTCCGTCACCTCGGGCCCGGCCCGCGCGATCCAGCTGTGCCCGCCGGCGCGCACGCCGACCGAGCCGGCCTTCGTGCCGGTCAACCCGAGCATCGGCAGCTTCTGGCCGAACCAGAGGGTCAGCGCCTCGTCGATGCCGTCGAGTGCCAGGTCTTCGGCGATGCCGCGCCCGGGCGTGCCCGCCGCCTGCTCGACGTCGACGCGGTGGACGAGCGTCTCGTGCAGCATCCGCCGCCGCCAGAACCCGTACGTCGGGTCGGCGGGCCACCAGGTGTCGGCGCGCTCCTCCGGGTCGTGCGCGGCCAGCTCGTCGAGCAGTTCGGCGAGGCCGGTCTCCAGGTACTCGCCCAGGCCCTGGCCCGGTTCGGGGTCGCGCGGCCAGTCTTCGGGGTTCCGGCCTTCGGCCAGCCGGCGCCGCACCATCCGGTAGAGGCTGCCGACGTGCCGGGCGACTTCGGCGAGCGTCCAGCCCGGGCAGGCGGGCACCGGCGCTTCGACCGGCGCCGCGCGCACGGCCTCGACCAGCACGCGGCCCTCGATCCCCAGCGCCGTGAGCAGCCGCCCTTGGTCGACCAGGCCGTGCTCACGCGACATGGGCTTCCCCGGTGATCGGGAGGCCGTGCACGAGGCGGCGGACCAGTTCGAGGAAGGGCGTCGCGGCGCGCACCAGCTGGTCGGCCGACTCCGCGCTGACCTTGCCGGTGATCCCGGCCTGCGCGGCGGCGCGCGCGGCCGAGTTGCTCGCGAAGAAGGCAGACCACTCCCGCAGCTCGGGAGCGACGGAGTCGAGCAGCACCCAGGTGCTGGCCGGCCGCGCACGCCCCCGGTGCGGCCGGCCCCGGGCGGCGAGCACTGCGGCGGCCCCCCGCAGGGCGGCGAGGTAGGCACCGACGAACTGCTCGACGGGATCGGTTTCGCGCTCGGCTTCGGCGAGCCCGCGGCGGGCCTGGGTGAGCAGGCCGGCCGCCGCCGGCGGGGCGGGAGGGCGCAGCGCCATGGGCAGCTGGGACTGCTCGGAGTCTGCCTCGGCGGCCGGCGACGCGTCGGTCGAGCGTTGCACCGGCACCTCGGGGTGCCCTTCGGCCGCGGACGACACGACGACCGGGGGCACCAGAGGCAGTTCGACAGCGGCCGGGCGCGGCACCGCGGGCAGTTCGGGCTGCACGGCCGCAGGCGGCTCGAGCTGCCGAGAGGCAGCGTCGGCAGAGCGCGGAGTCATCGGCGGTTCGGGCCGAGCGGAAGTGGGACGCGGCACCACGGGCAGCTCGGCAGCGGCGGCAGCCGAACGCGGCGCCGCGGACAGCTCGGGCTGCACGGCCGCGGGCACCTCGGCGGCGCGCGAGACCACGGGCAACTCCGGCTGCCCAGCGTCGGCGGGCGGCGTCATCGGCAGTTCGGGCTGGGTGGCGTCCGCCGGGCGGCGGCGCCTGCGGGGCTCCGTGCAGGCCGCGCCCGAGGGGGATGACTGGGGTGACGAGCGCAGCGGGGATCGGCCGGTGGCCGGTGGGCGCAGCGGCATGGGCAGCTGCGGCTGCCCGGGGTCCGCGGGGGACACGACCGGGACGGACATGACGACCCTCCTCCTGCGCGTTGTGAGCCCGATCGAGCGCCCGGCGCCGAGACGCTTCCCCCGTCCCGCCGCCGGGCACCTGACCGGTGCGCGCTCACCAGTGTCGAACGTCTGTTCGAACAATTTCCAGAGTAACCCCGGACCGGGCGTCCGCTCAACCCCGGGGGTGGAATCCCGCGGGACACCAGGTCGGTGGCGTGATCTCATAGGTTCATGAGTTCGCTGGACCACCCCGCCGTCGCCAAGGTGGCGGCCGCGCTGGCCGAGGCCGGGCAGCACGCCGCCGCCGAAGGCATCCGCGTTCTGCCCGCCGAGGTCCGGACCGCCGCTCAGGCGGCCGAGGCGCTCGGCGTGCCCGTGGGGGCCATCGCCAACAGCCTCATCTTCCGCCTGGGGTCCGACAAAAAAGCGCTCCTCGCGCTCACCTCGGGGGCTCACCGCGCGGATCCGGCCACCCTCGAGCGGCTGGCCGGAGGCGAAATCGGCAAGGCCGACGCCGGTTTCGTGCGGGCGCACACCGGGCAGCCGATCGGCGGCGTCGCACCCACCGGGCACCCGTCGCGGCTGCCGACGCTCGTCGACACCGCGCTGCGCGGGCACGACGTCGTCTGGGCCGCCGCCGGGCACCCCAAGGCCGTCTACCCCACGACCTTCGCGGACCTCGTGGCGTTGACCGGGGGCACCCCGGGTGCGCTCGACGGCGCGGAGGAAGATGGACCGCTGTGACCGCGATGCCCGCCGGCTGCTCCCGCTACGTCCAGCTCTCGACGGACGAGTTCCGCTCGCGCCTGCCCGAGGCGCTGGACATCTACGTCCGGGCGATGCGGTACCCGGCGGGCACGGCCGAGCAGCGCGCCCCGATGTGGCTCACCCACGCGCTGCGCGAGGGCTGGCGCTGCATGGCCGCGCTCGACGCCGACGACGTCCTGCTCGGGCTCGCCTACGGCTACCGCGGCCGGGCCGGGCAGTGGTGGCACGAGCAGGTCCGCCACGGCCTGAGCCGCCGCTTCGGGCCCGAAGCGGCGGAGCGGTGGCTGACGGACTACTTCGAGCTGACCGAGATCCACGTCAAGCCGGAGAACCAGGGCCACCAGATCGGCGAGGACCTGCTGCGCGGCCTGCTGGAGGGCGTGCCGAGCGCGAACGTCCTGCTGTCGACGCCCGAGGGCACGAGCCGGGCGTGGAAGCTCTACCGGCGCACCGGGTTCGTCGACGTCCTGCGCGACTACCACTTCGCCGGCGATCCACGCCCGTTCGCGATCCTCGGGCGGGCCCTGCCGCTCGACCGGCGCTGACGCTCAGCGCCGTTCGGGACGCCAGTAGCCGACAGCCAGCGCCGCGACCAGGACGGCCGCACCGCACCACGCCGTGACGCTCAGCCGCTCGCCGAACAGCAGCGCGGAGAGCACCGCCGCGGTCAGCGGCTCGAGCACCGCCGACAGCGCGCCCAGCACCGGGTGCGCGGTCGCCAGGCCGCGCAGGTACGCGGCGTAGGCGAGAGCGGTCGGTACCGCGCCGAGGTAGCAGACGACCGCGAGGACGTCCGCGTGCAGCGGCAGCGCCATGCCCGCCCAGCCCGCCACGGGTGTGAGCAGGAGGCCGCCGGTCAGGCAGCCGAACGCCGTCGTGGCCAGCGGGTCCAGGACGGGTTTCGCGGTGAGCAACGTCAGCGTCGCGAACCCGGCCGCCGCGAGCAGCGCGCAGCCGAGGCCGCCGAGCAGGTGACCGGGCTGCCCGGGTGACCAGCGGAGCAGGACGAGCCCGGCGAGCGTGCCCGCGATCGAGACCAGCGTCCAGCGGCCCGGCTTCCGCACCGCGGCGAGGGTGACGAACACCGGGGACGCGCCGATCGTGGTCATCGTCGCGATGCTCACCGAACTGAGCGCGACGGCGGCGAAGTAGCTCGCCTGGAACAGCGCGAACAGCGCGCCCACGGCGAGGAGCCGCCGGGCCGCCGGCGCGGTCCGAGGGACGGTGCCGCCGGTCAGGAGGACCGCGGCGGTCGCGATCCCGCCGCCGGCGAGCAACCGGTAGGCGGCGACGGCGAGCGGGTGGAGGTCGGCGAGCCGGCCGAGCAGCGAGCCGGCGAGACCGCCGGTGCCCCACAGGACACCGGCGAGGACGAGCGCGGCCGAAGAACGGGCGCGCGTGGGCAGGGACACCAAGGGAACGCTCCTGCGTCGAAGGGATCGGGAGATCGACGACGCGGGGCGGTGCGCAAGACGACGCAGCCGCGGGCGCTCGGGCCACGCGGCGGAGGACCACCCCGCTCAGGCGCGGGGCGGCGGGGTGACGAACAGGATCCGGTGCACGGACCGGAAAGTAGCGGAGCCTACGGGCGGGCGGCCACCGGTTTTCCGGTGGCCGCCGCGCACGTCAGTCCAGCTGGGCCAGCTGCTCCCGCAGCGTGTCGAGCCCCATGCCGCCCATCCGCAGGGCCTCCGTGTGGAACCGCTTGATGTCGAACGCCGATCCCGCGCGGGCTCGCGCCTCGGCGCGGGCCGCCAGCCAGAGGCGCTCGCCGATCTTGTACGCCGGGGCCTGGCCGGGCCAGCCGAGGTAGCGGTCGATCTCGTCGCGGACGTGGGCCTGGTCCGTGATCGTGCGGGTCAGCATGAACTCCAGGCCCAGCTCCGGCGTCCACCGCCCGCCCTCGTGGAAGCCCGTGCCCGCGGGGATCGGGAGCTCCAGGTGCATGCCCAGGTCGACGACCACGCGGGCGGCGCGGAACAGCTGCTCCGACAGCATCCCCAGCAGGTCGCCGTCGTCCGCGAGGTAGCCCAGTTCCTCCATCAGGCGCTCCGCGTACAGGGCCCAGCCCTCCGCGTGGCCCGACGTGAACGCCATCAGGCGCTGGTACTTGTTCAGCCCCTCCGACTGGTCCACCGCGGTCGCGATCTGCAGGTGGTGGCCCGGCGCGCCCTCGTGGTAGACCGTGCTCGTCTCGCGCCAGGTGACGAACTCGTCGCGGCCGGCGGGCAGGGACCACCACATGCGGCCCGGCCGGCTGAAGTCCTCGCTCGGGCCCGTGTAGTACGCGCCGACGCCGCCCCCCGGCGGGGCGATCCGGCACTCCAGGGCCATCACCCGGTCGGAGATGTCGAAGTGCTTGCCGCGCAACGACTTCAGCGCCTCGTCGGACAGGTGCTGCATCCACGCTTCGAACTCGGAACGGCCCTGGACGCGGTAGCGCGGGTCGGCGTCGAGCACCGCCGCGGCCTCCGTGATCGTGGCGCCCGGCTTGATCCGGTTGGCGACCGCCCGCATCTCGGACTCGATCCGGGCGAACTCCGCCCAGCCCCACTCGTACGCCTCGCGCAGGTCCAGGGCCGCGCCGACGAAGTACCGCGACCACAGGCGGTAGACGTCCTCGCCGACGGCGTCCTTGACCGGGGCCTTCGGCGCCAGCTCGGCGCGCAGGAACCCGGCGAACTCCGCGTACGCCTCTTCGGCGGCCCGCGCGCCGTGCGCGAGGTCCGTCTTCAGCGCTTCGCCTTGTGAAGACGCGCCGGCGGCGAGCTGGGTGAAGTAGCCCGTCTCGTCCTTCAGGCCCGCCCACGTCTCGCACTGCTCCGCGACCTTGCCGACCTGGCGCAGCGCCGAGACGTGGCCCGCGTCGGCGGCCGCGAGCAGGCCGCCGCGGATGCCCGCCAGCGCCTTCGGGACCTCGCCGATCCGGGCCGAGACGACCGACCAGTCGTGCTCGTTCTCCAGCGGCATCAGGTCGAACGCCATCCGCAGCTCCTGCACCGGGCTGGAGATGACGTTGAGGCTCGCCACGTCGAGGCCCGCCTCGTGGATCTCCAGCTCCAGGCCCACGCGCTCGGTGAACACGGCTTTCGCGGCCCGCTCGGCGGCGTCCTTCGGCTCGGCCGCGACGACGGCGGCGTGCGCCCGCGCGGCCAGTCCGGCGCGCTCGGCGTACCCCTCGGCCGAGTAGTCGGTCAGCCGGTCGTCGTGACCCTTGACGCCGAAGGAGGTGGCCGCGACCGGGTCGGCGGCCGCGTAGTCGTCGACGTAGCGGTCGCAGATCGCGTGCACGTCCGAGGAAGCAGTAGAAGCCATGTGCCGCACGCTACCGGCCCACCCAGGGCTGGTGGTACGGACTTATGTCCGGGCTGGGACGAGCCCGAGCCGGGCGATCACCTCGCGCGTCGCCTTCGAGCGGTTGAACGTGTAGAAGTGCAGGTTCGGCACGCCTTCCGCGATCAGTTTCTCGCACAGCTCGGTGGTGACGTCGATGCCCGCCGCGCGGAACGCCTTGGGGTCCTCGGCCAGCGGTTCGAGCCGGTCCAGGAGCTTGCGGGGGGCCGGCGCGCCGGACAGCTTGATCGTCGTCTGCAGGGTCCGCATGGTCGTCAGGGGCATGACGCCCGGCAGCACCGGGACGTCGCAGCCGGTCGCGGCCACCCGGTCGCGCAGCCGCAGGAAGTCCTCGGGGTCGTGGAACAACTGCGCGATCGCGAAGTCCGCGCCCGCGCGCAGCTTGCGGACCAGGTACTTCGTGTCCGACTCCAGGTCGGGCGAGCGCGGGTGGCCGTAGGTGTACGCCGAGACGCCGACGCAGAAGTCGCCCAGCTCGCGCACCAGCTGCACCAGCTCTTCGGCGTAGGTGAGGCCCTCGGGGTGCGGGATCCACTCGCCGTAGACGTCGCCGGGCGGGTCGCCGCGCAGCGCGAGGATGTTGCGGACGCCGACCGAGGCGTACCAGCCGATCACGTTCCGCAGTTCGGCGACGGAGTGGTTGACCGCGGTCAGGTGCGCCATCGGCACCAGCGTCGTCTCGGTCGCGACGCGGGCGATGCTGCGGACCGTGCCGTCGCGACTGGAGCCGCCGGCGCCGTAGGTGATCGACATGTAGGCCGGGTCGTACGGCTCGAGCTCCCGGATCGCCTTCCACAGGACAGCCTCGTCCGCCGTGTCCCGGGGCGGGAAGAACTCGATGGAGAACTTCGGCCCGTCACCCCGCACCCGCTCGATCACCGACTTCATACTCGAATGTTAAGGGCCCACGCCCGGCATGCGGGAGCCCCCGTCCGCGTCGCGAGACTGCCGTTCGAGTCGCGTTCGAGGACTAAACTGGGCGCGCACCACCGGGAGTGACCTATGAGGGACGACGACGCCAGCTGGGACGAGGACGTGCGCCTCGCCGTCTACCACGCGTTCGCCGACCGCGGCCGGGCACCGTCCGCACCGGAACTGGCCGACGCGGCGGGCGGCTCCCTGGCCGTCGCCAAGCAGGCGCTGCACCGCCTCGCCGAGGCCCACCACCTGGTGCTCGACGACTGTGAGCACGTCGTGCTCGCCCACCCGTTCGCGGCGAAGTCGCTCGGCTTCTCGGTGATGGGGTCGCACACGCTCTGGTGGGGCGGCTGCGCGTGGGACTCCTTCGCCATCCCGCACCTCGTCGAGGACGAGCCCGAGGTGCTGGTCGCGACCCGCTGCCCCGGCTGCGGCCAGCCGCACGCGCTGGTCGTGCGCCGGGAAGCGCCGCCCGAAGGCTCTCAGGTGGCGCACTTCCTCGTGCCCGCCGCGCGCATGTGGGACGACGTGCTGCGCACCTGCGACCACCAGCGGCTGTTCTGCTGCGAGTCCTGTGTGGACGCGTGGCTGGCGGCGACCGGGCAGGAGCGGGGGTACGTGATGGACCTCGTCACGCTCTGGCGGCTGGCCCGCGGCTGGTACGAAGGCCGGCTCGAGCGCGGCTACCGCCGCCGCGAACCGGACAGCGCAGTCGCCTACTTCGCCGAAGCGGGCCTGAGCGGGCCGTTCTGGGCGCCGGCGGCCGGAGTCTGATTCGCCACATCGGGCCGCCCCGGCGGTCCGCGGCCCCGCGGGTTCCGCGAGGATGGCGGCATGAACGCGCCCGTCTCCGACGCCGACCTGCCCGCCCACGTCGAGCGCGCGCTGGCCGGGTTCCTCGGCCGGGCGGGCGCGGAGATCCTCGGCACCGAGCCGACCGTGGCCGCCGGGATCGACGCGCTGAGCGGGTTCGTGCTGACCGGGGGCAAGCGCTTGCGGCCGACGTTCGCGTGGTGGGGCTGGCGCGGCGCGGGCGGCGACCCGGCCGGGCCGGACGCCGAGGGCGTGCTGCAGGCGGTGTCCAGCCTGGAGCTGATCCAGGCGTGCGCGCTCATCCACGACGACCTGATCGACTCCTCCGACTCCCGCCGCGGCTTCCCGACCGTGCACATCGCGGGCGCGAAGCTGCACGCCGACCAGGGCTGGCTCGGCTCCCCCGCGACGTTCGGCCTGGCCACCGCGGTGCTGGTCGGCGACCTCGCCCTGGCCTGGGCCGACGACATGTTCGCCGGCGCGCCGCTGCCGGCCGAGACGCTCGCCGCGGCGCGCCCGGCCTGGCGCGCCATGCGCACCGAGGTGCTCGCCGGGCAGTACCTGGACGTCCGCACGCAGGCCACCGGTGACGCGTCGGTCGAGGCCGCGCTGAAGATCGACCGCCTCAAGACCGCCGCCTACACCGTGCAGCGGCCCCTGCACCTGGGCGCCGCGCTGGGCGGGGCGTCGGACGAGCTGATCGAGACGCTGCTGGAGTTCGGCGGCGAGGTCGGTGTCGCGTTCCAGCTGCGCGACGACCTCCTCGGCGTGTTCGGCGACCCGTCCGTCACCGGCAAGCCCGCCGGCGACGACCTGCGCGAGGGCAAGCGCACCCTGCTCGTCGCGCTCGGCCTGCAGCTCGCCGCCGAGAAGGGCGAGGACGCCGCGGCCACCGTGATCGCGGACGCGATCGGCGACGCGGACCTCTCCGACGAGGACGTCGAGACCGTCCGGATGGCGTTGCAGCAGGTCGGCGCGGTCGACGCGGTCGAGCGGCGGATCGACGAGCTGACCACCGCCGCGATGGCCGCGCTCGAGCGCGCGCACCTGGCCGAGCCGGCGCCCGAGGCGCTGACCGGCCTGGTCGTCAAGGCCACCCAGCGGACGTACTGACGTGCGGAAGATCGACGGGCCCGCCGACCACGTCGTCGTGATCGGGGCCGGGCTGGCCGGGCTTTCGGCGACCCTGCACCTGCTCGGCGCCGGGCGGCGCGTCACGCTGCTGGAGCAGGCCGACGTCCCGGGCGGCCGGGCCGGGCAGCGGAACTTCGACGGCAACGCCGTGGACACCGGCGCGAGCGTGCTGACCATGCCGGAACTGCTGGAAGAGGCGTTCGCCGCGGTCGGTGAGCCGCTGGCCAAGAACCTGCGCCTGACCAGGCTCGACCCCGCCTACCGGGCGCGGTTCGCCGACGGCAGCACCCTGGCCCTGCACACCGACGGCGACGCGATGGAGGCCGAGATCCGCGCCTTCGCGGGCGCACGCGAAGCGGTGGGCTACCGGGCACTGCGGCGCTGGCTGACCGAGCTGTACGCGGTGCAGAAGGACCGGTTCATCGGCGCGAACTTCGACTCGCCGCTCGACCTGGCCCGCCCCGAGCTGGCGAAACTCGCGGCGCTCGGCGGGTTCGGCCGGCTCGGCCCGCGCGTCGGCCGTTACCTGCTCGACGAGCGGGTCCGGCGGCTCTTCACGTTCCAGGCGCTGTACGCGGGGCTGGATCCGGCGAGCGCGATCGGCGCGTACGGCGTCATCGCCTACATGGACACCGTCGGCGGCGTCCACTACCCCGAAGGCGGGATGGGCGAGATCGGCCGGGCGATGACCGGCGCGGCGGCCCGGGCGGGCGCGGACGTGCGGTTCGGCACCGAAGCCGCGTGGCTCGAACGGGTGAATTCACGGGTGCGCGCGGTCCGGACGCGCTCGGGCGAGCGGATCGAGTGCGACGCCGTCGTGCTCGCCACCGAGCTGGGCGCGGCCTACCGGCTCATCGGCGCGCGGCCCCGGCGGCCGCTACCGCTGCGGTACTCGCCGTCGGCCGTGGTCCTGCACGGCCGGACCACCCGGAAGTGGGACCTCGGGCACCACACGATCTTCTTCGGCGGCGCCTGGGAGCGGACGTTCGCGGAGATCATCCGCGAGGGGAAGCTCATGAGCGACCCGTCGCTGCTGGTCACGCGCCCGACGGCGACCGACCCGGGACTGGCCGGGCGCGGCGGGGAGATCGTCTCGGTGCTCGCGCCCGCGCCGAACCTGCGCAGCGGGAAGATCGACTGGGACCGCGTCCGCGGGCCGTACCGGGAGGAACTGCTTCGCACGCTCGAAGCGCGCGGGCTGACCGGGTTCGGCGAAGCCTTCACCGTCGACGAGACGATCACCCCGGCGGACTGGGCCGCGCGCGGGCTCGCGGCCGGGACGCCGTTCTCGCTCGCGCACACGTTCCCGCAGACCGGCCCGTTCCGGCCGGCGAACCTGGTGCGCGCGGCGGGCAACGTGGTGCTCGCCGGCTGCGGCACCACCCCGGGCGTCGGCATCCCGCCGGTGCTCATCTCCGGGCGACTGGCAGCGGAAAGGATCACCGGCCGGTGAACGAACTCGACGCCGCGGGCATCACCGACCCGGCCCTGCGCGCCGCGTACGCGGAATGCCGCCGCATCAACGCGCACTACGGGCGCACGTTCTTCCTGGCCACCCGGCTGCTGCCGGCGCGGGCCCGGCCCGCCGCGCACACGCTCTACGGGTTCGCGCGGATGGCCGACGAACTGGTCGACAACCCGGCGCCGGGCAGCGATCCCGCGGGTTCACTGGACCGCGTCGCGGCGATGGTCGACGTCGTCCACGCCGGCGGGGTGCCCGACGACCCGGTGCTCGCGGCGCTGGCCGACACCGTGCGGCGCTACGGCATTTCCCGCGAACTGTTCGACGCGTTCCTGAAGTCCATGCGGATGGACCTCGAGCCGGTCGAGTACCCGACCTTCGCCGAGCTGGGCGAGTACATGTACGGCTCGGCCGCGGTGATCGGGCTGCAGATGCTGCCGGTGTTCGGCACGGTGGGCAGCCTGGCCGAAGCCGAGCCGGGCGCGATCGCGCTGGGCGAAGCGTTCCAGCTGACGAACTTCCTGCGCGACGTCGGCGAGGACCTCGACCGCGGCCGGCTGTACCTGCCGACGTCGGAACTGGCCGCGTTCGGCGTCACCCGCGACCTGCTGGAACGACGGCGTCCCGACCCGCGGATCCGGGCCGCGCTGGCGTACTTCGTCGCGCGGACGCGAGCGGTGTACCGGCGGGCCGAAGCGGGCGTTCCGCTGCTGCGCCCGGAGTCGCGGGCGTGCGTGCGGACGGCGCTGACGCTGTACGAAGGCATCCTCGACGAGATCGTCGCGCTCGACTACGACGTCCTGACGCGGCGCGCGGTCGTCCCGAAGGCGCGGAGGCTGGTAGTCGCACTACCACCCTTGGCCGCGGTCTGGGCGCGCGAGACGTTCCGCGGCGGTCGTACGCTGCGATCATGACCAATCGACGGATCCGGATCGGGCTGCAGCTCCAGCCGCAGCACGCCGACTACGACGCCATCCGGCGCACCGCCTCGGCCGCCGAGGACCTGGGTGCCGACATCGTCTTCAACTGGGACCACTTCTACCCGCTGTACGGCGAGCCCGAGGGCAAGCACTTCGAGTGCTGGACCATGCTCGGCGCGTGGGCGGAGTCGACGTCACGGGTGGAGATCGGCGCCCTGGTGACCTGCAACAGCTACCGCAACCCCGAGCTGCTGGCCGACATGGCCCGCACGGTCGACCACATCTCCGGCGGCCGGCTCATCCTCGGCATCGGCTCCGGCTGGTTCGAGAAGGACTACGACGAGTACGGCTACGAGTTCGGCACCGCCGGCGGCCGCCTCGACAACCTGGCGGAGTCGCTCCCGCGCATCGAATCGCGGCTGGGCAAGCTGAACCCGCCGCCGACCCGCAAGATCCCGGTGCTCATCGGCGGCGGCGGCGAGAAGAAGACGCTCAAGCTGGTCGCGAAGCACGGCGACATCTGGCACGGCTTCGGCGACCCGGAGGTCGTCGAGCGCAAGGTGAAGATCCTCGACCAGCACTGCGCGGACGTCGGCCGCGACCCGGCGGAGATCGAGCGGTCGTGCGGCGTCCAGGGCGAGCCGGACGAGCTGGGCCCCCAGCTGCTGGACCTGGGCGTCACGACGTTCACGGTCGGCGTCGGCGGCCCGGACTACGACCTGGGCGCGCTGGAGAAGTGGATCGCCTGGCGCGACAAGACCAACGCCTGATTTTCGTCCGTGAAGGTCACGTCGAGGGACTTCGGTTCCGTCGATGTGGCCTTCACGGCTTTGGGGCCCGGTGGGCGGCGACCCGCTCCCGGGTGGCACAGCGCGGGGAGCAGTAGCGGCGAGGACTGCCGCCGCCGGTGTGGGCGAACGGCTTTCCGCACGACGGTGACGCGCACAGCCCGCCCGGCACGTCCTGACGTGACGCCAGCAGCGAAGCCAGCCCCAAAGCCGACGACGTCACCAGCCACGCGCCCCACGGCCCGTTGTCCGCGGAGTCGACGTGCAGGTGCCAGCCGTAGCCGTCCGCGTGGTTCGTCAAGCGTGGTGGACGCGCGTACGCGGCGAACAACGCGTTGAGCGCCGAAGCCGCCGAAGCGACGTCAGGCGCTGCGAACACCGAACGCAGCTCGACAGCCGCCGCGCGCAGTTCCGCCACGTCCGAAGGCGACAGCCGTACCTCGGTCTCGCCGTGCTGACGGAGGACGCGCTCGACCGAAGCCGGGTCGGGAGCCGGGACCAGCAGGACGTCCAGCAGGTCGACGGCGCGCTGCACGGAATCCCGGTGCGGAAAGGCCATGCCCCACTGTAACGTCTTGCCGATGACAAGGCGTTACCTGGCCGGGGCGACACTCGCCCGGACCGGCGACGAGCTGTCCGGGCCCGCGCTGCTGCTGCTCGGGCTGGCCGCGGGCCCGCACGCCGGGTCCGCCCTGCTCGCCGGGCTGACCGCGTCCGCCGCGGTGGGCGGGCCCGTGTTCGGGGTCTTCCTGGACCGCAGCCCGGCGCCGGGGCGGCTGCTGGCGTGCGCCCTCGCCGGGTACGCCGGCGGGCTCGCCCTCGTCGCCGCCGTCTTCGGGCACCTGCCGCTCGTGGCCGTCGTCGCCGTCGCCGTCGTCACCGGGCTGCTCAACCCCGCCATCGCGGGCGGCTGGACCGCTCAGCTGCCCGCCGTCGCCGGGTCGCGGCTCCCGCAGGCCAGCCGGCTCGACGCCCTGACCTTCACCGCCGCCGCGCTCGCCGGTCCCGGTCTCGCCGGGCTCCTCGGGGGTGCGACCGGGCTCGTCGTGGCCGTGGCCCTGGTCTCCGCCGCGATCCCGGTCGCCTGGACCCTGCCGGGGAAAAGCGGGCCGGGCAGGAGAACCCACCTCAAGGACGGCTTCACGGTCCTGGTGCGCAACGCCCCGCTGAGGCGGGCGACGGTGGCGTCGACGATCTCCTGCGCCGGCATCGGGATGGTCACCGTCTGTTACCCGCTGCTGGGCGCGGCGCACCTGCGCGGGCCGGCCGACGGCGCGCTCCTGCTGACCGTGCTGGCCGTCGCGTCCTTGCTCGCCAACGCTGTCCTCGCGAGGTGGCCGCTGCCGTGGGCCCCGGACCGGACGGTCCGGCTGAGCACGCTGGTGCTGGCCGCGAGCGCGGGCGTGGCGGCGGCCGCGGACGGCCCGGTGCCGCTCGCCGCCGCGGCGGCCCTGGCCGGGGTCACCGAAGGCCCGCAGCTCACGGCCCTGTTCGCGATCCGCCATCGGGAGGCACCGGAGCACGTCCGCGCGCAGGTGTTCACGACGGCCGCGAGCGTGAAGGTCACCGGGCTGGCGGCGGGCGCGGCCGCAGCCGGCCCGCTGGCCGCGTGGTCGCTCCCGGCGGCCCTGCTCACCGCGGCGGGCGTTCAGCTCCTCGCCGCGACGCCGTATCCGCGCAGGTCAGAACGCCATCGCCTGCGCGCGCCGCTTGACCTCGGTGCCGTGGCTGGTGCGCAGGGCGTTGATCGGCGTGCTGCCCGGCAGGGTCTCGTCGGCCGTGAACAGCCACCGCAGCATCTCGGTCCGGGAGAACCCGGAGTCGGCGAGCACGGTGATCGTCCCCGCCAGTCCCTTGACGACGCCGTCCTTGACGAAGAAGTCGCCGGGCACGCACAGCTCGCCACCGCGCTTGACCGCGATGAGGTGCCCGTCGCGCAGCATCTGCCGGACCTTGTTGGCCGAGGTCCCGAGAACGGTCGCCACCTCCGTCAACGGGAGGACCGCGACCGCGGTGTCGAGGACGTCATCGGCGACAGGAATCCCACTCACAGGTGACACTGTGCCACATTTCGTCCCCTCACCCGCTAGTACGCACGGGTGACCCGCGAGGTCTCCTGCACCAACCGTGTGCGGTTCCGTACGATCCTTACTCGTGACTCGCACCCATCCCAGCCTGGTCGGCACGCTCCTCGAGCGGCGCTACCGGGTGGACCGGCTGCTCGCCCACGGCGGAATGTCTTCCGTCTACCGGGGGACCGACACCCGGCTGGACCGGCCGGTCGCGATCAAGATCATGGACCCGCGGTTCGCCGACGACCGGTCGTTCGTGGACCGGTTCGTGCGCGAAGCCCAGTCGGCGGCCCAGCTGCACCACCCGCACGTGGTGGCCGTGCACGACCAGGGGTTCGACCAGCCGCAGGGCGCGGAGTCCGGGCTCGCGTTCCTGGTGATGGAGCTGGTCGACGGCGGCACGCTGCGCGACCTGCTGGACGAGAAGGGCCCGCTGGACGTCGCGCTCGCGCTGAGCGTGGCCGAGCCGGTGCTGTCGGCGCTGGCCGCCGCGCACCAGGCCGGGCTGGTGCACCGGGACGTCAAGCCGGAGAACGTGCTGATCGGCCGCTCCGGGCAGACCGGCGGCGCGGTCAAGGTCGCCGACTTCGGCCTGGTGCGGGCCGTCGCGAGCGCGGGCACGACCAGCTCGAGCGTCATCCTCGGCACGGTCGCCTACCTCTCCCCCGAGCAGGTCGCCACTGGCGCGGCCTCGTCGCAGGGCGACGTCTACTCGGCCGGCATCCTGCTCTACGAAATGCTCACCGGGCAGGTGCCCTACACCGGCGACACGGCGATCTCCGTGGCCTACCGGCACGTGAACGACGACGTCCCGCGCCCGAGCCTGCTGCGGCCCGACCTGCCGCCCGCGCTGGACGAGCTGATCACGCGCGCGACCCGGCGCGACCCGCAGCTGCGCCCCGCCGACGCCGGGGAGTTCCTGACCGAGCTGACGGCCGTGCGCGCCCAGCTGGGCCTGCTGCCGGTGACCGTGCCGATCCCGGCGGCGCACGGCCAGGGCGACGTCGCCGACACCGAGCGCACGCTGCCGCGGATCCCGCAGGTGCCGGACACCGAGAAGACCATGCCGGTGCACCGCCCGAACGCGACGCGGGCGCTGAGCCACCCCGGCACCCCTCCCCCGGGCTTCGCGCAGCAGCCGCCGTCACCACCGCGGCTCGGCGGTGAAGCGGAACCCGGGAAGCCGCGGGACAACCGGAAGCGGATCGCCATCATCGTGGCCGCCGTGCTGCTGTTCGGCGGGCTGATCGGGGCGTTCGCGTTCATCCTCACCGACGACGGCGGGGACAAGACCGCGACCGTGCCGAGGCTCGTCGGGCTCAACCAGGCCGCGGCGGGCGACGCCCTGCGCGCGGTGAAGCTGACGCCGCAGTTCAGCCAGGAGTACGACAACTCCGTGCCGTCGAACACGGTGCTGCGGGCCGAGCCCGCCGAGGGCACGCCGCTGCAGCCGAACTCGACGGTGTCGGTCGTGCTGTCCAAGGGCCGCCCGGCCGTGCCGGACATCCGGCCGGGCACCGCGCTCCCCGACGCCGAGCAGGCGATCAAGGCCGCCCAGCTGAACCCGGTCCGCGGCCAGGACGACTACGACGCCGAAGTGCCGCAGGGCGCGGTCATCCGCACCACGCCGGCCGCCGGCAGCCAGCTCCCCATCGGCGGCCAGGTCACGATCATCGTGTCGAAGGGCCCGATCCCGCTGCCGCCGGTCCCGGACGTCACCGGGCGGAGCAAGGACGAGGCGTTCCAGCTGCTGCAGCAGGCCGGGTTCGAGCCGTTCCAGGCCGGCGAGGAGTTCAACCAGGGCGTCCCGGGCGGGAACGTCACCCGGACCGACCCGCCGGCGAACTCGCAGGCGACGGCGAAGCGGATCGGCGTGTTCGTGTCGAACGCCGTCCAGGTACCGGACGTCCGGTTCCGCTCGTTCGACGACGCCCAGAAGATCCTCGAGCAGGCCGGGCTGAAGGCCGACCGCGACGGCAAGGGCAACGGCAACGGCCACGGACCGGGTGGTGGCGGCGGGTTCGACTTCGTCTTCCAGCAGGACCCGCAGCCGGGTTCCATCGTGCAGAAGGGCAGCAAGGTCAAGCTGAAGGGCTTCGGGGGATGATCGGCAGCCGCGGCCGCGTGACCGGCACGATCGGTCCCGGCCTCGTCGGCGAGGTCCTGCTGAACGTCCGGGGCGGCACGGAGGCGTTCTACGCCTACCCGGCCGACCCCGAAGCCACGTTCGCCTCGGGCACCCAGGTGCTCGTGGTCGACTTCGAACCCCCGCGGACGGTTTACGTGGAACGGTGGCAACCGCTGGGCCTTTGACGGCGTCGAAGAGGCACCAACACACCCACAACAGAAGAGCGAGGGGGTCGGTGCCATGAGTCTCGTGGAAATCGTGCTGGTTTCCGCCGGTGGTCTCGTCGTCGCGCTGGTCGTCGTCTTCGGGATCCTGCGGTTGCTCTACAAGGTCGCGGAGCCGAACGAAGCGCTGATCATCTCCGGGTTCGGCGTGCGCGTCGACCGGGCGGACACCGCGGACAGCCTGGGCTTCAAGATCATCACCGGCCGTGGCGTGAACGTGCTGCCCGGGTTCCAGACGGCCCGCCGGCTGTCGCTGGACACGCGGGGCGTCAACCTGCAGGTCTCGTGCGTGACCAAGCAGGGCCTGCCGGTCACCGTGCGCGCGGTCGTCATCTACAAGGTCGGCGACGACTTCGCCTCGATCGCCAACGCCGCCCGCCGGTTCCTGGACCAGCAGAAGGGCATGAACGACACGATCCACGAGCTGTTCTCCGGCCACCTGCGCTCGATCGTGGGCGGGCTGACCATCGAGGAGATGATCCACAACCGGGACGCGCTGACCGGCGAGGTCCGGCAGTCCTCGGCCACGGAGATGATCAAGCTCGGCCTGATCGTGGACTCGCTGCAGATCCAGGAGATCGACGACGAGTCCGGTTACATCCTCAACCTGGGGAAGCCGCACGCGGCCGCGATCGCCGCGTCGGCCCGCATCGCCGAGGCGCAGCGCGACCAGGAGGCCGCCGAGGTCGAGCAGGTCTCGGCCGCGAAGAAGGCCGCCGCGGTCCGCGAAAGCCAGATCCAGCAGGCGGGTTACCAGGCCGAAGTGGACCAGGCCCGGGCGAAGGCGTCGCAGTCCGGCCCGCTGGCCGAGGCGACCGCGCGCCAGGAGGTCGTCGTCCAGGAGACGCGGGCGGCCGAGCTGGAGGCGGCGCTGGCCGAGCAGCGGCTGCAGTCGCAGGTCCGCAAGCCGGCCGACGCGAAGGCGTACGACACCCGGACCACGGCCGACGCCGCCCGTGACGCGCAGATCGCCAAGGCGCAGGCCGAGGCGAAGGAGACCGAGCTGCGGGCCGCGGCGGACGCGACGCGCGTGAAGACGGCCGCGGAAGCCGAAGCCCAGGCCACGAAGGCCCGCGCCGAGGCGTCGGCGGGCGCGACCCGGGCGACCGGTGAGGCCGAGGCCGCCGCGGCCCAGGCCCGCGGCCTCGCCGAGGCGGAGGCCGCCAAGGCGAAGGGGCTCGCCGAGGCCGAGTCGGCCCGGGCGAAGGGCCTGGCCGAGGCGGACGCGATCAAGGCACGCGCGGCGGCGCTGGCGGAGAACCAGGAGGCGGTCGTCGCGCAGCAGCTGGCCGAGCGCTGGCCGGAGATCGTCGAGGCGGGCGCGAGCGCGTTCGGCAACGTCGACCACATGGTCGTGCTCAACGGCGCCGACGGCATGTCCGACATGTTCGCCAAGGCCCTGTCGCTCGGCGGCACCGGTCTCGGCCTGGCCCGGCAGCTGATGGACGCCATGGGCAAGCCGGCCGAGAAGGAGCTGGACGAGTCCGCCCGGCGCAACGGCGAACTGAAGCTGACCGACTGAGCGGTCACTCAGCGTACGGCTCTTGTGTCCCGAATCACGGGAGGCAAGGGCCGTACGCCCGTTCGGGGGCGGCAATTCCCGTGATGTTGTCCTACCGTGGGCGCATGGTGCCGGACAGCCCGTCTCGGACCGCCCGATGACCTTCTTCAACGGCGGTCCCCGTGAGCGTCCCCTGTTCCCCGTTCCGGAACAGGAGCTCTACGCGTTCAACGGGCGGCACTGGACGGACGCCCCGCGCGAGCACATCGTCCCGGCCGTGCTGCCGTGGGCGCAGCCGCTGGGCCGGTCCGAGCGCACGGTGGTGGCCCTGCGGTCCATCGACGTGTGGCCGGAGGCCATGACCCTGCGGATCACCGTGTTCTCGCGCGACAGCCTGGTCGACGACCCCGCCGAAGGGCTGATCGACCACCGGCGCAAGCCCGACTACAACGGGCTGCTCTTCGGCGTGCTCTACGCCGACGGAAGCCGCGCGAGCTCCGAGACGGTTTCGGTGCCGTCGGCGTCCGAACCGGACGAACCGGTGCTGCGGGCGCAACCGGTCGGCGGCACGCGCTTCGCCGTCGAGCACGACGTGTTCCTGTGGCCGCTCCCGTCGGCCGGCCCGCTGAAGCTGGTCGTCCAGTGGACCGACCGCGAGATCCCCGAGACGCGCACGACGCTCGACGGCGGCGCGATCCGGGCCGCGGCGAAGGACGCCGCGGAGATCTGGCCGGGGCTGGGCAAGCGGCAGGTGAACGGCCTGCCGGTGCGCCGCGTCGGCAAGCAGGTGGCCCTCACCCCCGAATGGGGGACCTCCGTGGTGCGGGCGGAAGAGCCCGAGCCCACCCGTGGGGACTAGCGCGTTTGTCGATCTGTGACCCCGGGCACCGGCGCCCGGGGTATCTCGAATGGATGAATGGGGTGGGTAGTTAGCGTCGTTGAAACACTTCGACCACCCGCCGGACATCTCCGGCTGGTGCAGTGGGTCTCCTCCCTTCCGACGCACGTGGCCGTGCACCCGCGAACCCGGAAAGGTCGCATATGGCTGGCTCGCCGCTCAGCGCACTCGACGTCGCTTTCCTTTGCCTGGAAAGCGAAACCTCCCCGATGCACATGGGAGCGGTGGTCACGTTCACCGCTCGCGGCCCGGTGGACCCCGAAGCGTTGACCGCGCTCCTGGCGCAGCGGGCCGCCGAGCTGCCGAAGCTGCGCCAGCGGGCGCGCGCGGAGCTGTTCCCGCCGGGTGCGGCGAGCTGGGCCGACGACCCGGATTTCGTTGCGGCCGACCACATTCACCACGTCGCGCTCAGCACGTTGTACGAACCGGACCCGCTCGCCGCGTACGCGTCGCGGTGGATCGCCGAGCCGCTCGACACGTCCCGGCCGCTGTGGCAGCTCACCCTGGCCACCGGGCTGCCGGACGGGAAGTTCGCCCTGCTGCTCAAGCTGCACCACGCGCTCACGGACGGCGCGGGCGCGTACGCGGTCACAGCCGGTCTGCTCGACGGGGTCGAACTGCCGCTGCGCGGCACTTCGGCCACGCCGCGGATCCCGGCCCCACGGTCCACTTTGGACACGGTGAAGGACGCGCTGGGCACGGTCTGGGGCCAGGCGAACGAGACGGCCGGGATCGCGTCGTCGCTCGTGCGGGCCGCGCGGCCGCCGCTCTCGCCGATCTCGGCGCCGGCGTCGGCCGAGCGACGGCTCGGGTTCGTCCGGCTGCCGCTGAAGGAGCTGCGCCGGGTCCGCCAGGCCCACGGCGGCACGACCAACGACGTCGTGCTGGCGGTGCTTTCCGGCGCACTGCGCGGCTGGCTGGTGAACCGCGGCCACCGCGCCGACGGCCGCACGCTGCGCGCGCTGATCCCGGTGAGCGTGCGCGGCCGGACGGGCGACCCGCTCGGCGGCAACAAGCTCTCGGGGTACCTCTGCGACCTGCCGGTCGGCGAGGACGACCCGGTCGAGCGCCTGCGGGTGGTCCGGCGCGCGATGACGCGCAACAAGGCGGCGGGCCCGAGCCGCGGCGCCGGCGCGCTGCCGCTGCTGGCCGACCGCGTCCCGCCGCTGCTGCACCGCCTGGGCACGCGCAGGGCGGGCCAGGCCGCGCCGATGCTGTTCGACCTGGTGGTCACGACGGTCCCGCTGCCCCCGGCGCGGCTGTCCCTGGGCGGCGCCCGCCTGGCGGAGGTCTACCCGTTCGTCCCGCTGGCCCCGCGCCACGCGGTCGGCATCGCGGTGGCGACGTACCGCGACTCGGTCCACATCGGACTGCAGGTCAACGGCGAAGCGGTGCCGGACGTCGGCTCGCTGCGGGACGCGGTGCTGAAGTCCGCGGCCCAGCTGGTCGACGCTTCCTGACCCGGACGCCCCGAGGTGGCCTCGGGACGTCCGGCACGAGGATCAGCCGCGGAGCATCTCCGCGACCAGGAACGCCAGCTCCAGGGACTGCTGCGTGTTCAGCCGCGGGTCGCAGGCCGTCTCGTAGCGGCCCGAGAGGTCGATGTCCGAGATCTCCTGGGCGCCGCCCAGGCACTCCGTGACGTCCTCGCCCGTCAGCTCCACGTGGATGCCGCCGGGGTAGCTGCCCAGCTGGTTGTGCACCTCGAAGAAGCCCTGGACCTCGTCGACGATGCGGTCGAAGTGGCGGGTCTTGTAGCCGGTCGACGACTCGTGCGTGTTGCCGTGCATCGGGTCGCACTGCCAGATGATCTTGTGCCCGGACGCTTCGACCTTCTCCACGATCGCCGGCAGCACCTCGCGGACCTTGCCGTTGCCCATCCGGGAGATGAGCGTCAGCCGGCCCGGCTCGAAGCGCGGGTCGAGCCGCTCGACGTACTCCAGCGCCTGCTCGGGCGTGGTCGTCGGGCCGATCTTGAGCCCGATCGGGTTGGCCAGCAGCTCGGCGAACGCGATGTGCGCGCCGTCCAGCTGGCGGGTCCGCTCGCCGATCCAGAGGAAGTGCGACGACAGGTTGTACAGCTTCGGGTTCGCCGCGTCGGCCTTGTCCAGGCGCAGCATCGACCGCTCGTAGTCGAGCAGCAGCGCTTCGTGGCTGGCGAAGATCTCCGTCGACTGCAGGGACGTGTCGGTGACGCCGCACGCCGACATGAACCGCAGGCCGCGGTCGATCTCGTTGGCCAGTGCCTCGAAGCGCTGCGCCGCCGGCGACGCCGAGACGAAGTCCTTGTTCCAGTCGTGCACCTGGTGCAGGTCGGCCATGCCGGCGCCGGTCAGGGCGCGGACCAGGTTCATCGCCGCGCCCGCGTTCGCGTAGGCGCGGATCATCCGCCCGGGGTCCGGCACGCGCAGCTCGGGCTTCGCGACCAGCGAGTTGATGATGTCGCCGCGGTAGACCGGCAGGCCCAGCGCGTCCGTCGCGGCCGAACGCGGCTTCGCGTACTGGCCGGCGATGCGGCCGACCTTCACGACCGGGAGGCTCGCGCCGTAGGTCAGCACGACCGCCATCTGCAGCAGCGTGCGCAGGTTGGCGCGGATGTGCGGCTCGGTGTTGGACTCGAACGTCTCCGCGCAGTCGCCGCCCTGGAGGAGGAAGGCCTCGCCGCGGGCGACCATGGCCAGCCGCTCCTTGAGGCGGTCGATCTCGTTGGGGACGGTGATCGGCGGCACGCTCTCGAGCACGCCGCGGACCCGGCGGGTGGCGTCCGGGTCGGGCCACTCCGGCTGTTGCGCGGCCGGCAGGGCCAGCGCCTTGTCGAGCCGCGCGCGCAGCTCGGGCGGCAGCGGCGGCAGTTCGGGCAGGGTGTCGACGGGGACGTCCACAGTCCAGTTCACGAACACCAGGATAGGGTTCGCGCCGTCCTCGGCTTCGCCCGGTTCGCCTCTGAGCTGGCATGACCCCAGATGTGCGGTGCTGAGCTGGGGACTCCTGATCCGCGTCGCACAAGTCCGCACGGCGGGAGAACCCGGCTCCCGCCATGCGGACGTCGTTCAGCCGGGACGGCAGGACCCGTCCGCAGGACTGCCCGGGCCGCCGGGGTTCATCAGCAGCACGCCGCGGCGCCTGCCAGGAGAGGGTCAGCGCGATGGTGCGGCCGGGGTGCGTGTAGTCGAGGCCGGCACTGGGCGACGGCGTCACGCCGTAGTCCGGGCAGGATGTCCACTTCGGACTCGCGCCCACGGGCGCGCGCGGACGTCACCCGGCTTGCGCGCGGTTGTACAGGTTCTGCACGTCGGTGCCGAAGTACGGCCCGAACATGTAGCCCGGCAGGAAGGTGTAGCCGAAGCTGTTCACCGAAGCCTGGACACCGGTGCCGCTGCCTTCGCTGAACGACAGGAACCACGGCCCGCCACTGGACCCGCCGGTCATGTCGCACCGCATCCCGTGGTCCTTCGTCAGCAGGAAGTCGGTGAACGTGCTGCCACTGCAGTAGTCCAGCTTGGTCCCGTCGTAGGGCGCCTGCGCCGGATAGCCGAAGGTGTACATGCTCTGGTTCTTCGGCTGGTTGAAGGCGATGCCCTGGGCGCCGACGACGTCGGTGAGCTTCTGCCCGTTCAGCGGGTTCACGACGGCCATGCCGACGTCGTAGTTCATGTCCTCGCCGGCTTCCCACTGCGGCGTGGTCAGCGTGGACTTCGCCGTCCACTGGCCGTAGGGCGCGTTGCCGTTGTCGTAGCCGGGGACGAACGTCCACTGCGTGTGCCAGGTGCCCTGGTACTTCACGCAGTGCCCGGCGGTGACGACGACGCTGCCGTTCGCGCTGGTGACGGCGTCCCCGGAGCAGGAGGCCTTCTGGCCGTCGAAGAGGAAGAACACCCGGCCGGCGGTGTGCGTGACCTGGCCGCCGCCGGTCCACACGCCTCCGCCGTTGGGGATGCTCCGGATGATCGCGCTCTTCCCGCGGGCGACCTCCTTCGGTGTGACGCGGGGAGCCTTGACGAGCGTGTCCATCGGCACGGCGGCCCGCATCGCGGCGGCCGTCCAGAACGATCTCGGTGCGGCCTGCGCCGGGGCGCCGACCAGGGTGAATGCGAGGGCGAGGACCGCGGTGACCACCGCTGCCCGGAGGGTCGTGTGCTTCAAGACGCCCACCTTCCGCAACCGGTAAATGTTCGCAAAAGCGACATGGCTACTCGAAAGTAGTTGCCCGGTTACGCACACACATCCGCCGTTCGGCCGTACTGGATACGGCCGAACGGCGGACAGTGTCGATCAGACGACCGCGAGCGGCAACGCCGTCGGGTGCACCGGCGCCGGGAGGTCCGAAGCACCGGTCAGGAAGGCGTCGACCGCGTTGGCGACCGAACGGCCTTCCGCGATGGCCCAGACCACCAGCGAGGCGCCGCGGTGGGCGTCGCCGCAGACGAACACCCCTGGCGTCTCCGTCTGCCAGTCCGCGCCGCACGACAGCGTGCCGCGGCGGGTCAGCGACAGGCCCAGCTCGGACAGCAGCGGCATCTCCTCGACACCCTCGAAGCCGATCGCCAGCAGGACCAGGTCCGCCGGGAGCGTCTCGACCTCGTCGCCGACCGGGGTCACCTCGCGGCGGCCCGTCGCCGGGTCCTTCCGGACGCGGACCTGCTGCAGCTCGACCGCCGTCACGCGGCCTTCGGCGTTGCCGACGAACCGCTTGACCGCCACCGCGAACTTGCGCTCGCCGGCCTCCTCGTGCGCCGGGTAGGTGCGCAGGATGTACGGCCACGTCGGCCACGGCGAGCGGTCGTCGTCGCGGGTGGACGGCGGGGTCGGGTACTGGTCGAGCTGCGTCACCGACAGCGCGCCCTGGCGGGTCGCGGTGCCGTAGGAGTCCGCGCCCGTGTCGCCGCCGCCGATGATGACGACGTGCTTGCCGCGCGCGTCGATCGGCGACGGGCCGTCGCCCTCGACGTACTTGTTGGCCGGCACCAGGTGCTCCATCGCCAGGTGGATGCCGCCCAGCTCGCGGCCGGGCGTCGTCGTGTCGTCGCGGCCGCGCAGCGCGCCGACCGCGAGCACGACGGCGTCGTACTGCGTACGCAGGTCCTCCACCGAAAGGTCGACGCCGACCTCGCAGCCGGTGACGAACTTGGTGCCCTCCTTGCGCAGCTGCGCGAGGCGGCGGTCGAGGACCTTCTTCTCCATCTTGAACTCGGGGATGCCGTAGCGCAGCAGGCCGCCGAGGCGGTCGTCGCGCTCGAACACCGTGACCTCGTGGCCGGCGCGGGTCAGCTGCTGGGCGGCGGCGAGCCCGGCCGGGCCGGAGCCGACGACCGCGACGCGCTGCCCGGTGGACTCCTCCGACACCTGCGGCTGGACGTACCCCGCTTCCCAGGACTGGTCGGCGATCGTCTGCTCGACGCGCTTGATCGCCACCGGCCCGCCGGACAGCGGCGAGATCGACAGGACGCAGCCCGCCTCGCACGGCGCCGGGCACAGCTTCCCGGTGAACTCCGGGAAGTTGTTGGTGGCGTGCAGCCGGTCGCTCGCCGCGGCCCAGTCGCCGCGGCGGACCAGGTCGTTCCACTCCGGGATCAGGTTGCCCAGCGGGCAGCCGGAGCCGCCGGAGTGGCAGAACGGGATGCCGCAGTCCATGCACCGAGACGCCTGCTTGCGCACCTTTTCGTTGCGCTCGCCCGGGTCGACGTCCGCGTAGACCTCGCCCCACGAGGAAAGCCGTTCCTCGTAGGACTTCTTCTTCGGCTCTTCGCGCTCGAACTTCAGGAAACCGGTCGGGTCAGCCACGAGCGGCCTCCATGATCGCCTCGTCGACGTCGCGGCCGGCGGCCTTGGCCGCCTTCGCCGCGTCCAGGACCCGCTGGTAGTCACGCGGCATCACCTTGGTGAACGCCACCGAACGGCGCGGCCAGTCGCCGAGCAGCGACGCGGCCACCGCGGAGCGGGTGAGATCGTAGTGCTGTTGCACGGTTTTCTTGAGCCACGCCAGGTCGTCGGCGGTCGGCTTGAGCAGGTCCACCATGTCCTGGTTGACCTTCCTGCGGTCGACGTCGAGCACGAACGCCATGCCGCCGGACATGCCGGCCGCCAGGTTCCGGCCGGTCGGGCCGAGCACCACCGCGCGGCCGCCGGTCATGTACTCGAAGGCGTGGTCGCCGACGCCCTCGGCGACGACCGTGGCGCCGGAGTTGCGGACGCAGAAGCGTTCGCCGACCTGGCCGCGCAGGAAGATCTCGCCGCCGGTCGCGCCGTAGGCGATCGTGTTGCCCGCGATCGTCTGGGCTTCCGCGGCGAACGCGGCCTCCGGGTCGGGGCGCACGACGATCCGCCCGCCGGACAGGCCCTTGCCGACGTAGTCGTTCGCGTCGCCGACCATGTCGAGGGTGAGCCCGCGCGGCAGGAACGCGCCGAGCGACTGGCCCGCCGACCCGGTGAGCAGCACGTGGATCGTGTCCTCGGGCAGGCCGTCGCCACCGTAGCGGCGGGTGATCTCCGAGCCGAGCAGCGTGCCGACGGTCCGGTTGACGTTGCGCACCGGCAGTTCGAGCCGCACCGGGTGCGCGTCCTCCAGCGCCGCCTCGGCGAGCTGGATGAGCGTGCGGTCCAGGGCGTGCTCGAGGCCGTGGTCCTGGCCGCGGGTGCGCCGCTTCGCGCCGCCGTACGGCGTCTCGGACGGCATCTCGAAGATCGGCGCCAGGTCCAGCCCGGACGCCTTCCAGTGGTCGACGGCCTCGTCGGTGTTCAGCAGCTCGGCGTGGCCGATGGCCTCGTCGAGCGTGCGGAAGCCCAGCGACGCCAGGGTTTCCCGGACCTCTTCCGCGACGAACTTGAAGAAGTTGACGACGTGCTCGACCTGGCCGGTGTAGCGCTTGCGCAGCTCGGGGCTCTGCGTGGCGACGCCGACCGGGCAGGTGTCGAGGTGGCAGACGCGCATCATGATGCACCCCGCGACGACGAGGGGGGCCGTCGCGAAGCCGTACTCCTCGGCGCCGAGCAGCGCCGCGATCACCACGTCGCGCCCGGTCTTCATGGCGCCGTCCACCTGCACGGTGATCCGGTCGCGCAACCCGTTGAGCAGCAACGTCTGCTGGGTCTCGGCGAGGCCGATCTCCCACGGCGTGCCCGCGTGCTTGAGCGAGTTCATCGGGGACGCGCCGGTGCCGCCGTCGTGGCCCGAGATGAGCACGACGTCCGCGTGCGCCTTGGACACACCGGCCGCGACGGTGCCGACGCCCAAAGAGGACACCAGCTTCACGTGGATGCGGGCGTGCTCGTTGGCGTTCTTGAGGTCGTGGATCAGCTGGGCCAGGTCCTCGATGGAGTAGATGTCGTGGTGCGGCGGCGGCGAAATGAGGCCGACGCCCGGCGTGGAGTGCCGGGTCCGCGCGATCCACGGGTACACCTTGTTCGGCGGCAGCTGACCGCCCTCGCCGGGCTTCGCGCCCTGCGCCATCTTGATCTGGATGTCGTCGGCGTTGACCAGGTACTCGCTGGTGACGCCGAAGCGGCCGGAGGCGACCTGCTTGATCGCGCTGCGGCGCTCGGGGTCGTAGAGCCGCTCGGGGTCTTCGCCACCCTCACCGGTGTTGGACCGGCCGCCGATGCGGTTCATCGCGATGGCCAGGGTTTCGTGCGCCTCGGCCGAAATCGAGCCGTACGACATCGCGCCGGTGTTGAAGCGCTTGAAGATCGCCTCCGCGGGCTCGACCTCGTCGAGCGGGATCGGCTCGCGCACGCCGTTGCAGAACGAGAACAGCCCGCGCAGCGTGCCGCCCTCGCGGTAGAGGCGGTGCACTTCGTCGGTGTACTTGCGGTACACCTCGTCCCGGCCGGTCTTGGACGCGTGCTGCAGCAGGAACACCGTCTCCGGGGTGAACAGGTGCAGCTCGCCCTCGCGGCGGTAGGCGTACTCGCCGCCGGTGTCGAGTCCGCGGTGGACCCGCTCGGTCGGGTTGTCCGGGTACGCGCGGCGGTGCCGGACGGCGACCTCTTCGGCGAGCACCTCCAGGCCGACGCCGCCGAGCTTCGACGACGTGCCGGTGAAGTACTCGTCGAGCAGGTCCTGGCCGAGGCCGAGGGACTCGAAGACCTGGGCGGCGGTGTACGCGCCGACCGTCGAGATGCCCATCTTGGACATGATCTTCAGGACGCCCTTGACGAGCGCTTGCACGTAGTTGCGGACCGCCTTGCCCGCCTCGATGCCGGTGACCGCGCCCTGCCCGATCATGTCCTCGATGGTCTCGAAGGCCAGGTACGGGTTGACCGCGGCGGCGCCGTAGCCGAGCAGCAGCGCGATGTGGTGCACCTCGCGGGCGTCGCCGGATTCGACGACCAGCGCGACGCGCAGGCGTTCCTTGGTGCGGACCAGGTGGTGGTGCACCGCGGAGACCAGCAGCAGCGACGGGATCGGCGCCATCCGGTGGTCGGAGTCGCGGTCGGACAGCACCAGCGTGCGCGCGCCGGCGGCGATCGCCTCGGACGCCTCCCGCCGGACGCGCTCGATCGCGCCGGCCAGCGCCTCGGCGCCGCCGTCCACTTCGTACAGTCCGGAAAGGACGCTGCAGGCGAAGCCGGGCAGGTCGCCGTCGTCGTTGATGTGGATGAGCTTGGCGAGCTCGTCGTTGTCGATGACCGGGTACGGCAGCTTGAGGTGGCGGCAGGACGCCGGCCCCGGGGCCAGGAGGTTGCGCTCCGGGCCCATGATCCGCGCCATGCACGTGACGAGCTCTTCGCGGATCGCGTCCAGCGGCGGGTTGGTCACCTGCGCGAAGTTCTGCTTGAAGTAGTCGTAGAGCAGCCGGGATCGCTTCGACAGCACCGCGGGCGGGGTGTCCGAGCCCATCGAACCGATCGGCTCGGCGCCCTTCTCGGCCATCGGCGCGAGGAGGATCTTCAGCTCTTCTTCGGTGTAGCCGAAGGAAAGCTGGCGGCGCAGCACCGAGTCGTGGCTCTGCACGACGTGGTCGCGGTCGGGCAGCTCGGCGAGCTTCAGCAGGCCCGCATGCAGCCAGCCCTCGTACGGGAGCTTCCCGGCGAGCGCGGACTTGACCTCTTCGTCGTCCACGATCCGGCCGGCTTCGGTGTCCACGAGGAACATCCGGCCGGGCTTGAGGCGCCCCTTGGCCACGACGTCCTTCGGTGCGACGTCGAGGACGCCGGCCTCGCTGGCGAGCACGACGCGGTCGTCCGCCGTGCGCCACCAGCGCGCGGGACGGAGGCCGTTGCGGTCCAGGACCGCCCCGACCAGGGTGCCGTCGGTGAAGGTGACGCACGCCGGGCCGTCCCACGGCTCCATCAGGCTCGCGTGGAACTGGTAGAACGCGCGGCGTTCCGGCTTCATCGTGGCGTGGTTTTCCCACGCCTCCGGGATCATCATCAGCACCGCGTGCGGCAGCGACCGGCCGCCGAGGTGCAGCAGCTCGAGGACCTCGTCGAACGACGCCGAGTCGGACGCGTCCGGCGAGCAGATCGGGAAGAGCCGGGTCAGGTCGCCGGGCAGGAGTTCGGACTCCAGCAGCGCCTCGCGGGCCCGCATGCGGTTGCGGTTGCCGCGGATGGTGTTGATCTCGCCGTTGTGGGCCACGAACCGGAACGGGTGGGCCAGCGGCCACGACGGGAAGGTGTTGGTGGAGAAACGGGAGTGCACCAGCGCGATGGCGCTTTCCAGCCGCTCGTCGCGCAGGTCGGCGAAGAACGCGGGCAGCTGCTCCGGCGTGACCATGCCCTTGTAGACGATGGTTCGCGAGGACAGCGACGGGAAGTACGTGCCACAGCCCGAGTTCGCGCTCTCGTGCTCGACGCGCTTGCGCAGGCAGAAGGCGAGGCGGTCGAGCTCGAGGCCCGCTTTCCCGTCGCCACTGACGAAAAGCATCGCGAAGTGCGGCATGACCGAGCGGGCGGTCGGGCCGATGTCGGCGCGGTCGGCGTCGACGGGGACCTCGCGCCAGCCGAGGACCTCCAGTCCTTCTTCGACGGCGATGCGTTCCGCGAGCTCGACGGCCTTGCGGCGCTGCTCGGCGTCTTCGGGGAGGAACGCGATGCCGGCGGCGTAGGTGTGGTGCCCGTGCTCGTCGGGTTCGGGGAGCGCGAAGCCGGCTTCGGCGCGCAGCAGCGTGTCGGGCAGCTGCAGCAGGATGCCGGCGCCGTCGCCGCTGGTCGGTTCGGCGCCGGCGGCGCCGCGGTGGTCGAGGTTGGTCAGCGCGGCCAGGCCGTCGGTGACGATGCCGTGGGAGCGGCGCCCGCGGATGTCGGCCACCATGGCCACACCGCAGGAGTCCTGTTCGGTCTCCGGGTCGTAAAGACCCTGCTTGCCGGGCATGGCGGAGAAGATCATGAAGGGACCTCCTTCGTCGTCTCGTCTGTCGTGCGGGGCCGGGCTACCGGCCGGGGAGCGCACGGGACGACGATGGCCCGCTTGTTAGCGCGACTTTAACACCTGGGAAACATGGCAGCACCCGTTCAGAGCGCCCCGAGCGACGTCGGACGGTAACGATCTGGCTGCGCGGAACGACGTAGTTCCTGATGGGTTCCCGGTAGTTCGTTGTGCTAAGTATACGTCCCGGAAACTCGCGTCAAGCTTAACGTGACGGGCCCGACGCGGCAGCCCCGAAGTGTGCCGCCGGTCACTAGAACGTGTTACATTTCGGCGCATGATCCTCGACCGGTTCAAGCTCACCGACCAGGTCGCCGTGGTCACCGGCGCGGGGCGCGGGATCGGCGCGGCCACGGCCGTGGCCCTCGCCGAAGCGGACGCCGACGTGGTCATCGCCTCCCGCACCGAAGCCCAGCTCTCGGAGGTCGCGGCGCACGTCGCGGCGGCCGGCCGGCGCGCGCACGTCGTGCCCGCCGACCTCTCCGACCCGGCCGCCGCCGCGAAGCTGGCGTCCGTCGCGGTCGCCGAGTTCGGCCGCCTCGACCTGGTCGTCAACAACGTCGGCGGCACCTACCCCCGGCCCCTGCTGGAGACCACGCCCGAGTTCCTGGAAGAGGCCTTCCGCTTCAACGTCGCGACCGCACACGCGCTGACGACGGCGGCGGCACCGTCCTTGGTGGAGACCGGCGGTTCGGTCGTCAACATCTCGTCGGTGATGGGCCGGGTGTCCGGCCGCGGCTTCGCGGCGTACGGAACGGCGAAGGCGGCGCTGGCCCACTACACGCGCCTGGCGGCCGCCGACCTGGCGCCCCGGGTGCGGGTCAACGCGATCTCGGTCGGCTCGGTCCTGACGTCGGCACTGGAGATCGTCGCCGGCAACCCGGAGCTGCGGGAGAAGATGGAGTCCGCGACCCCGCTGAAGCGCATCGGCGACGCCGAGGACATCGCGGCCACCGTGGTGTTCCTGGCGTCGCGGGCCGGCGGCTACCTCACCGGCAAGATCCTCGAAGTCGACGGCGGCCTGCAGGCCCCCAACCTGGAGCTGGGCCTGCCCGACCTGGCCTGACCGGCCTTTTTCGCCGAACCACCCACGCCCCGTGTCCACCTGGTGTCATAGTGTTGCCCGACCGAGGGATCATCAGGGGACAGCGAGGGGGAGATCCGTGGCCGACTTCGAAGTCGACCCCGCGGCGATGCGCGAGTACGCCCAGGTCGTCGACGGCCTGCACCAGGCCGTGACCAAGATCGACGAGTACATGCGCTCGACGGCGTGCGACAAGTCCGGCTTCACCGGCCTGTTCACGGTGCTGCAGCCGGTCGTCGACCTGGTCGGGAACCTCTACGGCGAGACGCTGAAGTTCGGGCACTCCCGGCTGAGCTCGCTGAGCCAGGGCGTCCAGTCGGCGGCGAACGCCTACGCGACGCACGACGAGAACGCCAAGAAGATGCTCGACGAGCTGCGCGCGAAGCTCGAGGCGCGGGGCGGCGCGCCCGGCGAGCCGGGCGGCGTGCCCGACGACTTCCCGACGATGCCGCACCCGGCCTGACGCAGACGAGGGGAACGACGTGGCCAAGACCGGACACCACGGCGGAGCGTCCACGAAGGACAAGCCGAAAAAGAAGAAGGACGAAGACGAAAAGCCCGAAGGCAAGAAGAAGAAGGACGACGGCGGCGACGAACCCAAGGAGCACTCGTCCGCGCCGGGCCCGGGTGCGCAGACGTCGTACGGCTTCGACGACGGCAGCTCGGTCACCGAGCCCCTGCAGAAGCCGGAAGACACCTCCGGCGAGGACGTCCAGGACCTGGTCAAGGACGCCGGCGTCGAGGTGCTGGCCGTCGAGTGGGTGTACCAGAAGATCACCGGCACCACGCTGACCCAGCAGTTCATCGAGCCGCTGACCGGGGACTTCTCCAAGATGTCGGCGGACGCGGTGGCGTGGCGCAACATCGGCGAGACGGTGAAGGCGCTGTCGGTGGTGATGTCGGAGAACGAGAAGGTGCTCGGCGAGCACTGGACCGGCCCGGCGTCGCTGGCGCACAAGGCGTACATCGACCTCGGCTGGAAGGCCGGCCTGGCCGCCGAAGCCGGGATCGCCGAGCTCATCGCCAAGGGCTTCGACCTGCTCTCCGAGACGTCGAAGAAGCTCGCCGCGAAGGCGCTCGACCTGCTCAAGAGCCTGATCGACCGGCTGCTGGTGATGGCCGCCGAGGCGTGCGTGCCGATCGCCGGCTGGGTGGCCGACGCGATCACCGCCCTCAGCGAGATCATCCCGCTGATCGACGCGCTGATCTCGATCATCGACATGATCAAGGACATCGTCGAAAAGGTCGGCGACCTCTGGAACTCGCTGAAGGACATCGGGTCGCAGCTGGCGAAGATCAAGGACGTGCAGAACGTCGGCGACCTCTTCGACATCGGCAAGGGCATCGCCGGCGACGTCGGCGACGTCAAGGACGACGCGAAGAGCATCTCGGGCGGGGTCCACGACATCAAGGACAAGGCGAAGGAAGGCGTCGAGGAGCACCGCGAGCGCAAGGAAGAGACCAAGGAGCGCCGGGAGGAACGCCGGCAGCGGGTCACCGCCGGCCACCCGGCCAGCGGGCGCATCAGCGGACGAATCGACTAGGAGAACCCATGTCCCAGCCCACCCCGCCGGACGCGTGGAAGACCGCGGCCATCCGGGAAGCCGAGTCCGCACTGGACCGCAGCGTGAGCAAGTCGCGTCAGCTGCTCAAGGATCTGGAGAAGCTCCAGCTGCCGCCGGTCGAGCGGACCGCGTCGCCCGAGAAGATCGCGGCGCTGCAGGCCGCCGCGGCCCGGCCGGACGCGCCGCCGCAGCTGCGCCTGCTCAAGCGGAAGGTCGACGCCGGCGAGCTCTCGTGGGAGGACGTCGCCTCCGGCAAGGCGTTCGCCGACCCCGAGGTCCGCGCGCTCGCCATGGGCCGGCTCGGCGAAGCCCACGAGATGTACGAGGAGATCCGGGAAGGCGCGACGCCCGACGAGGTGCTCGAGGCGCGTACCGGCGGCCGCCCCGCCGACCCCTTGGCCGACACCGGTCGCTCGCCGTACGCGGCCGGGCCCGCCGCACCGGCCGGCTACTCGCCCGACGACCCGCTGGCGAGCGGCCGCGCCCCCGAGCCGCCCGCCGACCCCGGCCGGCCGGGCGGGCCCTCCGGCCGGTGGTCCACCGAACCGCAGTCCGAGTCCCCGGCGCGGCCGGAACCGGAGCCGCCCGCGCGGCACCGGCGTGAGCCGGAGTGGGAGGACGACGACTTCGCCGACCCGCTCGCCGAGGACACCGCTCCCCCGCCCTCGGCTCCCCAGCGGCGCACCCGGCGCGACACCCCGGCGGACGACGACTACTTCGGCGGCTCCTTCCTGAGCTGAACACGGCGAAGGCCCCCACGCGATCCGCGTGGGGGCCTTCGCCGTGGGGTCAGCTTTCGGCCGGTTTCTCCGGCTTCTCCTCCGGGGCGTCCTCGCCCGGCTTGTCGGCCGGCACGCCGGCGTGCTCGGGCTCCGGCTCCGCGTCGGCGGGTGCCTCGGCCACGGCGTCCTTGCTCCGCAGCGACTCCGGCGACTCCCGCGGCCCGCGCTTGGCGGCGAGCACGAAGTACACCACCGCGCCCGCGAACAGCAGGATCGACGTCCAGACGTTCACCCGCAGGCCGAGGATGTGGTTCGCGGTGTCGGTCCGCATCATCTCGATCCAGCCGCGGCCCACCGTGTAGCCCGCGACGTACAGCGCGAACGCCCGGCCGTGCCCGAGCTTGAACTTCCGGTCGGCCCACACCACGAGCAGCGCGACCAGCAGGTTCCAGATCAGCTCGTACAGGAACGTCGGGTGGACCGGGCTCTCCGGCAGCGGGATATGCCCGGTCGCGACGCCGTTGAGCAGGTTGTTCGGGTCGTCCGGGTTGAAGCGCTGGTAGACCTCCAGGCCCCACGGCAGGTCGGTGTGCGCGCCGTAGAGCTCCTGGTTGAAGTAGTTGCCGATGCGGCCGATGGCCTGCGCGACGACGATGCCGGGGGCGATCGCGTCCGCCATCGCCGGCAGCGGGATGCCCTTGCGGCGGCAGGCGATGAGCGCGCCCACGCCGCCGAGGGCGATGGCGCCCCAGATGCCGAGGCCGCCGTCCCAGATCGCGAACGCGTTCCAGGGGTTCTTGCCCTCGGTGAAGTACAGCTCGGGGTCGGTGATCACGTGGTACAACCGGCCGCCGACCAGGCCGAACGGCACAGCGAACACGGCAACGTCGATCACCGTGCCCTTGGTGCCGCCGCGAGCGGCCCAGCGCCGCTCACCCCACCAGATCGCCACGATGATGCCGGCGATGATGCAGAGGGCGTACGCGCGGATCGGGATCGGCCCGAGGTGCCAGACCCCGCGGTCGGGGCTGGGGATCGTCGCGAGGTAGGCGCTCATCACGCGGCCACCGTAGCGCTAGCTCGTCTCCGCATCCACAGCGGCCAGGTACCCCGCCACCAGCGCGTGCGCCACCTGGACCACGGCTTGGTCGCGCGGGAGGAACCGTTCGTCGTGCAGGCTGGGCACGCCGGCTGTGTCGCCGAGGCCGACGAAGAGCATCAGGCCGCGCGTCTTCCCGCCGCAGTAGTGGGCGAAGTCGTCGGCGCCGAACGAGCGGAACCCGTCGTCGACGGTGAAGCCGGCGTGCGCCAGCCAACGCTGCGCGCCCGTGGCCAGCTCCGGGTCGTTGGCGAGCACCGGCTCGCACGGGCTGATCTCCAGCTCGGCGGTGCAGCCGTGCGCCTTCGCCGTGCCGTGCACGATCTCGGCGAGCGCTTCCAGCGCCGTCTCGCGGTCCTCGGCCCGCATCAGGCGCAGTGAACCGAACGCGCTCGCGCTGTTCGGGACGACGTTGGCGGCCGCGCCGCCCTGGATCCGGCCGACCGAGCAGACCGCGCCGAACACCGGGTCGATCCGCCGCGACGCGAGCTGCTGCAGGCTCACGACCAGCTGCGAGAGCGCCAGGATCGGGTCGCGCAGCAGGTGCGGGTAGCCGGCGTGGCCGCCCTGGCCGTGCATCGTCACCTCGAACTCGTCGGTGGACGCGTTCACCGGGCCCGGCACCGCCGCGACGACGCCGTGCGCGATCCGCGGCTGGACGTGCGCGCCGATCACCGCGGCCACCCCGGCCCCGGCCAGCACGCCGGACTCGACGATGTCGAGCGCGCCCGGCGGCGACGTCTCCTCCCGCGGCTGCAGCAGCGCCAGGATCGGCCGCGGGACGCCGACGCGGACCGCCGCGCGGCCGACCGCGACCAGCGCGGCCAGGTGGACGTCGTGGCCGCAGGCGTGCATCAGGCCGTTCTCCGACGCCCACGCCACGCCGGTGCCCTCCAGCACCGGCAGGGCGTCGAGCTCGGCCCGCAGCGCGACGACCGGGCCGTCGCCGCCCGGCAGCGGGATCGCGCGGCCGGTCTTGGCGACGCGGGTGCCGTCACCGGCGCCCAGCGCGGCGGCGACCAGGCGGGCGGTGTCCTCCTCGTCGCCGGAGCCGCGCGGGTCGGCGTGCACCGCGTGCCGCAGCTCGACGGCGGCGGGCAGCTCGTCGGCGATGGCCCGCGTCCAGCGGTCCCAGAGGTCGTTCACGCGTGCTCCCAGCGGTAGATCCTCTTCGCGTTCTCGTGTCCCACCAAAGCACACAGCCGGACGGCGTCCACTTCGGACATCGCACCGGCGTCGAGCGCGGCGCGCAGGAAGTCCGAAAGTCCCTGCCGGAACAGGGCGGTGCCCAGGTGGTACAGCTCGGCCAGGCCGAACGCGTCGGTGGAGAAGAGGACCTTGCCGAACGGCGCGATCTCCAGCAGCTCGGCGAGGATCGCCGGCGCGCGGAAGCCCGCGTTGTGCGTGGCCAGGCCGACGTCGGCGAAGACGTGCTCGAAGACCTGCGCGAGGTAGGCGGCGTTGCGGTGGAACGGGTAGTTGTGCAGCAGCAGGATCGGCACGCCGAGGTCCCGGGTGGCCCGCAGCAGCGCGGTGAGCCGCAGCGGGTCGCAGCGGTGCAGGTCGACGTCGGAGTCGCCGTAGCCGACGTGGAACTGCACCGGCAGGCCCAGGTCGAGGCCGGTCCAGACGAGGTGCCGGTGCAGCACCTCGTCGGCGAGCCGGGCGGTTCCGGCGCGCAGCCAGCGTCCGGCGGCGGCGGTCACCTCCGCCGCGGACGGCCGCTCCCCCGCCAGGTCGAGGCCGACGCGGTAGGCCGCGATCGACTTGAGCCCGACGGCGGTCGCGGCGCGTTTCCCCAGCTCGTCCGCGAAGGCCGCGGCGAACCCCTGCGCGGTCGTTCCGTCGATCACCGCCTCCGCGACCTGTTCCAGCCGGACGATGTCGTGCGCGCGGGTGCCCGACAGCTCCGCGAACTCCGCCGTCGTGGTCAGCGCGTCCGGGAGGAACCCGCCGTCCAGCAGGAAGTCCGTCGTGCCGGTGGCCCGCAGGAACCGCCGCGCCACCTCCGCCGCGCCCAGTTCGGCGCGGCGTTCGAGGTAGGCGGCGGCTTCCGCGTGCTTCGGCAGGCCGAGCACGGGCGCGCAGCGTTCGCGCACGGCCAGCCCGATCAGCGAGTCGAACAGGCTGGTGCCGAGCGGCGACGGCGTGTCCGCCTCGGTCAGCATCGCCTCGAACTCCGCGCGGGCGACGTCTTCGGTGACGACGCCGTGGCAGTGGTGGTCCACCAGCGGCAGGTCCGCGACGAACGGGAGCAGGTCGGTCATGCGCCTCCGTCCACGGTGGTCAGCCTCTCCCCCACCCTACGAGCGAAGCCGGGCGCGGACAGCACCAAGATCACGGCCAGCACCAGCACCGCCCCGGCCACCACGGGGAACCACCGCGCGGGGCCGTCGGCCGGGTACGGCACCACATTGACGTACACGGTGTACCCGAGCACGGCGAGCGCGCCGATCGGGAACACGAGGTGCCACACCGGCACCCGCATGCGGCGCTTCACGAACAGCAGCAGGATCGCGCCGACCGTCGTGAGCAGGTAGATCACCAGCAGGACGAGCGTCCCGATCGAACCGCTCCAGGCGAAGGTGTCCGACGCGGTCGCGCCGAAGAACAGCGCGCACACCAGGATGATCAGCACCGCCGCGGCGGTCACCGCGCTCACCGCCGCCACCGGGGTGCCGCGGCCGGACGTCCGGCCGATGCCGCGGCCGCCGAACGCGTCGCGCCCGAGGGCGAACAGCAGCCGCGAGCCGCCGACGACGCAGGCCAGGCAGCAGCCGAACGCGCTGATCGCGGCGCCCACGCTGATGACGTCGCCGACCCAGGCGCCCGCGTACCGGCTGCCCAGGTCGCCGAGCAGGGACGGCGAGTCGTGGAACGCGGTCGCGTCCGCGCCGAACGCCATCATCTCGACCGCGGTGACCACGACGAAGTACACCCCGCCGAAGATCGCCGTGCCGAGGATCGCGCGCGGGATGTTGCGCTTCGGGTCGTGGGTCTCCTCGCCGAGCGTCGCCGCCGCTTCGAACCCGGCGAAGGACAGGAAGCCGAAGACCGCGCCGAGGAACACGCCGGACATCCCGGTGTCCGGGACGAACACGTCCAGGGTGAACCGGCCGCCCGGTGCGTTGCCGGCCAGCAGCCGGACCAGGATCACGACCGTGACCAGCAGGATCACCGCGATCGTCGCGCCTTCGACGGCGAGCAGCGTGCTGGTGCCGCGGCGTGCGGGCACCACGGCCAGCAGCCACGCGCCGGCCAGCGCGACGGCCGTCAGCACGAACGGCCCCCAGGACGGCGGGTCCGGCCAGATCCCCACCTGGGTCAGGAAGGCCGTGCCCAGCGTGCCCGCGGCCGAGCTGGTGACGACGGCGTAGAACGTGTACGTGCCGAGCAGGCCGATGCCGGAGACCACGCCGACGCGCGGGCCGAGCGTCGCGCCGACGAACGCGTACACCGACCCGGCGTGCTGGTAGTACTGGCAGAGCTTGACGAACCCGTAGGCGACCAGCAGCACGCCGACGGCCGAGAGCAGGAAAGCGAGCGGGACGGCGCGGCCGGCGGAGGCCGCGGTCTGCTGGGGGTTGATGTTGGCGGCCATGCTGGGGGCCATCAACGCCACGGACAGGCCGACGGCCTGCCAGACGGAGAGGGAACGGCGCAGCCCTGGACGGGTTTCGACGGTGTCTGACACGATCTCCACCTCTTTTCTGCGGTGAAACCTCAAGTGAACATCGACGGGAGCGGAATGAGCCAGCTCGATCGGGCAGAACTCGCACGACAGGGCGCACTCCGGGCCGACGGCCTGCGCGCGGCCGGGGTCGAGCTCGTCGCGCTGACCTTCGTGGACAACAGCGGCATCGCGCGGGTCAAGGCCGTCCCGGTGGACCGGCTGTGGTCGGCGGCGGCGTGGGGCGTCGGCGCGTCGAACTCGTTCGACTTCTTCCTGGCCACCGACGACATCACCGACGGGACGTATTCGCGCGGCCCGGTCGGCGACCTGCGGCTGCACCCGGACCTCGGCGCGCTCGTGCCGCTGGCCGCGCAGCCGGGCTGGGCGTGGGCGCCGGTCCTGAAGTACGACCAGGAGGGCGAGCCGCACCCGCAGGACGCGCGGGCGCTGGCCGCGACCGCGACGGCCCGGGTCGCGGCGCTGGGCTTCACCGTCCGGACGGCGTTCGAGATCGAATGGGTGATCACGGCGGCCGACGCGCCGGACGACCCGCGCTCGGCGACCGCCGGCCCGGCCTACGGCTACGCCCGGCTTTCGGCGCAGGCTTCGTACCTGCGCGCGCTGGTGTCCGCGCTGACCGCGCAAGGCGTTGTGGTGGAACAGGTCCACCCCGAATACGCGGCGGGGCAGTTCGAGCTGTCGGTGGCGGCCGAAGACCCGGTGCGCGCGGCGGACGTCGCGGTGCTGACGCGCGAGACGATCCGGACGGTCAGTTCCCGGCACGGGCTGCGCGCGTCGTTCACGCCGAAGTTCTCGCCGGACGGCGTCGGCAACGGCGGCCACGTCCACCTGAGCCTTTGGGACGGCGACCGCAACCTGTGCGCCGGCGGCGACGGCCGGTTTGGCCTGACGGCCACCGCGGAGGCGTTCGGCGCGGGGATCTTCTCGCGGCTGCCGGCGTTGCTGGCGATCGGCGCGCCTTCGGTGGTCAGCTACCTGCGGCTCGAACCGCACCACTGGGCCGGGGTGTTTTCGGCGTGGGGCCTGGAAAACCGCGAGGCACCGCTGCGGCTGGTCCAGGGCCCGGCCGGGCAGCGCGAGCGGGCGGCGAACTTCGAGGTCAAGTGCTTCGACCTGACCGCGAACCCGTACCTGGTGGTGGCGGCGCTGCTGTTCGCGGGCCTGGCGGGGCTCGACGCGTCCGCGGAACTGCCGGACCCGGTGGACGTCGACCCGGGGACGCTGCCGTCGGCGGTGCGGCTGCCGACGTCGCTGGCGGACGCGGTGGCGGCGTTCGAAGCGGATTCCGCCCTGACTTCGGCGTTCGGCGCGGAGCTCGCGACGACGCTGGTGGACGTGCGCCGCGGCGAGATCGCGCGGCTGGGGGCGTTGCCGCCGGCCGAACTGTGCGCCGTGATGCGCTACCTCCACTGAGATCTTTTCACCGGAAACGATTCGCCGCGAATGCCGGTTTTTCACCCGGAAACCGTTCTGTGATCAGGACGTTATCTGTGCTAACGTCCTGCGCCGGGTGAGGTGAGGAGGCCGAAAGAAGGCACAGTTCATGCCAGACACTCGTCCCCGCCACCGGCAGCGGCCTTGGAAGCTCAAGGTGACCGTCGTGGCGGCCGCGGCGTCGCTCGGCGCGGTCGGGATCGCGGTGGCCGCACCGCGGACCCCGGCCCCGGCGCCCGTGGCGACCCCCAACCCGAGCTGCACCCTGAAGGTGCCCGACAACCCGCTGTCCGCGCGTGGCCTGGCCACGCCGTACCAGCTCGCCGCGACCGACCCGCGGCTCGGCGCGTGCCACGAAGCGGAGGACGCGCAGGGCGCCTTCGTCGAAGCGACCGTGCTCGACCCCGCCACCGGGCGGCTTTCCGTGTACCACCCGCTCGTCGTCGACGCGGGCACCGCGCCCGCCGCGGTGCCGGTGGTCCCCGCCCTGCCGCGCGGCGCCGTCGTCGGGCTGTGGTTCGGGTTCAACGGCGACACACTGACCCTCGGCGGCGCCGCGGCGAAGACCTGCGTCAACGGCCTCGGCCGGTCCCTGTTCGGGCAGGTCGCCTTCTGCGGCGCCCCGGCGTTCTTCGCCGCGGCGAACAGCGCGACGCGCGCCGGCAAGCTGCGGATCCCGCCGCTCGGGCGGGCGAAGGACGGCCGGGCGTGCCCGTCGGTGCGGGACTTCTCGCTGGTGGACCAGGACCAGAGCGACAACGTCACCACGACCTACCTCGCGACCTCCGACGGCCGGACGGCCCAGGCCACGGCCGCGAACTCGCGGGCGCTCCGGAAGCCGGCCACCCTCGCCAACGGCAGCGACAACCGCCTGCTCGACGCCTTCGTGGACCCGGCGCTGGGGTGCACGCCGTTCACGGCCCCGGACCTGACGGACGGCGGCCGCCCGACGACGTCCCTGGCGTTGAACGAACTGCAGGCGGCGGCCGGGCAGCGCGCCCCGGTCGCGCTGGTGCCCCCGGGCGACCCGATGACGCTCGTCGACGGCAAACCCAGCGAGGCCAAGGCGAACCTCTACCGCGCGGGCGTCGACCAGCCACCACTGGACCGGCGGTCGGCGAGCACCCGGGCGTACTGCCGCGACCTGCGGACGTCGGGACTGGACCGGCTCACGACCGACCGCCGGCTGCTGCGGGCGGCCCCGTCCCCGGACGACGGCGTCGGCCTGCTGAAGTTCCTGACCGACCGGCTCCAGGGTTCACTGCAGCAGCTGGGCTGCACGCGCCCGGCGGCCTCGGCCCACCCGGCCGCGGCGGCCGAGCCGGACCCGGCGGACCAGGCGGCGGCGACCGACGCCGTGCGGACGCTGGGCACGATCGGCTGAGCGTTCAGAGGGCCCCGGCGACTTCGTCTCGCAGCTGCGGAAGCTTGGCGTAGAGGCGGTCGCCGGGGCACTCGGTGTTGTAGAAGTCGCGGTGCCCCTTGATCTCCTCGACGGGGATGCCGTACTGGCGGCAGACGTAGGCGCAGAAGACGACGAGCGAGGCCCACTGCGCTTCGGGCGGCTCGACACTGGTGTAGGTGCCTTCGTTCTCGATGCCGATGGCGTTGGTGTTCTGGCCCGGGCAGTGGGCGCCCTGGATCATGGTGGTCCCGCCGCGCAGGGCGTCGAGACTGCCGTGCCGCCCTTCGAGCCGGTACCCGCCGCGGCTGACGGTGAAGTGCTGGCCGGTGTCGGACCAGCCGTTGTTGTCCATGTGGTCGTGCTGGTCGTCGCGGGCGACCTGGAAGGCGTGCTGCTGGGAGTAGTCGGTGCTGTTGGGGCAGGCGATGTGGTGGATGAGGACGCGGTTCGCCGGGTGGTACAGGGTGGTGAGCGCGTCGGAGGGCGGCCGCGCCCCCCATTCGGCACAGCTGTAGATCCGCGGCGCGGTCGCGGCTCCGGCAGCTCTGGGCAGGAGCAGCCCGGCGGCTCCGGCGACGGCGAGCCCGGCGGCGCCGCGGAGGAAGGTGCGCCGCGGAAGGTGTGCGATGTCCATGCGGCGGAGCCTGCCGCGGAGCCGTACAGCTTTCGTACAAACGGCGGTCGGAGGCGGAGCGCAGCCTCGAAGGGGCGGACCACCACCGACAGTCTCAGCCCGCCGAGGCCAGCTGTCCCACTTCGGAGTACAGCTCGATCTTGAACCGGATGTGGTCCTGGTGCTCCTTCAGCCGCTCGATCTGGGCCGACACGCGCTGCTCGTGCTCGCGCAGGACCTCGACGCGCTCTTCGCGGGTCGCTTCACCGGAACGCAGCAGCTCGACGAAGCGCAGCATCTCCGCCACCGGCATGCCCGTGTACCTCAAGCAGCGCAGCAGCTGCAGGAACTCCACGTCCTGCTCGGTGAAGAAACGCCGGCCGCCGGCTGTGCGGCCCACTTCGTGCAGCAGGCCGATGCGCTCGTAGTAGCGCAGCGTGTCGATCGTGAAACCGGTCTTTTCGGTCACCTGGGCCGGGGTGTAGGACGTCACCCGCCCAGCCTGGCACCTGGAGGGCACTCCAGGTCAAGCCGGCGCGACCGCCCGGCGGACGCCCTCGGCCAGCTCCTCCGACAGGCGGCGCACCCCGGCAGGGCCCTCGGCCGCTGCCGTGACCAGGGCCGAACCCACGATCACCGCGTCCGCGAACGAAGCCACCTCGGCCGCCTGGTCGCCCGAGCGGACACCCAGGCCCACGCCGATCGGCAGGTCCGTGTGGGCTCGCGTGCGCCGGACCAGGGCCTCCGCGCCCGCGCCGACCTGGTCGCGCGCGCCCGTCACGCCCATCACCGCGGTCGCGTAGATGAAGCCCGACGACGCGGCCGCCGTCAGCGCGAGCCGCTCTTCCGACGACGACGGCGCCACGAGGAAGGTCCGGTCAAGGCCGTGTTCCTTGGAGGCCGTCATCCACGACGCGGCTTCGTCCGGGATCAGGTCCGGTGTGATCAGGCCGAGCCCGCCCGCCGAGGCCAGGTCACGCGCGAAGCGGTCGACGCCGTAGCGGTGCACCGGGTTCCAGTACGTCATCACCACCGCGCGGCCGCCGCGCGCGGACACCGACTCGACCACCTCGAACACGTGCTTGAGGCGGAAGCCGTTGTCCAGCGCGGTCACCGACGCGGCCTGGATGGTCGGGCCGTCCATCACCGGGTCCGAGTACGGGACGCCGACCTCGATCAGGTCCGCACCGCCGTCGACGCACGCCGCGATCAGGTCCTTCGAGCCCTCGACCGTCGGGAAGCCCGCCGGGAGGTAGCCGACCAGCGCGCCGCGGCCCTCCGCGTGCGTCGTCGCGAAGAGGTCGTCCAGCCCGCTCATTCGTTCACCAGCCCGAACCACTTCGCCGCCGTGTCCATGTCCTTGTCGCCGCGGCCCGACAGGTTGACGACGATCAGGCCGTCCGGGCCCAGCTCGCGGCCCAGCACCAGCGCGCCGGCCAGCGCGTGCGCCGACTCGATCGCCGGGATGATGCCTTCGGTGCGCGACAGCAGCTGGAACGCGTCCATCGCCTCGGCGTCGGTGACCGGCCGGTATTCGGCGCGGCCGGTGTCCTTGAGCCACGCGTGCTCGGGGCCGACGCCCGGGTAGTCGAGCCCGGCCGAGATCGAGTGCGACTCGACCGTCTGGCCGTCCTCGTCCTGCAGGAGGTACGTCATCGCGCCGTGCAGGTTGCCCGGGGTGCCCTTGGTGAGCGTCGCGCCGTGGCGGTTGCCCTCGATGCCCTCGCCGCCCGGCTCCAGGCCGACCAGCCGCACGGACGGGTCGTCGTAGAAGCCCGAGAAGATGCCGATCGCGTTCGACCCGCCGCCGACGCAGGCCGCGACGACGTCGGGCAGGCGGCCGGCCTGCTCGAGGATCTGCGCGCGGGCCTCTTCGCCGATCACGTGGTGGAAGTTGCGGACCATCGTCGGGAACGGCGCCGGGCCGGCGGCCGTGCCGAAGAGGTAGTGCGTGGTGTCCGCGTTGGTCACCCAGTCGCGCAGGGCCTCGTTGATCGCGTCCTTCAACGTGCGCGAACCGGTCTTGACCGGGATCACCTCGGCGCCGAGCAGCCGCATCCGGGCCACGTTCAGCGCCTGGCGCTCGGTGTCGACCTCGCCCATGTAGACGACGCAGTCGAGGTCGAGCAGCGCGCACGCGGTGGCCGTCGCGACGCCGTGCTGGCCCGCGCCGGTCTCGGCGATCACGCGCTTCTTGCCCATGCGCTTGGTGAGCAGCGCCTGGCCCAGCACGTTGTTGATCTTGTGCGAGCCGGTGTGGTTCAGGTCCTCGCGCTTGAGGAACACGCGCGCGCCGCCGGCGTGCTCGCCGAAGCGCTTGGCCTCGGTGAGCAGCGACGGACGGCCCGCGTAGTCCTTCAGCAGGCGGTTGAACTCGGTCAGGAACTCCGGGTCGTCGCGGGCCTTGTCGTACTCGGTGGCGACCTCGTCGACGACGCCGATCAGCGCCTCCGGCATGAACCGCCCGCCGTACGGGCCGTAGTAGCCGCGCTCGTCCGGGTCGTGCTTGTCGTGCTCTCGGGTCACCGGGACGGCCTCGGGCAGGCGGGGTGGGAACCGGCGGTGACCAGCTTGACCAGGGAGCCCTTCGGGTCGCCGGACGCGACGAGCCCTTCGCCGACCAGCACCGCGTCGGCGCCGTGGCCGGCGTACGACATCAAGTCGCCCGGCCCGCGCACGCCCGACTCGGCGACCTTGTAGACGTCCATCGGCAGGCCGGGGGCCAGCCGCGAGAAGACGTCCCGGTCCACCTCGAGGGTGTGCAGGTTGCGCGCGTTGACGCCGATGACCTTCGCGCCCGCCTCGAGGGCCTTGTCGGCCTCTTCGGCGTTGTGGATCTCCACCAGCGCGGTCATGCCCAGCGACTCGACGCGGTCGAGCAGCGCGACGAGCGCGTTCTGCTCCAGCGCGGCGACGATCAGCAGCACCATGTCGGCGCCGTGCAGGCGGGCCTCGTGCACCTGGTACGGGCTGACGATGAAGTCCTTGCGCAGGATCGGGATGTCCACGGCCGCGCGGACCGCGTCGAGGTCGGCCAGCGAACCGCCGAACCGCCGCTGCTCGGTCAGCACGCTGATCACGCGCGCGCCGCCGTCTTCGTAGTCCTTGGCCAGCGCGGCGGGGTCGGGGATGTCGGCCAGCTCGCCCTTGGACGGGCTGCGCCGCTTCACCTCGGCGATCACGCCGATGCCGGACTCGCGCAGCGCGGTCATCACGTCGCGGGGCGCCGGGGCGGCGGCCGCGCGGATCTTCAGTTCGTCGAACGGCAGCACGGACTCGCGGGCCGCGAGGTCCTCGCGCACACCGGCGACGATGTCTTCGAGCACGGTCACCGGACGCCCCCGTCCGGGCACGTGCTCACGGATTCACTCGCAAGGTCGCTCACAAAAACCTTCCCCTTCCCGCCGAAACGATGCTAACCCCCGCATCTGGAGCGCCCGGTTCCGGGTGCGCGCGTTACTCCGAATGCCTCCCCCGGACGTCCGTCGGGTCCTCCCCTTCCGACAGCGCTTCCCACAGCTCGGCGTCCGGATCCCGGGCCTTCTTCCGGGTGGCCGGCGCCGCGTACCTGGGCCCGAGCCGCGCGGCCTTGCCCGCGCCCTTGACGGCTGCCAACCCGCCCGCGGCGACGAGAATTCCCCCGAGCGCGGCCAAGCCGCGGCCGAGCAGCATCTGCGTCACGGGCAGCCCTTCCGCCCAGCCGGAGACGCGGACGCCCGCCACCCCGCTCCAGATCGCGGCGGCGCCGGCCAGCGCCAGCACGCCGCCGAGCACGCGCCGCGCCCAGCCGCCGGTCGCGACGACCCCGGCGACGCCCGCCAGCGCGAGCAGGGCCAGCGGCACGAGCGCCGTCGCGCGCTGCTCGCCGGTCTCGCGGTAGAGCACCGTGCCGCGCACGCCGCCGTCGCGGAACTCGGCGTACCACGTGAGCCGTGACGCACCCCACAGCGCGAGCGCGCCGAGCAGGAGCGCGACCACGATCATCCACAGTGGACGGCGGGACGGCCTGGCCTGCTCCTCAGACATGCGCGCGGTCCGCGGCCGGGTCGAGGGTGCCCGCCGCCACCATCGTCTGCGCGGCGGCGACGGCCGAGAGCACGGTCCTGGCCTTGTTGAGCGACTCGGTGTCCTCGTAGTCCGGCACCGAGTCGGCGACCACGCCGCCGCCGGCCTGGACGTGCGCGATGCCGTCCTTGACCAGCGCGGTGCGGATCGCGATCGCCGTGTCGGCGTCGCCGGCGAAGTCGAGGTAGCCGACGACGCCGCCGTACAGCGCGCGGCGGACGGGCTCCAGCTCCTCGATCAGCTGCATCGCGCGGACCTTCGGCGCGCCCGAGAGCGTCCCGGCCGGGAAGCACGCGGTGACCGCGTCGAACGCCGTCTTGCCTTCGGCCAGCTCGCCGGTGACGGTGGACACGATGTGCATGACGTGGCTGTAGCGCTCGATCTGGAAGAAGTCGACGACGCGCACGGTGCCCGGCTTGCAGACCTTGCCGAGGTCGTTGCGGCCGAGGTCGACGAGCATCAGGTGCTCGGCTCGCTCCTTGTCGTCGGCCAGGAGGTCCTTGGCCAGCTGGGCGTCCTCTTCCGGGTCGGCGCCGCGCCAGCGCGTGCCCGCGATCGGGTGCGTGGTCGCGCGGCCGTCCCGCACGGTGACGAGCGATTCGGGGCTGGACCCGACGATGTCGAAGCCTTCGAGCCGCAGCAGGTACATGTACGGGCTCGGGTTGGACGTCCGCAGCACGCGGTAGATGTCGAGCGCGTCGGCCGCGGTCGGGATCTCGAACCGTTGCGACGGCACGATCTGGAACGCTTCGCCGGCCTTGATCGCCTCGACGGCCTTCTCGACGGCGGCGTGGAAGTCCTCCTTGGACCGCTTGCGGACGAACTCGGGCGCGGGCCGGTCGAACGCCGCGACCGTCGGCGGCGCGTGGACCTGCAGTTCCTCGGTCATCACGGACAGCCGGGCGACGGCGTCGTCGTAGGCCGCGTCCACGCGCTCGGGCGAGTCGTCCCAGTTGACGGCGTTCGCGATGAGCGTGACCGTGCCCTCGTGGTGGTCGAACGCCGCGAGGTCGGTGGCCAGGAGCATGGTCAGCTCGGGGATGTCGAGGTCGCGTTCGGCCAGCTCCGGCAGCTTTTCCAGCCAGCGCACGGCGTCGTAGCCGACGTAGCCGACCATGCCGCCGGTCAGCGGCGGCAGCCCGGGCAGCGGCTCGGTGTGCAGGGCTTCGATCGTCTCGCGCAGGACGTCGAGCGGGTTGCCTTCGCCGGGCAGGCCGACCGGCGGGGTGCCGGTCCAGACCGCCTGGCCGTCGCGGACGGTGAGCGCGGCCGGGCTGCGGACCCCGATGAACGACCAGCGCGTCCAGGAGGCGCCGTTCTCGGCGGATTCGAACAGGAACGTGCCCGGCCGGTCGGCGGCGAGCTTGCGGTAGACCCCGATCGGCGTCTCGCCGTCGGCGAGCACCCGGCGCACGACCGGGATCACGCGGCGGCTTTCGGCGAGGGCTCGGAAGTCTTCGCGGGACGGGCTGACCGAGCCGGGACCGGCGGTTGCGCTGACCATGGCCCTCATTGTGCTGCACCGCCACGGAGGGATTTGCCAGACCCCGAATTCAATGAATGTTGAATTACGCGGGGCCGTACGTCATGATGGAGGCGTGAGCACCACCGACAGCACCGAGCCTACTTCGCGCCGCCGCGGCCGGCGGCCCGCCGGCCAGGACACCCGTACCGCGCTGGTCGAAGCCGCGCGGGCCGTGTTCGCCGAGAACGGCTACGACGGTGCGACCGTGCGCTCGATCGCCACCCGCGCCGGCGTCGACGCGGCCATGGTCAACCACTGGTTCGGCAGCAAGGAGGGGCTGTTCGCGAAGGCCGTCCTCCAGCTGCCGTTCGACCCCTTCGAGCTGCAGGCGGAGATCCGCGACGGCCCGGACGACGAGATGGGCGCGCGGATCGTCCGCGCGTTCCTCACCCGCTGGGACGGCGCGGGCGGCGACGTCTTCCAGGCGCTCATCCGCAGCATCACCGGCCACGAGCAGGCCGGCCACGCGCTGCGCGACTTCTTCCAGCAGTTCTTCACGGCGCTGATCACGTCGATCGGTTCCGACCGGGTCCCGCTGCGGATGACGCTGTGCGCGTCACAGCTGGTCGGCATGGGCATGATCCGCTACGTCGCGAAGTTCGAGCCGCTGGCCCAGGCGGAGATCGACACGCTGGTGGCCGCGGTGGCGCCGACCGTGCAGCGCTACCTCACCGGAGAGATCGACTGACGACCGCGTACGCGGGCACGGCGTGCGGGCCGGGCCGGCGCGGGCCGTACGGGAACAGCACGACCATCCGCCGTCCCCAGCCGCCGATCCAGGCCCGGCGGTCCGCCTGTCCGGCCAGTTCGCCCGGGCCGTGCGTCGAAAGCGCGCAGCGAAGCACGATCCCGGAGCCGTCGCGGTAGCGGACGTGGACGTCCGCCAGGCCCGCACGCCGCACGTCGGGCACCACGGTCACCGCGGCGGCCCGCCACCCGGTCGCGGCGACCGCCCGGGCCCGGCGGCGCCAGCCGACGGTGGCGCCGAGCGCGAACGGCAGCCCGCCGGCGCCGAGCAGCAGCGCGACCGTGCTGAAGCCGACGACGACCTGGTTCGTGTTCGCCTCGTCCGTGGTGCGCACGTGCGCGGGGTCGCCGGGGTCGTAGACGACGGTCACCGGGTCGCCGGCCACGTAGTCCCGCCCCGAGTCGCGGTCGATCTCCTCGGTCCACGACCGGCCCGGCGAGTGGTAGCGCACCCAGATCGTGGGCGCGCCCTTGGCCGGGGTGTGCGCCTCGAGCACGATGCCGGGCACGCGCACCCCGGTGGCGAGGAGGTCCGCGGCGGCCGCGTCGGCCAGGCCGAGGCCGGTCAGCGCGCCGGCGACCAGCACGGTCCAGACCACGGCCAGTCCCGCCGCCCGGCGGGCGATCCCGCGCAGGCGCCGGGTTTCGGCCCCGAGGTCCACGCTGTCGGTGCCGGCCGTGCTCTCCTCCGGCGGCAGCCACGCTTCGAGGCCGCCTGCGGCGGCCAGGACCCGGCGGTCGAGGACCCGCACCCGGTAGCCGCCGGTCAGCGCGAGCACCAGGCACCCGGCCAGGATGACGGCCTCGACGGGGAGTTCGCCGTCTTCGAAGACGTAGCCCGGGTCGAGCAGCGAGTACGTCGTGCCGGCGGTGACGACGAGGAAGACGACCACGCCGAGCACCGTGACGACCAGCCATGTCCTGCGCCGCGCGCCGAGCCCCATCGGATGAGCGTAGGACGGCCGGATCACGGTGACGCTGCGAGAAACGGCACAGGCCACCGGGGCAACCGGACGGCCGCGCCGGGCGTACCGGTCAGGGGCCCGGCCGCCACCGGTAGGTCACGGCGCTCGCCCCGAACAGCACTGGTTTGGCGCACAGCGGCGGGTCTTCGAGGACGAGCACGGTCATCGCCGGCCCGTACCCCGCGACGATCGCTCGCAGGCGGGGCAGATCCGCCAGCCTGGCCATGGCGAAGCCGCCCGGGCGGGAGGACAGGATGATCCGGCTGTCCTCGGCGAACCGCACCTCGACGATCGCGAATTCGCCCCTCACCCCGCGGCGGGAGAGGGTGATCTTGGCCGCCCGCCAGCCCGTGCGGCGCGCCGCCAGCACCCGCCGCTGCGCGAAGAAAGCGCGGAGAACCGCGGCCGCGGCGAACACGGGACCGAGGACCACGACGACCGGTTGGCCGGTGAACAGGCCCGCGACGGCGGCCAGGATCACCAGCACCGCGAACGCCACCGCGCGCCGGCGCCGCCGGCCCAGCGCCGCCGTGGCGAAGTCCGCGTCCGCCGGGTTTTCGGGCGGCGGCAGCCAGTCCGCGGTGTTCAGCGGGCCAGCAGCAGGGCGATGAGCGCCAGCGTGCCCGGCAGCACCTGCACGAACAGGATCCGCTTGTTCGCCGTCGCCGCGCCGTACAGGCCCGCGATGATCACGCAGACGATGCCGTAGAGCTTGAGCTGGAAGCCCGTCGGGTCGCTCGCGATCAGGCCCCAGACGAGCGCGAGGGCCAGGAACCCGTTGTACAGCCCCTGGTTCGCGGCCAGCGGCGCGCTCTCCTTCGCGAACTCCTCGGTGGTGCCGAAGGCCGCGCGGGCGCGCGGGGTCGTCCAGAGGAACATCTCCAGGACGACGATGTAGACGTGGATCAGGGCGACCAGCCCGACCAGGACGTCGGCGACGATTGTCACGCGTGCTCTTTCTCGTCGGCGAGGAGCAGGCGCTCTTCGGTGTCGAAACAGGTGTGCGTGCCGGTGTGACAGGCCGGGCCGGTCTGGTCGACGCGCAGCAGGACGGTATCGCCGTCGCAGTCGATCCGCACCTCGCGGACGTGCTGGTAGTGGCCGGACGTCTCGCCCTTGACCCACAGCTTCTGCCGGCTGCGCGACCAGTACGTACCGCGGCGGGTGGCGAGGGTGGCGGCCAGTGCGTCGTCGTTCATCCAGGCCATCATCAGCACGTCCGAAGTGGCGTGCTCGACGACGACCGCGGCGATCAGGCCGTCGGCGTTGCGCTTGAGGCGCGCCGAGACGGCCGCGTCCAGGGTCATGCTCCGACTCCCACGATGTGCCGCTTGAGCGGCATCGAGTTCAACAGGACGAACGCGTAGCCGTACCCGGCGAAGGACAGCCCGGAGAACAGCTTGTTCCACCACAGTTCGGCGGCCAGCAGCAGGAACGCGTGCAGCAGCGCGAAGACCACGGTGACGACCAGCCCGCCGATGCGGGCGCTGCCCATCTTGAGCACCAGCCCGGTCGTCACGACGCCGCCGAGGATCAGCGCGAGCGCGGGCATCCGGTAGATCTCCAGGCCCGCCCCGGCACCCAGCACCGGGATCAGGTCGAGCAAGGCCCACGCCACCGGCAGCCCGACCAGCAGGACGGCGGTGACCTTGACCTCGACGGGTGCCTGCCAGGACTTCATCGGACCTCGACCCCGCCTTCGCGCAGCGCGTCCTTGACGTCGCCGATCTTCAACTGTCCGAAGTGGAACACGCTGGCCGCGAGCACCGCGTCCGCGCCCGTGCGGACCGCGGGCAGGAAGTGCTCCACCGCACCCGCGCCACCGCTCGCGATGACCGGGACCCGCACGGCCTTGCGGACCAGCTCGATGAGCTCGAGGTCGAAGCCGTTCTTCGTGCCGTCGGCGTCCATGGAGTTGAGCAGGATCTCGCCGACACCCAGCTCTTCGCCGCGCGCGGCCCATTCGACGGCGTCGATCCCGGTGCCGCGGCGGCCGCCGTGGGTGGTCACCTCGAAGCCGGACGCGGTCCGCTCGCCGCCTTCGGGCACGCGGCGCGCGTCGACCGACAGCACGATGCACTGCGAGCCGAACCGCCGCGAAGCCTCGTGGAGGAACTCCGGCCGCGCGATCGCGGCGGTGTTGATGCTCACCTTGTCCGCGCCGGTGCGCAGCAGCCGGTTGACGTCGTCGTTGCTGCGGACGCCACCGCCGACGGTCAGCGGGATGAAGACCTGCTCGGCGGTGCGGCGGACGACCTCGTAGGTGGTCTCGCGGTCGCCGGAAGACGCCGTGACGTCGAGGAACGTCAGCTCATCGGCCCCTTCGGCGTCGTAACGCCGGGCCAGCTCGACCGGGTCGCCGGCGTCGCGCAGGCCGGCGAAGTTGACGCCCTTCACGACCCGGCCCGCGTCGACGTCGAGACAGGGGATCACCCGCACCGCGACAGACATGCCCACCAGCGTAGTCACCGGTCTTCTAAGCTCGGACGATGGCACGGGCGGGGCGGCGGCCGGGGCAGACCGAGACGCGCGAGAAGATCCTCGACGCGGCGCGGCACCGGTTCGCCGAGCTGGGGTACGACGGTGCGACGGTCCGCGGGATCGCCGCCGACGCGGGCGTGAACGCGGCCCTGCTGCACCACTTCTTCGGCACCAAGCAGGCCTTGTTCGTGGCGGCGATGAACCTCCCCGTCAACCCGGCGGAGCTGGTGCCCGCGATCCTGGCCGGCCCGCGCGCGGGCGTCGGCGAACGGCTGGTGCGCGCCTTCCTGGCGGTCTGGGCCGTGCCGGAGGGCCGGACGCCGTTCCTCGCGATGCTCCGCGCGGCGGCGACGAACGAGCAGGTCGCGGTGATGATGCGCCAGTTCATCGCGAGCGCCGTCCTGGCGGACGTGGCCCGCGCGCTGGGGGTGCCGAAGGTCCGCGTCACCGGGATCGCGGCGCAGATGATCGGGATCGCGCTGCTGCGGTACGTGATCAAGCTCCCCGCGCTGGCGGAGGCGGCCGACGAGGAGATAGTCGCGCTGCTCGCCCCGGTGGCGCAGTACTACCTCGACGGCCGCGAAACCGTCGGTCCCCCACCGTAGGCTGTCCATCTGCCCTCGGCGTTCCGGCCGCCGGACGGCACGACCTGGTCGCCGTGCGCAGAGCCGGGCGAAGGCCCGCAGCTCGAAGGGGTCCGTGTTCGACGGCCGGACGCTCTACGCCGCCCAGGAGGACGTCGGGATCTGGCGGATCCCCTCTCGGCCGAGGGCTTCGAGCGGCCGGAGCTCGTCGACCGCGTGCGCTCGTACACGTCATCCCGCGGTGAGCGGTTCCCGGCCGAGCAGTTCGGCCAGGACCGGGCCGGTCTCCGCGAAGTGCCCGGCCCGCGCGGCTTCGAAGAACGTCAGCAGCATCCGCGCGAGCGGTTCGGGCGTTCCGGCGGCGACCTGGTCGGCCACCCACCGGTCGTCGTCGAGCACGACCCGCTCCACGCCGTAGCGCGCCGCGAGGTCGCCGAAGGTGACGGCCTGGCGGGCGGTGAGCGTGACGGGCCCGTCGAAGGAGCGCTCACCGGCGAGGACCACCGCCGCGGCTTCGGCGGCGTCGGCGCGGTCGGTCCAGGAGACCGGGCCGTCCTGCGGCGCGGTGATCGTGCCGGTCTCGCGCCACGGGCCGAGCAGCCGGCCGAGGCTGTGGGCGTAGAAGCCGTTGCGCAGCGACGTCCAGGCGACGCCGGAGCCGGCCAGGAGCTCCTCGGTGGCGGCGTGGTCCCGCCCGGGACCGAACGGGCTGTCGCCGCGCGCGTTCTGGTGGCTGGTGTAGAGGATCCGCCGGGCCCCCGCGGCGACGGCGGCCCCGATCGCGGTGCGGTGCAGGGCGACCGCGTCGGCGGCCGGGTCGTTCGACGAGACCAGCAGCACCTGGTCGGCGCCCTCGAACGAGGTGCGCAGGGCGGCCGGGTCGTCGTAGGCGCCACGCCGGACCCGCACGCCCCGTTCGGCGAAGTGCCGGGCCTTCGTGACGTCCCGGACGCTGACGCCGATCTCCTCGGCCGGGATCCGCTTCAGCAGGTGTTCGACGGTGGCGCCGTTGAGGGCGCCGGTCGCGCCGGTGACCACGATCATGGCCGGGTTTCCTTTCGCAGCAGGGGAAGCAGCACGTCGTCGACGAGGTGCTCGAGGAAGGGTCCGTCGCAGGGTTCGCCGGTGACGACCAGCCGGTGCACGACGACCGCCGGGGCGAGTTCGGCGAACAGCGCCGCCCCTCGCGGGTCCAGGTGCCCGTCGGCGAGCGGCCGCGCGGTCATCGCCGCCTGGTCGCGGCGCAGGATCCGCCGCATCGCCGCGGCGAGGGCGGGATCGCCGCGCATGCCGGCGAACAGCGCGCCGAGCAACGCGACCTCCTGGCCGGCGATCTCCCGGGCCAGCCACCCGACGGTCTCCAGCAGCGCGCCGCGGAGGTCGGCGGCCCCGGCCGCGGGCGGGGTCGCGCCCGCGCGGGCGTCGACGGCCGCGGCGACCAGGTCGGCCTTGCCGGCGTAGCGGCGGTAGATCGTCGCCTTCCCCACCCCGGCCTCGGCGGCGACGGCTTCGATCGACAGCCGGTCGTACCCGGAGCGGGTCAGCAGCTCCAGCGTCGCGTCGAAGATGACGACGTCGCGGCCGGCGTCGCGGGGTCTGCCCGGCATGAGCCCTCCAATACGAAACGAAACCGTCTCGTATCGAATGTACCCGAAAAACATCGCGCTCGCGTGCATCACCCCGGTCCCCTCGCGCGTCCATGAAGGAGACAGAGGGGACGCGTGTGGGTTTCGAAGACTTCGTGGCCGAGCGGCTGGACGGGCTGCTGCGCTACGCCACCGTCCTGGCCGGCGACCCCCACCTCGCGCAGGACATCGTCCAGGACGTGCTGCTGCGCGCCCAGCAGCGCTGGGAAGCCATCGACCACCCGCCCACCTACGTGCGGCGGATGGTCACCAACGAATACCTGTCGTGGCGGCGGCGCGCGGTGCGGCGGATGGTGCCGAGCAGCCACGACGTCCTCGACGCGCTGAGCCCGCCCGAAGCCGACCCGGCCGCCGCCTACGACGAGCGGGACGCGATGCTCGGCCTGCTCGCGACGCTGCCCCGCAAGCAGCGCGCGGCGATCGTCCTGCGCTACTACGAGAACTACTCCGACGCCGAAATCGCCGCACTCCTGCGCTGCGGCGTGTCCACCGTGCGCAGCCAGATCTCGCGCGCGCTGGCGACGTTGCGCCAGGCCCCGCACCCCGCGTTCCTCACCACCGGAGACCCCGCATGACCCGCCGCGAGCACGAGACCGAGACGCTGATCCGGGAGAGCCTGGACCGCCTCGCCGCGCGCGCTCCCGACGGTCACGCGGTCCGCGAAGCGCTGGCGGACGCCGGACGACGCCGGCACGCGCCGGCGCGGCTCGCGCTGGTGGCCGCCGCGGTGGTCGTGCTGGTCGCCGGGGTGTTCGCCGGCACGCAGCTGATCACCTCGACGGACCCGGTACCGGCCGCCGGCCGGCCGGTGCTCGGCTACGGCCCGGGCTGGCTCCCGCCCGGCTTCACCGAGCAGTACCGCGAAGGCGGGCCCGGCATCGCGCCGCAGGTCCGCCGGTGGTTCGCCGGCCCCGCGGAGGTCACCCTGTCGGTCTACTCGACCGCCGACCCCGAATGGTCGCAGACCGAGCTGCGGATCGCGGCGATCCACGACCAGGTCCTGGTGGGCGGCCGGGTCGCCATGATCACCGGCGACACCGGGACGACCGCGCTGATCACCTGGCTCGCCGACGACGACCACGTCCTGACCGCGCGGGTCAGCGGGGTCCCGGACGCCCGGGTGGTGGCCCTGCGGATCGCCCAGGGAGTCACCGCCACGCCGGTCGGCGTCCGCGGCGAGCTGCGCTTCGGCGCGCTCCCGGCGGGCCTGACCGAGCGCTCGGCCGCGGTCAGGGGCACCGGGCCGGCCGACGCGACCACCGAGCTGACCGCCGCCGACCCGGCCCGGCCGTCCGCGGTCGTGCGGGTCACGGCCGGCGCGGGCTCCCCCGGCGTGAACGGCGCCGCGCCCGTCATCGTCCGCGGCGGCCAGGGGTTCTTCGTGGCCGGCCAGGAGGCGATGGTCGCGGTCCGGCTGTCTTCGGGCCGGTGGCTGACGGTGTCGGGCCCGCGGCCGGAGGCCGAGCTGGTCGCTGTCGCGGACGGCGTCCGGCTCGACCCCTCGCCGGACTACCAGTGGCTCGGGCGGGCTACCAGCTGACCGCCGGGAACCAGATCAGCCCGAGCCGGCCGAGCACGCGGACGTCCCAGTAGAGCAGCGTGAACGTGCCGCCGACGAGCAGGGCCGCGCCGGTGACCGTCGCGACGCGGGCGGGTTTCGCGGCGAGCCAGCGCTGCACGCGACCGCCCGTGGCGTGCGTCAGGAGCAGGAACAGCAGTGCCATGACGACGATGTTGCCGACCGACTGCAGGGCGAACGCGGCGGCGCCGTAGAGCACGTTGTGCTGCTCGGCGGCACTGCGGAACATGATCCGGAAGAGCGGGTACGGCCGGCCGATGAGGAACCCGCCGATGAGCGCGCCCATGAGGACCAGCGGCGCCGCGGGGTGGCGGGCGACGAACCCGCGGGCGGGGTTGGGGAGGATGCCGAGCGCGATCAGGCCCATGACCAGGAAGACGAGGCCCACGACGCCGAAGGCGATCATGGACTGGACGCTGCGGGGGGTCAGGCCGCTCGCCTGCGCGGTGGAGAACTGCGGCATGCGCGTGCCGACGAGCGCGACGACGACGCCGTAGCCGACCGAGACGGTGAGCATGCCGGCGGCGATCCAGCCCAGCGGCTTGAGCGTGGTGGCGAAGCGCCGTTTCTCCCCGGCCTGGCCGCCGACGAGCGGCGCGACCGCGCCGAACGCGGCGATGTTGCAGGCCGTGAAGGACCCGGCGAGGCCGGAGACGAACGCGAAGAGCGTCCCGGTGAGGACGCCGCCGATCGGCGTCGCCTTCGCGTCGTGGCCGAGGAGGTTGTTGGCGACCGTGTCGCCGATGACGGAGTCGACGAACGTCGCGGACCACAACGCCGTGAGCACGAACCCGCCGAGGACCGCGGCGACGGCGATCACGACGCGGCGGGACGGATAGGGCCCCGCGCCGAAGAACCCTGCTTGGGGGTGGACTGGGACCTGCTGCGCGACAGCCATGGACGTTCCCTCCGGTGAGCCGGTGAAACCCAGCCGGCAAAGCGTTTCAGACACGGTTGTCGAAACGCCTCGGCCAGGCGAGTGGCCTTCGGACGACGAACGGACCAGTCGTTTTTCACGCCGACTACGGTGGGGCATGCCGTTCCCGGAAAGCGCCGCGTGGCGCCACGTCGATGCCCGCTCCGGTTTCGAGACGACCTGGTTCCGCCCCCACGAAGACGGCTGGCTCGCCGAAGGTGCGACCACCGCCGTGGAGGACGGCCTCGCCTGGGCGGTGCGGTACACCCTCGCCGTCGGTCCACAGTGGACGTTGCGCTCGGCGCGGCTCGACGGCCGCGGGCCGGGCGGCTCGCGGACGCTCGCGATCGAAGCGGACGGACGCGGGCACTGGCGGCTCGACGGGCGGCCGGCCCCGCGCCTGGACGGCTGCCTGGACCTCGACCTCGAGTCGTCCGCGATGACGAACACCTTCCCCGTCCACCGGCTCGCCCTGCCGCGGGGCGGCCGGGCCGCCGCACCGGCCGCGTACGTCCGCGCGGCGGACCTCGGCGTCGGCCGGCTGGAGCAGACCTACGAGCACCTGAGCCCGGGCCGCTACGCCTACGCGGCACCGGTGTTCGGCTTCTCCTGTGTCCTGGAGTACGACGCCGCCGGCCTGGTCACGCGCTACCCCGGCATCGCCGTCCGCCACCCCCTTGACGGCGATTCCCGGCACGCGCAGAATTAAACGCATGATTAATTCTGCGCTGGCGGTCACCGGCCTGCGGGTGCGGCGCGGTGGCCGGGTCGTCGTCCGGGACGTGAGCTTCGAGGTGCCGCGCGGCGCCGTCACCGGGCTGCTCGGCCCGAGCGGCTGCGGCAAGACCACGCTGATGCGCGCGGTCGTCGGCGTGCAGATCGTCGAAGGCGGCACCGTCACCGTGCTGGGCCTGCCGGCCGGCAGCCCGCCGCTGCGGCGCCGGATCGGCTACGCCACGCAGAACCCGGCCATCTACGCCGACCTGACCGTCCGGGAGGCCCTGCGGTACTTCGCCGCGGTGCTGCGCGCACCGGGGTCCGATGTGGACCGGGTCATCGGCGAAGTCGGCCTCGGCGACCACGCCGGGAAGCTCGTCGGCTCGCTGTCCGGCGGGCAGCACAACCGCGCGAACCTCGCCGTCGCGCTGCTCGGTGAGCCCGAACTGCTCGTGCTCGACGAGCCGACCGTCGGCCTCGACCCGGTGCTGCGCGACGAGCTGTGGGCGTTGTTCCGCCGGCTGGCCGACGGCGGCGCGACACTGCTCGTCTCCAGCCACGTCATGGACGAAGCCGCGCGCTGCGACCGGCTCCTGCTGATGCGCGAGGGCACGCTGCTCGCCGACGACGCACCGGAAGCGCTGCGCGTGCGCACCGGCGCCGCCGACCTGGAAGGCGCCTTCCTGCACCTGGTGAGGGCCGCCTCGTGAACCCCGCGCTGACGCTCGCCACGACGCGGCGCATCCTCACGCAGCTGCGGCACGACCCGCGCACCGTCGTGATGCTGGTCCTGGTGCCGACGCTGCTGATGATCCTACTGCGGTACGTCTTCAACTCGACGCTGGTGTTCAGCCACGTCGCGCCCGCGCTGCTCGGCGTCTTCCCGTTCCTGATCATGTTCCTCATCGCCTCGATCACGACGTTGCGGGAGCGCACCACGGCCACCCTCGAACGCCTGATGACGCTGCCGATCGGACGGCTCGACCTGTTGTTCGGCTACGCGCTGGCGTTCGGCGCGATCGCCGTCGTCCAGGTCGCGCTCGCGGCCGGGGTTTCCCTGTGGTGGCTCGGGCTCGACCTGGCCGGGCCGGTGGGGATGCTGCTGCTGATCGCCGTGCTCGACGCGCTGCTGGGGATGGCGCTCGGGCTGTTCGTCAGCGCGTTCGCGCGCACCGAGTTCCAGGCGATCCAGTTCATGCCGGTGTTCGTGCTGCCGCAGATCCTGCTGTGCGGGCTGTTCGTGCCGCGCGGCGACATGGGCTGGCTGCTGCGGTGGTTGTCGGACGTGATGCCCCTTTCGTACGCGGTCGAGGCGCTGACCCGCGTGACGGCGTCGTCGACGATCGACGCGGTGATCCTGCGCAACCTGGTCGTCGTGGCGTGCTGCGCGCTGCTGGCGCTGGTGCTCGGCGCGGCGACGCTGCGGCGCCGGACGCCGTGACTACCGTGGGCGCATGGCATCCGAAACGGACCGGCTCGCCGCCGAGCGCTACGTCGTCCTGACCACGTTCCGCCGCGACGGCCGCGCCGTGCCGACCCCGATCTGGGTGGCCGGCGACGCCGGTGAGCTCGTGTTCTGGTCGGAGCGCAAGGCCGGGAAGGTCAAGCGCATCCGCAACAGCGGCCGGGTCGAGGTCCAGGCGTGCGACCTGCGCGGGCAGAAGACGCACGGTGCCGTCGCCACCGGCCAGGCGCGGCTGCTGGACGCTTCGGACACCGAGCGCGTCCGGAAGGCGATCGCCCGCAAGTACGGCATCATCGGGCGGATCACGATGTTCTTCTCGAAGCTGCGCGGCCCGGCGGACCGGACGGTCGGCATCGCGGTCAAGCTGGACGGCTGAAGCTGCGGAAGCCGCGCCGCAGGTAGTTCGGCAGCGCGTTCGGGTGGTCGAGGGTCGAGGTGTGCAGCCAGACCCGGCTCGCCCCGGGGACCGTCCAGGCATCGGCGACGACGAGGGTGAGCGCGTACCCGCCGAGGCCCTTCCCGACGAACTCGGGCAGCAGGCCGAAGGTGGTGATTTCGACGGCGTCCCCGGGTTGCGGCTCGAAATCGGCGGCGCCCGCGACCTCCCCGCGGTACTCGACGAGCCGGTACCGGCGGCCCGGCTCCGCCAGCCACCTGTCCCAGTCCTCGCCGCTCCTGGTGGCGCTGGGCCAGCGGTAGGGCGTCCCGATCCGGACGTGCAGGTCCCGGACGTGCGGCCCCGGCCCGGTGGCGACGAGCGTGACGCCGTCGACGACCGGCGCCGGGTTCAGCTGATCGGCGGCGGTCATTTCGAGCTGGGTGACGATCTCCTCCACCCGCGGCAACCTAGGGGACGCGGGTGCCGCTGTCAGCCCCTTTGCAGGCGAGTGCCCGCAGCGCGGCCCCCAGGGCGGCCGAGTCGTGGTCCGGGCCGCACCCCTCCACGAGCACGAGGTCACCCGGGATGTGGTCGGCCCGCAGGCGCAGGATCTCCCGGTAGGCGGCGGAGTCGTACCACCGGCGGGCGGCGTCGAGGCTCGGGAACTCGATGACGACGAGCGTGCCGGGCCACTCGCCTTCCCTGACTTCGACGGGCGAGCCGTGCACCACGAACTTGCCGCCGTGGGGGTCGAGCGTCGCCTGGATGCGTTCGAGGTACTGGAAGACTTCTTCGTGGAGCACGGCGGGCGGGCGCAGGTGGGCGAGTCCGTAGGCGGTCATGGGATTCCTTTCGTCGTCGAAAGGAATCCTGACCGGGTTTCCGTGCAGCGTCGATTACGCGGGAGGTAATGCTCCTCAGAGCTTCGCGACCGCGGCGAGCGCCTCGGGCAGCGTGAACGCCCCGGCGTAGAGCGCCTTGCCGACGATGGAGCCCTCGACGCCGTCGGACGCCAGGCCGGCCAGCGCGACGAGATCGTCCACACTGGACACCCCGCCCGAGGCGATCACCGGCGCGTCGGTGCGCGCCACGACGTCGCGCAGCAGCTCGAGGTTCGGGCCGCGCAGGGTGCCGTCCTTGCTCACGTCGGTGACGACGTAGCGGGCGGCGCCGTTGCGGTCCAGGCGCTCCAGGACCTCCCACAGGTCGCCGCCGTCGGACGTCCAGCCGCGGGCCGAGAGCCGGTGGCCGGCGTCGGTGATGCGGACGTCGAGGCCGATCGCGACGCGGTCGCCGTACTCGCCGATCACGCGCGCGGTCCACTCCGGGTCCTCGAGCGCGGCGGTGCCGAGGTTGACGCGGCGGGCGCCGGTGGCCAGGGCGGCCTCGAGCGACGCGTCGTCGCGGATGCCGCCGGAGATCTCGACCTGGACGTCGAGCTTGCCGACGACCGTGGCGAGCAGCTCGCGGTTGCTGCCCTTGCCGAACGCGGCGTCGAGGTCGACCAGGTGGATCCACTCGGCGCCGTCGCGCTGCCAGGCGAGCGCCGCTTCAAGCGGGCTGCCATAGGAGGTTTCGGTGCCGGCCTCGCCCTGGACGAGTCGCACGGCCTGGCCATCGGCCACATCAACGGCGGGAAGCAGCGTGAAAGTCACGCCGTAACTCTAAGGCGGAGACGCCGGTCACCCGGTCAGAGGGTCGCGAGCCAGTTGCGCAGCAGGTGCGCGCCGGCGTCGCCCGACTTCTCCGGGTGGAACTGGGTCGCCCACAGCGGTCCGTTCTCCACCGCGGCGACGAAGTCCTCGCCGTGGTTCGACCAGGTGACCTTCGGCTCCTGGCCGATGCCCGACTCCAGCTCCCACTTGCGCGCGGCGTAGGAGTGCACGAAGTAGAACCGCTCGTCCGGGTCGAGCCCGGCGAACAGCTGCGAGTCCGCGGGCGCGCGGACGGTGTTCCAGCCCATGTGCGGCAGGACCTCGGCGTTCAGCCGGTCGACGACACCCGGCCACTCCGCCGTGCCCTCGGTCTCCTCGCCGTGCTCGACGCCGCGGGCGAAGAGGATCTGCATGCCGACGCAGATGCCGAGCACCGGACGGCCGCCGGCCAGGCGCTTGCCGATGATCCGGTGGCCCTTGACCTCGAGCAGCCCCGCCATGCAGGCGGAGTAGGCGCCGACGCCCGGCACGACCAGGCCGTCGGCCTCGATCGCGGCGTGCGGGTCGGCGGTGACCTCGACTTCGGCCCCGGCGCGCGCCACGGCGCGTTCGGCGGAGCGGAGGTTGCCGGAACCGTAGTCGAGGATCACCACACGAGACACGCCACCCAGCGTAGCCGTCGCCCTCAGCGGCGCTCGAACGAATAGACGTCCGTCACGGTGTTGCACGGTGCCGGCGGCACGACCTCGACGCGCAGGGTCCCCGCGTCGTAGTCGACGCCCTCCGGGGTGAACGTGCCGGTGCAGGTGCTGACCAGCGGAACCTGGCCGATCTCGTGCACCTTCGCGGTGACGTCACGGCCGTTGAGCGGCCGGGCCAGGTCGATCTGCAGGAGCTGCAGGTTCGTCGGGTACAGGTCGTTGTACGGGTCGCTCGTCGCGCAGATCAGGCGCGTCGGGCCGACGAAGTCGCAGCCCTGGGCGCTGCGGATGTGGTGGTCGAGGTGGATGCGGGCGGCGACGGGCAGGTCACCGGCGGCCTTCGGGCCCCGGGGGTTGAGGAACGGCGTCGCCGAGACGTAGAGGCGGTCGATCTCGCCGAGCGGGCCCGACACCAGCCACTGGCCGTCGGGCGTGACCACGACCTGGGCGTTCGCGTTGGCCGCGGGCTCGTCCGGCTGCAGCGGGTGGACGAACTCCGTCGTCGACCCGTCGGGCTTCGTGACCAGGTACATCTTCTTCACGGGGGTCGGCGTGACGGTGTCCTGGTAGACGTCGAAGACGTAGCCGCGCAGCGAGTCCGGGTCGCCGACGTGGCCCCAGCCCTCGTCCTTGAGCGGCTGCGGGATGGTGGCGCCGTTGCGGTAGACGATCTCGGGGGCGTGCCCGGGCAGGCGGAGCGTGGTGAGGCCCTCGCCGCTGATCCGGTTTTCCGCGGTCGTGTGGCCGGCCTGGCGCCAGCCGGATTCGTGCGCCGTGGCGACGCCGGCCGTGGCGAGCAGGGCGGCGGTGGTGAGGGCGAGCAGACTGGCCGCACGCATGTGCGCTCCTCGGGAGTAGAGGCGGTGGCGGCGGCGACGCGATTCTGCCACGAGGTGGTGACGGGTCGGAAGAATCTTGGCGAAGGCCGTTTCGCCGTCCCGCTCGCTGGGTACCAAGTCACCCGATCGTGTGGCCTGAGCACCGCACGACCGGACGCCAGGGAGGCGAAGATGGCCGAGGACGATCTGCTGTCCCAGATGCTGCACGCCTGGCGTGAAGACATCGAGAGCGAGCCGTTCCCGCAGTTCAGCGAGCTGCTGATCCCGCGCCAGCAGGCCCGGCAGCGGTGCACGCCGCGCGCGTCTGCCGCCCGCGTGACGAACGCCACGCGGGGAGCAGACGTCTGACTGTGGTTTCCTGCTGGGGCCGCACCGACGCGTCCCCAGGGAGCCCCCATGACCCGCACTCCTGACCCGCACGACTTCCTCGACCTCGACGCCGGGCTCGCCGAAGAGGAGCGGGCGATCCGCGACGCCGTCCGCGCGTACGCGAAGGACCAGCTGCTGGACCGGGTCGCGGACTGGTACGAAACGGGCGTCCTGCCCGCCGCCGAGCTCGCCAAGGGCTTCGGCTCGATGGGGCTGCTGGGCATGCACCTGGAGGGCTACGGCTGCGCCGGCACCAGCGCGGTCGCCTACGGCATCGCGTGCCGGGAACTGGAAGCCGTCGACTCGGGGTTGCGGAGCTTCGTTTCGGTGCAGGGGTCGCTGGCGATGTACGCGATCCACCGGTGGGGCAGCGAGGAGCAGCGGCAGGAGTGGCTGCCGCGGATGGCGACGGGCGACGCGCTGGGCTGCTTCGGCCTGACCGAACCGGACGCGGGCAGCGACCCGGGCTCGATGCGGACGCGCGCGGTGCGCGACGGGTCCGACTGGGTGCTGTCGGGCACGAAGATGTGGATCACCAACGGCACGGTCGCCGACGTCGCGGTGGTCTGGGCGCAGACGGAGGACGGCATCCGCGGCTTCGTCGTCCCGACGTCGACGCCGGGGTTCACGGCCAACGAGGTCAAGCACAAGCTGTCCCTGCGCGCGTCGCTGACGGCGGAGCTGGTCCTGGACGGCGTGCGACTGCCTTCGTCGGCCGCGTTCCCCGAGGTCCGGGGCCTGCGCGGGCCGCTGTCCTGCCTGAACGAGGCGCGCTACGGGATCCTGTTCGGCGTCGTCGGCGCCGCGCGCGCGTGCTACGAATCGGCGCTGGAGTACACGCTGTCGCGCTCGCAGTTCGGCAAGCCCCTCGCCGGGTTCCAGCTGACGCAGCGCAAGCTGGCCGACCTGGTCGTCGAGGTCAACCGCGCGGGCCTGGTGGCCCTGCAGATCGGCCGGCTCAAGGACGCGGGTTCGCTGCACCACAACCACGTGAGCTTCGGCAAGATGGCGAACGTCCGCTCGGCGATTTCCGTCGCGCGCGAGGCCCGCACGATGCTGGGCGCGAACGGGATTTCCCTGGAGTACCCGGTGATGCGGCACATGGCGAACCTGGAGACGGTGCTGACGTACGAGGGTACGGAGGAGATGCACGCGCTGTCCCTGGGCCAGGCCGTGACGGGGCTGGCGGCGTTCCGCTGATCCGGTTTTGTCGGTGGTGCCCGCTAGCGTTCCGGTCGTGGATTTCACCGACTTCGAGAGCGTCCTCGAACTCCGGCGCTACACGCTCCACCCGGGGCGTCGTGACGAGCTGATCGCGTTGTTCGAGCGCGAGTTCGTCGAGCCCCAGGAAGAGGCGGGCGCGCACCTGTTCGGCCTGTTCCGCGTGCCGTCGTCCCCGGACGAGTTCCTGTGGCTGCGGGGGTTCTCGTCCCTGGCCGCCCGCTTCGCCGCGCTTACCGCGTTCTACACCGGGCCGGTGTGGCGGCGCTTCCGGGCCGAGGCCAACGCGACGATGGTGGACTCGGACAACGTGCTTCTGCTGCGCCCGGTGCGGCGCGGCTTGGCATCTCCCCCGCCGGGCTCGGGGGTGCACCTGTCTTTCTCGGCGTCGCCCGAGGCGTTCGCGGTGTTCGAGACGGAGCCTTCGCCGAACAACTTCCCGCAGCTGCCGGTCCGCACGGACGGCCCGTTCACGGTGTCGTTCAGCCGGGTTCCGCCCGGACTGGAACTGCAGCCGACTTCGCGGTCACTGCTCCGGTGAGAGCAGTCGCGTGAGCCCGTCGGGGTAGAGGATCTTGCTGCCGTCGCGGAAGTCCTCGACGTCGACCCACCGCGCGGTGGCGGGATCGTCGAGGATCTTCATCTCCTCTCTGGCGTAGAAGCCGGCATCGACGAACTCGGCGTGATAGACGAAGGCAATCTCGTGGCCGGGCCGTCCACGCCAGGTGAAGACGTTCTCGAGCACACCGAGCCGTTCCCCGACCCTGATCTCGGCTTCGAGCTCTTCGCGGAACTCTCTTGCGAGGGCGTCTTCACTGCGCTCCCCGAACTCGACCCCGCCTCCGAGGGGCCGGTAGTAGGTCTCGCCTTTGACGTCGTCGCGCCCCTCGAAGACGAGGATCTGCTCACGCCGCCTGATCAGACCGAGCGCGATCGGCCGAATGCTGGACCCCATGGAAGTCACGCTATCGGCCTTCCGCGGTGAAGCTCCGCCTACTCCCCCAGAAAATCCCTGATCGACAGCCTCAACGAGCCGGCATCCAGCCCATGGGCCAGATCGTGGTCCGCGATCCCCCCGTAAGTCCGCACCTCGACATCCCGCCGCACCCCCAACGACTTCACCCGGTGCGGCACGTCTCCCAGCGCCTCGGAAACCCAGTAAGCCGAAGTCCCGGCCAAATAGGGCTCCACAAGCACAACAGACCCCGAAGCAGCCAGCGCAGCAGACCGCAACCCGGCAGCGTCGAAAGGCCGAACCGTGGACGCGTACAAAACCGTCACATCCAGCCCGGAAGTGGCCCGAAGCACCCGGTCCAGCACCGGCCCCACCGCCACCACGACCCCCGACGAACCGAACCGCAACCGCGTGAACCCCACCCCCAAGTGCGGCGAAGCGTTCGTCTGGGCCGACAACCGCAGATAGACCCGGCCGTCCCCCGGCACGGAATCCAGCAGCAACCGCCGGGCTTCGGCGGCGTGGCCCGGGACGTGCACCGTCCAGCCCGGCAGCGAATCGATCAGCGCCACATCGCCCGGTGACTGGTGCGTGCGCCCCGCGGTCGGCATGTCGTACGACGCGCCGTACGACACCAGCACCCCGCCCACGTCCTGGTGCGAGAAGTCGAGCTTGATCTGCTCGAACGCGCGCTCCACCAGGAACGACGAGAACGTGTGCACGATCGGCCGCAGTCCGGCCAGTGCCAGCCCCGCGCCCGCGCTGACCAGCAACTGCTCGCGGATCCCGACGTTCAGCACGCGGTCCGGGTGCCGCCGCGCGGCACCGGCCAGCTGGGCCGCCGAGATGTCCGCCAGGACGACCGCCACCTCCGGGTCGGCGTCCAGGATCTTCTCGGTCGTGGTCAGGAACGTTTCCCTCATGACGAAATCAGCCCTTCGGTTCGACGACGGCGATCACGGCCAGCGGACGGCCGGGGTGCGCAGCGGTGAAAGCGCCGTACAACGCGGAATGGTCGCGGCCGGACACCGTGCGCGTCTCCCAGCCTTCGACGTCGAAGCGCCGCGCGATCCCGCCCGGCCAGCCGCGCGTCGACGACTGGTTGTCGACCACCACCGTCGTGAGGTTCTCCAGGCCCGACCGCGCCGCGACGACGATCGCCTCGTGGTTCGAGCCCTCGTCCAGCTCCGCGTCGCCGATCAACGTCACCACCTTCGACCCGATGCCCCGGGCACGCAGGCCCAGCGCCGTCCCCAACGCGATCGGCAGGCCGTGGCCGAGCGAGCCGCTCGAGATCTCGACGCCCGGGATCCGGCGCCGGTCGGGGTGGTGTCCCAGCCGGGAAAGCGCGTTCGACCACGTCGGCAGCTCGGCTTCGTCGAGGAAGCCTTTCGCGGTGAGCACGGCGTAGTACGCCATCGGACCGTGCCCTTTGGACAGCAGGAACCGGTCGCGGCCGGGCTCCCGGTGGTTCGACGGCGTGATGTCGAGCACGCGGTCGTACAGCACCCACAAGACGTCCACAGTGGACTCCGCGGCGGCTTGGTGCTTGTCGTCGCCGGTCATGAGCGAGATCAGACGCGGCAGCTCGGCGTAACCCGGTTCGGTCGCAGTGGTCATGAACCGACCATGCAACCTCGACTAAACTCGAAGTCAAGGATAGCCTGAGCTGGTGACGAGGCTCGCTGAACATCTCAGCATCGGACAGGTGGCGGACCGCAGCGGGGTGCCGCACACGGCACTGCGGTTCTACGAGGAGAAAGGGCTGATCAGCTCGGAGCGTTCGGCGGGCAACCAGCGCCGGTACCCGCGCTCGGTGCTGCGGCGGATCGCGTTCATCCGCGCCGCGCAGCGCGTCGGGCTTTCCCTGGAGGACATCAGCTCGGCGCTGGCGTCACTGCCCGCCGACCACGCGCCGACGAAGGCCGACTGGGCCCGGCTGTCCCGCGACTGGCAGCACGAGCTCGACGCGCGGATCGACGCCCTGCAACGGCTTCGCGACCGGCTCACCGGCTGCGTCGGCTGCGGGTGCCTGTCACTGCGCAGTTGCGCGCTCTACAACAACGACGACGAGCTGGCGCGTTTCGGCCCGGGGGCGAGCAAACTGCGTCCGGCGGTCGAAGGCGGCATCTGAACCGCTTGCCCCCGGCGTACCTGCACCGCGTCAGTCCCGGAACTTGCCGCCCGCGAACCGTTCGAGCGCTCTCCTGACGACGTAAAGGAGTTCGGGACTCTCGGACGGCAGCTCGAGGACGACGTCCCAGCCGCCGTGCTTGCCGTATCGCACGGCGACGCAGCACCGGCCACGGCGCGCTTGGAGCGCAACGCTTTCGAGGTCCGCCCACCGCACCCGGAAAGACCGGTCCCGCACGGCGATCCGCCGCCGATCGACGATCGTCATGCCCGCCGGGTCGAGGATCAGCTCGTCCTTGCCGTCGGCGTGGGCGTCCCAGAAGCCGGCCAAGGCGAAGACGGCCAGCAGAACCAGCGGCAGCACGGCACCGAGCGACGCACCACCGAGGTAGGCGACGGCGAGGAAGACGCCCAGCCAGACAACCCCGGTCAGCACGCCGACGGCCCGATGCCGGATCCGCGACGAGGGCGTGGTCAGCGGAACGACGGTGGGATCCCGTTCGGCCCCGACGGCCGCCACGGGCACCGGCCGCGGCCGCGCGGGCACGGCGAGGACGAGCGCGCCGGTGAGCGCCGAGACCCCGGTGACGAACGAGCCCGCACCGCCGAGCCACGACTGGTCGTGAAGGTCGGAACGCGAGAGGTCGATCGCCATGACCGCGCACGCCACCGCCGTCGCCCCGCCTGTCCACGCCCCGGTTCGCCGCATGGGGGCATGATCGCGCCGGCCGATGAAAAATCAGTGAAAGGCAACCCCGCGGCCACGATCACCACCGGCTGACGGCGTCGACGCTCGCTTCCGCCCCGGACAACACGCGCACCGAGGCGGAAGCCCCCAGCCCCGGCCCGAGCTTGGACTCGGGCGTCGTGTGATCGGTGGGGCATCTCGCGTGGTTGGAGAGGCATCACGCGTGACTGGAGAGGCATCACGCGTGATTAGAGGGTCGACACGGCTGGGGTGCGGCGGCGGGGGCGGCCCAGCAGGCGGCGGCCCACGTCCAGCAGTTCCGTGCGGAGCTCGTCGTCGCCCAGGCCGGCCAGGTCCGGGGAGCCGCCGGCCATGGCGATGCCCGTCAACGTCACCATCGCGTTGACCCGGGCCGTCGGGTCCGGGGCCGGGCCCGCCAGGATGCCCAGCAGCGCGCGGCCGAAGCCCTCCATGCCGCCGTGCGCGGACTTCTCGATCGCGCGGATCAGGCCCGGGTCGCTCGAAAACAGCGCCACCAGCGCGCGGTGCCGGATCACCAGGTCGACGAACCCCTCCAGCAGCAGGTCCACCTGCGTGCCGCGGCGCTTCTGCGCGGCCGCGCGCAGCACCAGTTCGTCCAGGTCCCGCACGCCGGGCTCGGCCACCGCCTCGGTGATCTCCGCCTTCGTCTTGAAGTGGTAGTAGACCGCCGCCTTCGTGACCCCGAGCGCGTCGGCGATCATCTGCAGCGACGTGCCCTCGACCCCGTGTTCGGTGAACAGGCGCAGCGCGGTCTGCAGCAGTCGGGTCCGGGTGTCCTCGGCCGGGCCGGCGGTCATTCTTCCTCCTCAGCGAGCCGTCGGAGCGTACGTCACTCCCTGTCGATCGGCAAACCGCTTACTTGCCGATCGGCTGGAACAAACCTTGCTGTTCGGCAAGTCACATACTTGCCGATCGGCTTGGAGTCACCCTTGCCGATCGGCTAGCTTGGAAAGGAACCAGATTGAGTGAACCGACCCCGTTCGGGCGAAACGGAGCTGACTCGTGGCGACCTTCCTGTACCGGCTCGGCCGGTTGTCCTTCCGACGGCGGGCGCTGGTCGCCGCCGTCTGGACGGCCGTCCTCGTGGCGCTCGGGCTGGGCGCCCTGACGCTGTCCGGCCAGCTGTCGAACTCGGTGACCATCCCCGGCACCGAGTCCCAGCGGGCGATCGACCAGCTCACCGAGAAGTTCCCGCAGGCCAACGCGGGTGGCGCGACCGCCCGCGTCGTCATCGAGGCCCCGGCCGGGACCACGGTCACCGACGCCAAGGGCAAGGCCGCGGTCGAGGCGACGGTCGGGCAGCTGAAGACCGCGCCGAAGGTCGCCGCCGTCGTGGACCCGTTCCAGGCGCAGTCGATCTCGCCCGACAAGCGCGTCGCACTCGCCCAGGTCAGCTACGGCGCGAAGGCCTACGAACTCACCGACAGTGACCGCGAGGCCCTCCAGAACGCCGCCGACGCGGCCCGCGCGCAAGGGTTCACCGTCGAGTTCGGCGGCGACGCCGTCCAGGGTGTCCCGGAAACCGGCGCCACCGAGGGGCTGGGCGTCGCGGTCGCGGCCGTCGTGCTGATCATCACGTTCGGTTCGCTCGTCGCCGCCGGCATCCCGCTGCTCACGGCGTTGATCGGCGTCGGCACCGGGATGGGCGGCATCTTCCTCGCCTCCGGCTTCCTCGAGCTGAACTCGAACACGCCGATCCTGGCGCTGATGATCGGGCTCGCCGTCGGCATCGACTACGCGCTGTTCATCGTGTCGCGCTACCGGCACGAGCTCAGCATCGGCCGCGACCCCGAGGAAGCCGCCGGGCGCGCCGCGGGCACCGCCGGTTCGGCCGTCGTGTTCGCCGGGCTCACCGTCATCATCGCCCTGGCCGGCTTGACCGTCGTCGGCATCCCGTTCCTCGGCCAGATGGGCGTCGCCGCCGCGGTGACCGTCGCGATCGCCGTGGTCATCGCCCTGACGCTGCTGCCCGCCATCCTCGGCTTCGCCGGCCGCAGGGTCGCCGGTGGCCGCGTCCGGCTGCGCCGCAGGCCGGCCGAAACGACGCACGGCGAGCGCTGGGCGCGGTTCGTCGGCCGCCACCGCATCCCGGTGCTGCTCGTCGCGCTGGCCGGGATGGCCGTCGTCGCGCTGCCCGCGCTCGGCATGCAGCTCGGCCTGCCCAACGACAGCACCGCCGCGCCGGAGTCGACGCAGCACAAGGCGTACGAGATCGCCAGCCGCAGCTTCGGCGAGGGCTCGAACGGGCCGCTGCTGGTCGTCGTCGACGCCGGCGCGAGCACCAACCGCCAGGTCGCGCTGGGCCAGGCCGCGTCGAACATCGCGAAGCTGCCCGATGTCGCCGCGGTGACGCCGCCCCGCACCAACCAGGCGGGCGACACGGCCTTGCTGACGGTGATCCCCAAGAGCGGCCCGAGCAGCACCCAGACCGAGGACCTGGTGGCCGCGATCCGCGCCCAGTCGGGGGTGCTCGAGAACGCGACCGGCGCCAAGCTGGCCGTCACCGGGCAGACGGCGGCGAACATCGACGTCTCGGCGAAGCTGTCCGACGCGATGCTGCCCTACCTCGCGCTGATCGTCGGGCTCGCGTTCGTGCTGCTGATGCTGGTGTTCCGCTCGGTCGTGGTGCCGCTGAAGGCGACGATCGGCTTCCTCGGCTCCGTCGCGGCGACGTTCGGCGCGGTGGTCGCGGTGTTCCAGTGGGGCTGGCTGACCGGCCTGCTCGGCGTCGAGTCGACCGGGCCGATCATGAGCATGCTGCCGATCCTGCTGATCGGCGTGCTGTTCGGGCTGGCGATGGACTACCAGGTGTTCCTGGTGACGCGGATGCGCGAGGAGCACGTCCACGGCGCCGACCCGCAGGAAGCCGTGGTCACCGGCTTCCGCCACGGCGCGCGCGTGGTCGTCGCGGCGGCGCTGATCATGATCAGCGTGTTCGCCGGGTTCGTGCTCGCCGAATCGGCGCTGATCCAGTCGATCGGCTTCGCGCTGGCGTTCGGCGTGCTGGTGGACGCGTTCGTGGTCCGCATGACGCTGGTGCCGGCGGTGATGTCGCTGCTCGGCCGCGGCGCGTGGTGGCTGCCGAAGTGGCTCGACCGCATCCTGCCGGACGTCGACGTCGAGGGCGAGAAGCTCACCAAGCACCTCGACGAGCCCGGGGAGCGGGAACTGGTCGGCGCGAGCCGGTAGCGGACCCGGAGAATGCCCCCTCACCCGAGGGGGCATTCTTCACGTCAGCTGGAGAACCAGAAGATCGCGCCGCCGATGGCCAGCAGGGCCGCGACGGCGAGCACCCCCGCCATGAACTTGGCCGTCTTCCACGTCGAATAGACGCCGCCCAGCAGGAAGCCGCCCAGGGCGAGCAGGAGGACGCCGATGACTCCGTTGCTCACAGAACGCCCTTCGTGGAAGGGATTCCGCCCGCGCGCGGGTCCGGCTCGGTCGCCGCCCGGAGGGCCCGGGCCACGGCCTTGTACTGCGCCTCCGCGATGTGGTGCGGGTCGCGGCCGTGGATCACGCGCACGTGCAGCGCGATCTGCGCGTGGAACGACAGCGAGTCGAAGACGTGCCGCGTGAGCACGAACGGGTAGTTGTTGCCGATCGTGAAGGTGGTGAACTGCTCGGGCTCGCCCACGTGCACGCAGTACGGCCGGCCCGAGACGTCGATCGCCGCGTGGGCCAGGGTTTCGTCCATCGGGATCCACGCGTCGCCGAAGCGGCGGATGCCGCTCTTGTCGCCCAGGGCCTGGCGGACCGCCTGGCCGAGCACGATCGCCGTGTCCTCGACCGTGTGGTGGGCGTCGATGTGGACGTCGCCGGTCGCCTCGACCTTGAGGTCCAGGGAACCGTGCACGCCGAACGCCGTCAGCATGTGGTCGTAGAACGGCACGCCGGTCGAGATCTCGACCTCGCCGGTGCCGTCGAGGTCCAGCTGGACGAAGATCGAGGACTCCTTGGTGGTCCGTTCGACCTTGCCGATGCGGGTCATCGGGAAACTTCCTTACTCGCCTCGAGGAAGGCGTCGTTCTCTTCCGGGGTGCCGATGCTGACGCGCAGGTGCCCTTCGATGCCGGGCTCGCGGATCAGCACCCCCTTGTCCAAGTAGGACTGCCAGGCGGCGTGCGGGTCGCTGAACCGTCCGAAGAGGACGAAGTTCGAGTCGCTCGGCACCGGGTCGTACCCCAGGCCCGCCAGCGCCTCCACGACGCGGTCGCGTTCCGCGGCCAGCTTGTGCACACTGTCCAAAGTGGCGTCGGCGTGCCGCAGTGCCGCCCGCGCGGCCGCCTGTGTGAGCCGCGAAAGGTGGTACGGCAGCCGCACCAGCTGCAGCGCGTCGACGACGGCGGGCGCCGCCGCGAGGTAGCCGAGCCGGCCGCCCGCGAAGGCGAACGCCTTGCTCATCGTGCGCGACACGATCAGCCGCGCCGGGTAGTCCTCGAGCAGGTGCACCGCGCTCGGCTGCGACGAAAACTCCGCGTACGCCTCGTCGACGACCACGATCCCGGTGGCCGCGTCCAGGACGGCCCGCAGCTCGGACAGCGGGATCGAGCCGCCGGTCGGGTTGTTCGGGCTCGTGACGAACACGATGTCCGGCCGCTTTTCCGCGATGACCGCGGCCGCCGCGGCCGTGTCCAGCGTGAAGTCGTCGCGGCGCGGCGCCGGGACCCACTCGGTGCGGGTGCCGGACGCGATGATCGGGTGCATCGAGTACGACGGCTCGAAGCCGAGCGCGCTGCGCCCGGGCCCGCCGAAGGCCTGCAGGATCTGCTGCAGCACCTCGTTGGACCCGTTGGCGGCCCAGACGTTCGCCTCGGTGAGCACCACCCGCGTCGACACGCTCAGGTAGTCGGCCAGGTCGTGGCGCAGCTCGAGGGCGTCGCGGTCCGGGTAGCGGTGCAGCTCGGCGGCTTCCGCGCGGACGGCCTCCGCGACGTCCGCGACCAGCTCGGGCGGCGGCGGGTACGGGTTTTCGTTGGTGTTGAGCCGGACCGGGACGGCCAGCTGCGGCGCGCCGTACGGCGTCTTGCCGCGCAGGTCCTCGCGCAGCGGCAACTGGTCCAGGGTGACTTCTTCGCCGATCATCGGACCGAACCCCCGAAGCGCGCGGTGACGGCCTCGCCGTGCGCGGGCAGGTCCTCGGCGTCGGCCAGCGCGACGACGCGGCCGGCGACCTCGCGCAGCGCGTCCTCGGAGTAGTCCACGACGTGGATGCCCTTGAGGAAGCTCTGCACGGACAGGCCCGAGGAGTGGCGGGCGAACCCGCCGGTGGGCAGGACGTGGTTGGACCCGGCGCAGTAGTCGCCGAGCGACACCGGGGCGTACGCGCCGACGAAGATCGCGCCGGCGTTGCGGACCCGGGCGGCGACGGACCGCGCGTCCGCCGTCTGGATTTCGAGGTGCTCGGCGGCGTAGGCGTCGACCACGCGCAGGCCGTCGTCCACTGTGGACACCAGGATGACGCCGGACTGCTTGCCGCCCAGGGCCTGGCCGACCCGCTCGGTGTGCTTCGTCGCGGCGACCCGGTTCACCAGCTCCTCGTCGACGGCGTCGGCCAGCTCGACCGACGTCGTCACCAGCACGCTCGCGGCCAGCGGGTCGTGTTCGGCCTGGCTGATCAGGTCGGCGGCGACGTGCACCGGGTCGGCCGTCTCGTCGGCGAGGATGGCGATCTCGGTGGGCCCGGCTTCGGCGTCGATCCCGATCAGGCCGCGCAGGAGCCGCTTGGCCGCGGTCAGGTAGATGTTGCCCGGCCCGGTGACGACGTCGACCGGGGCGAGCTCGGTGCCGTCGGTGTCCGTGCCGCCGTAGGCCAGCAGCGCGACGGCCTGCGCGCCGCCGACCGCCCACACCTCGTCGACGCCGAGCAGTTCGGCCGCGGCGAGGATGGTCGGGTGCGGCAGCCCGGCGAACCCGGCCTGCGGCGGCGAGCAGACGACCAGGGAGCCGACGCCGGCGATCTGCGCCGGGACCACGTTCATCACCACGGTCGAGGGGTACACGGCCAGCCCGCCCGGCGCGTACAGCCCGACGCGCTCGACCGGCACCCACTTCTCGGTGACCGTGCCGCCGTCGACGACCGTGGTCGTGACGTCGGTGCGGCGCTGCTCGGCGTGCACCTTGCGGGCGCGGGTGATCGACTCCTCCAGTGCGGCGCGCACCTGCGGGTCGAGCTGCGCGAGCGCCTGCGTCAGCCGCTCCCGCGGCACCCGCACGGACACCGGGCGGACCTTGTCGAACTGCTCGGTGTACTCGAGGACGGCTTCGACACCGCGGTCACGGACCGCCTCGACCACCGGGCGCACGTGATGCAGCGCCGCGTCCACGTCGTATTCGGCGCGGGGCAGCGTGGCGCGCAGTTCGGCGGCGGTCGGGACCTGCCCGCGCAGGTCGGTGCGGTTCAACATGCCCCCAGGGTACGAGGTCACGCTCGAGCGCCCGTCGGCGATACTCCTTGGTGCGGCGGAACGACGGCCGATCCCAGCATGCAGGAGGCAGCGGTGACGCGAATCGCGTTGTGCCAGGTCAACTCGGGTGACGAACCGGAGGCGAACCTGAAGCTGGTGCGCGCCGGGGTGGAAGCCGCGGCGGCCGGCGGTGCGCGGATCGTCGTCTTCCCCGAAGCGGCCATGGCGCGGTTCGGGCGGCCGCTGGCGCCGGTCGCCGAGCCGCTCGACGGGCCGTGGGCCTCGGCGGTGGCCACGCTTGCCGCCGAGCACGACGTCGTGGTCGTCGCCGGGATGTTCACCCCGGCGGACGGCGGCCGGGTGCACAACACGCTGCTCGTCACCGGCGGCGGGCACCACCGCGGCTACGACAAGATCCACCTCTACGACGCGTTCGGCTTCGCGGAGTCGGACACGGTCGCGCCCGGCGCCGCGGTGACCACGTTCGAGCTGGACGGCGTCGTCTACGGCGTCGCGACCTGCTACGACGTCCGGTTCCCGGAGCTGTTCCGCGCGCTGGCCGACGACGGCGCCGACGTCGTGCTGCTGCCGGCGTCGTGGGGCGCGGGCGAGGGCAAGCGCGAGCAGTGGGAGGTCCTGGTGCGGGCGCGGGCCCTGGACTCGGGCTGCTGGGTCCTGGCCTGCGGCCAGGCCGACCCGGCGGCGACCGGGATTTCGGTCAACCCGAAGGCGCCGACCGGGATCGGGTATTCGCTGGCCGCGGACGGCTTCGGCCGGGTGCACGCGGCCGCGGGCGCGGGCCCGGAGACGCTCCTGGTGGACGTCGACCCGGCGGTACCGGCCAAGGCCCGCACGGCGACGGGTGCCCTGGCCAACCGCCGCCTCCAGCGGCACAGCTAGCGGAGCAGGCCTTCGCGGATCGCGACGCGGACGAAGCCCGCGCGGCGGCGCTCGCCCGTCTTGTCGCGGATGCGGTCCAGGTACGAGCGGACCGTCCGGACGCTGATGTTGAGGATCTCCGCCACGTCGACGTCGCGCTCCCCCGCCGCCACCAGGCGGAGGACCTGCTTCTCGCGCTCCGACAGCACGATCTTCGGCCCCGCGTGGCGCTCTTCGCTGTCCTGGATGATCATCCCGGCCAGGGTCGGCGACACGTACGCGTTGTCGTCGGCGATCGTGCGGATCGCGCGCAGGAGCTCGTCGCCGTCGACGTCCTTGGACAGGAACCCCTTCGCGCCCGCCTGCATCGCCCCCAGGACCTCCGGCTGTTCCGCGTGCGCGGACACCACCAGCACCTTGTGCCCCATGTGCCCCACTTCCAGGACCGCGGCCGCGTCCTGGACCCCGCGGAGCTTGAGGTCGAGGACCACGACGCTGCCCGCCGGCTGGTCCTGGACCGCGAACCGGGCCACCGAGTCGGCGACCGCGCCGAGCTCGATGTCCGGGGCTTCGGTGAGCACGCGGGTGAGCGCGTACCGGTAGAGCGGGTGGTCCTCGATGACCCCGACGGTGATCCGGCGCGGCGCCGGGGCGTCGGCCGCGGGTTCGCTCATTTGCGGCCGCGCTTGGGACCCGCGCCGCCGATCAGGCCGCGCCGGATGGCTTCCTTGACCAGGCCGGGGCGCCGCCGTTCGCCCGTCTTGTCGCGGATGCGGTCGAGGTAGCCCCGCACGGTCCGGACACCGATGCCGAGGATCAGCGCGATGTCGACGTCGCGCTCCCCCGCCGCCACCAGCCGCAGCACCTGCTCCTCGCGCGGCGACAGCTCGACGTCCGCCGAGACCGCCGGCCGGTCCGCGTTGTCCTTCATGATCATCCCGGCCACCACCGCCGAGACGTACGCGCCGCCGTCGGCGACGGTCTTGATCGCGATCAGCAGCTCGTCCGCGTCGACGTCCTTCGAGAGGAAGCCCCGCGCCCCGGCCGCGATCGCGCCCAGCACGACCTCGGGTTCCGCCTGCGCGGAGACCACGAGCACGTGGTGCCCGAGCTCGCAGACCTCCAGCACCGCCGCCGCCCCCGCGACGCCCGGCAGCCCCAGGTCGAGCAGGACCACGCTGCCCGGCGGCTGCCGGTGGACGTGGAACCGCGCCACCGAATCGACCACCGCGCCGAGCTCCACGAAGTCCGCTTCGGCCAGCACGCGCTGGACCGAGACGCGGTACAGCGGGTGGTCTTCGATGACCGCCACCCGGACGCGACCCGGTTCTCGTTCGTCTTCGGTCGAGCGCTCTTGTGTCATGTGCACGACTTTCACCCCGTTCCACCCGACGGGGCCGGCCGCCCGGCCGAAGCCGGGTCCAGCGCGGGGCCCGTCGGCACCAATGCCAGCAAACTACCTGCGACCGGTGACTTCGCCACGCTTCCGTAGCCGAGCGACGCGAGTGCCTGCGCGTTGACCACCGGGTACTTCCGGCCTGTGTCGGTCACCAGGTAGGTGGTGGCCGAACCGGATTCGACGACGACGGCGCCTCCCGACGGAGGCACGTACACCTCGTCCGCCACCCTTGCTTCGGTCCTCGTGGTGACCTGGATTGCCTTGGCCCCAGGGGAAAGCGGGAATTCGGCCGAAACGAGCAGCCGGCTGCCCTGGATGCACAACGCGACCGAGCCGCCGGTGATCGGCGCCTTGCCCGGGATGCGGTCGGGGAAGGCGGCCGGGTCGGCGCCGCCCGCGCGGGGCGCGGCGACCTTCGCCACGGCGGCGACGTCGGCCGCGCGGACCTCGACCGGCGCCGGCGTCCCGGAATACGCGACCGCGTTGGCTTCCGTCGTCACCAGCAGGCTCGCTTCGGTCTGGCCGACCGGTTCGAGGCCGTCGCGGCGGACGAGGTAGTACGACGTCGCGGCGCCGGGCGCGGCCATCGCGTCCACGACGGCGAGGACTTCGCCGACGCGGGTGGCGCGCCCGCCCACCGCGGGCCCGCGGTCGCCCGCGCCGTCGACCGGCAACGCCGTGAGGTCGCGCCCGGCCGGGACGGTGTCGATCCACCGCGCGGACACCGCGATCGTCGGGTAGCTGTCGAACTGCAGCGCGGTCGCGGCCGCGTCGGAGAGCTTGTAGCGCCGCCCGCCGGTGAGCAGGAAGCGCTCGCCCGCGGGCAGCCGGACGATGACGCCCTGGTCGCGCGGCAGCTCGACGCCGGACGCCGGGGCGGCGAGCAGGACGGCGGTGCGGGGCTCGGCCGACGCGGGCGCGTCCTGGGTGGACCGGCTGCAGCTCGTCCACGGCGTGGTGACCAGCGCACTCGGCGCGGGCACCGAGTCGGGCGCGCCCGGGATGCCGATCTGGGCACCGCGCCCGGCGCTGCCGAGCTTCTCCGAGGAGACGGACACCGTCGCGTCGCCGTTGCCGCCGGCCAGCAGCCGCGCGGAGGCGTAGTTGAGCACGGGGTGCAGGACGCCGTCCGCGCCGAGCACGAACCGCGCGCCGGTGCCCTCTTCGACGATCACCTTGCCACCGGCCAGCCAGTCCTTGCCGCCGGAGGGGTTCAGCAGGCCGATGATGCCGAAGACGGCCGTGACGAGCAGGGCGGCCACGAGCCCCAGCACGGTGCCGAGCACGAGCCGGCGGCTGGGCGAGACGGGGTGGTTGGCGTCGGCCGCGACGAGTGCGGAAACGAGCCTGCGCCGGAGGAACTGGTACGCCTGGATCTGGTCCCGCTGCGTCCACACGCTGCTTAGCCCCCGGCTGTGTGCGTCGTCCTCCCGAGTGCCCGATGCTAAGCCGCGGGTGCGGGGGCGGCGAGGGTAATTTTTACGCCCACGCGGTATCCGGCCAGGCAGTAGCGTCGCAGACCCGGGGAAAGGGGAGCCCGTGTCCGTCGAAACCGCCGGCGCCGTCCGCCGGGCACCGTCCCGGCGCTCGCACGCGCCGCTGCCCTGGCTGCTGCCGATCCGGCCGCTGCAGGCCGCGGTGTGGGAGGTCGCCGCGATCGCCGTGCTGCTCGCGTGGCTGGTCGGCACCGTCACGCAGCCCGTGCGCATCGGCGTCACCGCCGCCGCCGGGGTGCTCGTGCTGCTGACGTCCGTGCGGTTCGCCGGGCGGCACCTCGCCGGGTGGGCACTGACCTGGACGGCCTACCGGCTGCGCCGCCACGACACCCGCCGCGACAGCCCGGACCCCCTGCACCACCTGGCCGGGCCGGTGAAGGTGCGCCAGCACGTCGACCGCGCGGGCAACCGCTTCGGCGTCGCCGAGGTCGACGGCGGGTGGAGCGCGATCGTCCGGCTGACCGCCGGCCCGGGCGCGCCGGGACCGGCCGCGCTGGTCGAGATCCTGCGCGAGGCCTACCGGCGCACCGACATCCCGCTGGCTTCGGCGCAGCTGCTGACGTGGGCGATCCCGCGCGGCGAGCAGGTGCTGCGGGTGCGGTGGCTGACCGTGCGCTACCGCCCGGACCTCGCCCCGATCGCGGCGCTGGCCCGCGGCGGCGGCGACCTCGGCGCGCTGCGCAGCACGGCGTCGGCGGCGTTGAGCCTGATGGGTTCGCTCGCCGAGGCGGGCTACCAGAGCACCGTGCTGGAGGCCGGGGAACTCGCGAAGGAGCTGCGGGTCGCGCTGGGCGTCCAGGGTGCTCCGGACGGCGCTCCCGACCGCTGGCGGTCCTGGCACTGGGGCGACGCGCCGCAGATGTGCTTCGCCCCGCGTTCGGCGCGGGCGCTGGACTTCGCGGTGCCGGGCGCGGCGTTCACGGCGACGTCGTACACGCTGACCCGGACGCCGGGCGGGCGCGAGAAGGACGAGGTGACGATCCGGGTCGGCGCTCGCCCCGGCGCTCCCGTTCCCCCGCCGGGGATCCCGGTGGTCCCGTTGCACGGACGCCACGGCGACGCCGTCCGCCGGACCCTCCCCCTCGCCCTCGACGCCTAAGCCGTGACCCCGTCGTAGGCGGCCATCACGACTTCCAGGCCGCGCGCGTACCCGTCGGCCCAGAGCACCTGGTTCATCACGTACGCGACCGCCAGCCGGTGCTCGACGTCGACGAACACGACCGAGCCACCCCAGCCGCCCCACGAGAACGTCCGGCCCTCCAGCCGGTAGCCCGGTCCCCAGCGCATCGGCATGCCGAGCACGCGGTCGACGCCGTCGGACTGCACCTCGAAGACGCGCTCGCAGCCGGCCTCCGACAGGAGCCGGACGCCACCCGCGGTTCCCCCGCAGGCCAAGGCCGACTGCACGGCGGCGACCGAGCGAGCGTGGCCGAACCCGTTGATGGCGGGCAGTTCCGCGCGCCGCCAGGCTTCGGTGTGCGAGTCCGCCACCCCGATCAGGAAGCCCGGCGGCCGGTCGCCTTCGGGCGCGGGGATCAGTTGCGCGACTCGGTGGTCGTGCTCGGCGGCCAGCCCGATGTGGAAGTCGGCGCCGGCCGGCCCGGCGATCTCCTCGGCGAAGAACGTGCCGAGGCTGCGCCCGGTGACGCGGCGCACGACTTCCCCGACGAGGAACCCGAAGGTGATCGAGTGGTAGCCGCCCGCGGTGCCCGGCTCCCAGCTCGGGGCCTGCGCGGCCAGCCGGGCCGTCACGGCGGGCCAGTCGAAGAGGTCTTCGACGGCGATCGGGCCGGCGAAGTCCGGCAGGCCCGCGGTGTGCCCGAGCAGGTGCCGGACCAGCACGCCGTCCTTGCCCGCGGCCGCGAACTCGGGCCAGTAGCGGGAAACCGGCGCGTCGAGGTCCAGGTCGCCGCGGTCGGCGAGGACCAGCGCGCACAGCGCGGTCATCGTCTTGGTCGTCGACCAGACGTTGGTGATCGTGTCGCGGTCCCAAGGCACGGTGCGGGCCGCGTCGCGGTGGCCGCCCCAGAGGTCCACCACGGGTTCGCCGTCCTGGAAGACGGCCACGCTCGCGCCCACGTCGACGGCGTCCAGCGACGCCGCCAGCACGTCCGCCACCTTGCCGAACCGGTCGTCGCACGTACCGGAAAGGTTTGCCACGGCGAAGAGTGAACCCCCTCCGCCGCGGCCGGGCCAACTCATTTTCAGCCGCGGACGGCTTCGTACACCCCCGCGACCATGCCCACGAACGGCACCAGCGACAGCAGCACCAGGAACTCCGAGACGTCCAGAAGCCTTGACCAGTAAGGAGAACGCAGCCCGCGCGCGACCCGCGTCGCGTACACCAGGCAGACCACCGCCGCCAGCACGACCGCGCAGCCCGCCGCGAAGACCACCGTGCGGCCGCCCGAGGCGACGAGCCACACCCCGGCGGTCACCAGGCCCGCGACGCCGAAGCCGACGAGCACCAGGCGTTGCGCTTTCCCCGCGTACGAACGGGATCGCAGGATCCACGCGACGCCGAGCAGCCCGGCGAGCCCGGCTTCCCACGGCCCGCCGGTGGCGAGCACGACGGACGCGGCGAGCACCACCAGGCCCAGGCCCACCAGCAGGCCCGTCAGCACCGCCTGCGCGCGCGACGTCCGCCCGATCATCTCGGTGCCGAGCGACGGCTGTTCGTCCGCGCGGAAGGCTTCCATGTCGTCCGGCACGCGCGGGAGCGGCAGCCGGGTCAGCCGCATCGCGAGCATCGGCGCCACCGCCGCCAGCGCCGTGCCCAGCACCGCGACGACCGCCGCCGCCGCGACCGGGCGGACCCCGCCGAGCAGCACCACGCCCGTCGTCACCGCGCCGAAGCCGGCCGCGCCGGTGATGGCCACGAACCACGGCAGGCGGTCGGCCACCGAGACCGCCGCCAGCACGCCGTACACCGTCACCGCGGCGAACCCCGCGGCCAGCGGCCCCGCCGACAGCGAGAACAGCGGGTGCGGGGGCAGCACGGACATCCCGGCCAGCAGCGCGACGCCGACCCCGGCGACCGCCCCGGCCGCGCCGGCTTCGGCGTCCCCGTAGGCCCGGCTCAGCGCGCCGCCGCCGAGCAGCAGCACGAGGGCCAGGAGACCGGTCCCGATCGGCGCCAGCACGCTGCCGGACGCCGCCGCCTGCACCAGCAGCCCGCCGGCCAGCAGCAGCACGACCGCGGCCACCAGGCCGGAGCGCCGGGCGACCGACGGGCCCCACCCGCCGGTCGTGTCGGCGACGCTGGCGATCGAGTCGACGACGTCGTCGAACAGCAGCGGACCCCGCGGGCGCTCCCGCGGGGTCAGGTGCAGCACTTCGCCGTCGCGGATCTGGGCGGCCGCGACGCTCAGGCCCAGGGCCAGTGGCGCGCCGCCGAGCCGGGCGAGCACCCAGCCGGGGTGTTCGGCCGACGCCTGCCCGGACGCCCCGGCCAGCCGGACCAGCTGCGGCACCAGCTCGGCGAACGTCGACTGCTGCGGCAGGGCGACGTCGACGCGGGCCCTCGGCGTGACCACCGTGACCCGCCGCGTCGTCCCCGTCAGAGACGCGGTCATCAGACGTTCTTCGCGGCCGCGATCACCGGCGCGAACTTGGCGTTCGACGCCTCGGCGAGTTTCGCCAGCCCGGCGTTCACCGCTTCGAGGACGATCTCCGACAGGTTGCGGGCGTCGTACTCGCGGATCGCGCGGGGGTCGATGTCGACCGAGGTGAACCGGCCGTCGCCGCGGAGGGTGACGGTGACCTCGTTCTGGCGCGAGTGCGCCTTGACCTCCATCGCCTCGACCGTGCGCTGGATCCGCTGGACCTCTTCGGTCTGCTTGCGCACCTGGGCGAGCAGTTCGTCCATGTCCGGCACCGCGTACGGATCGGTCACTGTGCATTCCCTTCGTGCTGGCGGACGCGGACGCTGCCCACGAACCGCTGGAAACCGGGTGAGAGCCGCCGCGCGGTCGCGGGCGCGGCCGTGCAGGCGAGCTCGAGCACCAGCCGCTCCGCCGGCGTCGCGCCGGGGATCGTCAGGTGCACCTGGGTCTGGATCAGCTCTTCGCCTTCGCCGGTGCGCAGGCGGAGCAGCTGCATGACGCCGGGGGCGGCCGGCTCGCCGACGTCGCGGCGGCTCAGGACGTCGAGCCCCGCCGAGGTCAGCGAAAGCCGCTCGACGGCTTCGCCGGCGATGGCGTCGATCGACGCCTCGTCCGGCCGCTGCCGGACGCTCAGGGTGATGTTCGGGACGAACTCGCCCGGCGCGGCGTCGTGCACCGCGACGAACACCGCGCCCGAGTCACCCGGGTCGACCGCGGTCCACCCGTCCGGGATGACGAAGTCCAGGGGAAGCGTCATCACAGCCCCACGGCCGAAACGGCGTCGTCCCAAGCGGATCCGACGGCGTTCGCCGCGTCGGAGGCCGCGTGGCCGACGTAGTCGACGGCGGCGCCGCCGTACTCGCCGATGGTGTGGCCGAGCTTCGGCAGGTCGATGTCGATCTTGGCGCCGATCCCGGCGCCCAGGCCGAGTGCCGCGCCCGCCTTGAAGTTGACCTTGAGGTGCCCGGCGTCGTAGACGGCCTGGGCGTCGAGCTGCGCGCCGATGCCGTACTGCAGGGTCCCGTTCGCGCCGACGCCGATGCCCGCGACGTCCGCGGCCACCTCGCCTTCGACCTTGCCGCCCGCGAAGACGTTCGCGTGCGCGCCGGCGCCGTGGGCCCCGATCGTGCCGGACGCGCTCGCTTCGCCGCCGGCGAACACCGTGCCCTTGGCGTGCGCCGAAGAGACACCCCAGTCGCCCTTGGCCTCCAGCTCTTCCTTGACCGCGGCCAGCTCGGTGTGCCCGGACGCGCCGACGTCCCAGCCCTTCGAGGTGATCTTGCCGTCGTACTCCGGGGTGAGCCCGTCCTGGTCGTGCTTGAACTTGTAGTACGTGATCTCGGTGTTGTTGCCCAGCTTGTCCTTGAGGCCCTCGGGTTTCGGCTGCCCGAACGGCGTGTCCGCCTTCTTCGGCGCGCGGGTGCCTTCGAGGCCGTCCCAGGTGAGCTTCTTCCAGCCCGAGTTCTTGAACCACGACGGCGCGTCGCGCGGCCGCTTGCGCCCGTCGAGCGGGCTGCCGTTGAGCCAGCCCAGCGGGCCGCCGGTCTTCTTGCCCAGCTTGTACTCCAGGCGCTGGGTGCCCTCGGGCGGGAAGAGCTCGGCGAGGGCGTCGGAGAACTCGTCGACGACCTGGCGGGCGGCCTGCACGCTCTGCTCGCCGAGCTGCCGCGCGGCCTGGATGAACGCGCCGACCGAGCCGGAGTTCACCGCGCGCGCCTGGGCGGTCAGCTGCTGGGCGTACTGGTCGAACTGCGCGAGGACGGAGTCGACCGCGGCTTTGGCCGACTGCACGAGCCGAGCCGCCGTCGAGAGCCGTTTCGCCTGGTCGTCGAGCTTGGTGGCGGCGTCGGTGAGTTCTTCGCCGAGCTTCTGGGCCGCGGTGGCGAACGCCGTGTAGGCGTCGCCGTCCCAGTCCGCGTGCAGGGTCTGGGCGGAGTCCTCGATCTCCTTCGCCTTACCCGAGACCGTCGAGGCCTGGGTGGCGACGCGCTGCGAAGCCGCGCTCAGGGCACCGGGGTCACCGGTGACCCGTCTTTGGCATTCGACCAGGACCTGCCGGTACCCGGACAGCACGGAGCTGACCACGCCCGACGCGTCGACGACCCCCGAGCCCCCCACCGGCTAGTTCCCGGCCGCGTCGTAGCCGACGTGCTGGCTGAAGTGCTTGCCGTTGTAGTCGAGCGCGATGTCCAGGTCGAAGTCCTGCCCACCTGGAGCCTCCACAGTGGACTCCCCGGTGGTGAGGTTCGTGTGGATGGTGACCTCGTTCGCGCCGCCCGCCGCGGGTACCGGAGCCGGCTGGGCGGGAACCGGACCGGTGGCCGGCGACGTCGAAGCGTGGTCGACCGGGATCCAGCTGTTCGAGGGGTCCAGCGGGGTCCCGTTCGCGGTCACCGGCACGGTCGCGCCGTTCGCGCCCGTGCCGGTGGCGGAACCGCCGCCGGCGGCGAGCGCGGGCGGGGTGTAGTCGGTGAACGAAGGCTGCTGCGGGATCCCCCCGCCGCTCCCGCCCGCCACCGCCTGCTGCCCGGCCGGACTCGCCACCGGCGACGGGGTCTGGGGCGCCGTGACCGGGGTGGCCCCGATCGACGGCGTCGTCGCGCCCCCGCTCGGCGAACCGTGGTGGAACAGCTTCTCGATCTCGCCGATGACCTGCGCGAGCGTGGTGACCTGCTGGGCGAGGTCCCCCGCGCCGAGGGCCTTGAGCAGCGCGCCGATCGAGGTGATGAACGCCCGCAGCGACGCGCTCGTCGCGGTCGACAAAGCGACCGCCGCGCCGTAGGTCCACGGGTTCGACATCAGCGAGGCGACCGTCGGGTTCACCGCGGCCACCACCGAGCGGTAGGCCTGCTGCGCGGTCTTGATCAGCGTGCCGGAGACGCCGAGCAGCTCGGCGCCCTTCTGGACGACGGTGATGATCGTGGTGAGCTGCTGGAGGGAGTCGGAGATCTTCTTCAGCGCCGACTCGCTCGCCGCGCCCGACCAGATCTTCCCCAGCTGGTCGGCGGCCTTGGACAGCTCGTTGTACATGCTCAGGAACTGCTCGGCCTTCTTGATCAGGTCGAGCACGTGCTGCGCGATCTGCTCCGGCTGGCCGGTGACGATCTGCGGCAGGATGGTGATCGGCCCGCCCGAAGACGCGGTCGCGTCCATCGCGCTGGAGTTCGGGAAAGTCAGCATCGGACCTCGCAGGTTCTCAAGGAGCGGACGATCAGACGACGGAAGCGGGCCGGTACACGCTGACCTTCGCCAGCCCGCTGATGCGGGCGTCGAGGAGCCCGTGGTTGTAGAGGCGGCCGCCGTCGCCGGCGACGCCGATGACCGGCTGGCGGTCGGAGAACAGCAACGGCTCGACCACCACGACGTCCCCGCTGTGCACGCCGCCGGGGACGTCGGAGAACGTGCGGGCGGTGCCCGCGTAGACCTCGATCAGCCCGACCCGCGCCTGGTTGTCGGCGTCGCCCGCCAGCCAGTCGTTGAAGTCGGCGACGCCCTGGAAGCGGGCGTCGGTGATCGGGTGGTCGCCCAGCCGGCCCAGCCGCGCGTCCCCGAGGTAGCGCAGCACGTTCCCGACCGAGGACGGCTCCCCGTGGGCGCCCGCGCTGTCGTTGACCGCCAGGGTGGCGAGCTCGGCGGCGTTCGAGCTCCCCCAGATCGACGACACGGGTGCCGAGGACCCGTCGTGCCCCCCGCCGTAGCCGGCGGCGGCGTCCTGGTCCGCCGCCTGGTAGGCGTCGGCACTGGCCTTGACGAGCCCGTTGACCTGCTGGAGCAGCTGCAGCAGCGTGCGGACGGCGGTGATCTGGCCGGAGTGCAGGGCGGCGTTCGCGGCGGCGACCGCGGTGCCGAACGTCGCGAACGACATCGGCTGCACGACCAGGCGTTCGAGGTCGGCCACGGCGTTGATGCCGTGGGCGATGATCCCTCCGACATTGCCCACGGCGGAGCGCATCGCCTCGGGCTCAGCCCGGTACTCGCCGGCCATGGCTCTCCTTCCGCGGGTGGCTGCTCGGCAGAGCGTAGGTTCGGCCCCGGAAGCGGGCGGACGGCAAAAGTACCCACCGCGGCGGGTCGGCGAGTGGCCAAAATACCGGTCAGAGCCACCCCGATCCGCTGGAGCATTGCCTCATGAGCCTCACGCCCGAGCGCCCGACCGAGATCGTGCTGCAGTCGCCGCCGATGCTCCCGAAGAGCTCGTCCGGCGGGATGGTGCAGCTGATGATGTTCCTGCCGATGATGCTCGGCATGGGCGCGATGTCGTTCGTCTACATCGGACGCGACGGCGGCGTGATGACCTACGTCTTCGGTGCCCTGTTCCTCTGCGCCATGGGCGGCATGGTCGTGATGTCGCTGGGGCGCGGCGGCATGGCGAAGAAGGCGCAGATCAACGACGAGCGCCGCGACTACCAGCGGTACCTCTCCGGCCTGCGCGCCCAGGTCCGCGACATCGCCGACGGCCAGCGCGCGGCGATGGTCGCGCTCCAGCCCGACCCGGCCGACCTCTGGGCCTACGTCGAGACCGGACAGCTGTGGGACCGGCGGCGCGGCGACGCGCAGTTCGCGCAGGTCCGCGCGGGCACCGGGCCGCAGCGGCTGGCGACGCCGCTGAAGGCGCCCCAGACCGTGCCGCTGGAGGACCTGGACCCGGTGTCCTCCACCAGCCTCAAGCACTTCATCCGCACCTACTCGACGGTCGACGGCCTGCCGGTGGCGCTGTCGCTGCGGTCGTTCGCCGCGGTCACCGTGGCCGGGCGGCGGCCGGACGTGCTCGGCCTGGTCCGGGCGCTGCTGTGCCAGCTCGTCACCTTCCACTCCCCCGGCGACCTGCGGATCGCGCTGTGCGTCCCGGGCGAGCGTCAGCACGACTGGGAGTGGGCGAAGTGGCTGCCGCACGCGACGGCGGCCGGCGCGACCGACGCCGTCGGCTCCCGGCGCCTGGCGGCCGACTCGGTGGCCGGGCTGGCCGAGCTGCTCGGCCCCGACCTCGGCGAACGCCCCGCGTTCAGCCGGCGCGCGGCCGCCGAGCTGGACCTGCCGCACCTGGTCGTGGTCGTCGACGGCGGCACCGCCCACGGCGAACCCCGGCTGGTCGGCGAGGACGGCCGCCTCGGCGTCACGGTGATCGAGATCGGGCAGGAGCACCCGCGGACGTACTCGACCGAGCGGCTGCTGAGCCTGCACACCGCGCCCGGCTCCCTCGGCATGGTCGTCGGCGACGCCACCGAGCAGCGGCTCGGCTTCCTCGGCCGCCCGGACACCCTCGACCGCGGCGCGGCCGAGGCGCTCGCCCGGATGCTGACGCCGTTGCACACCGCGGCCGCCGTCGTCGGCGAGAAGCCGATGTCGGCGACGTTCGGCCTGTCCGGGCTGCTCGGCATCGGCGACCCGCGCGACACCGACACGGCGGTCACGTGGGCGCCGCGCGCCGCGCGCGACCGGCTGCGGATCCCGCTGGGCGTCAACCCCGAGGGCCGGCCGGTGGAGCTGGACCTCAAGGAGTCGGCCGAGGGCGGGATGGGCCCGCACGGCCTGGTCATCGGCGCGACCGGGTCCGGCAAGAGCGAGCTGCTGCGGACGCTCGTCACGGCGCTGGCCGTCATGCACTCGTCGGAGACGCTCAACCTGGCGCTGATCGACTTCAAGGGCGGCGCGACGTTCGCCGGGATGACCGGGCTGCCGCACACCTGCGCGGTCATCACGAACCTGTCCGACGACCTCGCGCTCGTCGACCGCATGGCCGACGCGCTCAACGGCGAACTGCTGCGGCGTCAGGAACTGCTGCACGCGGCCGGGAACTACGCGTCGGTCCGCGACTACGAGAAGGCCCGCGCGGACGGCGCGCCCCTCGACCCGCTGCCGTCGCTGCTGGTGATCATCGACGAGTTCTCCGAGCTGCTGTCCGCGCGGCCGGAGTTCATCGACCTGTTCGTCGCGATCGGCCGGCTCGGCCGGTCCCTGGGCATCCACCTGCTGCTGGCGTCGCAGCGGCTCGAGGAGGGCCGGCTGCGCGGGCTGGACTCCCACCTGTCCTACCGGATCGGCCTGCGGACGTTCTCGGCGTCGGAAAGCCGGACCGTGCTGGGCGTCGCCGACGCGTACCACCTGCCGCCGGTGCCGGGGTCGGCGTACCTGAAGTCCGACACCGAGACGCTGATCCGGCTCAAGGCCGCGTACGTCTCCGGGGAGCTGCCGCCGCGCAGCACGGTCGTGCGCGAGGACGGGCAGGAGCTCGGTGTGCTGCCGTTTTCCCTGGCCCCGGTGGAAATCCCGGTCACGACCGAGATCGAAGACGCGCCGAAGACCGACGGCACCGGCGAGACGATCATCCACGCGATGCTGTCGCGCCTGGAGGGCCGCGGCCCGGCCGCGCACCAGATCTGGCTGCCGCCGCTGAACGAGCCACCGACGCTCGACCAGCTCCTGCCGCCGCTGGGCGAGGACGCCGCGCGCGGGCTGTGCCCGCTCGGCTGGGGCGGCAACGGCAAGCTGACGATCCCGGTCGCGCTGGTGGACAAGCCGTTCGAGCAGCGCCGCGACATGCTGTGGGCCGACTTCTCCGGCGCGGGCGGGCACGCGCTGATCGTCGGCGCGCCGCAGAGCGGCAAATCGACGCTCATGAAGGACATCGCGGGCATGCTCGCCCTGACCCACACCCCGGCCGAGGTGCAGCTGTTCGTCCTGGACATGGGTGGCGGCGCGCTGGCCCCGATCGCCGGCCTGCCGCACACGTCCGGCTACGCGACCCGGCGTGACGCGCAGCGCTGCCGCCGGGTCGTCGCCGAGCTGACGACGTTGCTGGAGCAGCGCGAGGAGTTCTTCTCCGCCCACGGGATCGAGTCGATCACGACGTTCCGCCGGCGCCGCGCGGAGTTCACCGAAAGCACCGACGGCCGCGAGTTCGGCGACGTCTTCCTGTTCGTGGACAACTGGACCACGATCCGCCAGGAGTACGAGCAGCTGGAGGAGCAGATCACCGGGCTGGCCGCGCGCGGGCTCGGGTTCGGCATCCACGTGATCGTCTCGCTGAACCAGTGGATCGGCGTCCGCGCCCAGCTGCGCGACGCGATCGGCACGCGGTTCGAGCTGCGCCTGGGCGACCCGATGGACTCGTCGATCGACCGCAAGGTGGCGGCGAACGTCCCGGCCGACCGCCCCGGCCGCGGCATCACCGCGGAGAAGCTCCACTTCCTGGCGGCGCTGCCCCGCGTGGACGGCGACCAGCGCCCGGAGACGATCGGCTCGGGCGGCGTCGACCTGACCCGGCGGATTTCCGAGGCGTGGCAAGGCCCGCGTGCACCGCAGGTCCGGCTGCTGCCACCGGAGGTACCCCTCGACAGCCTGCCCGCGGCCCCTTCGCGCCAAGTCACGTTGGGCATCGCGGAATCGACGTTGCGCCCGGTGTACCTGGACTTCGCGGCGGACCCGCACTTCGTGGCCTTCGGCGACGTCGAGTCGGGGAAGAGCTCCCTGCTGCGGGCCATCGCCCACGGCATCACTTCCGCGTACACACCCGAGGAAGCGGCGATCATCGTCGCCGACTACCGGCGGGGGTTGCTCGGCGCGGTTTCCGAGCCGCACCTGCTGGGTTACGCCGGCGCCGAGGGCAAGCTGACGGACCTCATCGGCGAGTGCGCGACGGCCATGCGCAACCGCCTGCCCGGTCCTTCCGTCACGCCGGAACAGCTTCGGAACCGGTCCTGGTGGCGGGGCCCGGAGCTGTTCGTCCTCGTCGACGACTACGAACTCGTCGCGACGGTCGGCCGCAACCCGCTCCAGCCGCTGCTGGAGTTCCTGCCCCAGGCCCGCGACATCGGGTTGCACGTGATCATCGTCCGGGGCTCCGGCGGCGCCGGGCGGGCGTTGTTCGAGCCCGTCCTCCAGCGGCTGCGGGAGCTGGGTTCGCCGGGGTTGATCATGTCCGGCACCAAGGACGAGGGGGCCCTTCTCGCGGATGTGAAGCCTTCGCCGCAGCCTCCGGGGCGCGGGACCCTGGTGTCCCGTCGGCACGGGACCGGGCTCGTCCAGGTCGCGTGGACCAAGCCGGTGGAGTCGTAGGTCCGCGGTTACCCGACTTCGGTAGGTTCCGAAAATCCTTCACGGCTCCTAGTTTGAGCTGGTCGTCCCGTTCGGGACGAATATCCGGATCACCTGGGCCGAAGGGCATTTTCATGCGCATGTCGAGGGCTGTTGCCGCGGTGGGTGCCGCCGCCGCGGCGCTGAGCCTGGTCTCCGCGGGGGTCGCGGACGCCCAGCAGGACATCATCGGCGGGAGCACCGTCTCCTCCGCGCCGTGGGGCGCCCAGATCTACTGGAACAACGTCACCACCTACGGCGGCTTCGAGTGCTCGGGGACGATCATCGCCCCGCAGTGGGTGCTCACCGCCCGGCACTGCCTGAACTCGCCGGGCATGCACGTCAAGGTCGGCAGCGTGACGCTCCAGCAGGGCACCACCGCCACCGTCGACCAGCAGAAGGCGTCGCCGAACGGCGACATCGCGCTGCTGCACCTGACGACGGCCGTGAACACCACCTTCATGAAGCTCGGCACCGGCAACCCGCCGGCCGGCGCCACCAACCAGATCTACGGCTGGGGCCGCACCGAGGGCACCAGCCCGCCGTCGAGCACGCTCAAGACCGCCGACGTCCGCGTCACCGGCACCAGCACGGACGCGTTCGGCGGCACCGCCATCGCCAGCCAGGGCGTCACCGGCTCGGCGTGGCACGGCGACTCGGGCGGACCGCAGCTCGCCAACGGCGTCCAGGTCGGCGTCTGCTCCACCGGCAACAACTCCGGTTCGAACCCGCAGGGCACGCAGAACTACGCGAGCATCGCGTCGAGCCGCAGCTGGATCCGCACCACCGCCGGCGTCTGACGCGCCCGTGCCGGCCTCTCCGCCCGGGAGGCCGGCACGCGGCATACTCGGCGCCATGAAGTTCCGCACCCAGGTCCTGCTCGGCGGCAAGACGGCGACCGGCCTCCCGGTCCCCGGCGACGTGCTCGAGGCGCTCGGTGCCGGCAAGAAACCCGCGGTCACCGTGACACTCGGCGGGCACACCTACCGCACCACCGTCGGCAGCCGCGGCGGGCAGTTCCTGGTGCCGCTCAGCGGGGAGAACCGCGAGAAGGCCGGCGTGGCCGCGGGCGACGAGGTCGACGTCGAGATCACGCTCGACACCGCGCCCCGCGAACTGGAGATCCCCGAGGACCTCGCGACGGCCCTGGCCGCCGACCCGGCCGCCGCGGAACGCTTCGCAAAGCTCTCCTACAGCGCGAAACAGCGGTTCGTGCTCCCGATCGGGCAGGCCAAGACCGAGGAGACCCGGCAGCGCCGCGTCGCCAAGGTGATCACCGACCTGCGCGCCGGGAAGTGATGGACGCCGGCACGGTCCTGCGCGTCCTCGAAGCCGTCAGCCCGGCCGAGGTCTGGCTCGCGGGCGGCTGGGGCATCGACGCCCTCCTGGGCCGGCAGACGCGCGAGCACCGCGACCTCGACCTGCTGCACCGCCTCGAGCAGGAACCCGAAGTCCTCGAGGCCCTCGCCGCTCTCGGCTACCGCGAAACCGGCGACCTGCGCCCGGTCCGGTTCGTCCTCTCCGACGGCAGCACGGAACTGGACCTGCACCCGCTCGTCTTCGCCGAGGACGGCTCGGCCCGCCAAGCCGCGCCCGACGGGACTTTCCCCTACCCCGCGGACTGTTTCGTGACCGGCCGGGTCGACGGCGTCGAGGTGCCCTGCGTTTCCGTGGCCCAGCAGGTCTTCTTCCACCAGGGCTACGAGCCGAAACCCCACGACGTCGCGGACATGCGCGCCCTGAAGGAAACCTTCGGCGTCGACACCTGGTTCTAGTCCACAACGGACGCGCGCAGCGCCGCCTTGTCCGGCTTCCCCGACGGCGCCACGGGAACCGACGCCACCAGGCTGAACCGCGCCGGCACCGCCGCCTCCCCCAGCTCCGCCGCCACGGCCTTGCGCACCGCGCCGAGGTCCGGCTCCCGGCCCGGGACCGGCACCACGAAGGCATGCGCGGCTTCGCCGGTTTGCGCGTCCGGGACCGCCACGACGTACGCCTGGTCGACGTCCGGGTGCGCCGCGATCGCCCGCTCGATCGGGCCGGTGTAGTGGATGATCGCGTTCACGATCACGACGTCGCGGGCCCGCCCGGACAGGTGCAGGTAACCGGCGTCATCCAGGAACCCGAGGTCCTGCGTGCGAACCCAGCCCTCGCGCAGCACGTCGGCCGTCGTCGCTTCGTCCCGCCAGTAGCCCGCGAGCGCCGATGGCGTCCGCACCCAGACCTCGCCCTCCGCGCCGGCCGGCACCGGTGCGCCCGAGGCGTCGCGCACCTCGATTTCGACGGTGTCGCAAGCCTTTCCGACCGAGCCGGAGCCCTCGCCGGCGCCGCAGATCGTCAGCATCCCGGTCTCGGTCTGCCCGTACGCGTGGTGCATCGCCGGCCCGATCCGCTCGAGGGCCTCGGCCAGCTTGTGCGGCGGCACCGGTGAACCGGCGACGATCAGGGTCCGCAGGCCGCTCAGGTCGACGTCCTCGGTGCGCAGCACGTCGAGCACCTGGTGCAGCCGCGGGACGGTCATCAGGGCCGCGGTGATCCGCAGCCGCGGCAGCACCCAGGGGAAGTCCGGCAGCTCCTCCGGGACCACCGCGGTCCCGCCGGCGAGCAGGCACACCCCCAGCTGTTCGAGCATCACCGCGCTGGTGAGCGTGCCGAACAGCAGGAACCGGCCGAACCCGGCGCCGAGCCGCTCGTGGGCCGAGCCGGGGACCGGCGCCCGCCACACCCGGCCTTCGGTCAGGGCGCGGTAGCTGTAGGTGACGCCCTTCGGCACGCCGGTGCTGCCGCTGGTGAACACGACCGTCGCGACGTCGTCCGGCCGTCCCCGCGGCACCGGCTCCTCGTAGGTGGCGAGCAGTTCGGGCCCGACCCGCAGGACCGGCGCGCCGGCCACGGTGCCGAGCAGTTCCGGCGATTCGGACGCGGCGTCGACGACCAGGGCGTCGACCTCGCCGACGATGTGGCGCAGCTGCGGCACCGGCAGGCCGGGCCGCACCCCGACGACGCGGCAGCCGAGCACGTGCGCCGCGACGATCGCGGCGAACCCCTCCGCCGTGACGGCGGTGGCGATCCCGACGCCGTCGCCCGCCTTCAGCCCGGCCGCCCGCAGGCCGGCCGTGAACCGGCCGACCAGCTCCCGCAGCTCGCCGCGGGTGGTCAGCCGCGAGCCGTGTTCGAAGGCGGGGACCTCCGGGGCGCGCTCCAGCTCGTCCAGCAGTGCCTGCGGGTGGACCATCTCGACCGCCTTTCGCCCGGGGCGTCCGGGTCTACCGGGCGGATCTCAGAATTTCGGCAGAACCGTGCTGACCAGCGGGTTTCCTCGTCTGCCGCGGCAGACGCGCGGACCGGGCCGGGCCTGTGGGTATAAGTGCCGTCACCGCGACCGGCAGTTGTGCCGTTTGACCACACCAGGCTCTTTTCTAGCGTGACTTTCACACCGCGCGGACCACCCGCGTCAGGCGATATTCCGCTTCAGGAAGGAGGTGGCCCGTCGATGTCCAGTCCGGGATTCCAGGCAGATTCCGCTGCCATGACGCGCGCCGTCCAGGGTTTCGAGGAAACCGCGACGAACGCCAAGTCCACGATGGCCAGCTTGGAGTCCGAGCTGACCGAGGCGCTGCGCAACTACAAGGGTGACCAGGCCGTGGCGTTCTGGGACCTCCAGCGGCGCCTGCAGGAGAAGATGACCGTGGCGGTGAAGGAGCTCGACACCATGTCGCAGCTCGTCCACACCAGCCACCAGAACTACGGCCGCGGCGACGCCGACGTCCACCAGAGCTTCCAGGGGGTCGGCAACACCCTCGAGGGCTCGGGCGTGATCCCCCGCCTCAACCCCTGACCCGAGAGGACGTACCGATGGCCGACGTCGTCGAAATCAACTTCGCCGCGCTGCAGCACAGCTCGGCGTCCCTGGCCGCCAAGGCCAAGGCGCTCACCTCGCAGCTGGAGCAGCTGCACCAGAACCTCCAGCCGATCACCGCGACCTGGTACGCCTCCGGCAGCTCCGCCGGTGACGCGGCCCGCCAGTCGGAGACCCGGCTGCGCCAGGCGACCGCCGACATCGTCGCGATCATCGCGCAGTTCGGCGGCAAGGTGGGCGAGGCCCACGACCTCCAGCAGACGCTGGAAAACCGCAACCAGGGACTGTTCGCGGGCTGAACCGCGCCCAGACGTCGGTCGGCCGGTGCGGGAAACCCCCCGCTCGCACCGGCCGACCGGCTTTCCCTCCCTCCGTGAGCGCGACCCAGAGAGCCGGGACCGATGCCAGACCAGTCGTACTACGTCCACCTGGAATCGCTGAAGGACTTCGTGCGGGAGCTGGAAACCCAGATCCACGCGATGTCCAAACCGAACGACTTCCTGCTGACCCTCGGCCAGGAGCCGCTGCTGTTCGGCGAGTTCGGCGAGGCCGGGTCGCTGGCCGACGCCCACCGCGCCGCCGTCTCGGAGATGCAGGGCCTGCTCGACCAGGTCCGCAGCGCGATCGGGTTCGCGCAGGACGTCACCACCACGGTCGCCGACGGCTACCAGAACGCCGACGAGGCGGTCGCCGGGGACCTCCACACCTCGGGCGCCGTCACCGGCCTGCTCGACCCCGTGCTCGGCCTGCTCGGCCTGGGCGACTCGGACGGGAGCCGCAAGGGATGACGAACACCGCCCACACGAACTTCGCCGCGTACAGCCACCAGCAGCTGTACGCGATGCTGCAGGCCGGCGACCCGAACAGCGCGCGGCACGCCGCCGACAAGTGGAAGTCCGCCGCGCTGCACCTGCACGAGCAGGCCCACAACCTCAACTCGGAGCTCACCGAGTTCAAGGACCAGTGGACCGGCGGCGCGGCCGAGCAGTACCAGCACATGATCGTCGACCTCGCGAACGGCATCTCCAAGGTGGCGCAGACCGCCGAGGCGATGAACGTGATGCTCGACGACGCCGCCGACGCGCTGGTGAAGGCCAAGAAGGAGATGCCGCCGCCGGTCTCGGTGCCGGACGTCTCCCCCGCCGACGTCGCGCTCGCCGTGAACCCGCCGCTGCTGCCGCCGGACGCTTCGCCCGCCGTCGTGCAGGCCGCGGCGCAGCAGCGCCAGCAGGCCATCGCGAACGTCGAGGCGCAGCAGTCCGCGGCCAACGCGGCCGGTTCGGCCCACGGCAAGGCGATCGCGGTGATGACGGAACTGGCCGGCGAGTACACGGTGGCCGAGGACTCGATCCCGGCGTCGCCGAACGCCGTCGAGGTGCCGGCGACCCCGCCGGCCGGCGGCGGCGCGGGCAGCGCGGGTGCTCCCGGGCTCGTCGGCAACGGCGTCGGCGACCCCGGCGTCGTCGTCACCCCGACCGGCGGGCACCCGCTGCCCACCACCGGGACACCGCCGCCCGGGACGACCGTGCCGACGTCGAACCCGCTCTTCGGCGACATGTTCACGGCCGGGCTCGCCGCGGCTTCGGCCGCCGCGTTCGGCCGGTTCGGCTCGATCATGCCGAAGGTGCCGGGCTGGGCGTCGGGCAAGGACCCCAAGGAGAACAAGGACGAGCCGGCCGGCACGAAGCTCGGCGGCGGCGCGGGCGTCGAAGGCGGCGCCGGCGGCGGCATCCCGATCGGCGGGGGCGACGCGCCGTCGATCGGCGGCGGCGTCCCGGGCGGTGCCGGGATCGGCGGCGGCGCGGACGGTCCCGCGGCGCACTCCGGTCTGGCGGGCGACGGCGGCTCGGGCAGCGCGTTCAGCGGGCTCGCCGGCGGCGTCGCCGGGGCCGCGGGCGCGGCGGCCGCCAAGAGCGCGATGCCGATGATGCCCATGATGCCGATGGGCATGGGCGCCGGCGGCGACCTGGGGTCCGGCCGCCGGATCCCGGCGTGGCTGGTGGAGACGGAGAACGTCTGGGGCCAGTCGGCCCCGGTCGCGCCGCCGGTGATCGGCGAAGAGCCGGAAGCGTACTGAACCACTCTACGAACGGAGGCGGGCCGTGACGGCTGCCGGCTATCGCGTCGCCCCGGCCCGCCTCGACACCGTGGCCGGACGGTTCGGGACCCTCGCCGAGGCGCTTTCCGCGGCGCAGAAGGCGGTCGCGGGCGAGCAGGTCCCGGCCGCCGCGTTCGGCCGGGTCAGCGCGTCCGCGGCGGCGGCCAAGACGTTCGAGAAGACGATGACGGAGCTGGGCTCGAAGCTCGGGTCCGGCGTGTCACGGCTCCGGACGCTCCAAAGTGGTCTGACCGAGTCGGCCGCCGGCTACCGCCGCACCGACGTGCGGATCGCCGCGATGTACCGGGCGCTCATGCCCGAAGATCCCTTGCCGGCCGCGGGAAACCCCGCGGGCATCGGCGGTTCGGCCGACACCGGCGCGTGGGCACGGGCCATCGAGCAGAACCGCGCGAAGGTCGCCGACGCGTTGACCGCCGAGCGCTCCCGGCTGGCTTCGCTGACCGACGCCGACGAGATCAAGCGGTCGCAGGCGCGGATCAAGCTGTACGAAGACATCCTCGCGAACAACCGGCAGATCCTGAAGTTCGACCCCGCGGGCAACGGCCGGATCGCCGAGCTCGTCGGGCACATCGAGCCGGGGACGCGCAACGTCGGGCTGTTCGTGCCCGGTGTCAACACGCAGATGTCGAACTTCGACGCCTACGCCGGCCTCGGGCGCAGCCTGGTGGCCGCGGACCCGACCGGGCGCACGGCGATGGTCGTCTGGGCCGACGGCGTGTTCCCGCAGAACCCGGTCGTCCAGGGGCCTTCCGCGAGCTACGCGGAAGCGATGGCGCCGGACCTCAAGAACTTCACCGACGACCTGCGCGGCGAGATCGCGAGCCACGCCGGTTCCGACGTCACGCTCACCGCGATCGGGCACAGCTACGGCGGCGCGACGGTCGGGCTGGCCGAGACGCACGGCCTCGACGTCGACCGCGTCCTGCACGTCGAGTCGGCGGGCATGGGCCACGGCGTCTGGTCGCCGTCGGACCTGCCGGCGAGCCAGGCGGGCGTCCAGCGGTACTCGATGACCGCGCCGCTCGACCCGATCGAGATCGCCCAGGGCAACGCGCGGGGCCTGGAGTGGACCGGCATCGGCCACGGCGCGGACCCGGACACCTTCCCCGGCGTCACGGAGCTGGAAACCGGCCGCGCCGCCGACGGTTCGCAGCTGTGGGGCCTTTCGTCGCACAGCGACGTGCTCAAGCCCGGATCGGAGTCGTGGACGAACATCTACCGGGTCATCACGGCCGGGCCGACCACGGCGAACGGCACGTTCCAGCCGCATGGCATCCTCGAGAACGGCGTCGAGTTCCTCAACGACGGGGGTGTGCTCCGGTGACTTCTCCGGACCTGGATCGCCTGGCCGCCGAGCTGACGGACGTGATCGACAGCGTCGCGGCGGTGTTCGGCCCCGACGCGGACCGGACGGTCGACGGCGAGCTCGACTGCGACCCCACCCGGCCCGGGCAGGTGCTGTGCTGGCAGTACGGCGTGCGCCTGGAGCACCCGGGCGACCCGGAACGCCGCCTGGCCGAGGTGGTCGTCCCGACGCTGGAGCAGCGCGGCTGGCAGGCCCACGACCGCAGCACCCCCCGCGAACTGATCGCCCGCTTCAGCCGCGAGGGCGCCGACTTCACCGTGCACGTCGCCCGAGCCGGCCAGGCGGTGGCGATCATCGGCTCGACCCGCCCCACCCCCGCCTAACCGTGTCGCCCCCCCAATCACGAGTGATGCCCCTCCAAACACACGTGATGCCCCCTCAATCACACGTGATGCCTCTTCACGCACACGCGATGCCCGGCTGATCACACGGGTCCGCTGGTCCGGTACGACGATCGCCCGTGCGCAACGAGGCATCACACGTGATCAGGCAGGCATCACACGTGATGGGAAGGGCATCACGGGGTGAAGCGGGAGGGGCGCCAGCCTCGGCGGCGGGCCCGGCGGACCGCGGCGACCGTCACGCCCGCGGCCGCGGCCAGGGCGACCCCGGCCAGGGCGATCGTGCCCGCGGCGACGTCGGACGACGGGCGCGCGGGCGCCGCCGCCGGGACGACCTCGGGAGCCGAGCCCGGTGCGGGTGCCGCGCCCGGCGGGGCGACGTCGGCGGGCAGGGTCGAGGACACCGCCGCGTACGCGTCCAGGACTCCCCAGCCCAGCCGCGGGTCGTGGCCGCCGGAGGACGGGCGGTGCGCCGTCAGCGTGAGGCGGGTCAGGACCTGGTCGCCCGTCAGGTCCGGGTGGTACGCCCGGACCAGCGCCGCGACGCCCGCGACGTACGCCGCCGCCAGGCCCGGGTCGGTCACCGGCCAGCGGTGCGCCACCGCGCCGCCCGCCCCGGCCGACGTGCTGACCAGCTCCGCGCCCGGCGCCGCGACGCCCAGGTAGTCGCCGGCTTCCGTCTGCACCGGCTCGCCTGCCGGGTTCACCGACCCGACCGCCAGGACGCCGGCCGTCGCCGTCGGGTACGTCCGCGTGCCCTGCTGGGTCGCCGCCGCGGCCGAGACGACGACCGCGCCGGCCGCCCGCGCCCGCGCGACCGCGCCGGCCAGCGCCGGGCTGTCGAACGCCGCGGGCACCGCGATCAGGACGACGCCGGCGTGCCGGTCGACCGCCGTGTCGATCGCCCCGGCCAGCGCGCCCGGGTCGCCGCCGCGGTCCGACGTCGTGCCTTCCGCTTGCGTGTAGCGGATCGGCAGCAGGTGCGCGCCGGGCGCGACGCCGGCGAACGTCGTCGACGAATCCGGCTGCGCGCCGACGATCCCGGCGGCGATCGTGCCGCGGCCGTCGCAGTCCGTGCGTTCCGTGCCGGCGCCGCCTTCGAGCTGTCCGGGCGCGAACTGCGTGTTCTGCCCGTCGACGCCCGTGCCGATCACCGCGACCAGCTGGCCTTCGCCCCGAGTCAGCGGCCACAGCCGCGCCGGGTCGACCAGCCGCTGCCCCCACGGGACCTCGCCGGTGTACGTGCCGGACGGGTTGGCGCACCCCGTTTCCGGAGCGGCGACGGCGGACGCGGGCGAGGCGAGCGCGAAAAAGCCCGCCACCGCGAGCACCGCCGGTATCCGCACCCGAGCCCCCACCAAGAAAGACGGTGGCGGAAAAGGACTTCCGCCACCGTCAGTCTAGCCGGGAAACGCCGTTCAGCGAAGGTCCATGCCGAGATCCAACGCCGGTGAAGAGTGGGTCAGCCCGCCCACCGAAAGATAGTCCACACCGGACTCCGCGTAGGCCCTACCACGGTCGAGGGTGAGCCCACCAGAGGATTCCAGCCGTGTTTTCGGGGAGACTTCGTCGCGGCGCGCGACGGCCTTGGCGCACTCGTCCGGCGTGAAGTTGTCCAGCAGCACCTCGTCGGCGCCCGCGGCCAGGGCTTCCTCGAGCTGGTCGAGGGTGTCGACCTCGACCTCGCACGCCAGTTCCGGCGCGTGCTCGCGGGCCGCGGCCAGCGCCGCCGTCACCGAACCCGCCGCGACGACGTGGTTGTCCTTGATCAGCACCGCGTCGCCGAGCCCCATTCGGTGGTTCACCCCGCCGCCGCACCGGACGGCGTACTTCTGCAGCAGCCGCAGGCCCGGCAAGGTCTTGCGGGAGTCCCGGATCGCGCACCCGGTACCGTCCACTTCGGACACCCAGGCCGCGGTCGCGGTCGCGACGCCCGAGAGGTGGCACAGCAGGTTCAGCGCCGTCCGCTCGGCGGTGAGCAGCCCGCGCACCGGGCCGCGCAGCACCAGCGCGGGCTCCCCCGCGACCAGCCGCTCGCCGTCCTCGCGCCCGGCCAGCACCTCGTACTCGTCGCCCAGCACCACGTCGAACACCGCCAGCGCCACCGGCAGCCCGGCGACGACCCCGTCGACGCGCGGGGTCAGCTCGGCCACCGCGGTCGCGGACTCCGGCACCGCCGACGCGGTGGTCGCGTCCGGCCCGTAGCGCAGGTCTTCGCCCAGCGCCGTCGTGACCACGCGCGTCACGTCTTCGACGTCGAGGCCCGAAGCCGCGATCAGGCGCACGGCGGGTTCGGAGATCGGGAACGTCATGCCACGCCCTCCAGGGGGATCGGGTCGGCCAGCACGGGCTGGCCGGACGGGCTGAGCCGGATGTGCTGGCTGCGCCGCCAGCCGTCGTCGAGCGCCGGGAAGTCGCTGCGCACGTGGCAGCCGCGCGACTCGGTCCGCCGGACGGCCGCGGCGAGCAACGCCTGCGCCACCACCGTCAACGCCGCGTCCTCCACCGCCGCGTGCGTCCACAAGGGACTATCCTGAGTAGACAGGTCGAGCACCGACCCGGCCGCCGCGAGCCCATCGGCGTCGCGGCCGATCGCCGCGTACCGGCTCATGACCCGTTGCAGCGCATCGCGTTCCGCCGCCGGGGCGGTCGTCCACGACGGCAACCGGCCCCGCGACGGATCGGCCAGCAACCCGGCCGCGAGGTCCGCCGCGACGGCCTCGGCGACGCGCTGTCCGACGACCAGCCCTTCGAGCAGGCTGTTCGACGCCAGGCGGTTCGCGCCGTGCAGGCCGGTCCGCGCGACCTCGCCCGCGGCGTACAAACCGGGGACCGACGAGCGACCGTCCACAGTGGTCACCACGCCGCCGCACGAGAAGTGCGCCGCCGGCGTCACCGGGATCGGGTCGACGGCCGGGTCGAGCCCCAGCACCCCGCACGCGGCGAACACCGTCGGGAACCGCCGCGCGAACCCGGCGATCGAGGTCGCGTCGAGGAAGACGTGGTCGTCGACCCCGCCCGGCGCCGAAAGCAGCCGCCGGGTGATCGCCGCCGCGACGACGTCGCGGGGAGCCAGGTCGCCGAGCGGGTGCACGCCCGCCATGACCGGCACGCCGGCGGCGTCGACCAGCGTCGCGCCCTCGCCGCGCACGGCCTCGGTGACCAGCGGGCAGCGTCCCCGCGCGCCCGGGGTGTACAGGACGGTCGGGTGGAACTGGACGAACTCGATGTCCGCCACGGTCGCCCCGGCCCGCAGCGCGAGCGCGAGCCCGTCGCCGGTGGCGATCTCCGGGTTGGACGTCGCCTGGTAGAGCTGCCCGAGCCCGCCGCTGGCCAGCAGCACGGCCGGCGCCCGGACGACCCCGGGCACCCCGTTGCGGTCGAGCACGGTCACGCCCGCGACCCGGCCGCCCGGCGTGCGCAGCGCGTCGACGGCGATGTGGTGCTCGAGCACCGGCACCCGCGCCTGCCCGGCCTGCGCGACCAGGGCGCGCTCGACCTCGGCGCCGGTCGCGTCGCCGCCCGCGTGGATGACCCGGAACGCGCTGTGCCCGCCCTCGCGGGTCCGCGCGAGCAGCCCGCCGCCGGCCGTCGCGGCGTCGAACTCCGCCCCGTCCGCCCGGAGCCGGGCGACCGCGGCCGGGCCGCCGTCGAGGATCGAGCGGGCGGCGGCCTCGTCGACCAGCCCGGCGCCCGCGGTGAAGGTGTCCTCCGCGTGCTTGGCGACCGAGTCGTCGAGGTCGTGCTCGTCTTCCAGGACGACGGCGACGCCGCCCTGCGCCCAGCGCGTGTTGCCGTCCTCGACCGCCGCCTTGGTGACCACCAGGACGTGCAGCCCGAGCGCCTGGGCCCGCAACGCGGCCGTCAGCCCCGCGACGCCGCTGCCGACCACCACGAGGTCCGCGCGGGCTTCCCAGACCGGGGTTTTCGCCTGTGAATCATTAACCGGCGTGGTCATTCGCCGCCGCCGGGCTGCCCGATCTCGATCATCCGCTGCACCGAAGCACGCGCGCGGGCGGCCGTTTCGACGTCGACGTGGACCTCGTCCAGGCCGTCACGCAGGCACCGCAGCAGGGCGGCGGGCGTGATCATCTTCATGTACCGGCAGGACGCGCGGTCGTTCACCGCGCGGAAGTCGATGCCCGGCGCGGCCTTGCGGAGCTGGTGGATCATGCCGATCTCGGTGGCCACCAGGACCGACTTGGCCTTCGTGTCGCGGGCCTCGTGGACCATGTCGCCGGTCGAGAGGATCTTGACCCGCTCCGGCGCCACCGCGCCCTCGCCGGCCAGGTAGAGCGCCGACGTCGCGCAGCCGCACTCCGGGTGGATGAACAGGTCCGCGTCGGGATTCGAAGCCGCGCGCTCGGCCAGCTCGGCGCCGTTGATGCCGGCGTGGACGTGGCACTCGCCGGCCCAGACGTGCATGTTTTCCCGGCCGGTCACGCGCTTGACGTGCGCCCCGAGGAACTGGTCCGGCAGGAAGAGAACCTCCTGGTCAGCCGGGATGCTGGCGACGACGTCGACCGCGTTCGAGGACGTGCAGCAGATGTCCGTCTCGGCCTTCACCTCGGCCGTGGTGTTGACGTAGGAGACGACGACCGCGCCCGGGTGCTCGGCCTTCCAGGCGCGCAGCTCGGCGCCGGTGATGGAGTCCGCGAGCGAGCAGCCGGCCCGCGCGTCCGGGATCAGGACGGTCTTCTCCGGAGAGAGGATCTTCGCGGTCTCGGCCATGAAGTGCACGCCGCAGAAGACGATGGTGGACGCGTCGCTGCTCGCCGCGATGCGGCTGAGGGCGAGCGAGTCGCCGGTGTGGTCGGCGATGTCCTGGATCTCCGGGACCTGGTAGTTGTGCGCGAGCAGGACCGCGTCGCGCTGCTTCGCCAGGCGCCGCACCTCCTCCGCCCAGGCCGCGTTCGCCTCGACCCCGCCGAACGGGGTGAGTCCCTCCGGAACCAACGTGGTGGTCATCTGGCCCTCCTGGACCGGTCTCCGGTTTTCGCCTTATAATCGAAAACCGTGCGAAGTCATCTTAACACCCAGGCCCCCCTGGCCCACGAGGTTTTGGGAACGGTCCTTCAAGTGCGCTCGGACACACTGCGGGTTCTGCTGTGGCGCCGCGCGCTCGACCCGCACCTCGGCCGCTGGTCGCTGCCGGGCGGGCGGCTGCGGCCCGACGAGGACGTCGAGACGTCGATCCGGCGCCAGCTCGCCGAGAAGGTCGACGTCCGCCAGCTCAAGCACGTCGAGCAGCTCGCGGTGTTCAGCGACCCGCGCCGGGTGCCGGGCCCGCGCGTGGTGGCGACGGCGTTCCTCGGGCTCGTCCCCTCCGACGTCGACCCGGAGGTGCCCGAAGACACCGAGTGGCACGACGTCGCGAAGCTGCCGCGCACGGCGTTCGACCACGAGGCGATCGTGCTGCGCGCCCGCGACCGGCTGCGGTCGAAGCTCTCCTACACGAACCTCGGCTTCGCGCTCGCGCCCGACGAGTTCACGATTTCGGCGCTGCGCGGGCTGTATTCGGCCGCGCTGGGCTACCGCGTCTCGGCGACCAACCTGCAGCGCGTGCTGTCCCGGCGCGGCCTGCTGGTGCCCACCGGGCACACGGCCCCGCCGGGCCGCGCGGGCGGGCGTCCGGCGGCACTGTTCTCCTTCGCGGGCAAGGGCATGCAGATCACCGACCCGTTTGCCGTGTTCAAGCCGCCGAACAAGTGACCGTGCTGCGGCGGAGGCGTTCTCCCCTTACCGTGGAGCCGTGACCGAGCCGGAACCGGAAAGCGACGCGACGACGACATTGCTGCCGTTGTTCCCGTTGCAGACCGTTCTGCTCCCGGGGACGAAACTCCCCCTCCACATCTTCGAACCGCGCTACCGCCAGCTGACCGCGGATCTCGTGAGCGGAACGGTGCCGGGCCGCGAATTCGGGGTCGTGGCCCTGCGTTCGTCGCTCACCCGCGAAGTACGTGGTCTGGACCAGCTGTACGAGTTCGGCTGCAGCACGATCCTGCGCGAGGCGAAGCGCCTGCCGGACGGCCGCTTCGACGTCGTGACGCAGGCCCAGCGCCGGTTCCGGCTGCGGGAGCTCGACTGCACGTCGGCGCCCTACCTGATCGCGTCGGTGGAGTGGATCGACGACGACCCGGTGTCCCCGGGCGGGGACATGGCCGAGCGCCTCGCGACGGTCGCCCGCACGGCGCACCGGCGCTACTGCGAAACGGCCTGGCGCAGCGACGACTGGCACACCCCGGACGCGGAGGCCGACATCGGCGACCTGGCCTACCTGCTGGCCGCCGACTGCCTGCTCCCCCTGGACGACCGGCAGCGGCTGCTGGAGGAACGCCACCCGCTGCGCCGGCTGCGCATCGCGTGCCGGCTGCTGACGCGCGAGGCGGGGTTCCTGGACACGCTGGGCGCGGTGCCGCTGCCGCCGGGCGAGCTCACCGACCTGAGCCGCCCGGCCAGCCTGAACTGATCAGTCCCCGGTCCCGAACTTGCTCCAGACCTTGCCCGCCGTGCTGGAGACGGCTTCGCCGACGTCGCTGAACACCTTCGTCAGGGGGTCGGCCGACGCGCTCCACGAGTCCTTGTACGACTTGGCCGCCGACTTGAGGTCGTCCTTCCAGTCGGACGTCGGGGTGTCGTCGTCGCGACGCGGGTAGTCGCCCGCCAGGATCGCTCGGTACTCCTCCGAGGCCGCCCACTTCTGCAGCTGCGCCGCGCGGACCACCGCGAACGGGTGCGTCTCCGTCTCGACGAACTTGAGCTTGAGGAAGCTGTCCCGGATGTCTTCGACCGACTCGTACTCGCTCGCCTGCTGCAGGAACGACGGGATGTCGATCCGCGCCGGGTCGACGCCGCCGGCCACCTGGATCTGGGCCCGCAGGGCGGCGGTCGGGTCCTGGCCGCACAGCAGCCCGGCGCGGTCGCAGGACAGCTCGGCCTTGCGGTACCACTCGCGCAGCGCCGCGATGATCGCCCGGATGCCGAGCGCGCTCACCGGCGTCCACGACAGCGACATCTGCAGGCCGATCAGGCGCACCATGATCGTGCGGTAGACCGTGTGCCCGGACAGCACGTGCCCCATCTCGTGCCCGATCGCGAACCGCAGCGACTCGTGGCTCATCAGCTCGACGAGCCCCGTGCTGAGCCGGATGAACGGCTCGTCCATGCCGACGGCCGACGCCTGGATGCGCGGGTCCTGGTGGACGAACACGTTCGGCACGGCGGGCAGGTCGAGCGTCTCGGCGCACTCGTGGCGCAACCGGTCGAGCTCCGGGTACTGCTTCGGCCCGACGCGGATCGACGAGGCGAGCGCCATCAGCCGCTCGCCGCGCTCGTTGTAGAAGCCCGAAACGGCCTTGACGACCTGGGCGAACCCGGGCACCGCGCGCAGGGTCGCGAGCGCGCCGCGGTCCACGGGGTGCTCGTACGCGCGCGGGCTGATGCCGGGAAAGCGGACGGCGTTGTGCCGCGAGACCTCGATGTCTTCAGTCACTGGTGATCCCCCTGTGGTCGAGCCACCAGACTAGGGGAAAGTGCCCGCCGCGGGGGCGCGCTTCAGCCGAGGCGGCGGCCGAGGTCGTCGCGGCCGTTCCAGGTGGCGAGGAGGCTGTAGGCGATCGTCACGCCGAGCGGGCCGGTGAGCAGCACCCACCACGACTCGAGCCGCGGCGCCAGCTCGATCACCGAGCCGAGCGCGGGGGCGGAGCCGATCGCGTAGTGGCTGTTCGCCCAGCCGACGCCGAGCAGCATGGCCAGCGCGCTCGCGAGGGCGACCCCGAGCACGGCGGCGAGGAACACGACGGGCCCGCGGCGTTCACGCAGCAGCCAGACGACGACACCGACGACGATCCCGAGCCCGAGCGTCATGAGCCCGAAGACGGCGAGGTCGTCGAAGCGGTGCCAGCTCTCGAGTTCCAGGGCGCCCTGGGTGCCGTCGGAGGCGATGATGCGCACGCGTTCCGGGGGCGCGAGGCGCGACCAGGCGAAGGCGAGCGGGAAGCTCAGCAGGCTGAGGGTGCCGAGCACGCTCACGGCGGGCAGCAGGTCGGCCTTGACGACGACCTTCGGCCGCCGCTCCCGGAAAAGCACGGGCACCGACCACGGCCCGGCCACAGCCGATGGCCGATGCGCGGGCCCCGACGACTCACTCACCCGGACTCCCTCCTGCGACATGGTGCGACCGAGGGTAACCGGTCGGTGCGGGAGCGCCGTGAGGCGCTCGGTCGTGTCGGGGCTGACAGGCTTTGTTGTGAACGATCCGGTTAGTTACCTCACTGCCCGACCCGGTCATCCCGGCGCGCCGCTATGAACGATCTGGTGAGTTACTGCGCGGCCATCAACGTGTGAACGATCTGGTTAGTTACCTCGCCGCCCGATCCGGCCACCCTGGCGCGCCGCTATGAACGATCCGGTGAGTTACCCCGCGGCCGCCGACGCGTGAACGATCCGGTTAGTTACCTCACCGCTCCACCTGCGAGCCCGGACCCCGGACCCCGGACCCAGCCAACTCGCCACCCTCAAGGACCAGCAATGAACGATCTGGTTCGTTACACCGACCCTCATGAACGAAATGGTTCGTTAACGCCAACCGACCCACCCTCAGCCACTCGCCGTCTCGCCGTGGCGGCTGCAGCGCGCCGTCCAGCCCAGAGGGCTCACCTGGACCACCAACCGCCGCGCGCAGAACGTGCAGTAGCGCGGCGGTTCCAACGCCGTCCTCGGGTTGTGACAAGCCGGGTGGTCGGCACCCCCGGCCGAAGCCTGTCCACAATGGACACAAAAGGCGGGAGCGTCAGAGGCTGTCACTGAGCGCCTTGATCGGCATCTTGAGCTCATCGAGCATCTCGAGGTCAGCAGAAGCAGGCCGCCCCAGGTTGGTCAGGTAGTTCCCGACGATGATCGCGTTGATACCGCCGAGCATCCCCTGCTCGGCACCAAGGTCACCCAGGGTCAGCTCACGCCCCCCGGCGAACCGCAGCATCGTTCGCGGCATGGCGAGCCGGAACGCCGCGACCGTCCGGAGCGCGTCGCGGCCCTCGACGATCTCGTAGTCCTCGTAAGGCGTCCCAGGCTGCGGGATGAGGAAGTTCATCGGCACCTCGTGCGGGCTCAGCTCGGCCAGCTGCACCGCGAACTCCGCGCGCTGCTCGACCGTCTCCCCCATGCCGATGATGCCGCCGCAGCAGACCTCCATGCCCGCCTCGGCGACCATCCGCAGCGTGTCCCAGCGCTCTTCCCACGTGTGGGTCGTGACGACCGCCGGGAAGTGCGAGCGCGCCGTCTCGAGGTTGTGGTTGTAGCGGTGCACGCCCATCTCGACGAGCTCGTCGACCTGCTCCTGCGTGAGCATGCCGAGGGAGCACGCGATCTGGATGTCGTTGCCGTCTTCCCGGATCGCGCGGACGCCTTCGCGGACCTGCGAGAGCAGCCGCTTGTCCGGGCCGCGCACGGCCGCGACGATGCAGAACTCCGTCGCGCCCGTCTCGGCGGTCTGGCGGGCCGCCTTGACCAGGTTGGGGATGTCGAGCCACGCCGACCGCACCGGCGTCGGGAAGCGGCCCGACTGCGAGCAGAAGTGGCAGTCCTCGGGGCAGCCGCCGGTCTTCAGGCTGATGATGCCCTCGACCTCGACCTCGGGGCCGCACCAGCGCATCCGCACCTCGTGCGCGAGCGCGAGCAGGTCGGGCAGCCGCTCGTCGGGCAGCCGCAGCACCTCGAGGACCTCGGCTTCGCCCAGGCCGACGCCGTTTTCGAGGACGCGTTCGCGCGCGTAGGCGAGGACGTCGGTGTCCGGGACTGCGGTCACGGCTGCTCCTTGGTCGTGGGGAAAGCGTCCCTCATCGTGCACGACGGCGGCGCGGGACGACAGCGACGCACGTCACTTCTCGGCGGATGCGCACCCGGCGAACAGCTCGGGGTCGAACTCGCCGCCGAACCACGGCGAGAGCCCGGCCCGCGCCGCGGCCAGGAACTCCTCGGGCGAGGCCTCGCCGAGCCCGGCCGGCAGCACGCCGAGCAGCGGGGCCCCGGCCGCGACCGGCAGGTCTTCGAGGTTGGACAGCGCCGCGAGGTCCGGTTCGGCCGGCCAGGCGCCGATGATCACCCCGGCGACGGTCAGCCCGCGTTTCGTGGCGACCTCGGCGGTGAGCGCGGTCGCGTTGAGCGTGCCCAGGCCCGCCTCGGCCACGATGATCACCAACGACCCCAGCGACCACGCGACGTCGGCGAGGCTGGCCCCGGCGCCGTCGAAGCGCACGAGCAGGCCGCCCGCGCCTTCGATGAGGGTGAGGTCGTGGCCGGTGTCCAGGTCGGCCGCCGCCTGGGCGATCTCCCCGGGGTCGAGCGTCGGCAGGCCGCTGCGGCGGGCGGCGGCCTCCGGCGAGAGCGGGTCCGGGTAGCGGCGCAGCTCCCGGGTGGTGACGCCGGCGCCGGCGAGCCGGCGGACGTCGGCCAGGTCGCCCGGTTCGTCCGGCCGCACGCCGGTCTGGGCGGGTTTCAGCACGGCGACGCGCTGCCCGCCCGCCACGGCCAGGGCCGCGATCGCCGCCGTGGTGATCGTCTTGCCGACCCCGGTCCCGGTCCCCGTCATCACCAGCATGGTCACGGACCATGAACATAGTGACCCCGGGGACCGGTCCGCAGCCCGGGCTCAGGCGGGGCAGCTGGTGTCGGCCGCCGGACGGACGCCGTCGGCGAGCCACCGGGCCACCGTGGCGTTCGCGCAGGCGTTGGTGCCGAACAGGTACGCGCGGTGGCCGCCCTGGTCGACGGTCACCAGCCGGGCCCGGTCGCCCAGCGCGCGCCGCATCTCGACGCCGCCCGGGTAGTCCGTCCCGTTGTCGCGCAGGTTCTGGACCATCAGGATGTTCGACGGCCCGTGGTCCCCGATGCGCACCTGCGGCTCGGTCTTGCGCGCGGGCCAGAACGCGCACGCCCAGACGTTCGCCGCGGCCGCGCCCAGCAGCGGGTAGGCCGCCCGGTCGTGGTTCACCGCGCGCCGGTAGACCTCGACGTCGGTGGGCCAGCCGTCCATGTTGCACACGATCGAGAGCAGCCCGGAGAAGTCGAAGCCGGGCGGCAGCGGCGGCCGCGAGATCGTGCCGTCCGCGGCCTGCTGGTAGACCTGGGCCAGCAGCGGGAACGTCGCGTCCGACTGGGTCAGCGCCTCGTTGATCCAGCGGAACGTGGCGCCGTCGACGGTCTCGATCGGCGTCTGGTCGAGCTTCGCGGCCAGCTCGAAGTACTTCGCCTTGACGGCTTCGGGTGTGCTGCCGAGGCCGTACGTCGCGTTCTGGGACGCCGCCCAGGCGGCGAAGTCGGGGAAGTGCTTCTCGAGGCCTGGGGCGAACCGGCGCGACCAGGTGAAGTCGAGGCCGTTCGGCCCGGTCGAGCTGTCCAGCACGAACCGGTCCGTGCGCGCCGGGTACATCGTGGCGTAGGTGGCGCCGAGGAAGGCGCCGAACGAGTAGCCGAGGAACGAAACCTTCCGTTCGCCCAGCGCCGCGCGGATGCCGTCGAGGTCGCGCGCGACGTTCCGGACGGTGATGTAGGGCAGCAGCGGCGCCGAGGGCGCGGCCGCGCAGCCCTGGGCGTTCTGGCGGGCGACCCCGGCCTGCTTGTCGACGTCCGCGTTCGTCACCGCGTAGGCGGGCGGGATCATGAACGTCACGGGCAGGTCGCACGTCACCCGGGTGCTGTTGCCCGCCCCGCGCGGGTCGAACGCGACGAGGTCGTAGGTGTCCCGCACGGACTGCGGCAGGCCCAGCGCGATCAGCTGCAACGGCAGGGAAAGCTGGGAATCGCCCTGCGAGCCCGGGTTCAGCAGCAGCACGCCCCGGCGCTTCGCCGGGTCCGCGGCGGGCAGCCGGGAGAACGCGAGCGTGATCTGCTGACCGCCCGGCCGCGCGTAGTCGAGCGGCACGCTCATCGACGTGCACTGCAGGCCCTGGCTCGGTTCCGGCACCCCGGCGCACGGGCCCCACGCGAGTGCGGGGCCCGATGCGGCCGCGGTGGCCGGGAACCCGGCGACCGCGGCCAGCACGGCCACGGCTGTCACCCGGAAACGTCTGGAAAGCGACATGACTCGGCCATCCCCCTTCGTGCGACGGCCCACGAGTCCCTGCTCTCGTGTGCCTTGTGGACGCACGAAGTTCGCATGTCGTGCCCAGCCCGGGAACCGCCGTTCGGGCTACTGCCCGGCGGCGACGAACGCGTGCGCCTCCCCGTCGAGCAGGTGCACGCTCGCGGCCCCGACGTCGAAGTACATGCCGGTCAGCTGCAGCTTCCCGGCCGACTCGGCCGCCGCGACCAGCGGGTACTCCCGCAGGTGCTCGAGTTGTTGCAGAACGTTGTGCAGGGCCAGCCGATCGGCCTCGCGGGCGGGCCGGGCACCGTCGAGGGTGACCGCGCCGTCGCGCCGGGTGCTCGGTTCGACGTGCCGCAGCCAGTCGCCCAGCGGGCCCGCCGGCGCGCCGTCGACGACGGCTTTCATTGCGCCGCAAGAGGAATGGCCGCAGACGACGATCTCCGAAACGCCGAGCACGCCGACGGCGAACTCGATCGACGCGTTCATCGACGGGTCGGTTTGCCCGGGTGGGACGAGGTTCCCGATGTTCCGGATGGTGAACAGGTCGCCCGGGCCGCTCGTGGTGATGAGATTGGGCACGATGCGAGAATCGCCGCACGTGATGAACAGCGTCCGCGGCCGCTGGCTGTCGGCCAGCCCGGACAACGTGTCCTTCAGCAACGGCGCCGCCCGGCGGTGGAACTCGGTGGCGCCGCGGCGGGTCTGCTGGGCCGGGATGCCTTCGACGGCCTGCCATTCCGACCACGGCGCGAGCCAGCGCGGCACCGCCCGGCTCGCGGCGAGCCGGGACCGCGTCGGGCGGCCCGCCTTGCCTTCGCCGAACCAGGGGTGGCCGACCTCGTCGACCTCCACGGTGCCGCCCGCGCGCTCGTGCGCCTGCTGCCAGGTGGTCAGGCTTTCGAACGCGGCGTGGTCGAGGTAGTCGACGACCAGCTCCAGCCGCACCGGCACGCCGGCCGGGATGCCGCCGAGCACCTTCGACAGCCGCGGCACGGACAGGAACGTCAGCACCCCTTCGACGACGACGCGTCGCCTGCCGCCTTCGGTTTCGACGTGGATCCCGGACCAGAGCGTGCGGCGCAGCATCAGCACCAGCGCCAGCCCGATCCCGGCGAGCACACCGGTCAGCAGGTCGAACACGACGACCCCGCCCAGGGTGAGCAGGTAGACGGGCAGGTCGCCGTGGGCCAGCACGGTCTTCATGTGCCCGGGGTTCACCAGCTTGGCGCCGACGTGGACGAGCAGCCCGGCCAGTGCGGCCAGCGGGATGCTCTGGATCAGCCCGGCCAGCAGCACGACGAACAGCAGCACCCAGACGCCGTGCAGCACCGCGGACACCCGCGTCTTCGCGCCGGCGGCGACGTTGGTGGAGCTGCGGACGATCACGCCGGTCACCGGCAGGCCGCCCAGGGCGCCGGAGACCATGTTGGCCGCGCCCTGGCCGACCAGCTCGCGGTCGAGGTTGGCGCGCGGGCCGGTGTGCATGCGGTCGACCGCGACCGCCGAGAGCAGGCTCTCGACGCTGGCGATCAGGGCGATCGTGACGACGGCGAGCGCGAACCCGCCCCAGCCGCCGTCGGGCAGCTGCGGCACGAGGTGGACGTTCAGCAAGTCACCCGGCAGTTCGACGCGCGGCAGCGTCATCCCGGTGACGACGGACAGGACGGTGGCCGCGGCGATCGCGGCGAGCGGCCCCGGCACGCGTTGCACGGCCTTCGGCAGCCGCGGCCAGACGAGCAGGATCGCGATGGTGAGCAGGCCGATCAGCGCGGCCGAGTCGTGGTGGGCGACGATCTGGCCGGGCAGTTCGGCGATGTTCTCGATCGCCGAGCTCTGGGCCTTCCCGCCGAGGATGACGTGCAGCTGGCCGAGCACGATCGTGACGCCGATGCCGGCCAGCATGCCGTGCACGATGGCCGGCGAGATGGCCAGCGCGGCGCGCGCGATGCGGCTCAGCCCCAGCAGGATCTGACACGCGCCGGCGGCGACGGTGATCGCGCAGGTGACGACCCAGCCGAACGTCTGGATGGTTTCGGCCATCACGACGGTCAGGCCGGCGGCGGGCCCGCTCACCTGGAGCGCGGACCCGCCGAGCGCGCCGGCGACGACACCGCCGACGACGGCCGCGACGAGCCCGGCGGCGACCGGCGCGCCCGAGGCGAGGGCGATGCCGAGGGACAGGGGGACAGCTACGAGGAAGACGACCAGTGAGGCCGGCAGGTCGTGGCGGAGCACGGCGAGGGGTCTCATGATCACCATGCAACCGGAAATCGTGTGAAATGTCCGCTATGTGCCACCCGTTCGAGTGAACAACTGGCCATATTTAGCTCGAACGTCACAAACCGGACAGCTCGTTAACGCGCCGTTCACAAGATCGAGTACCTGTCGGCCGACAGGTGAAACCCGTACCACACAACGGTTTCGCTGTCGTGGGCGGTCAGGGCGGGTGAGAACCGCCCTGACCACCCACGACAGCCGCGGCAGACCGACTCGGTCAGTGCTCCGGCGCGCCCGCCGGGACGAACCCGCGGGCCGCGTCGTCCAAAAGGGACACTTGCGCGGCGCCGACGTCGAAGTACATCCCGGTGAGCCGCAGCCCGCCGCGCTCCAGTGCCGCGGCGACCACCGGGTAGCCGCGGAGCGTCTCCAGCTGCTGCACCACGTTCTGCAGCGCGAGCTGGTCGGCCTCGGCGGCCGGCCGTTCGCCACCGAGTAGCAGCGGGGCTTCGCGGGAACGCCGCCGCAGCGTCGCTTCGCCGTGCCGCAGCCAGCTGCCGAGCTGCACGAGCCCCGCCGGTGCCTGGCCGAGCAGCGCCTTCATCGCGCCGCAGCCGGAATGCCCGCACACCACGATCTCGGCCACCCCGAGCACCCCGACGGCGTACTCGACCGCCGCGCCGACGGACGAGTCGTCGCCGTCCGCGGGCGGCACCAGGTTGCCGATGTTCCGCACGGTGAACAGGTCGCCCGGCCCGCTCGTGGTGATCAGGTTCGGCACGATCCGCGCGTCGCCGCAGGTGATGAACAGCGTGTGCGGCTGCTGGCCGTGCGCCAGCCCGCTCCAGGTGTCGCGCAGCAGCGGCGCGGTGCGGCGCTGGAACTCCGACGCACCCCGGCACAGCAGCGAACTGGCCGTGCGCTGCGCGGGCAGCACGACGTGCTCGGCCTGCCACTGCGACCACGGCGCGAGCCACCGCGGCACGACGCGCGCGGCGACGCTGCGGCGCACGGTCGGCGCGCCGGCGGTCCCGCGTTCGAACCACGGGTGCCCGATCTCGTCGACCGTCACCGGCCCCGCGTGCGCCTGCTGCCAGCCGCGCAGGCAGTCGAACGCGGCGTGGTCGAGGTAGTCGACGAGCAGTTCGAGCGTCACCTCGGCGTGCGGCGGCACCTCGGCGAGCACCCGGGTCAGCCGCGGCACGGACAGGAACGTCAGCGCGCCCTCGATGACGACCCGGTGGCGCTCACCGTCCTTCTCGACGTGGATCCCCGAGAAGATCATCCGCCGCAGCATCAGCGCGAGCGCGAGCAGGATCCCCGCCGCGACCCCGGTGAGCAGGTTGACGGCGACCGCGCCGGCCAGCGTGACGGCGTACACCGGCAGGTCGCCGTGCCGGCGGACTTCCTTGAGCCCGGTGATGTTCACGAGCTTCGCGCCGACGTACACCAGCAGCGCGGCGAGGGCGGCCAGCGGGATCAGCCGCAGCACGCCGGTGAGCAGCAGGCAGGCGGCGAGGATCCAGGCGCAGTGCAGGATCGCGGACGTCCGGGTGCGGGCGCCCGCCTCGTGGTTGGTCATGCTGCGCACGATCACGCCGGTGACCGGGAACCCGCCGAGCGCGCCGGCGGCGACGTTCGCCGCGCCCTGCCCGACGAGCTCGCGGTCGAGGTCGCTGCGCGGGCCGCCGCGCAGCTTGTCCACGGACACCGCGGAGAGCAGGCTCTCCAGGCCCGCGATCAGCGCGATGGTGACGGCGGCGAGGGCGAACCCGCCCCAGCCGCCGTCGGGCAGCCTCGGCACGACGTGCAGGGCGGGCAGCCCGGCGGGCAGGTCGACGCGCGGCAGGGTCATGCCGGTGCCGACGGACAGCCCGGTGGCCAGGGTGACCGCCGCCAGCGGCGCGGGCACGCGGCGGAGCGCGTTCGGGAGGCGTGGCCAGGCCAGCAGCACCACGAGGGTGACGACACCGACCAGCACGGCCTGGTCGTGGTGCCCGGCCAGCTGCCCCGGCAGCGCGACGACGTTGGCGAGCGCGGACCCCTGCGCCGTGCCGCCGAGCACGACGTGCAGCTGGCCGAGCACCAGCGTCACGCCGATGCCGGCGAGCAACCCGTGCACGATGGCCGGCGACACCGCGAGCGCGGCGCGGGCGAGGCGGGTGAGCCCGAAGAGGATCTGGAGCAGGCCGGCCGCGACGGTGATCGCGCAGGTGACCGGCCAGCCGTGGGTGGCGATCGTGTCGGCCAGCACCACGGTGAGGGCGGCGGAGGGGCCGCTGACCTGCAGCGGCGATCCACCGAGGAGGCTCGCGACCAGCCCGCCGGCGACGGCGGAGATCAGGCCCGAGAGGAGCGGCGCCCCGGCGGCGAAGGCCACGCCGAGGGAGAGGGGGACGGCGACGAGGAAGACGACTATCGACGCGAGGAAATCGTGCTTGAGGTTCTCCGCGAACTCGGGCTTCTTCGGGGGTCCGGTGTCGTGCTCACCGCGAACGATCTCGATCATGGGGGCAGGATCGCCGAAACCGCGCGAAAAGTCCGCTACGCAAGCATTTCTCGCGTTTGCCCCGGCACGCGCGGACCGGACTTTTCAGGCGAAAGCAGCACTTGCGGCCTCCGCCGTTCGCGTGGTGATGATCTTGGTCGCGCACGCAGAGCGACGATGAAGGGCCTTCGGGTCTCGCTGTGCGCGCGGTCACGGCCGATGAGGTGAATTCACGCCTTCGCGGCGACCGCGAGCATCGCGCCGGTGATCACGGCCAGGTCGTCGTCGCCCGAAACGTACGGCGGCATCGCGTAGACGAGGTCGCGGAACGGCCGCAGCCAGGCACCGTGCTCGGTCACCACCTGCGTCGCCACCGCCATGTCCACCGGGTGGTCGAGCTGCAGCACGCCGATCCCGCCGAGCACCCGCACGTCCACCACGGAACCCAGGTCGCGGGCCGGCGCGAGGCCGTCCAGCAGGCCCTTTTCGAGCCGGTTGAGGTCGTCGCGCCAGGTGCCGTCGGCGAGCAGGCCCAGCGACGCGTTCGCCACCGCCGAAGCCAGCGGGTTGCCCATGAACGTCGGCCCGTGCGCGAGGACCGGCAGCGCGCCCCGGGAGATCCCCGCCGCCACCTCGGGCGTGCAGAGCGCCGCGGCCATGGTCAGGTAGCCGCCGGTGAGCGCCTTGCCGAGGCAGAGGACGTCCGGGGTGACGCCCGCGTGCTCGGCGGCGAACAGCGCGCCGGTGCGGCCGAAGCCGGTCGCGATCTCGTCGAAGATCAGCAGCACGTCGTGCGCCTCGGTCAGTTCCCGCAGCGCGCGCAGGTAGGCCGGGCTGTGGAACCGCATCCCGCCGGCACCCTGCACGACCGGTTCGACGATCACCGCGGCCAGCTCGCCGGCGTGCCGGGCGATCGCCTCGGCCAGGGTGTCCACATAGGACTGGTCAGGCGGGGTGTCGAACCCGGACGGCGGCGCGGGCACGAAGACCTGGTCGGGCAGCACCCCGCGCCACAGCGAGTGCATACCGCCTTCGGGGTCGCAGACGCTCATCGGCGTGAACGTGTCGCCGTGGTAGCCGCCGCGCCAGGTGAGCAGCTTCCGCTTCTCCGGCAACCCGCGGGAACGCTGGTACTGCAGGCACATCTTCGCGGCGACCTCGACCGACACCGAGCCGGAGTCGCAGAGGAAGACGTGCTCGAGCCCTTCGGGCGTCAGGTCGACCAGGGTCTTGGCGAGGGTGATCGCGGGCTCGTGGGTCAGGCCGCCGAACATGACGTGGCTCATCCGCCCGGCCTGCGCGGCGAGCGCGGCGTCGAGCACCGGGTGCCGGTAGCCGTGGATCGCCGACCACCACGACGACATCCCGTCGACGAGCTCCCGCCCGTCGGCGAGCTTCAGCCGCACGCCGCTCGCTTCGGAGACGAGCAGCGAAGGCACCTTCGCCGGCATCGGCGCGTAGGGGTGCCAGACGTGCTGGGCGTCGAGAGCGAGCAGGTCGGCGGAGTCCATCCGCCGACCCTAACTCCCTCAGCCGGCTCGCCTCGTGAACACCCAGCCGTTCCCGTTCAGGGGTGCGGCCACCACGTAGACCGGAGCCGGCCCGTCGAGTTTCCCCGGGCCGCGCACCGACAGGTCGTAGCGCCCCGCGGGACCGGTGAAGGTGAGGCTCCCGTCCGCACCGGTCGTCGCGGTGATCACGCGGAGCGTGTCGCGGTCGGTGGCCTTCACGAGCTGCCCGGCCAGGCCGTCACCGGTGTCCGTGACGATCCGCCCGGTGCTCGTGCCGGTCCGCCCGGTCACCTTGGCGGTGTCCCGGCTTTCGGGCCCGATGCCGTACGTCTCTTCGTTGCCGAAGTCGCAGTACTGCTCGAGGAAGCCCCAGCTCCCCGACACGTCGCGAACCGTGCCGGGCACCCGGAACACGCGGGTCTCCCCCGGCCGGATCGTCGCGCCGGCGCCGAGGTAGTCCAGCTCGCCCCAGCCCGCCGAGGTGATGTCGAGGTCGCGGCCGTAGCCGACGCGGTCGCAGGAGCCGTGAAGACCGGACAGGACACGCGATCCGGTGTTGACCAGCTTCACGGTCATGACCGCGTGGTCGCCCGCGTGGTAGGTCTCCTTGTCCAGCACGAGCTTCGCGCGCAGCGACTCGGACAGCGGGCGCACGGCCCGCACCGGCACGTCGACGACGGGCACCGTCCCGTCGACCCGGACCGTTCGCCCACCGCCGAGCAGCACCCAGCCGCCGGGCGCCTGCGACGGGTAGAGGTCGTACTCGCCGGGCTCGAGGTTCTCGAAGGAGAACCGCCCGTCCGGTCCGCTCGTCCGGGTCTGGCTCACGCCGTAGCGGTACAGCTCGACGCTGACGCCGGCCAGTCCCTCTCCCGGGTCGGCGACACCGTCCTGGTCGGCGTCGCCGAACACCTGACCGGCGATCGAACCGGTGCCCTCGGCGACCGGGATGGTCACGTCGGTCACGGCCAGCGGCGGCGTCACGCCGTCCACGACGTTCACCGACAGCCGCACCTTCGCCGGACCGGCTCCGTGGTGGTCCAGGCTCCCGGTCAGGACGTACTCCCGCGATTCGCCCGGCGCGAAGTCCGCGCCCCCGGTGGCACCGAGATCGCCCCAGCCCGACTCGACCTGGAACGGCGTGCCTTCGAGCACCTCGGCGAACCCGCGAGCGCGGTAGACGGTGGTGTCACCGGCGTTGGTGATCGTGTACTTCACGGTCACGTGCTCGCCAGGCACCTTCAGCCCGCCCTCGACCGCGGCCGTGCCGCGCAGGTCGTACCCGGCCGCGGCCGCCGGAACGGCCCAGCCCACGACCGCCACGAGCACGGCGGCCGCCATCGCGAAAATCCTGGCTCTCAAGGTGACTCCCCTTCACCCGGCCCGCACCTCCCGCGCGGGCTTCGGCGCTTTCACGCGCGAAGGAGCACTTCGGCCGACCCCAAGTGATGCACGTCACAGTCGGACGGGCAGGGACTCCAAGCCGTGGACCAGGGAGCTGTACCGGTAGACGAGGTCGTCCGGCTTCGCGTCCAGGGCCAGGTCCGGGAAGCGGGCCAGCAGCCCGCCCAGCGCGATCTCGGCCTCCAGCCGGGCCAGGGGCGCGCCGACGCAGTAGTGGATGCCGTGCCCGAAGGCCAGGTGCCCGCCCGCGGCCCGCGTGACGTCGAGCCGGTTCGGGTCCTCGAACTTCGCCTCGTCGCGGTTCGCGCCCAGCAGCGAGATCAGCACGAACTCGCCCTCGGGGATCGTCACGTCGCCCGCTTCGACCGCCGCCGCGGTGAAGCGCAGGGTCGCCAGGTGGATCGGGCCGTCGAAGCGGAGGAACTCCTCGACCGCGTTGGGCAGCAACGAAGGGTCGGCGCGCAGCAGGGCCAGCTGCGCCGGCTCGCGCAGCAACGCCAGGACGCTGTTGGCGATCAGGTTGACCGTGGTCTCGTGCCCGGCGACCAGCAGCAGGAACGCCATCGAGACGAGTTCGTCCGGGGACAGCGAGTCGCCGTCGTCGCTCGCGTGCACCAGGTCCGACAGCAGGTCTTCGACCGGCTCGGCGCGCTTCTGCGCGATCAGGCCGGTGAGGTAGGTCAGCATGCTCTGCGCCGCGTGCTGCGCGTCTTCCGGCGCCGACGCGCTCAGCAGCGTCTTCGACCAGCCGGAGAACTCGTTGCGGTCCTCGGGGGCGACGCCGAGCAGCTCGCAGATCACCGTGATCGGCAGCGGCGCGGCGAACGACGGCAGCAGGTCCGCCCGCTCCTGCCCGGCCAGCCCGTCGAGCAGCTCGGCGGTGATCTCTTCGATCCGCGGGCGCAGCCGGGCCACCGTGCGGCCGGTGAACGCCTTGTTGACCAGCTTGCGCAGCCGCGAGTGGTCCGGCGGGTCGGTGTTGAGCATGTGCCGCCCGAGCGCTTCGCCGAAGCTGCCCTGGCCGGTCGCCCCGGCCGGGAACTTCGCCTCGAACAGCTCGTACGCGCGCCGGTTGTCCTTGTGCAGCCGGGGATCCGCCAGCAGCGCCCTGGCCAGCGCGAAGTCCGTGACGATGTAGCAGTCCAGGCCGCGCGGCATCCGGGCGCGGCGCACCGGGCCGCCCGCGCGGAGCATCTCCGCGAACAGGTGCGCGTCCTGGGCGAAGTCCTCCGCCACTTCGATCGCCGTCATACCGCCCCCATGCAGTGGATCCGCGTCAGCGCTCGGCCAGTGCCGCCACGACGCGCTCGGTCACGTCCTGCCAGTATGCCCGCTGTTCCTCGCGTTCTTCCGCGCCCGAGAGCCATTCCTGGTGGAACCGCAGCGTCGTCTTGGCGCCCGCGCCGCTCAGCCGCACCTGCACCGTCGAGTCGTGGTCCCAGTCGCTCGGCCGCCAGGTGAGCCGGACGCGGTCGTGCTCGACGAAGCTGCGGATCTCGCCCACCGTGCCGTTCGCCGTCTCGTACTCCTCCCCCGCTTCCCGCGGCAGCTCGACGCCCGGGCCGAGCCAGATCGCGACGCCGTCGCGGCTGACCAGGAAGTCCCACACCGTCTCCGCCGCGTACGGCAAAGTGCGGGAAACCCCTATGTTCCAGCCCACATCGGCCGTCTTCCCCACTGAAGAACTCATGCTTCCATCCTCCCATCGGGGTACGACGAAATCGTGCACCGGCCCGGGTGCAGGATCGGTACCCGTGCGCTACCGCCCGATTTCGCCCGCCGTGCTGGCCGAAGAACTGACCGAACGCATCGACGCGCTCACCGGGCGCCGACGGATCGCGGTCGCCGTCGACGGTGCCGAAGGTGCGACGGAAACCACAGCCCTCGCGGACGCCCTGGTCGACCCGCTGCGCCTGCGCGGCCGCGCGGCGCTGCGCGTGTCGGCACGCGACTTCCTGCGGCCGGCGTCCCTGCGCTTCGAGCACGGCCGCACCGACCCGGACGCCCGCTACACCGACTGGCTCGACCTCGGCGCCCTGCGCCGCGAGGTGCTCGACCCGCTGGGCGACGACGGCTCCGGCGAGGTCCTGCCTTCGCTGTGGGACGCCGGACGCGACCGCGCGACCCGCGCCGAGCGGGTGCCGGTGCCCGACGGCGGGGTCGTGCTCGTCGACGGCGAGCTGCTGCTGGGCACCGGCCTGGCCTTCGACCTGGCCGTGCACCTGTGGCTCTCCCCCGCCGCGCTGCGCCGCCGCGTACCGGACGCCTGGGCGGTCCCGGCCTACGAGCGGTACGAAGAAGAAGTCGACCCGAGCGCGCTGGCCGACGTCGTCGTGCGCGTCGACGATCCGCGGCACCCGGCGCTGTACACGCCTTAGCGGACGACGGCCACCGGGTCGCCGTCCAGCAGCCCGGACAGCCGCCCGGCCATGGTGTCCCAGCGCCAGTTCGCGCTCACCCAGGCGCGGCCGGCCTCGCCCATCCGCCGCGCGCGCACCGGGTCGGCCAGCAGGCTCGCCACGGTCTCGCCGAGCTGGTCGACGTCCCGGCCCTCGACGACGTGCCCGGTGACCTCGTCGAGCACCGCTTCGGGCGCGCCGCCGGAGTTGCCCGCGACCACCGGCAGGCCGGTCGCCGAGGCCTCCAGGTAGACGATGCCGAGCCCCTCGACGTCGAGGCCCTTGCCGCGCGTGCGGGCGGGCATCGCGAAGACGTCGCCCGCCGCGTAGTGCGCGGGCAGTTCGGCCCACGGCACCGAACCGGTGAGCACGACGTCGCGTTCGAGGCCCAGCTCGGCGACCAGCCCGGTCAGCGTCTTGCGGTACGGGCCACCGCCCACGATGAGCAGCGCGGCGTCCGGGACGCGCCGCCGGATCTTCGGCAGCGCGCGGATCAGCTGGTCCTGGCCCTTGCGCGGAACGAGCCGCGACACGCACACGACCGTCGGGCGGTCGGAAAGCCCGTGGCGCGCCCGGATTTCCGCGCGGCCGGCCGGGTCCGGTTTGTACAGCTCGGTGTCCACCCCGGACGGCAGCAGCTCCAGCCCGGCCATCGGGCCGAACGCGGCGGCGAACCGGCCGCGCGTGTACCGGCTCACGTAGGTGACGACGTCCACAGTGTCCCCGATGCGCCGCAACGCCTGCCGTGCGGCCGGGAGCATGGACCAGCCGACCTCGTGGCCGTGCGTGGACGCCACGACGCGCCGCGCGCCGGCCTGGCGCAGCGAATGCCCCAGGAGCGCGAGCGGCGCCGCAGCGCCGAACCAGACGGCTTCGCAGTCCCTCGCACGCATGATCTGCTTCGCGCGGCGAAGGACGTCCGGCGTCGGCAGCATCAGCGACGTCGGGTGCCGGACGACCTCGAACGGCGCCTCGGCGTCGAACTCCTCGTGCGACCCCGTGCGCGACTCCCACGACGGCGCGTAGACGACCAGGTCGTCCGCCGGCAGCCGGGTGGCGAGGGAGTTCAGGTAGTTCTGGATCCCCCCGGGCCGCGGCGGGAAGTCGTTGGTCACGAGGAGGGTCTTGAGCACGCCCCAGAGGCTAGCGGCCGCTTGCAACGCAGGAGGGGCGGCACCGCGTGTGCGGCACCGCCCCTCCTGCGTTCACCCCGGGGTCACGACGTCGGGCGTCGCGCTCCCGCGTACTGGCTCTGCAGCGGCGAGATCTTCACGACGTCACCGGTGTCGGGCGCGTGGACCATCTTGCCGTCGCCGACGTACATGCCGACGTGCGAAACGGGCGAGTAGTAGAACACGAGGTCGCCCGGCTGGAGCTGGTCCCGCGGCACCGCGGCGCCGAAGGTGGACTGCTCGCGGCTCGACCGGGGCAGCGTGATGCCGGCCTGCTTGTAGGCCCACAGCATCAGGCCCGAGCAGTCGAACTGGTTCGGTCCGGTGGCACCCCAGCTGTACGGGCTGCCGAGCCTGCTCAGGGCCGCGTCGAGCGCCGTCTGGGCGGCGGCGGTCGGGGCCTTGAGGCCCGGGGCCGCGGAGCCCGTGTCGCGCTGCGCGGCCTTGTCGAGGGCGCTCAGGCTCTTGTTGGCCGCCTTGAGCTGCTCGATCTGGTCGTTCAGCGTCTTCTGCTTGGCCTTGATGTCGTCGGTCAGCTTCGCGGCCGCGTCACGGGCGTCCTGCGCGCGCTTGGCGGCGTCGGAGGCCTTGTTCGTGGCGTCGGTCGCCTGCTGCACGGCACCGGTGAGGTTGCCCATCGCGCCGTTCTTCTCGGTCGCGATGACCTCGAGCGCGGACGACCGGTCCAGGAAGTCCTGAGTGGACGTGCCGGCCAGCAGCGCGGACAGCTTGTTCAGCTGGACGCCGCTGGTGAACGACGCGCCGGCGAACTTGTCGACCTCGGTCTGGTACTTCTTCTGGTTCTCGGCGGCCTTGGCGGCCTGGTCCTTCGCCGCGTTGACGTCGCCGGTGGCCTTGTCGAGCTCACCCTGCTTGGCCTTCAGGTCGTCCTGGGCCTTGAGCAGGTCTTCGTTGAGCTTCTCGGCCTGGGCCGCGAGGTCGCGGTACTGGGCGAGGGCGTCCGAACCGGTGGGCGGGGCCTGGAGTACGGGGACGGGGGCGGCGGTGGCCGTCGGCTGGGCGATGGTGACGAGGGTGATCACCGAGGCCGCCGCGAGGGCACCTGAAACCACGCGCCTAACTGGATGCGACTGCACGGTCGCGCGGGTCTCCTTTGCGTCTCGGCCGCCGAGGGGGACCGGGGCACGAAGAGGTCGGGGGTTCCTCTTCGCCGCTGTCCCGCCGCCGCGAGGTGGTGCGTCCGGCATGCGCCGACCGCAACAGGTGAAGCACGCGGTGGTGGTTCCGGTTCCCAGCTTCCCGACAAAGCTGCGTCCGGCGGCGATCCCGCGTCGCCGCCCTTATCGACGGCCAGGGGCCACGAGATCTCGGACAGGTTACGAAAAGACCGCCACCACGTCCACCACCCCCCGGGCAAAAACTCTCCGTGACGCCGTGAAACCCCATCGGACCAGCAGGGGAGAAAACATGTGACGGGCGTTACACGCTGGGGTTTCTTCGGAGGCCGATTCGGTCACCGACCGTTCACCTGATCCGATCGACCATTCGGCGCGCCGACACGAAACGGGCGTGTCAGGCGCTGTGCAGAACGGGTCCCTCCACCAAGCGCAGCCGGGGCACCATCCCCGCGTCGGCGAGCGCGTCCACGGCGCGGCGCTCGTCGGCGTCCCACACGACGGCGGGCGGCGCGCCGAGCAGCACGCTGACGACGCAGTCGTGGCAGGAAATGCCCCGCACGACGCAGCGGTCGCAGTCGATGACCTGGTTTTCGATGTCCTCGACCGAAATGTGCGAGACGTCCACTCGGGACAGGTCTGCGGTGTCGCTCATGTGGTCCTCCTCACGCCGGAACTGACTGAAGAGGACGGTAGGGGTCACCACCGACAATTTCCGGCGATCAGACCCGGGACAGCCGGCTGACCAGCACCGCGGACGGCGCCGGATGGGCGCCCCCGCCCCGCACGGAGTCCGCGACGGCGCGGTCGGACGTCGCGACGACCATGGGCCGGCCCGCGGGCTCGGCCGCGACGAGGTTGCGGATCACGTCGTCGGCGAGGACCCCGCGGTCGGAGAACAGCACCCGCACCCCGCGCGGCACCGACGCCGGGACCGACAGCACGCCGGCGCCGTCGAAGACGACGGTGACCTCCGCGGAGGTGCGCGCGGCCAAGGCGGACAGCTGGTGGATCAGCCGGTCGCGCTGGTCGGCCAGCGCGAGTTCGGGGTAGCCGGTCTTGGTGACGTTGTAGCCGTCGACGATCAGGTGCACGTTGGGCAGCGCGAGGTAGCGGTCCAACGTGGACACGTCGGCGATCTTCCCGCCCTGGCCGGTGCCGGTGCGGGTGCCGCGGACCATGTCCGCAGGCCGGGCACCGCGCGCGCCGAGGGCGAGTTCGCGGCGCAGGCCGGTGACCGCGCCGTCGATGGTGTCGATGAGCAGGGCGAGCCGGACTTCGTCGGCTTCGCGGGCCTCGCGGGCGGACTGGCGCGCGATGTCGGCGTCGGCGACGGCGCGTTCGGCGCGGGCACGCTCGTTCGCGACGCGCTGGCGTTCCCGCTCGAGCTGGGCGTTGAGGGCGGCGATTTCCTCGGCGCGGGCGGTCGAACCGCGTTCGGCCTCGGCGGACGCCACTTCGGCCGCGTCCTTCGCCTGGCGCAATTGGACACCTTGTTCGCGAAGCCGCTTCAGGAGCTTCTCGACTTCGCCCTCTCGCTCACCACGCGCGCTTTCGGCGGCGCGCTGCGCCTCGACGAGCTCGGCGCGCACCTGAGCCAGCTCCGCTTCGAGCCGCTGGCTGCGCGCCAAGGCGGCGTCGCGTTCGGCGCGCAGGGCGTTTTCCTCGGCGTTCCTGGCGACGAGCCGCACGCGCCCGGCGGCACCGGACTCACCGAGCAGGACGGCGGCCGCGGCCGCGGCGACCGAGTCGGCGGCGTTCGGGTCGAGGGCGTCGGTCCGGTGCTCGCGCAGCCATTCGATGACGGCGGTCCGGAACTGCGACGACTCCCCGAGCGCGGCGAGCAGAGCGGCACCGCCGAGCTTGGCGCGCTTGGCCGGGGCGAACTTCGCGACGGGCCGCAGCTGCCGCGGCACGTCGGTGGCGGGCAGCTTCGCAACGGCGGCCGCGGAGAGCTCGGCGATCCGGTCCCGGACGGGTTCGGGAAGCGCGGGCCAAGTAGCCGGTTCGGGCCGTTCCCCCTGGTCAGCGACGTCCTCAGCCGGCTCGGAGCGCGACGCGACACCCGACGGACCAGCGGGGTCCTCGGGCGGCTCCGGCACGAGCGGCTGCGGGTGCATTGGTCCAGGGTAGGCCCCGCCCCCGCATCACGCCCCGCGCGGCACACGGAGCGGCCACGCACGAAAACTGTCGGTGCCCATCCGGGGCTCCGCCCCGAGCCGGGGGCTCCGCCACCCGAACCCCCGAAAACTGTCGGTGGTCGCCCCTACTCTCCCGACCATGCGTTCGATCCAGGCTCAGCTCGCGTTCGACGAGCTCGGAACCCCCTTGCGGGAAACGACTTTCGTCGTCTTCGACCTCGAGACCACCGGTGCCGGGCCGGGGGCCTCCGAGATCACCGAGATCGGCGCGGTCAAGGTGCACGGCGGTGAGGTGCTCGGCGAGTTCGGGACCCTGGTGAACCCGGGCAAGCCGATCCCGCCCCAGATCGTCTCGCTGACGGGCATCACGCAGACGATGGTGTACGACGCGCCGCCGATCGAGGAGGTGCTGCCGGCGTTCCTCGAGTTCATCGCCGGTTCCGTGCTGGTGGCGCACAACTCCGGCTTCGACACCTCGCACATGCGGGCCGCCTGCGAGGCACACGGTTACGCCTGGCCGAAACCGACCGTGGTGTGCACCGCGCGCCTCGCCCGGCGCGTCGTCCCGCGCGACGAGGTCGGCCGCTACAACCTGACCGCGCTGGCGCTGCTGTTCGGCGCCCGGACCCGGCCGACGCACCGGGCGCTCGACGACGCGAAGGCGACGGTCGACGTGCTGCACGGGCTGCTGGAGCGCGTCGGCAACCTCGGCGTCCATTCGCTCGAGGAGCTGATGGGCTACCTGCCCGAGGTCACCGTGGCCCAGCGGGCGAAGCGGCACATGGCAGCGGACCTGCCGTCGGCTCCCGGCGTCTACCTGTTCAAGGGGCCGAAGGACGAGGTCCTGTACGTCGGCACGGCGAAGGACCTGCGCCGGCGCGTGCGGACGTACTTCACGGGTTCGGAAGGGCGGAGCCGGATCCGCGAGATGGTCGCGATCGCCGAACGCGTCGACCACGTCGTGTGCGCGCACGCCCTGGAGGCGGAAGTGCGGGAGCTGCGGCTGATCGCGGCGCACCGGCCCGCGTACAACCGGCGGTCGAAGAACCGGCACCAGGGCTGGTGGGTCGGGCTGACGGAAGAGGCGTTCCCGCGGTTGTCGGTGGTCCGCCTGCCACGGCCGGGCGTGCTGGGCCCGTTCCGCAACCAGGCGGACGCGAAGGCGACGGCCGACACGCTGGCCGGCGCCTCGGGCCTGCGGACGTGCACCCAGCGGATCTCGCCGAGGTCGCCGAACGGGACACCGTGCGTGCTGGCGGAGCTGGGCCGGTGCGGCGCGCCGTGCGCGGGACGGCAGAGCGTCGAGGCGTACGTCCCGGCGGTCGAGTCGGTGTCGGGGCTCATCGCGGGCCACGACGGCCGCCCCCTGCACACGGCGGCGCGGCTCGTGGAGCGGCTGGCCGAGGGCCGCCACTACGAGCAGGCGGCCCGCCACCGCGACGAGCTGGCCGACCTCATCCGCGCGCTGGGCCGCGCCCACCGGCAGGCGTCGCTGGCCTCGATCGCGGAGCTGATCGCGGCGGGCCCGGACGGTTCGGGCGGTTGGGAGTTGTCGGTGATCCGCTACGGCCGGCTGGCCTCGGCGGGGGTGGCGCGCCGCGGAGTGCCGCCGATGCCGGTGGTGGAGGCCCTGGTGGCCTCCGCGGAGACGGTCCTGCCGGACCCCGGGCCGTTGAACGGCGCGCCCCCGGAGGAGGTGGGGGTGCTGTTGCGCTGGCTGACCCGGCCGGGCGTCCGCCTGGTCCGCACGACCCGCCCGTGGGCCGAACCGGCCGCGGTGGCCGGCTGGCAAGGGTGGCTGGACCTGGTGTCGACGGCTCATTCACTCGAGCACGTGGGCTGAGCAGCCTGCCGCACCGAGCGGTCCAGCGCGTCCAGCAGCCAGGTGTGCGCGACGCCCATCGGAGCCGCCTCCCCGGTCACCTCGCCCGCCAGGTGCCAGTACCGCCGCAGCCGGGGATGCCGGTCCGGGGCCGTCCGGTGGTTCACCGCGCGCCGGAACTCCGGGCTGTCCTCCCGACCCCACGCCGAGGCGTGCGCCGCCACGAAGCGGTCCAACGCCGGGCCCGGCGCCGGCGGCTCCCCCGCGGCCACCGAAGCCGACGCCAGCCCGCACGCCGCTCCCACCTCCGCGTGCAGCGCGCCCAGGTCCGCGACGCGCTCGTGGGCCACCAGCGTGCTGGCCCGCACGTGCGGCACCAGTGCCCGGTCGGCCGCCAGCAGCACCAGCGACGCGTACGCGACCACCTGTGCGGTCGTCGGCTGCTCCGGGGGCCGGGGCGCGCTGATGCCGAGGAACATCTCGGCCGTGTCCGGCGGGATCGGCCCGGTCGTCATCGGGTGCCACAGCCGGACCAGCGTGTCGTGCGCGGAGAAGCCGTCCTGGACCGCCGACAGCAGCTCGAGCCGGGCCGCGCGGTCCGCGGGCGGGGCCTCCTCGACCGCGCGGAGCACCGAACGCCGCCACGCCAGCGTCGCGACCTCGCGGTCCAGCGCCGCCCGCTCGGCGGCCACCGCGTCGTCGAGGGAGCGGCGGCCGGCGACGACGTCGGTGATCGCGCGCAGGCCCAGGCCGAGGCCGCGCAGGCGCCGGACCAGGGTCAGCCGCTCGACCGCCGCCGGGCCGAACCGGCGGTGGCCACCGCCGCTGCGGGCGGGCTCCAGCAGTCCCTCGTCGCAGTAGAAGCGGATCGTGCGGACCGGCACCCCCGTCCGCCGTGCCAGGTCGCCGATCCCGAGTGTGTCTTCGGTCACCTTCGGTCGAACCTCCAGCCGGGTGGAATTCCTACGGTACGGCCATGCACAGCACGAGACTCGCCGAGGCACTCCTCGACCGCACCGCCGCCTTCGCGCGAACAGTGGCCGACGGCGACCCCGGCTCCCCCGTCCCCACCTGCCCGGACTGGCCGCTGCGGGTCCTGGTCGGCCACATCGGCCAGGCCCACCGCTGGTCCGCCGGCATAGTCCGGTCCGGCCCGGCACCGGTCCCCGACCCGCTCGACGCCGACCCCGGCAGCACGGACACCTGGGCGGACTGGCTGCTCCAGGGCGCCGAAGACCTCGCCAAGTCCGCCTTGGACGCCGGCGACAAGCCCGTGTGGACGTTCTTCGGCGACCAGCCGGCCGGGTTCTGGCTGCGCCGGATGCTCAACGACACCACGATCCACCACGCCGACGCCGCCCTCGCCACGGGAACGGCCTTCGACGTGGCCCCGGACCTCGCGGCCGACGCCGTGACCGAGTGGCTGGAAATGCTGTCCCACCCGGTCACGGCGAGCCTCAAACCGGCCTTCGCCGAGCTGCGCGGCACCGGCCAGACCCTCTGCCTCCGGCCGGACGAAGGCGGGGGCTGGCTCATCACCCGCACCCCGGACGGCGTCGAGTGGGCCCACGGCACCGGCACCGCCGACGTCACCCTCGCCGGCCCCGTGCGGGACCTGCTGCTGGTCTTCACCCGCCGCCTGCCCGCCGGGCACGTCACGATCACCGGAGAGCGCGCGCTGGCCGAGCACTGGCTGGCGCGCACAGCGGCCTAGGATCGCGGGCGACACCCGCAGACGAGTCTTGGAGGACCCAGGTGATCACCGCGATCGTGCTGATCCAGGTAGAGGCGGACGCGATCCCGGACGCGGCGCAGGCGATCGCCGACATCGACGGCGTCGGCGAGGTCTACTCGTGCGCCGGGGACGTCGACCTCATCGCCACCGTCAAGGTGTCCGCGCACGAGGAGCTCGCCGACCTGATCCCGGGCCGGATCGGGAAGGTGCCGGGCGTGCTCGACACCGTCACGCACATCGCGTTCCGGTCGTACTCGCGGGCCGACACCGAGCAGGCCTTCGCGATCGGCGCCGAGGACTGAGAAGGCCTCCGAGGCACGCGCGCACGCGGCACCGGAGCCTGGAGACAGGGAGGCCCCGGCCGACGCCCGAGAACACCGCTGAGACGACCGAAGGCCACCTCCCGCGGGAGGTGGCCTTCGTCGTGTGCGGAACTCAGTGGTCGGAGTGCTTCGCGGCCTCGGCCGCCTCCGCGCTCTCGATCTCGGCGTGCCCGTTCGAGTGCCCGTTGCCGTGGGCCCGCTGCAGCGCGGCGGTCTCCTCGGCGGGGTCCGGCGACCAGAACGTGCCCGGGACGGCGTGCCCGGCCGAGCCCAGCTTGTTCATCTTCTTCGGCACCGGAGCGCCCTGGTACTCGAGCGGGATCGCGTGGCCGTGGCTGTCGACACCGGCCAGCGGCTGGTGGATTTCGATGAACTCACCGTGCGGCAGCCGCTTGATGATGCCCGTCTCGACGCCGTGCTCGAGCACCTCGCGGTCGGCCCGCTGCAGGCCGATGCACAGCCGGTAGGTCACGTAGTACGCCACCGGCGGCACGATCAGCACGCCGATGCGGCCCGCCCACGTCGTCGCGTTCAGCGAGATGTCGAACTGGTCGGCGATGATGTCGTTGAAGCCCGACAGCTCGATGACGGCGAAGAAGCCCAGTGCCATCGCGCCCAGCGCCGTGCGGACCGGTGCGTCACGCGGCCGCTGGAGCAGGTTGTGGTGCGCGGTGTCCTTGGACAGCTTCCGCTCGATGAACGGGTAGCCGAGCAGCAGGCCGAACAGGATCGGCATGCCGATCGCGCCGGGGAAGAACACCGCCGGGATCGTGTAGTTCCCGAGGTAGACCTCCCAGGCGGGCCAGATCCGGAGCATGCCGTCGGCCCAGGCCATGTACCAGTCGGGCTGCGAGCCCGCCGACACCTGAGCCGGGTTGTAGGGCCCGAAGTTCCACACCGGGTTGATCTGGAACAGCCCCGACATCAGCGCCAGGACCCCGATCACCACGGTGAAGAAGGCGCCGCCCTTGAGCGCGAAGTACGGCATGATCCGCACGCCGACGACGTTGGTTTCCTTGCGCCGCACCCCCGGGAACTGGGTGTGCTTCTGGTACCACACCAGCGCCAGGTGCACCCCGACCAGCGCCAGCATGATCCCCGGCAGCAGCAGGATGTGCAGCGTGTACAGCCGCGGGATGATCTGGTCGCCCGGGAACTCCCCGCCGAAGAGCGCCCAGTGGATCCAGGTGCCGATCACCGGCACCGACAGCACGATCCCCGACAGCGTCGCCCGGATCCCGGTGCCCGAGAGCAGGTCGTCGGGCAGCGAGTAGCCGAAGAACCCCTCGAAGCAGCCCAGGATCAGCAGCAGCCCGCCGATCACCCAGTTCGCCTCACGCGGGCGCCGGAACGCGCCGGTGAAGAAGATCCGCAGCATGTGCACGGCCATCGACGCCACGAAGATCAGCGCCGCCCAGTGGTGCAGCTGCCGCATGAACAGCCCGCCCCGCACGTCGAACGAGAGGTCCAGCGTGGTGCGGAAGGCCTGCGACATCTCCAGGCCCTGCATGTTCTTGAAACTGCCGTGGTAGACGACCTCCTGCATCGAGGGGTCGAAGAACAACGTCAGGTACACACCCGTGAGCAGCAGGATGATGAAGCTGTAGAGCGCGATCTCGCCCAGCAGGAACGACCAGTGCGTCGGGAACACCTTGTTCAGCTGGTGCCGCAGGCCCTTGGCCAGGTGATACCGCTGGTCCGCGTTGTCGGCCGCGTCGCCCAGCGCCTTCTCGACCGGGCTCGACCCCTTGGTCGGCGTGGTGAGTGAACTCATGACTTACGCTCCCAAAAGGCCGGACCGATGGCCTCGATGAAGTCGCCTCGCGCGATCAAGTATCCCTCTTCGTCCACCGTGATCGGTAGCTGGGCCAGCGGCCGGGTCGCCGGGCCGAAGATCGGCTTGGCGTAGTGGAGGGCGTCGAACTGCGACTGGTGGCACGGGCACAGGATGCGGTTGGTCCGCTGCTCGTACAGGGAGGTCGGGCAGCCGACGTGGCTGCAGATCTTCGTGTACGCGTAGTAGTCGCCGAAGTTGAAGTCCTCCTGGCCGGCCCGCTTGACCACCTTGGCGGCGTCAGTCGGGCGCAGGCGGATCAGCATGACCGGGTTGTCGACGCGGGTGAGCGCGGCGGCCAGCAGCTCCGGCTTGCCCTTCTCCGAGTCGCGGTACGGGAAGACCGTCTCCATCGCGCCGGCGTCGAGGTCCTCGGCCTTGACCAGGCTGACCTCTTCGCCCTCTTCCAGGGGCTTGCCGGTGTTGCGGCGGAGGTAGACCTTCTCGCCGGGGAAGTTCGGCTGCCAGCCGGTGTGCCACAGCGAGTCGCGCGACTCGCTGTTCTTCCACGGGTTCTTGATGAACGACGCCAGCGGCAGCGCCGCGGCCGCGAGGCCGAGCGCGCCGGCACCGGCGATCGCCGAGCGCTTGATCAGCGACCGGCGGGCGATCGTGCTGCGGTTCCCGGCGTCGGCCAGGTGCGCGAGGATCGTCTGGCGGTCGACCTCGGCCGACCCCTCGCCCTGGTTGTCGCTGCGCTGCTGCACGGCGACCTCGGCGGGCACGAACTTCTTCGTGTACAGGATCACGCCGATGCCCAGGCCGAGGATGGCCAGGCCGAGCGTGATGCCGAGCATCGGGGTGTAGAGGCTGTACCAGAAGTGGCCGCTCTCGTTGTCCGGCGCCTCGTACTGCCACGGCCACCAGATGAGCGAGACCACGAACCCGATCCCGGCCAGGGCGGACAGCCCGAACCAGAACGCGACCAGGCGCTCGGCCCGCTTCTCCGCGCGGGTGCCCTCCACGGGCCACGGAGTCGGGTACTCGACGATCTCGACCCCGTCGAGCGCGCCGCCCAGCTTGACCAGCTGGTCCCGGTCCATCTCAGCCAGCTCCGCCTCCGTCGGCGGCTTCGGCCCCTCGGCACTCATGCCTTCGATCCAATCCACAACGTCACGCCGATCAGCGCGGCGATCCCGACGATAAAGGCGATCACGCCCTCCGAAGCGGGGCCGACCCCGCCGAGGCCGTTCCCACCCGGGTTGTTGTTGCCGTCCGACACCGACTTCACGTAGGCGACGATGTCCTTCTTCTCCTCCGGCGACAGCTGCCGGTCGGAGAACTTCGGCATGTTCTGGGGGCCGGTGAGCATGGCCGTGTAGATCTGCTCTTCGCTGGCCGGGTCCAGGTTCGGCGCGTACTTGCCGGCGGACAGCGCGCCACCGCGGCCGGTGAAGTTGTGGCACGAGGCGCAGTTCAGGCGGAACAGCTCGCCACCGCGGGCCGGGTCGGAGCCGCGCAGGGCCTCGCCCTTCTCGGCGGGACGCTGCACGCCGCCGCCGTGCGCCTGGATGTAGGCGCCGACCGCGTCGATCTCGGCCTCGGTCAGCTTCGGCGGCTTCCGCTCGGCCTGCGCCTCCTGGCGCGCGGCGGGCATCCGGCCGGAAGAGGTCTGGAAGTACACCGCGGCGTCGCCGATGCCGATCAGGCTCGGGCCGCGGTCCTTGACACCCTCGAGGTTCGCGCCGTGGCAGGCGATGCAGGTGTTGTTGTAGACCTGCTCGCCGAGGCGCAGCTGCGCGGGCGTGCCCTGGGCCTGCGCGGTCTGCGGCTCCGGGGCGAACACGGCGTACAGGGCGCCGGCGCCTACCAGCGCGATACCGAGCGCGAGCAGGCCGGCGAACCGCCTCCGCAGCTTCGACCGCGCGCGGTAGCGGCGCTCCGAGGACTTGGTGCTGGTGGTCATCTTGCGGCAACCCTTGCTGTCAGTTCAGGCCGATGGTGATGGTGGTGGCGGCTGGGGCGGACCTACGGAAGGAGGTAGATCACACCGAAGAGGCCGACCCACACGATGTCGACGAAGTGCCAGTAGTAGGACACGACGATCGCCGACGTGGCCTGGGCGGGGGTGAACTTGCTCAGCTTCGTGCGGATGAGCAGGTACACGAACGCGATGAGCCCGCCGATGACGTGCAGGCCGTGGAACCCGGTGGCGAGGTAGAAGACCGTGCCGAACGGGCCGGACGGGATCGTCATCCCCTCTTCGACCAGGTTGTGGTACTCGTTGGCCTGGCCGCCGACGAAGATCGCACCCATGATCAACGTGATGATGTACCAGCGGCGCAGCCCGTAGACGTCGCCGCGCTCGGCCGCGAACACGCCGAACTGGCAGGTCAGCGAGGACAGCACGAGGATCACCGTGAACGGGATCGCGTACGTCACGTTGAGGTGGAACTCCTCGCCGTGCAGCGGCGGCGGCCACTGGCCGGACGAGTTCTGCGCCTTGACGGTGAAGAACATCGCGAACAGTCCGGCGAAGAACATCAGCTCGCTGGAAAGCCACACGATGGTGCCGACACTGACCATGTTCGGCCGGTTCAGCGAGTGGACCCGCTGACTGATGGTGGGAGCTGCCGTTGTCACGCGTCGCATTATGTCCTCTCGCACCGCCGCTCCGCCGGGTGGGTCCACGGCGAGCCGTCTGCGTAACCGATCACACCGGATGCCCGGGAAGGTGAGAGCTACTCATGGGTTTACTCGACCGGCTGCTTGACCTGGTCAAAAAGCGCGAAACCCCAGGTCTGACACCCGATACGCCCGGGTTGGAGATCGTCGCCGAGGCCTTCGACCCGGTCGTCGCCGACTCGGCCGTCCTCGCCGGTTCACCCGCTTGGGTCAGCACGGCACCGGCCGTCCTGCGGCACCACCTGCTCCTGCCGCCGGGCCGGCTCGCGGAGGCGGCGTCGATCCTCGCCCAGGACGGCTACGAGCTGCGGGAACAGTCCGCGTCGGGCGACCTGGCGCGGGTGCACGCGGTGCGCGTCCAGGTGCTCGACGCGCTCCACTGCGCCCAGGAACGGTCCCGGATGGCCGGTCTCGCCCAGCGATTGGGCGGCGACGCGCTGGGCTGGGACGCGCAACAGCCGGAGCCGACCGCGTGATGTCGGTCTCGGCCGATACGATCCAGGCAGACGTGTGGTGACGAGTTGGAGGCGTGCCTGATGGGCGAGCGGTCGATGCGGGTCCTGGTGTTCAGCCACAAGGCGGAGGTGCGCGAGGCGATCGTCAACGCGGTCGGCCGGCGGCCCGCCGCCGACCTGGACCGCGTCGACTACGTCGAGGCGGCCGGGATCGCCGACGTGCTGTCCGAGGTGGACGAGGGGAACGTCGACCTGGCCATCCTCGACGGCGAGGCCCAGCCGACCGGCGGCATCGGCCTCTGCCGGCAGCTCAAGGCCGAGATCGCCGACTGCCCGCCGATCGTGGTTTCCGTGCGGCGCAAGGACGACCGGTGGCTGGCCACCTGGTCGCAGGCGGACGCCGTGCTGGTGCACCCGCTGGACCCGCTGACCGCCGCGGAGACCGTCGCCGACGTGCTGCGCGCGCGACGGGTCCCCGCCGTGAACGGCTGAGCCCGGTGGCCACCCCGGTCCCCCGCACCTGGCCGCCGCTGCTCAAGCAGCTCGTCGCGCGCGTCGACCTGTCCGAGGAGGACACGGCGTGGGCGATGGACCAGATCATGAGCGGCGCGGCGAGCCCGGCCCGGATCGCCGGGTTCGCGGTGGCGCTGCGCGCGAAGGGCGAAACGCCGGCGGAGATCGCCGGCATGGCGGCCACGATGCTGGCGCACGCCCGCCGCGTCGAGCTGGACCGCCCGGCCGTCGACATCGTCGGCACCGGCGGCGACGGCTCCAACTCGGTGAACATCTCGACGATGGCGACGATCGTCACAGCGGCGGCCGGCGCCCCGGTGGCCAAGCACGGCAACCGCAGCGCGTCGTCGAAGTCCGGCGCGGCCGACGTCCTGGAAGCCCTCGGGGTGACGATTTCCCTGCCCCCGGAGGACGTCCAGCGCAGCCTGACCGAGGTCGGCGTGGGGTTCTTCCTGGCGTCGGCGTTCCACCCGGCGCTGCGGCACGCGGGCCCGGTCCGCGGCGAGCTCGGCATCCCGACGACGTTCAACCTGCTCGGCCCGCTGACCAACCCGGCCCAGCCGGGCAGCGCCCTGATCGGCTGCGCGTACGAGGACAAAACGCACGTCCTGGCCGAGGTGTTCGCGCGCCGGGGGACGACGGCCCTGATCGTCCGCGGCGACGACGGCCTCGACGAGATCACGACTACGACGACCTCGTCGGTCTGGGTGGTGTCGGGCGGAACCGTGACGAAGACAACGCTCGACCCCGCCGCCCTGGGCGTGCCCCGGGCGACGGCGGACGACCTGCGCGGCGGTGACGCGGCGTCGAACGCCCAGGTGGTCCGCGAGCTGGTGGGCGGCAAGCCGGGGCCGGTGCGGGACGCGGTGCTGATCAACGCGGCCGCGGCGCTGGCGGCGTTCACGGGCTTCTCGGCGTCCCTGGAGGACGATCTGCGCGCTGGCCTGGCGAGGGCGGCCGAGGCGATCGATTCCGGCGCCGCGGCGGCGCTCCTGGACCGCTGGATCGCCTTCGCCTGAGCCTCAGCCGCGGAAGGCCGCGCGGTACGACGTCGGGCTCGTACCGCGCAGCCGGGTGAACTGGTGCCGCAGCGCGGCCGCCGACGCGTACCCGCACGCCACCGCGATGTCCTCCACCGACAGCCGGCCCTCCTCCAGCAGCGCCTGCGCCCGGTCCAGGCGCCGCTCGGTCAGCCAGCGGTGCGGCGTGGTCCCCGTCGCCGCCGAGAAGCGGCGCAGGAACGTCCGCTCCCCCAGCCCGCTCCGCCGGGCCAGTTCGGCCACCGTGAACGGCCGGTCCAGCCGCCGCTCCACCCACTCCAGGGCCTCCGCCACCACCGAGTCGTCCGGGACGGACGGGACCGGGGCCTGGACGAACTGGGCCTGACCGCCCGCCCGGAACGGCGCCGCCACCATCCGGCGGGCCAGGGTCGTCGCCGCCGTGACCCCGCGCAGCCGGCGGACCAGGTGCAGGCACAGGTCGACGGCCGCGACCGTCCCCGCGCTCGTCAGGATGCCGCCGTCGTCCTCGTACAGGGCCTGCGGGTCCACCCGGGCGGCGGGGAAGCGGGCCCGGAACTCCGCCTCGTAGACCCAGTGGACCGTGCAGCGACGGCCGTCCAGCAGGCCCGCGTAGCCCAGCGTGAAGACTCCCGCGCAGAACCCCGCCACCCACGCTCCCCGCGCGACCGCGTCGCGCAGCACGTCCAGCAGGTCCGCGGGCGGCGGTGCCGTCCGCGGTGCGCACGTCGGCACGATCAGCAGGTCGGCCGACTCCGCGAAGTCCAGCCCGCGGAGCCCGGACAACCCGAACCCCGACCAGCTCGCGACCGGCGCGCCCGCCGGCGAGCAGACGCCGAACTCCCAGCCCTCGATGCCGTCGGCCGTGCGGTCGGTGCCGAACACTTCGCACGCGACGCCCAGCTCGAACGGCGAAACGTGGTCGGCCAGCACCACCGCGACCCGGTTGACGTCCATGCCGGCCAGCATGTCACAAGTTTTGCGGCCGTTGTCATCTCTGACACTGGTTGAGCGACGCCGGCCCGGCGAACCTGGACGCCATGACGAACTCCGAAACCCGCCCGCTGCTCCAGTGGTCCGCGGCGATGGCGATGTCCGGCACGATCGGCGCCGTCGTCCTCGAGAGCGGCGCGGCCGCACCGGCCGTGGCCTTCGCCCGCTGCTTCGTCGGCGGGGCGCTCCTGGTGATCTGGTGCTTCGCGCGCGGCTGGCTGCCCGCCTGGCGGCCGTCCCGGCGCGACCTCGGCCTGGCCGTCCTCGGCGGCCTCTTCCTGGTCGGCAACTGGGTGCTGCTCTTCGCGTCCTACGCGCTGTCGTCGATCTCGGTCAGCACGGTCGTCTACCACACCCAGCCGCTGATCCTGGTCGGCTTGGCGGCGGCATTCCTCGGCGAGAAGGTGGCCAAGAGCCACCTGGCCCGGGCCGCGATCGCGTTCGGCGGGGTGGCCTTGATCTCCCTGTCGGCGCACGGCGAGGACGGCAAACCCGTGCAGCTGGCCGGGATCGGGCTGGCGCTCGGCGCGGCCGTGCTCTACGCCGGCGCGTCCTTCGTGGCGAAGCAGCTGAAGCACATCCGCCCGCACCTGCTCGCGGCCGTCCAGACGACGGTCGGCGCGCTCGTGCTGGCACCGTTGCTGCTGGTCACGCCGCTACCGACGAACCCGCGGGGGTTGCTGTGGCTGGTGCTGCTGGGCACCGTCCACACGGCGCTGATGTACGTCCTGATGTACGCGAGCATCGGCAAACTGCCGACCACGACGGTGGCGCTGCTGTCCTACCTCTACCCGGTGGTCGCGGTGCTGGTGGACATCGCCTTCTACGGCCACCGCCCGACCTGGCCCGAGGCACTGGGCATGCTCGCGGTACTGGCCGCCGCACTGAGTCCTCAGCGCAGCGGCCAGTCGGGAAAAGCGCAGGTCAGTCGTGCGACGGACCCGTGTGGTACTCGAACACCAGCCCGCCGATCGTGATCAGCAGCGCGACCAGCGCGATGACGAGCAGCCAGATGTGGAAGAACGCCAGGGCCAGCGCGGCGAGGGCCGCGGTGGCCGCCATGGCGACCGGCCAGTAGCTGCCCGGGCTGAAGAAGCCCAGCTCACCGGCGCCGTCGCTGATCTCGGCGTCTTCGCGGTCTTCCGGCCGCGGCTCGATGCGGCGGGCGACGAACTGCATGTAGCTGCCCGCGAGGAACGCCAGGCCACCGGTCAGGAACAGCGCGACGATGCCGACCGGCTCCGGGCCGTGGGTCGCGGCCAGCGCGGTCCACACCCAGTACACGACCGCCATGAACACGGCGAAGACCGCCACGATGAAGAAGATGCGCGCTTCGACCTTCATGGGTCTTTCCTACTCCTGTTGTTCTGGCGACGTCAGTTGGACGCGGTCCGTGCCGTGCGGTCGGTGTTGAACGGCTGCGTGGTCACCGCGTGCGGGGTGCACAGCTCGCCGCAGTTCATCTTCGCCAGCGCCTCGGACGCCGTGAACGCCTGGCCGGTGGCCGGGTTCGTCTGCTTGCGCAGCTCGATGTACTGGTCGTACTTGTCCGGCGACAGCGCCCGGACCTCGAAGTTCATCACCGAGTGGTACGTGCCGCACAGCTCCGCGCACCGGCCGACGAAGGAGCCCTCGCGGTCGATCTTGTTCTGGAAGGAGCTGTCCTGGTTGTTCTTGTCCGGGTTCGGCATGACGTCCCGCTTGAAGTGGAACTCCGGGACCCAGAAGGAGTGGATGACGTCGGTCGAGATCAGGTCGTACTCGATGGTCTTGCCGACCGGGAGCACGAGCAGCGGGATCTCGCCGGACGAGCCGACGGTGCTGACCTGCTGGCCGTCCGCCTTCTTGGCGTTGGCGTCCTCGTACTTGAACTCCCAGTTCCACTGGAAGGCCACGACCTGGACCTTGACGTCCGGGTTCGGGATCTTGTCCAGGACCTTCGACTCCGTCGTCGCGGTGAAGAAGAACAGGACGCAGACCATGATCGTCGGGACGACGACCGTGAACAGCTCGAGCGGGATGTTGTACTGGAACTGCCGGGGCAGCTCCTCCGGCTCGCCGTCGGCGGTCTTCTTCTTGCGGTGGAACGTCGCGGTCCAGAAGATCAGGGCCCACACGATGGCGCCGACGATCAGCGCGGCCACCACGGTCCACGTCCACAGCGTGCGCATCTCGTTCGCCTGCTGCGTGACGCCGACGGGCCAGCCGAACCGCAGGATCTCGTCGCCGGAGCAGCCCGTCGCGGTCAGCGCGACCAGCACCGCCAGCGCGGCGACGCGCAAGGTCCGCTTCCCCAGGGTGCGCTCGGGTTGTCCCACTGCGCCTCGCCCTTTCACCCAGAGCCTCCTACGACCGATCTTTGTGACAGGGCGGAGCCTAGCCGAGTTGGCGGTCCGCGCTGACCAAGGGGTAACCATCGACGCGCGTGTTACTCGCCACGGCCTGCCCGGCATACTGAGGCCTTCCCCAGCCCGGTGATGAGCCTGAAGGTGTGTGAGTACCCGTGTGCGGCCTGCTTGGACTGATCTGCGCGACCGAGACCGGCGCGGCGAACGCGCGTGACGCCGTGGGCGCGGCGATGCGCTGCCAGCGCCACCGCGGCCCCGACGAGCAGGACACCTGGGCCGACGCCGAGGTCGTCTACGGCTTCAACCGGCTGGCGTTCATCGACGTCGAGCACGCCCACCAGCCGCTGGTCTGGGGGCCGCCGGAGGCGCCGGGGCGGTACACGATGAACTTCAACGGCGAGATCTACAACTACCTGGAACTGCGGGCGGAGCTGGCCGAGAAGCACGGCGCGAAGTTCGAGACCGAGGGCGACGGCGAGGCCATCGTCGCCGGCTTCCACTACCTCGGCGCCGACTGGGTCAAGCGGCTGCGCGGCATGTTCGCCTTCATGATCTGGGACTCCCAGGAGAAGAAGGTCTTCGGCGCGCGCGACCCGTTCGGCATCAAGCCGCTCTTCTACTCCGCCGGCCCCGGTGGCGTGGCGTTCTCGAGCGAGAAGAAGAGCCTGCTGGAGCTTTCGGACGTCCTCGGCGTCGCGCAGGAGCTGGACCGCACGGCCCTGCAGCACTACCTGGTGCTGCAGTACGTGCCCGAGCCCGAGTCGCTGCACACCGCGATCCGCCGCGTCGAGTCCGGGACCTCCTTCGAGGTCGCGCCCGGCGGTGAGGTGAAGTTCACCCGCTACTTCCACCCGCAGTTCGCCGCGAAGCCGGTGAACACGCAGGCCGAGGCCGAGGCGCTGCACCAGCGCATCGCCGACGTGATGCGCGACTCGGTCGGCAAGCACATGATCTCCGACCCGGACGTCACGGTGGGGGCCTTCCTGTCGGGCGGCATCGACTCCACGGCCACCGCCACGCTGGCCAAGGAGCACAACCCGAACCTGATCGCGTTCACCACCGGGTTCGAGCGCGAGGGCTACTCCGAGGTCGACGTCGCCGCCGAGTCGGCCGCCGCGATCGGCGTGAAGCACGTGGTCCGGACGGTCTCGGCGGACGAGATGATGGAGGTCCTGCCGCTCATCGTCTGGTACCTCGACGACCCGGTGGCCGACCCCGCGCTGGTCCCCCTGTGGTTCATCGCCCGCGAAGCCCGCAAGCACGTCAAGGCCGTGCTGTCCGGCGAAGGCGCGGACGAGCTGTTCGGTGGCTACACGATCTACAACGAGCCGATCTCGCTGGCGCCGTTCGAGAAGATCCCCGGCGGCATGCGCAAGCTCATCGGCAAGGTCTCGACGAAGATCCCCGAGGGCACCCGCGGCAAGGACCTGCTGCGCCGCGGCGCGCTGCCGCTGGAGGACCGCTACTACGGCAACGCCCGCAACTTCCGCGACGACCAGCTGCGCAACGTCCTGAAGACCTACCAGGAGGGCGTGGGCTTCAAGGACGTCACGGCGCCCTGGTACGACGTCTCGCGCGGCTGGGACCCGGTGGCCCGCATGCAGCACGTCGACCTCTACACCTGGCTGCGCGGCGACATCCTGGTCAAGGCCGACAAGGTGACGATGGCGAACTCGCTGGAGCTGCGGGTGCCGTTCCTCGACGCCGAGGTGTTCAAGGTCGCGGCGTCGATCCCGCTGGACCAGAAGCTCGCGCACGGCACGACGAAGTACGCGCTGCGCCAGGCCCTGGCCAAGATCATCCCGGCGCACGTGCTCAACCGCCGCAAGCTCGGCTTCCCGGTGCCGATCCGGCTGTGGCTGCGCAACGAGATGTACGACTGGGCGAAGGGGATCATCAACGATTCCCGGACCGAGGACCTGCTCGACAAGAAGGCGATCCTGGCGCTGCTGGAGGAGCACAAGGCGGGCCAGCTGGACCGCAGCCGCCAGCTGTGGGCGCTGATCGTGTTCATGCTGTGGCACGGCATCTTCGTCGAGCACCGCATCAAGCCCGAGATCCCGGAGCCGGTCTACCCGGTCAAGCTCTGACCCCGCTCGCTGAAAAGCCGTGAATGGCACATTGAGGGACTTGAAGTCCCTCAATGTGCCATTCACGGCTTGGGGTCAGGCCGCGGGCAGGACCACCGAGATCTCCTCGGCCGCGTCCGGGCCGAAGGCCTCGCCGATGCGGGCCAGGGCGTCGGTGCGGTCGAACGTCCACTCCTGGGTGCCGACCGTCTCCAGGACCAGCACCGCGATCAGGGAGCCCAGCTGGGCCGCGCGCTCGACGTTCAGGCCGCCGTCGAGGCCGGCCAGGAAGCCCGCGCGGAAGCCGTCGCCGACACCCGTCGGGTCGGCCTTGGCGCGCTCCGGGACGGCGCCGATCTGCAGGGCGAGGCCGTCCTTGCCGACGATCTCGACGCCCTTCTCCCCCAGCGTCGTGATCCGCATGCCGACCTGGCCGAGCACGTCGGCCTCGGTCCAGCCGGTCTTCTGGAGCAGCAGCTCCCACTCGTAGTCGTTGCTGAACAGGTACTTCGCGCCGGCGACGAACGCGCGCGCCTGCTCGCCGCTCATGCGGGCCAGCTGCTGCGAGGGGTCGACGGCGAACTCGTAGCCGCGCTGGCGGCACTCCTCGGCGTGGCGGACCATGCCCTCCGGGTCGTCCGGGCTGATCAGCACCAGGCTGAGGTCGCCGGCGCGCTCGGCGATGGGCAGCAGCTCGATGTTGCGGGACTCGGCCATCGCGCCGGCGTAGAACGTCGCGATCTGGCAGAGGTCCTCGTCGGTGGTGCAGACGAACCGGGCGGTGTGCGCGACCTCCGACACGTGCACGCCGGAGGTGTCGACGCCGTGCCGCTCCAGCCAGGAGCGGTAGTCGGCGAAGTCCGCGCCGACGGCACCCACGAGCACCGGCTGCACGCCGAGCACCCCCAGGCCGAAGGCGATGTTCGCGCCGATGCCGCCGCGCCGGACCACGAGGTCGTCGGCGAGGAAGCTCAGCGAGACCCGGTGCAGCTGTTCCGCGACCAGCTGCTCCGCGAACCTGCCCGGGAAGTGCATGAGGTGGTCGGTCGCGATACTGCCGGACACCGCGATCCTGGCCTTGTCTGCCACCGGCTGCTCCTTTGTGCTCGACCTCACGGCAAAAGGCGCGAAGTTACCACCGGGTCATGACCCATCCGGGTAGTTCGCGCGCGCCCAACCGACACTACCGGCTGGTACTCCTTCTCCAGTCGAGAGCGGATCAATAGCGTTACGAATCGTGAACGCCGTCACCGAACCCGAGACCCTGTCCGAGCTGATCGCCGACTGCGCGCTCATCCCGGCGACCCTGCAGGCCGAGAACCTGCCGTTGCCTCGTTCGGCGGCCAAGCCGTGGCAGGTCGACGAGGCGTGCCACGCGCAGGTCGCGGAGCTCGACGCCTACGTGTAACCCCCGGACGCAGCAGAAGGGCCCCGCACCGAGGTGCGGGGCCCTTCTGGCGTAGCCGTGGCTCAGTGGAACGAGTCGCCGCAGGCGCAGGAGCCCGTGGCGTTCGGGTTGTCGATCGTGAAGCCCTGCTTCTCGATCGAGTCCACGAAGTCGATGACGGCTTCCGACACGTACGGCGCGCTCATCCGGTCCACGGCGACCTTGAGGCCGTCGAAGTCGCGGAACAGGTCGCCGTCGAGCGTGCGCTCGTCGAAGAACAGCTGGTAGCGCAGGCCCGCGCAGCCACCGGGCTGGACGGCGATGCGCAGGTGCATGTCGTCGCGGCCCTCCTGCTCGAGCAGGGCCTTCGCCTTGGCAGCCGCGGCGTCGGTCAACGTGACGCCGTGGGTCTCCTCGGCGGTCTCGGCCTGCGTCGCGCCGGCGTGCTCAGCGGTCGTCATGGCACTCCCTCAAAGTTCGAACTCGCTGCGGATACTCCTCGTGCTGACGTCTTCAACACCCGGAGCGTCCGATCTGTTCCCCCACCATGGTCGCACATGGATCGACCTGGTGAACGGCGGCGTGACGCCTGCAATACCCTGGTGAGGTGAGGTTCCTGCGCCGAAGCACCACAGACACCGCCGCCGAAGAGCCGGAGACGACGGACACCGTCGACGTCGGGGGCAAGGCGTTCACGCCCGGTAAGGGCAAGGCTACGCCGAAACGCCGTGACGCGGAGGCGAAGAAGCGCGGCCCGGTCGCGCCACCGCCCACCACGATGCGTGAGGCGATGAAGCGCAACAAGGAACTGCGCAAGTCGAACCCGCAGACGAAGGAAGACCGCCGCGCGGCGGCCAAGCTCCGCCGCGACCGCATGATGGCGGGCGACGACAAGTACCTGCTCCCGCGCGACCGCGGGCCGGTCAAGGCGTACGTCCGCGACCTGGTCGACACGCGCCGCAACCTGCTGGGCCTGTTCATGCCGCTGGCGATCCTGGTGTTCCTGGCGCTGCTGGTGCCGCTGCCCCAGGTCCAGTCGTACATCACGCTGCTGTGCACGGCGCTGCTGCTGGTGATGGCGATCGAGGGCTTCGTGAACGGCCGGAAGATCGCGAAGCTGGCGCGGGAGAAGTTCCCCAAGGAGACGGTGAACGGCCGCTCGATCGGCTGGTACGCGTTCGTCCGGGCGTCCCAGATCCGCCGGCTGCGGGTGCCGAAGCCGCGGCTGAAGCCCGGGGACGCGATCCCCAACTGAGCCGGTTTCGAGAAGCCGGGTGGGCCGGACGGCCCACCCGGCTTCTCGCTGTGTGCGGTTGGCGTCACTCCAGGGTCGTTAGCAAAGCGAACGACTTCCGCCTAGGCTGGGCGCATGGAGTTTCGTCGTCTCGGCCGCAGTGGCCTCAACGTCAGTGAGATCTCGTACGGGAACTGGCTCACCCACGGTTCCCAGGTCGAGGAAGACCAGGCGCACGCCTGCATCAAGGCCGCCCTCGACGCGGGGATCACGACCTTTGACACGGCAGATGTCTACGCCAACACCGCCGCCGAGTCCGTTCTCGGGCGCGGACTGAAGGGGCAGCGGCGGGAGAGCCTCGAGATCTTCACCAAGGTCTTCTGGCCCACCGGCCCCAAGGGGCCCAACGACAAGGGCCTGTCCCGCAAGCACATCCTCGAGTCGGCCAACGCCTCGCTGACCCGGCTCGGCACCGACTACGTCGACCTCTACCAGGCGCACCGGTTCGACCGGACCGTGCCGCTCGAAGAGACCATGCTCGCCTTCGCCGACCTCGTGCGCCAGGGCAAGGTGCTCTACGTCGGCGTCTCCGAGTGGACCGCCGAGCAGATCTCCCGCGGGGCCGCCCTCGCGCGCGAGCTGAAGATCCCCTTCGTCTCCAACCAGCCGCAGTACAACATGCTCTGGCGCGTCATCGAGGACCAGGTCATCCCGGCCTCCGAGCGCGAAGGCATGAGCCAGATCGTCTGGTCGCCGATCGCGCAGGGCGTGCTGACCGGCAAGTACAAGCCCGGGCAGGACTACCCCGCCGGCTCCCGCGCGACCGACGAGAAGGGCGGCGCGAACATGGTCGCCCGGTTCCTCGACGAGAACGTCCTCAAGCGCGTCGCCGAGCTCGAGCCGCTCGCGAAGCAGGCCGGCCTCTCCCTCGCGCAGCTCGCCGTCGCGTGGGTGCTGCAGAACCCGAACGTCGCCTCGGCGATCATCGGGGCCTCCCGCCCCGAGCAGGTGCACGAGAACGTCAAGGCGGCCGGCCAGAAGCTCGACGCCGACCTGCTGAAGGCCATCGACGACGTCCTCGGCGACGTCGTCGAGCGCGACGCCACCCTCACCAAGAGCCCCTAGTCCTGGTTGATCCGGCCCTGGAACGGCACCCCGAGGTCGAACGCGTCCTCGGGGGCCATCCGGGGCTCCAGCCCGAACCCGCGCAGGAGCCGGCCGGCCCCCGCCAGCCGGTCGCCGCCGCGGCCGGGCACACGCGTCGGCGAAAGCCCGCGCGAAACCAGCAGCGTCTCGACGTCGTCGATCAGCCGGTACGGGTCGTAGTCACCCACGGACCCAGGTCTTCCCCGTGATCCGTTCGTAGACCTCGGTGTAGCGCTGCCGCGTCTGCTCGACGATCTCCGCCGGGATCTCCGGCCCGGGCGGGGTCTTGTCCCAGCCCGTCGTCAGCGACCAGTCGCGGACGAACTGCTTGTCGAACGCGTGCTGCGGGCGGCCCGGCTCCCACTCGTCGGCGGGCCAGAACCGCGACGAGTCCGACGTCAGGACCTCGTCGCCCAGCGTCAGCGCGCCGTCTACGTCGAACCCGAACTCCAGCTTCGTGTCCGCGATGATCACGCCCTGCTTCGCCGCGTGTTCGGCGCCCTTGGTGTAGATCTCCAGCGTCAGCTCGCGGAGCCGCTTCGCGGTGTCCTCGCCGATCTCGTTCAGCACCTCGTCGAAGGTCATGAACTCGTCGTGGCCGGTGTCGGAGATCTTCGTCGTCGGCGTGAAGATCGGCTCCGGCAGCTTGTCGCCCTCGACCAGTCCCGGCGGCAGCGAGACGCCCGAGATCTTGCCGTCGCGCTGGTATTCGCGCAGGCCCAGGCCGGCGAGGTAGCCGCGGGCGATGCACTCGACCTGGACCATCTTCAGGGGCTTGCAGCGCATCGCGCGCCCGGCGAACTCCGCCGGGACGTCCGTCGTCGACACCACGTGGTTCGGGACCACGCCGGACATCCGGTCGAACCACCACGCCGACAGCTGGTTCAGCAGCGCGCCCTTGTCCGGGACCGGCGTCGGCAGCGAGACGTCGTAGACCGAGACCCGGTCGGACGCGACCAGCAGGATGTCCCCGCCGTCGAGTTCGTACAGGTCACGGACCTTGCCCGCGTGGATGTGCTTCATTCGCCGTCCTCAGTCGTGTACTCGTAGAAAACCCAGTGGTCGGGCAGGGCGGCGGACTCGCCGTACTCGACGACCGTGCCGTCGGCCGCCAGGAACGTGCTCCGGCCGAGCAGCACCGGCGACCCCGCCGGCACGCCCAGTTCGGCCGCTTCCTCCTCGCCCGCACGGCCCGCCGCGTGCCGTTCCTGCGTCGTCGCGATCTTCGTGCCCAGCCGGGCCGCCGCGTGGGCCGAGGTGCCCTCGACGATCCGCTCCGCCACCAGCAATGCGGGCGCCTTGGCCGACAGGACGCCGTCGAACCACGACGTCGACGTCGACAGCGGGCGCGAATCCGGCCCGTACGTGGTGCGGCGCCGCCGGATCGCCGGGGCGCCCTCCTCCAGGCCCAAGGCCGCCGCGGCGCGCTCGGACGCCGGTTCGAGGCCGGCCGAGCGGATCACGGCGTAGTGGCCGGGCGGGTAGATCCGGCCCGTGCGCGCCGACGCGGCGTTGCGGTCGCGGGCCGTGCGGTGCAGCCCGCCCCGGTCGACGACCGTGCCGACCCCGCGCACTGGGCGCACGAGCCCCTGTGACCGGAGGGTGGCCAGCACCTTGGTGGCCGTCGCCATGGCGACGGCCCACGTACGCGCGATCTCGCGGGCGGACGGCACCGCGTCGCCCTCCTGCAGCCGGCCGGAGAGGATGTCCTCACGGATCCGGCCCGCGATCTGCAGGTAGGGCGGCTCAGGACGGTCGAGGGTGGGCAAGGCGGCTCCTCACGCCGGACTTCACGCACAAGTGTTCTAGCACGCCAGGGTGTCGGAGACAAAGCCCTGATCAGAACCACCCAGGTGTACTAGTACACAAGCTGGACTGCGCTCTAGTACGCAAGTTACCCTCGAAAGTGTGTCCCCGCCCACAGCACACAGCGGCTCCAGCGGCCAGGGCCTCGAGCAACTCCTCGAGGAGCTCCGGCGCCGCAAATGGGTGCTGCACCTGTTCGGCGGCCGCGAGTCGCCGGAGATCTACGCCGCGGTGCACCGGTGGCCGACGTGCGCCGACGTCATCATCCTCCGCGACGAGCACCGGGCCAGCGCCTACCGCGTGCCGACCTTCCCCGGCACCGACGTCTTCGGCCCGCGGGTGGTCACCTGGCAGTACCACGCCACCCCGGTGTGGACGCTGCGCGCGGTGCTCACCCTCGCGGAGCCCGGCACCCCGGGCGCGCCGCTGCAGGCCCTGCGCCCGCAGCCGGGGTGCCACATCCCGCCGGAGCTGCGGCAGGACGTCACGGTCCGGCCGACCGGCACCGCGCTCGAGACCGAGCGGGAGGGGGACGACGGCGGCGGCCCGCCGGCGTGCGCCTAGCGCGCGAGCAGGCGCTCCGCGACCACCAGGTCGTGGGGGTAGGTGATCTTGAGGTTCTCGGGAGCCCCCGGGACCCAGCGGATCGGCAGTGAGGAGAACCGCTCCATGCAGGACGAAGTGTCCGTACCCAGAAAGCCTTCCCGCTCGGCCTCTTCGTAGGCCTCGAGCAGCGGTCCGGCCCGGAAGCCCTGAGGCGTCTGGACGCGGATCGCGCCGGGCACCTGGGCGACCAGGTGCCCGGCATCCACTCCGACGACGTCGTCGGCGGCCAGGCCCGGCACAGCCCCCCCGTCCTCGCGTGTCCGGGTCAGCACCGCTTCGACGAGTCGCGGGTGGACCAGCGGCCGGGCCGCGTCGTGCAGCAGCACGGCGTCGACCCGGCCGCCTGTTATCCGGGGGGCCAGGTGCCGCAGCGCGTTGAGCTCGGAGGCCTGGCGCGTGTCGCCGCCGTGCACGATCTCCACGTCGCCGCCGGCCACTTCTTCGGCGAGCTCGCGGTCCTGCGGCCGGATCACGAGCACCAGCACGCCGATGCCGGGAACGCGCTTGAAGGCGTCCAGGGACCAGGCGACCACCCGCCGCCCGGCCAGGGGCAGGTAGACCTTGTTCAGCTTCGCGCCGACGCGGGTGCCCGCGCCGCTGGCCAGCACCACCGCGGCCGCCGTCGTCTCCACGAGCCGCGAGACTACTGGGTGATCCGGAGCGGTAGGTTGGCCGCAGCGTTGCCATGGACGAGAAAGGGCCTGGTGTGGAGCCGGACAACATCGAGTTCCCCGAGATCACCCCGCCCGACGACCACGCCCGGTCCGACGCGATCGCGTTGCACGACAAGCTGGTCAAGCCCGCCGGGTCGCTGGGCAGGCTCGAGGAGCTGGGCGTCTGGATCGCGGCGTGCCAGGGCCAGTCGCCGCCGCGGCCGTTCACCCGGCCGCGCGTGATCGTCTTCGCCGGTGACCACGGCATCGCCGCGAAGGGCGTCTCGGCCTACCCCGCCGAGGTGACCGGGCAGCTGCTGGGCACGATGCTCACCGGCGGCGCCGCGATCAACGTGCTGGCCGCCGCCGCGGGCGCGAGCGTCCGCGTGGTCGACATGGCCGTGGACACCGAGGCGCCGGCGACGCGCTCGATCGGCGAGTACAAGGTCCGCCGCGGCTCGGGCTCGATCGACGTCGAGGACGCGCTGACCGCCGAGGAGGCGAAGAAGGCGATCCACGCCGGCATCGCGATCGCCGACGCGGAGGTCGACGGCGGCGCGGACCTGCTCATCCCGGGCGACCTCGGGATCGCCAACAGCACGCCGGCGTCGGTCATCGTGGCGGCCCTGACCGGCACCGAGCCGGTCGCGGTCGTCGGCCGCGGCTCCGGCATCGACGACGAGGCGTGGATGCGCAAGGCGACGGCGGTGCGCGACGCGCTGCGCCGGGCCCGCGCGGTGCTGGCCGACCCGGTCGCCCTGCTGCGCACCACCGCGGGCGCGGACATCGCGGCGATGGCGGGCTTCCTGGCCCAGGCCGCGGCCCGCCGGACGCCAGTGGTCCTGGACGGGCTCGTCGCGTGCGCCGCGGCGCTCGTCGCCGAAGACCTCGCGCCGGGCGCGCGGCGCTGGTGGGTCGCCGGGCAGCGGACGGCCGAACCCGCGCACGCGCTCGCGCTGGAGCACCTGGACCTGGGCCCGCTGCTCGAGCTGGACGTCCGGCTCGGCGAGGGCACCGGCGCGGTGACGGCACTGCCGCTGCTGACGATGGCCACCCGCGTCCTGGCCGAAACCGCCACCCACGAGCAGGCGGGCGTCTCCGGCCCGGTCATCCCCGCCACCGCCACCTGACCCCGGACGTCATGAGGGCACCTTCACGGACGTGAAGGTGCCCTCATGACATGGAAATCAGCCGAGCGGGACCATCCAGTGGTCCGCGTCGGGACGGGTGCCCTCCTGGATGCCCGTCAGCTCTTCGCGCAGCTTCATCGTCAGCGCGCCCGGCTGCCCGTCGGCGATGGTGAACTCACCGTTCGCGTGCTTCACGTGGCCGACCGGGGTGATCACCGCCGCCGTGCCGCAGGCGAACGTCTCGGTCAGCTCGCCCGAGGCCGCCGCCTTCTCCCACTCCTCCGTGGAGATCCGGCGCTCCTCGACCTTGTACCCGAGCCGCGAAGCCAGCTGCAGCAACGACTTGCGCGTCACCCCCGGCAGCAGCGAGCCGGTCAGCTCGGGCGTGACCACCCGGGCGTTCTCGCCGGAGCCGAAGACGAAGAACAGGTTCATCCCGCCCATCTCCTCGACCCAGCGCCGCTCGACGGCGTCGAGCCACACCACCTGGTCGCAGCCCTTCTCGACGGCCTGCGCCTGCGCGACGAACGACGCCGCGTAGTTGCCGGCGCACTTCGCCGCGCCGGTGCCGCCGGGGGCCGCGCGCACGTACTCCGTCGACAGCCAGACGCTCACCGGCTTCACGCCGCCGGAGAAGTACGAGCCGGCCGGGGACGCGATGACCGTGTACACGTAGTCGGCGGCCGGGCTGTTGACGCCGAGCCCGGTGGACGTCGAGATCATGAACGGCCGCAGGTACAGCGAGTCACCCTGCCGGGTGGGCACCCACCGGCCGTCGACGGCGACGAGCTCACGCAGCGACTCGACGAAGACGTCCTCGGGCAGCTGCGGCATCGCGAGCCGCTCGGCCGACTGCCGGAACCGCGCGGCGTTGGCGTCCGGGCGGAACGACGCGATCGAGCCGTCCGGCTGGCGGTAGGCCTTCAGCCCCTCGAAGATGGCCTGGCCGTAGTGCAGCACCGACGTCGCCGGGTCGAGGGTGAAGGGGGCGTACGGGCCGACCTGGGCGTCGTGCCAGCCCTCGGCCTTCGACCACTTCACGATGACCATGTGGTCGGTGAAGAAAGTACCGAACCCGGGTGCTTCGAGTACCTCCGCGACACGGTCCGCGCTCGCAGGACTCGGGTGCGGGACATGGGCGAACTGTGTCGTGGTCGTCATGGCAGGAGGATACCGCTTGGTCGGAGGCGCGTTAGTCGGATGTCCCACTGTTCCGGGTGGTCCGCGCCCTCGCCGTGACCGCTCTAGTATGGCCGCGTGACCTACTCCACGCAGCCGGTGCCCCGGCCCAAGACCGCCGGGGCCGACGTCAAGACGTTCGTCACCGCGGTGCTGCTGACCTTCGGGGTCGGCCTGCTCGGCATGGTCGGCTGGGCGGTGCTGTCCAGCGGCTTCGGCGGCTTCCTCGGCCTCGTCGCGGGCGTTTTCGGCGTCGTGTGGTGGCGGACCGTCCACGGCAAGGTGGTCTTCCCGAAGGTGATCCCGACGAAGTCGGTCGTCATCCTCGCGGTGGTCAACGCCGTGTTGGCGCTGATCCTTTTCCTGCTGGCGGGCTGAGCTCCCCGAGCAGGCCCGCGGGCAGCTCCGGCGCGGGCCACGCCGGGTCCGGCCGGAAGTCCGTGCCGGTGCCGTCGAACGGATAGGCGCCGCGTTCGGCCAGCGCACCGATCCGCTCGCCCTCCGCGCGCAGCCGGTCCAGCTGCTCGCGCGTCAGCCGGCCGGCGTCGATCGCGACCTCGGCCTCGTCTTCGTCGTCCCAGTGCCAGGTGCCGTCGCGGTCGACGACGACGTCGAGCACGCCGTCGATCCGGTCGACGCCGCGCGGGTGCCTGCCGAGCGGCACCTCGAGGTTGACGTACCAGTTCGTGAACCGGCCGGCGGCGTCGAAGAACCACCAGACCGACGACCATTCGTCGTCGGCGACGCGGCGCAGCGTGGACGTGCGGTGCCAGAAGTCCGGCACCGGCACGCGCGGGATGCGGAACCGCTGCTCCAGCGGCGCCTCCCCCATGTGCCTGCCGTCCACGAGCCGGCTGCCGACGATCGGCGTGCCCGCCGGGATCCAGCCGAGCAGCACCCGGCCGTCGTCCTCGAGGACGCGCAGCGGGTGGATCTGGCCGATCGAGCCGTCCGGGCGGTGGAACCGTTCGAGCACGGTCTCCCCCGGCCGCCAGCGTCGGTCACTCACGCACCCCACTGTACCTGCGCGCGCGTACGCCCAGTAGCAGCTCGATCACGGTGACCAGGCCGGCGACGACCAGAACGGGCAACGCCGGCAGGAAGTACGCGGCCACCGCGGCGACGGCGATCCCGGCCAGGCCGCGCACGCCGGCACGCTCGCGGACCTCGGCCCCGGCCGCGAGCGCGGGCACCACGGTCGCGACCACGGCGACGACCGTGAGGAGCGACTGCAGCGAGTCCGCGTCGGCGGCGGACAGCAGGTCCCGCAGCGACGTCAGGGACAGCCCGAGCCGGACCGCGCCGAGCTGGTACAGCGCGGCGAAGGCGGCCAGCACGGCGACCGCGCTCAGCAGGAGCACGCGCCGGCCCGCGTTCTCGCGTCCCGCCGGCCGCAGGAACGGCAGCGTCACCACGGCCGCGACGAGCACGCCCGCGAAGTCCGGGACCTGGAGCCCGCCCCCGGCGGTCGCCACCGGCGGCACGGCGACGCACACCACGACCAGCGTGAGCCCGGCCGAGAGCAGCACCACGCCCACGGCCCGTACGACGAACGTCGGGATCTTCAGCCCGGCGAACCCGGCGCCGGTGATCACCACGGCGAAGGCCGCGGCGGCCACTTCGCGGTGCGCGGGAAAGACGTAGGCGCCGAACGCGATCGCGTAGACCGTCACCTCCGCCAGCCGCGCCACCGCCACCACGACCCGGTCGACCAGCGCATCCCCGGGTTCCGGGACCCGGGCCGTCACCCCCGCCGCGATCGCCGCCAGGACCAGCCCGGCGAGCAGCCACCAGCCGGCGCCCGGCGCCCCGGCCGCCAGCACCACCAGCAGCCCACCGCCCAGCCGCACGGGGCGCCTCCCTCTCCCTCTGTTCACGCGTGGTTCGGTCGTCATTAGCATGGCTCACGATCCCGACCGGGCCGGCGCCCGGTGCCACCGCGAACGCGCGAGGAGCCAGAAGTGACCGTGCCTAAGCTCGCCCTGTCCGACAACACCGGGGAGGCACTGGCCAAGACGCGCGCCGACGTGGTCGTCATCGGCACCCTGCAGGGCGAGGACGGCCCCCAGCTCGCCGCCGGCGCCGCCGCGGTCGACGCCGCCTTCGACGGCCGGCTCGCCGGCCTGCTGGCCACCCTCGGCGCGAGCGGCAAGGCCGAAGAGGTCGTCAAGCTGCCGACGCTGGGCAAGCTGCCCGCGGGCGTGGTGCTCGCCGTCGGCCTCGGCAAGGCGGGCGACGCCGTCACCCCCGAGCAGGTCCGCCGCGCCGCCGGGGCCGCCGGCCGCGCGCTGGCCGGCACCGACCGCGCGCTCGTCACGCTGTCGGAGCTCGACCTGCAGGCCGCCGTCGAGGGCACCGTCCTCGGCTCGTACGTCTTCACCGCCTACCGCTCCGAGAAGGGCGACGCCCCGGTCGCGAAGGTCGACTTCGCGAGCCCGGCGGACGGCACCGCCCGCGAGCACAAGGCGACGCTCAAGGCCGCGACCAGCATCGCCGAGGCCGTGCTGACCGCCCGCGACCTGATCAACACCCCGCCGAACGACCTCTACCCGGCCTCCTTCGCCGAGCGCGCGAAGAAGCTGGCCGAGGACAACGGCCTCGAGTTCGAGGTTCTCGACGAGAAGGCGCTCAAGCGCAAGGGCTTCGGCGGCATCCTCGGCGTCGGCGGCGGCTCGTCCCGCCAGCCGCGGCTGCTGCGCCTGGCCTACAAGCCGGCCAAGGCCGCCAAGAAGGTCGCGCTGGTCGGCAAGGGCATCACGTTCGACTCGGGCGGCATCTCGCTCAAGCCCGCCGCGAACATGGACCACATGACCTCGGACATGTCCGGCGCGGCCGGCGTGCTCGCGTCGGTCGTCCTGGCCGCGAAGCTGAAGTACCCGCTCGAGGTCGTCGCGCACATCCCGCTGGCGGAGAACCTGCCCTCGGGGACGTCGTACCGCCCGGGTGACGTGCTGACGATGTACGGCGGCAAGACCGTCGAGGTCCTCAACACCGACGCCGAGGGCCGGCTCGTCCTGGTCGACGCCATGGTCCGCGCGGCCGAGGAGAACCCGGACTACCTGATCGAGACCTCGACGCTGACCGGCGCCCAGGTCGTCGCGCTCGGCAACCGCACCGCCGGCGTGATGGGCTCGGACGACTTCCGCGACCGCGTCGCCGCGATCATGCAGGCCACCGGCGAGAACGGCTGGCCGATGCCGCTGCCGGAGGAGCTGCGCGCCGACCTCGACTCGCGCCTGGCCGACCTGGCCAACGTGACGGGCCACCGCTGGGGCGGCATGCTCGCGGCCGGGATCTTCCTGCGCGAGTTCGTCGCCGACGGCCTCGACTGGGTCCACATCGACATCGCGGGCCCGTCGTTCAACACCGGCTCGCCGTGGGGCTACACCGGCAAGGGCGGCACGGGCGTGCCGGTCCGGACGATCGCCGCGGTGCTGGCGGACATCGCCGCCAACGGCTGAGTTGGAGCCCGGCGAATACCTCGAAACGGCGGTCAGGGACGTCCTGACCGCCGTTTCGTCCACTGTGGACGACCAGGTCGGGTACGCCGCCCTGCTGCTCGCGGTCACCGGCGCCCTCGCCGAGGCCGACCGGCTGGCCGGGCAGTGGCTGGCCCGCGCGGATCGCCCGGTCGACGCGCTCGCGGCCGGCCCGGTGCGGGCCCGCGCGTGGGCGATGCTCTTCGAGGCGCGCGGTCAGCGTCCCGAATGGGCTTCCGGACTGTCCCCACTGGACCTCGACGCCGAAGAGCGCGCGCACACGGCTTCGCTGCGCCGCCCGGCTTCGGACCTCGAAGGCGTCCTCCCGCCCGGCCCGGTCGCCGAGGTGGTCAAGCAGGTGGCGCCGGCGCGCCCGGACCGCGTCCGCACGGCCCTGCTCGACGGGGACCTGGCGGGATGGGCCGCGCTGGCCGGGCCACGCCCCGACGTCGCGACCCTCGCGGCGACGCGCGCCTTGGCCCCCGCGCTGGTCGCCGGCGCGGACCCGCTCGGCCTGCGCGACTGGGCGCCGTCGTGCGCGGGCGCGCTGGTCGCGGCGCTGCACGAGCGGTACCCGCCCGACCTCGGGACCTGGCCGGAGCTGATCGCGGAGATCATGCGGCTGCGCGGCGGCTCGGCGGGCTCGCTCCTGCGCGGCCGGTCCGCCCTCCCGCCCCCGGCGTCGGAGGCCGCGATCCACTCGGCGGAGCTGTGCCTGGGCACCGAGTTGCCGCCCGACCACCGCGAGTTCCTCCGCACGTGCGACGGCCTGCCCGCCGACGTCGTCTTCCCCCGCCTCCTGGGCACGGCGGAACTGCGCGCCGAAGACGGCGTCGTGGTGCTCGCCCACCCGGCGGTGCTGCTGCTCTCGGCGGGCCACGTGGTCGAGGTCGACCCGGTCCTCGGCACGACGGTCCACCCGTCGTTCCGCGCGGCACTGGTCAAGCACGCCACGCTGCTCGCCCAGGCCGGCTGACCGTGTCGACCCTCCAATCACGCGTGTCGGCTTTCTGATCACGGCCGTCCCGGACGCGGGGTGTGCGCGAAGGGTCAACACGCGTGGTCAGGGGGTCGACACGCGGCGGGGGTTTCGGGCGGACCGGGTCCTAGACCTGCCCGCGCTTCTTGCGCTCGGTGTACTCCCGCATCCGCTTCGGGTAGCCGACCCGCGCGACCTCGTACACCGGGATCGACCGGCGGTGGCCGAACTGCTGGGCGGCCTCCAGGCTGCCGATGCGGCGGCGGGTCCATTCGCCGTCGTGGGCGATCAACACCACAGTGGTCTCGGTGACGTTCGTCTTCGGCTCGACGAAGGCCTCGACACCCCGGCGCGAGGCGATCCACTCCTCGAGGTGCCGGGTGTCGCCGGAGCTGGCTTTCCGCAGCGTACCGGCCCGTTGACCACCCTTGGCCCGCCTGCGCAGCGAGTCGAAGAGCCCCACCACGACCACCTCTCCTCCCGAGACTTACCCCACTCATTATCCCGATGTCCGCGTGTGGTCGGTGTCGCACACCCGGCTAGGTCGCAGCCCCGTCCGGCGTAGTGACAAGATGGCGGGTGTCGCGCGCGCGGTTATACCGCGCGAGGGCGACGACAGAGCATCACCCCACTGCTTGCCGAGGAGTTATACAAGTGACCGACACCTCCGCCGACCTCGTGATCCTGGGAGGCGGATCGGGCGGCTACGCCGCGGCGTTCCGCGCGGCCGAGCTGGGCCTTTCCGTCACGTTGATCGAGAAGGACAAGCTGGGCGGGACGTGCCTCCACCGGGGCTGCATCCCGACCAAGGCCCTGCTGCACGCCGCCGAGGTCGCCGACGAGACCCGTGAAGCCGAGGCGGTCGGCGTCAAGGCCGCCTTCGAGGGCATCGACATCGCCGGGGTCAACAAGTACAAGGACGGCATCGTCGCCCGCCTGTACAAGGGCCTGCAGGGCCTGGCCAAGGCGCACAAGGTGAACCTCGTCGAGGGCAGCGGCACGTTCGTCGGCGGCACGACCGTCGAGGTGGACGGCACCCGCTACACCGGCAAGAACGTCATCCTCGCCACCGGTTCGTACTCGCGCACGCTGCCCGGCCTGGAGCTCGGCGGCCGCATCATCGCCAGCGAGCAGGCCCTCTCCCTCGACTACGTCCCCAAGAAGGTCGTGGTCCTCGGTGGCGGCGTGATCGGCGTCGAGTTCGCCAGCGTCTGGGCCTCCTTCGGCGTCGACGTGACGATCGTCGAGGCGCTGCCGCGGCTGGTCCCGAACGAGGACGAGTTCGCGTCCAAGCAGCTCGAGCGCGCCTTCCGCCGTCGCAAGATCGCCTTCAAGACCGGCGTGAAGTTCACCGGCGCGAAGCAGGACGACAACGGCGTGAGCGTTTCGCTGGAGTCCGGCGAGACCATCGAAGCCGACCTGCTGCTCGTCGCCGTCGGCCGCGGGCCGAACTCGGCCGGCCACGGCTACGAGGAGGCCGGCGTCAAGATCGAGCGCGGCTTCGTCCTCACCGACGAGCGGCTGCGCACGAACCTGCCGAACGTCTACGCCGTCGGCGACATCGTCCCGGGCCTGCAGCTCGCGCACCGCGGCTTCCAGCAGGGCATCTTCGTCGCCGAGGAGATCGCCGGGCAGAACCCGCGCGTCATCGACGAGAGCGGCATCCCGCGCGTCACCTACTCGCACCCGGAGGTCGCGTCGGTCGGGCTGACCGAGTCGCAGGCGAAGGACAAGTACGGCGCCGACGTCACGACGTTCACCTACGACCTGGGCGGCAACGGCAAGAGCCAGATCCTCAAGACCTCCGGCGGGGTCAAGCTGGTCAAGGCCCCGGACGGCCCGGTCGTGGGCGTCCACATGGTCGGCGACCGCGTCGGCGAGCTGATCGGCGAAGCGCAGCTGATCTACAGCTGGGAGGCCTACCCCGAGGACGTCGCGCCGCTCATCCACGCGCACCCCACCCAGACCGAGGCCCTCGGTGAAGCGTTCCTCGCCCTCGCGGGGAAGCCGCTGCACGTGCACAGCTGACGTCCCACCAGCAGAATCCAGACCACGCAGAACTTGGAAGAGGAGTCAGCGAACGATGGCCTACTCCGTCACATTGCCGGAGCTCGGGGAGAGCGTCACCGAAGGCACCGTCACCCGGTGGCTTAAGCAGGAGGGCGACACCGTCGAGGTCGACGAGCCGTTGCTCGAGATCTCGACCGACAAGGTCGACACCGAGGTGCCGTCCCCGGTGGCGGGCACGGTCGTGAAGATCAGCGCCGCCGAGGACGAGACCGTCGAGGTCGGCGGCGAGCTCGCCGTGATCGACGACGGGTCCGGCGGGGTTCCCGAGTCCTCCGCCCCCGCGCAGGAAGAGCAGCAGCCCGAGCCCGAGCCCGAGCCCTCGCAGCCGGAACCGCAGGCCCAGGACAGCGCGCCGAGCAAGCCGGACACCGCGCCGGCCGCCGGCGGCGAAGGCACCGAGGTGAAGCTGCCCGAGCTGGGCGAGAGCGTCACCGAGGGCACCGTCACGCGCTGGCTGAAGGCGGTCGGCGACTCGGTCGAGGTCGACGAGCCGCTGCTCGAGATCTCCACCGACAAGGTCGACACCGAGGTGCCGTCGCCGGTCGCCGGCACGGTGCTGGAGATCCGCGCGGGCGAGGACGAGACCGTCGAGGTCGGCGGCGTCCTGGCCGTGATCGGGGACGCCGGTGCGGCGCCGAAGGCCGAGGCCAAGCCCGAACCCAAGCCGGAGCCCAAGCCCGAGCCGAAGCCGGAACCCAAGCCCGAGCCGGTCCAGGAGTCGAAGCCCGAGCCCAAGCCGGAACCGAAGCCCGAGCCGCAGGCCGCGCCCGCGGCGAAGGCGACCGAGGCGGCCCCGGCCGCGGCTTCGAAGGACGGTTCGGCGGACGGCCCGTACGTCACGCCGCTGGTCCGCAAGCTGGCGACCGAGCACGGCATCGACCTCGCGTCGCTGACCGGCAGCGGCGTCGGCGGCCGGATCCGCAAGCAGGACGTCCTGGCCGCGGCCGAGGAGAAGCAGAAGGCGGCCGCCCCGGCTCCCGCCGCTGCCGCTCCGGCCCCCGCCGCCGCTGCCGCTCCGTCGGCTCCGCGCCCGGCCGCCCCGGTGTCGCCGGAGCTCGCGGCGCTGCGCGGCACGGTCCAGAAGGCCAGCCGGATCCGCCAGATCACGGCCACCAAGACCCGCGAGTCGCTGCAGATCGCCGCGCAGCTCACGCAGGTCCAGGAGGTCGACGTCACGAAGATCGCCAAGCTGCGGTCGCGGGCGAAGGCGGCCTTCAAGGAGCGCGAGGGCGTCAACCTGACGTTCCTGCCGTTCTTCGCGAAGGCCACGGTCGAGGCGCTCAAGCAGCACCCGAACGTCAACGCGTCCTACAACGAGGACACGAAGGAGATCACCTACCACGGCGCCGTGCACCTGGGCATCGCGGTGGACACCGAGCGCGGGCTGCTCTCGGTCGTGATCCACGACGCGGGCGAGCTGAGCCTGGCCGGTCTCGCGCACCGGATCGCCGACCTGGCCGGCCGCGCGCGGTCGGGCCAGATCAAGCCGGACGAGCTGTCCGGTGGCACGTTCTCGATCACGAACATCGGCAGCGTCGGCGCGCTGTTCGACACGCCGATCATCGTGCAGCCGCAGTCGGGCATCCTCGGCACCGGCGCGGTCGTCAAGCGGCCGGTCGTGATCGCGGACGCCGACGGCAACGACACGATCGCCGTCCGGTCCATGGCGTACCTGCCGCTGACCTACGACCACCGCCTGGTGGACGGGGCCGACGCGGGCCGCTTCCTGACGACGATCAAGCAGCGCCTGGAAGAGGGCAACTTCGAGGGCGAACTCGGCCTCTGAGTGCACGACGGCGAAGGCCGCCACGGGACTCCCGTGGCGGCCTTCGCCGTCTCCGGGCCGGACGTGCGGCCGCGCACCGGATACGCGACGATCGGAGCATGCGAGTACTGATCGCCGGAGCGAGCGGCTTGATCGGGTCGGCGCTGGGCGAGCGCCTGCGGCGCGAGGGCCACGAAGTCCGGACCCTCGTGCGCCGGGATGCCCGCGGCACCACGGAGTTCCGCTGGGACCCGCCGTCGGGCTCGATCGCCGACGGGGCCTTCGAGGGGGTCGACGCCGTCGTGAACCTGGCCGGCGCGCCGCTGTTCCCCGGCCGGTGGAGCGCGATGCGCAAGCAGCAGCTCACCGACAGCCGGGTCGAGCCGACCGAGGTGCTCGCCGAAGCCGTCGCCGAACACGGGACCGGCGTGCTCGTCAACGCGTCCGCCGTCGGCTTCTACGGAGACACCGGATCGTCCACTGTGGACGAGTCCGCGCCGCGCGGCGGCGGTTTCCTCGCCGAGCTCTGCGAAGCCTGGGAAGCCGCGACGGCGGGCGCGGGTGACGCGCGCGTCGTGCACGTCCGGACCGGGCTGGTGCTGTCGGCCAAGGGCGGGTTGTACGCCACGCTGCGGCCGCTCTTCCAGCTGTGCCTGGGTGGCCGGCTCGGCGACGGCCGCCAGTTCATGTCGTGGATCGCGCTCGAGGACGAGGTCGGCGCGATCGTCCACGCCCTGACGCACGACGACCTGTCCGGGCCGGTGAACCTGACCGGCCCGGCCCCGGTGACCAACGCCGAGTTCACCCGGACGGTCGGGCGCGCGCTGCACCGCCCGGCGCCGTGGTGGGTGCCCGGGATCGCGCTCAAGACCGTCCTCGGCCAGGCCGGCGAGGAGATGGCGCTGTTCGGGCAGCGGGCTCTTCCCGGCGCGCTGGAGCGGTCCGGCTACGCGTTCCGGCACCCCACCCTCGACAGCGCGCTCGCCGCGGCATGAGCGTCCCCCTGCAGCGCTGGCTCGTGGTCGGGGTGGTGCTCTGCGCCGCGTTCGTCGTGCTCGGCCTGAGCGTGGCGCGGCAGCCGCTGACCCTCGACGTCGAAGTCGCGAACGCGCTTCGCGGCGTCTACGCGGAGCCGCTCGGCCGGGTCGCGCAGGCCGGGAGCGACGTCCTCGGGCCGGTGCTCCCCTACGTCCTGGGCGTGGCGCTGCTGGCGGTGGCGCTGCGCCGCCGCGAACACCTCGGGCTGTGCGTGCGGCTGGCCGTCGTACTCGTCCTGTGCCGGTTGACGAGCCTGGTGTTCAAGCCGATCTTCCTGCGCGAACGCCCCCGCGACTACCCGGACCTGAGCTATCCGAGCGGGCACGTCGTGTCGGTGGCGAGCACCGGGTTCGTCCTGCTCCTGCTGGCGGCGTGGCTGTGGCCGCGGCTGGTCCGCCGGCTGGCGGTGGCGGTCGCCGTCGCGGTCGTGCTGTCCGCCGCCTGCCGCGTCGTGCTGGGCGTGCACTGGGTCACGGACACGGTCGGCGCAGTGCTGGCGGTGACCGGTGTCGGGCTGCTCTCAGCGTGCGCCTTGCGGCTGCTTCCCCCGGGTGACGGGCGTAGCCTCGACGGGTGAGTTCTTCCCGCACTTCCTGCCGCGCCAGCACCGAGCCCGTCGACGTCCGGGAGCTCGGCACGATCGACTACACCGAGGCCTGGGAGCTCCAGCGGAGCCACCTGACGGCCCGCGCCGACGGCACCGGCCCGGACACGATGCTCCTGCTGCAGCACCCGTCGGTGTACACCGCGGGCAAGCGCACCGAGGAGGCCGACCGCCCGACCGACGGCACCCCGGTGATCGACGTCGACCGCGGCGGCAAGATCACCTGGCACGGCCCCGGTCAGCTGGTCGGCTACCCGATCCTCAAGCTCGGCGACCCGATCGACGTCGTGCACTACGTGCGGCGGCTGGAAGAGGCGCTGATCCACGTGTGCGACTCGCTCGGCGTGCACACCGGCCGCGTCGAGGGCCGCAGCGGCGTCTGGATCCCCGCCGACGACCGCGGCATCGAGCGCAAGATCGCCGCGATCGGCATCCGCGTCCAGCGCGGCGTGACGATGCACGGCTTCGAGCTGAACTGCAACGCGGACCTGTCGGCGTTCGACACGATCGTCCCGTGTGGAATCCGCGACGCGGGCGTGACGTCGCTTTCGTACGAGCTGCAGCGCGACGTGAGCGTGGAAGCGGTGCTGCCGCTCGCGCGTGACGCCGTCCTCGCGGCCCTCGAAGGCGAGCTGCCGGTGAGCGAAGACCGCTGGCTCCCGCGTCCCGAGGCCCCGCAGGCCGCGGGCGTCACCTTCGCCCTCCAGAACTGAGAAACGGGCGCCTCCCGCGGGAGGCGCCCGTTTCCGTTCAGTCCAGCTGGGGTGCGACCTCGGCCGCGATCAGGTCGATCTGGTCCAGGTCGGACAGGTCCAGCAGCTGCAGGTACACGCGGGTGATCCCGGTCTTCTCCCGCCACTGCCCGATCCGGTCGACGACCTCGGCGGGCGTCCCGGCCAGGCCGCTCGCCCGCAGCTCGGTGACGTCGCGGCCGATGACCGAGGCCCGGCGCGCGACCTCCTCCTCGGTGCGGCCGACCCCGATCACCAGCGCCACCGAGCGCAGGATCTCCTTGGGGTCGCGGCCGATCTCCCGCGCCGCTGCGTCGACCCGGGCGAACTGGTCGGCCGCCGTCCCGGCGTCCACGAACGGCAGGTTGAACTCGTCCGCGAACCGGGCCGCCAGCTGCGGGGTGCGCTTCTTGCCCTGGCCGCCGACGATCACCGGCGGCGCCGGGGACTGCGCCGGCTTCGGCAGGGCCGGCGAGTCGGTCAGCGTGTAGTACTGCCCGGCGAAGGAGTACGTCGAACCCACCGGCGTCTTCCACAGCCCGGTGACGATCTCGAGCTGCTCGGCGTAGCGGTCGAAGCGCTCCTTCAGCGGCGGCAGCGTCAGGCCGTACGCCTCGTGCTCGGCGTCGTACCAGCCGGCGCCGAAGCCGAACTCGACGCGGCCGCCGGACATCCGGTCGACCTGCGCGACCGAGATGGCCAGGGGACCCGGGTGCCGGAACGTCGCCGCGGTGACGAGCGTGCCGAGCCGGACCCGGCTGGTCTCGCGGGCCAGGCCGGCGAGGGTGATCCAGGCGTCGGTCGGGCCGGGCAGGCCGTCGGCCGAGCCCATCTTCAGGTAGTGGTCGCTGCGGAAGAAGGCGTCGTAGCCGGCGGCTTCGGTCGCCTTCGCCACGCGCAGCAGGTCGTCGTAGCTGGCCCCCTGCTGGGGCTCGGTGAAGATCCTCAAGTCCACGAAGATCAGCCTATAGAGACGTCGGGTTCCGTGCGCCGCAGCCGTACCAGCATGCGGACGATCACGTCCTCGATCTCGGCGCCGACCTTCTTCGGGTCGGGCGAGCTGGCGATCTCGGTCGCCGCGCTCGACAGCGCGCCGAACAGCAGCCGCGAGGTGACCTCCACCGGCACCGGCTCGACCTCGCCCGCGTCGATCAGCGACTGCAGGCCGGAGCGCACGAGCCCGAAGCTGCAGCGCTCCTCGGCTTCGCGCCAGCGTTCCCAGCCCATGACGACCGGCGCCTCGTGGATGGCGATCCGCTGGTAGGCCGGGTCGAGGCAGGCGCGGATGAACGCGTTGAGCCCGCCGAGCGCGCGTTCCCACGGCGAGCCGTCGCCGTTCATGATCTTGTCGAGCCGGTCGTAGACGAGGCTTTCGACCAGGTCGAACGCGGCCTCGAAGAGCGCCTGCTTGCCGCTGAAGTGGTGGTAGAGCGCACCCTTCGTCACCCGGGCACGTTTGGCGATCTCGTCGAGCGAGGTACCCGCGTAACCGCGCTTGGTGAACAGTTCCACCGCGCTGTCGACCAGCGCCGACCGCGTCGACTCGGAGTAGTCGAGCCGTCTGGACCTCATTGTCGCCACCTTCACAACCTTACGCCCGGAGGATCTCTCCATACTCATGGTATGTTCGCCGTGTCAGGTCCGTACCGGGAGTATGCCGCAGACCCGCGGTATGACCCGGACCACGGAAGGGGAGCCACACGATGAGCTGGACCGACTTCTACCGACGTCAGGAAATCCTCGAAGCCACCGTCCGCCTGGCCGGCCGCGAACCGGCCGCGCCGCTGCCGCTGGAGGAGGTCCCCGGCGCCGAAGAGAACTTCGGCACCGAGGAGAACGTTCTCCTGGCCCTGCAGCACAAGTGGACGCAGGTGCTGGCCGGCCGGCTGCGTGCCGAGGTCACCGACCCGGACGAAGCCGACGGCCTCGGCGACCACGTCGACGCCGTCACCCGCGCTTGGCGCGGGGCGTACGAGGAGCACGAAACCCTGCGCGCGGTGCTCGACGGCGGCTACGAGCGATACGCGTCGCTGCGCCGGATGCACGAGGGCGAGCTGCGCATGCTCGCCGTCACGGCCGGGATGGCCGACCCGCGCGAACCGGGTGAAGAGATCGTCAAGGTGGGTCACGCGCTCGAGGCGCTGCTGCGCACGAGCCGCGACGAGCCCGCCCGCCGCCGTCCCGTCATGGGACACCTGCGGCGCCTGCTCGCGCCGAGTGCATAACAATTCAGCCAGCGGCGCGCAGCGCCTCCGTTGAGGGCGGCGGCGGGGGCATGGATGGAGTAAAGAACACGCATGACGGAGCGCTGGACCGACGCCCACATCCCCGACCAGACCGGTCGGACCGCCCTGGTCACCGGGGCGAACTCGGGGCTCGGACTGCGCACCGCGGAGGTGCTCGCGGCCAAGGGGGCCCGCGTGCTCCTCGCCTGCCGCTCCGCCGAGCGCGGGGCGAAGGCACTGGACATCGTCAAAGCGGCCGCCGCGGGCGCCGAGCCCGAGCTCATCCCACTGGACCTGAGCGAGCTCGCCTCGGTGCGCGCGGCCGCCGCGTCGGCCAGGGAAACGACCGGCGACAAGCTGGACGTCCTGGTCAACAACGCCGGCGTGATGGCGACCGCCCGCGGCCGCACCGCCGACGGCTTCGACCTGCAGCTCGGCACCAACTACCTCGGCCACGCGGCGCTGACCTGGCTGCTGATGCCCGCCCTGCGCGGCGGGACGCACGCCCGCGTCGTCACGCTCTCGAGCCTCGCCGCGACCGGCGCCCGCATTCACTTCGACGACCCGAACGGCGACCACCGCCGCTACAACGCGGCGGCCGCGTACGGGCAGTCGAAGCTCGCCGACCAGGTGTTCGCGCTCGAACTGGACCGGCGGCTGCGTGCGGCCGGCTCCGACGTCGTCAGCGTGGCCGCGCACCCCGGGTACACCGCGACCGGGCTGGGCAGCGGCATGGCGCGGTCGTACGCGAACCCGGTCGTCCGCGGCCTGATCGCCGGCACCCACCACCTCGGCGAGACCCTGTTCGCCCAGGGCCCGCGGATGGGCGCGCTGCCGCAGCTGTACGCGGCCACCGCCGACGGCGTCGAAGGCGGCGCCTACTTCGGCCCTCGGGGCCTCGGCAACCTGCGCGGATACCCCGCGCGCGTGCCGCCGCTGGCGGCCGCGCGCAGCGAGTCCGTGGGGTCCGCGCTGTGGGAGCTGACCGCGAAGTTGACGGGCATCACCCCCGACCCCGCGTAGCCCGGACGGGCGTACGGTTGAGGGCGTGAGTGCTGCGCCAGAAGGCCGGAAGCTGCTGCGTCTCGAGGTTCGCAACAGTGAGACGCCGATCGAGAAGAAGCCGTCGTGGATCAAGACGCGGGTGCGGATGGGTCCGGAGTTCACCGAGCTCAAGGGTCTGGTGCGTCGCGAAGGCCTTCACACGGTGTGTGAAGAGGCGGGGTGTCCCAACATCTACGAGTGCTGGGAAGACCGTGAGGCCACGTTCCTGATCGGCGGGGATCAATGCACGCGTCGGTGTGACTTCTGCCAGATCGACACCGGCAAGCCCGCCGCCCTTGACCGCACCGAGCCGCGGAAGGTCGCGGAGTCGGTGCAGGCCATGGGGCTGCGGTACTCCACGGTGACCGGCGTCGCCCGTGATGACCTTTCCGACGGTGGTGCGTGGCTCTACGCGGAGACCGTGCGCCAGATTCACGCTCTCAACCCCGGCACCGGTGTCGAGCTGCTGATCCCGGATTTCAACGCTGATCCCGCGCAGTTGGCTGAGGTGTTCGGTTCGCGGCCGGAGGTCTTGGCGCACAACGTGGAGACCGTTCCGCGGATCTTCAAGCGGATCCGCCCCGGGTTCCGCTACGCCCGGTCCCTGGAAGTCATCACGAAGGCGCGTGAGGCCGGTCTGGTGACGAAGTCCAACCTGATCCTGGGCATGGGCGAGACTCCCGAAGAAGTGGCTCCGGCGATGCAGGATCTGGTCGACGCGGGGTGTGAGATTTTGACGATCACGCAGTACCTGCGTCCCTCCCCGCGGCATCATCCGGTGGATCGGTGGGTGAAGCCGGAGGAGTTCGTGGAGCATTCGAAGGCTGCGGAGGCGATGGGTTTCGCGGGTGTGATGGCCGGTCCGCTGGTGCGCTCGTCTTACCGCGCGGGACGGCTCTACGCCCAGACCAAGGCCCACCGCGGCGAGGAACTGCCGGACAACCTGGCCCACCTGGCCGCCGAGGGCCCGGCCGCACAGGAAGCCGCGTCGCTGCTGGCGCGGTGACCGACGTCACCTCACCATCCTTAAAGGATCGGTAAAGTGGGGTGCATGGCCCTGGTTTCGGACCTGCTCAGCTGGTTGCAAGGACTTCCGGAACCGGGGCTCGTCGCCGCGACCGGCGGCCTGGTGTTCGCCGAATGCACGATCGGGCTCGGGTTCCTGGCCCCCGGCGAGTCGGGCCTGCTCATCGCGGCGACGACGGCGAACACCGTCGCGCGGTTCCTCGCCCTCTGGACGGTCGTCACCCTCTGCGCGACAGCCGGCGACGCGCTCGGCTACTTCGTCGGCCGCCGCTTCGGCCCCCGGCTGCGGGAAACGAAGCTGATCCGCAAGTACGGCCTCGACGCCTGGGACAAGGCGGCCGGCGTCCTCGAACGCCGTGGCGCGTGGGCGGTGTTCTTCGCCCGCTTCCTGCCGGTGATCCGCACGCTGACGCCGGCCGCGGCCGGGACGTCGGGCCTGCCGTTCCGCAAGTTCCTCCCCGCCGCCGCGACGGGCGCCCTCTGCTGGTCGCTGGTCCACATCAGCATCGGCGCCGCCCTCGGCGAGGCGGCCAAACGCATCGAAGGCGCGGTGAACACGGGCGGCCTGATCGTCGTCGGCGTCCTCGCCGCGGCGGGCGTGTTCTTCTTGCTGCGCCTGAAGAAGCGAAAGCCGGAAAAGGTGTCCTAGGCAGGCGCCAATTCGGAATGCACGCGGATCCAGTTCGCGAAATGCGGATTCCGTTGCCGTGATGCCGAATACGCGACTTCCGCACACCGGAACACCGCGTCGGTGGTCGGCGTGCGGGCGTCGTCCTCGCGCGTCGCGAACAACAACGTCGTCCACAGCGGGTCGCCCGCCAGGGGCAGCGCGAGGAGCCCGGGTGGCGGTGCGGAAGCCGCCTGCGCCAGGCACACCGCGCCCTGCGCGATCAGCGTGCCCGCGGTACCGGCTTCGGACGTGAAGTGCCGCACCCGCGGCGTGAACCCGGCCGCCGCGCACGCCTGCAGGAACCGGACCCGCACGCAGTTTTCGTGCGGTGGCGGCAGGATCCAGTCGCAGCCGGCCAGGTCGGCGAGGTCGACGACGCCGTCGCGGATCGCCGGGTGCCCCTCGGCGATGCCGACGAAGATCGGCTCGGTGGCCAGCGTCCGCACGGCGAGCCCGGCGAAGTGCTGCGTTTCGGTGCCGTCGAAGCGTTCGAGCAGGGCGACGTCGACACGGCCCGTCGAAAGCAGCTTCAGGAGCGTCAGAGAGGCGGGTTCGGCGTAGGTCTGGACATCAGCCGCCAGTTCGCCAAGCTCCTCGATGAACCGGCCGATGATGAGCAGCGGCACGTACCCGATCTTCAGCGTCTCGGCGGCGCCCTCGCCGTGGCGCCGGGCCGAGGCGACGAGGTCCTGCACGTCCGACAGCAGCGCGTCGGCCCGCGAGAGCACGAACCGGCCGAGCTCCGTCGGGCGCACGCCACTGGGGCCGCGGACGAACAGGTCGCCGCCGAGGATCCGTTCGATCCGCTTGAGCTGCGCGGTGAGCGCGGGCTGGCTCACGCCGAGGACGGTGGCGGCGCGGCTCACGCTGCCGCTGTCCGCGACGGCGCGGACGGACCTGAGGTGCCGCAGCTCGAGCTCGGCCACGCCCAGCAGGTTAACGTCGTCTTCACGGCCCGCACGACCTGCGAAAGTCGGGCTTACTACATTCGGCGGTATGAGTCTCGCGGATCTCCCCCGGCCGATCGGGTTCGTCCTCGGCGGGGGCGGCAGCCTCGGCGCCATGCAGGTCGGCATGCTGCGCGCGCTCGGCGAAGCCGGGCTGACGCCGGACCTGGTCACGGGCACGTCGGTCGGCTCCCTCAACGCGGCGGTGCTTGCGCTGCCCGGCGACGACGCGCTGGCGCGCCTGCACGGCATCTGGGCGCACATGACGCGTGCCGAGGCCTTCCCCGGCGGCGTGCTGAGCCAGGTCCGCACGCTGACGCAGAGCAGGACGCACCTGTTCCCCAACACCGGCCTGACCGGGATCATCGCCGACCACCTCGGCGCCGGGACCCGCTTCGAGGACCTCGCGCTGCCCCTCGGCGTCGTCACGACGCAGGTCGACACGGCCGAGCCGCTGCTGATCCGGTCCGGGCCGCTCCTGGCGCCGCTGCTGGCGAGCTGCGCGATCCCGGGCATCTTCCCGCCGGTGGAGCACGAAGGGCGGCTGCTGTACGACGGCGGGCTCGTCGCGAACGTGCCGATGCGGCAGGCGCTGGCGATGGGCGCGAAGTCGCTGGTCGTGCTGGACTGCGCCTTCCCCGGCAAGATGCCGGACGCGCCCCGGACGTTCGCCGAGGTGATGATGTTCACCGCGATGATCAGCATGCGGAACCAGGCGGTGCTGGAAGCGCCGCTGGCCGCGGCCGAGGTGCCGGTGCTGTACGTGCCCGGGCCGGCCCCGGTCCGTGTGAACCCGCTCGATTTCGGGCACACCGAAGCGTTGGCGGAACAGGCGTACACGGCCGCTCGCGAGTACCTCGACGGGATTTCCCCGGCGGGGCCCGGCCTCTACGGGGCACCGGGGCTCGTCGTCAAGTGATTCGCGTCACGCCGATGCACCGATCCGCCGTCAAGGACGTCATCGCTATCGCGTAGATTTTGATTTGTCGAATGCCCGCCGATCCCAATTTCCCAAAAAGAGACAATATGCTCCCCAAGAAGATTTTACTTTCGGTGGCCGGAATCGTCGCCGGGGCTCTGCTGGTTTCCGCCTGCTCGTCCGGTGACGACGGCGGCTCACCCGGCGGTGGAGCGCCAGCGTCCGATTCCGCGTCGCCGTCGGCGACTCCGGTCGCCGTGACGTTCGAGCCCGCGAACGGCACCGGGGTCAACCCGGCGACGCCGATCGTGGTCAAAGCGGCGAATGGGAAGCTCCTCGACGTGACGGTGTCCAACACCGCCAAGGGGACCAAGGTCGCCGGCAAGCTCGCGGCGGACGGCGCCAGCTGGACGTCGACCGAACCCCTCGGCTACGGCGCGACGTACAAGGTCGTCGCGCACGCCCAAGGCGCGGACGGGAAGCCGATCGAGCAGGACAACCAGATCAGCACGATCGCGCCGAAGAAGCAGGCGAACGCGAACCTGATCCCGGCCCCGTCCGCGGTGGCGAGCACGGGCGTCGGCGTCGGGCAGCCGATCGTGTTCAGCTTCGGCAAGATCGCCGTGAAGAACAAGGCGGCGGTCGAGAAGGCCCTGACGGTCGAGTCGACGCCGAAGCAGGACGGCAGCTGGTACTGGATCGACGACTCGAACGTCCACTACCGGCCCAAGGAGTACTGGAAGCCCGGCACGACGCTCAAGGTGTCGGCGAAGATCTACGGCGTCGATTTCGGCAACGGTGTCTTCGGTGCGGAAGATCGTACGGAAACGTACAAGGTGCACGATTCCTGGATCGCCAAGGCGGACGGGAACACCGAGCAGATGCAGATCTTCCACAACGGCGCGATGGTCAAGTCCATGCCGATCTCGATGGGCAAGGACGCGACCCCCACCCACCTGGGCGCGCACGTCATTTCGGACAAGCAGGCCAACTACACGATGGACTCGTGCACGTACGGCGTCTGCCCACCGGACCCGAAGGCGTACCGCTCGAACGAGAAGTGGTCCGAGCGCATTTCGAACGACGGCGAGTTCGTCCACGAGAACCCGAACAGCGTCGGCCAGCAGGGCAGCTCGAACGTGTCACACGGCTGCATCAACCTGAACGGCGCGAACGCCCAGTGGTTCTTCCAGAACATGGGCCTGGGCGACGTCGTGGAGGTCACCAACTCGGGCGGCCCCCAGCTGCCGGTGTGGGACCTGTACGGCGACTGGTCCAAGTCCTGGGCCGACTGGCAGGCCGGCTCGGCCCTGAAGTAACCCATCGGCTTCACGGGGCCAGGAGCTACGCTCCTGGCCCCTTTTCGTACCCACACCGCCCAACCCGTGTCGACTCCCCAATCACGCGTGATGCCCCTTCAATCACGCGAGATGCCTCTCCAGTCACGCGAGATGCCCCTCCGGTCACACGTGATGCCTGCTCGGTCACGGGTGATGCCCGTCCAATCACGCGTCAGGCCTCTCCAGTCGCTGGTGGATGCCCGGCCAAGCACGGGGTCCGGCCGGGTATGCACGGGGAGCCGGTAGGTCGCAGCGGTAAGTTCCGGCTGCGCCCAGATCGGTTTCTGCCCGAGCGAGGCCAGTGCGGTGGGCCGGAACGGTCGGCAGGCGTGATTGCCGGGTCGACTCGTGTGATGGGGGGTCGACTCGTGTGATGGGGGGTCGACTCGCGTGATGGGAGGGTCGACACGCGTAACCCCGGCCCGCGGTATGGCCGCGGCCGGCGTGCGACGAGGGCATCACCCGTGCTCGGGGAGGCATTACCCGTGATTGAGCGGGCATCACCCGTGACTGAGCGGGCATCTCGCGCGGTCGGGTGGGCATCGCGGGTGTTTGGTGGGGTATTACCCGGGGGTGGGTATGAGAAAAGGCCCCGGGAGGACCATGTCTGGTCCTCGACCGGGGCCTTCCCCAACGTAAGTTCGGCGGTGTCCTACTCTCCCACAACCCTTCGGTTGCAGTACCATCGGCGCTGTCAGGCTTAGCTTCCGGGTTCGGAATGGGACCGGGCG